>CAYPPR010000027.1:0-56107 GCA_964412665.1 uncultured Desulfopila sp.
CACCTCGACTTATGATGGTTTATCCATTGCCTGGGCAGTAGCTGAAGATCTAGTGCAAAAAAACGGCAAGGGAGTCAAAACACTTTTTGCCACCCACTACCATGAATTGACCGAGCTGGCAAAGGCTAACCAGCGGGTACAAAACTATTCGATCGCCGTCCGGGAATGGCAGGGCAATATCATCTTTCTCCATAAACTGGTCAAAGGCGGAACGAGCAGAAGCTACGGCATCCAGGTTGCCGGTCTCGCCGGTGTTCCGGAAAGCGTGGTCGAACGGGCCAAAGAGATATTACGTGACATCGAATGCGGCAAATTTGGTCGAAATACCGATCCCTTTGTGCATCACAAAAAAGCATCAAAATCAAAAAAACACCCCGATCAGCTGTCTCTTTTTTCACCACCGGCCGATCCGATAAGAGACTATTTACAGGAAATCAACCTTGATCAATGTGCCCCACTCGATGCGTTAACCAGCTTGTATGCATTAAAGGATATGCTGAAAAACTGATGGCGTCGTAAAAACTCTCCATCTGCATCGAAGAACGGCATGACTACTATTTGCTTTGCCATGGGTGGCGGTTTTGAGTATACTTGATTTAGTTCCGCGAAATTGATGCGCTTTTCACCGTCAGTTCTTTCCGTACGATACCAGATGAGGGGTAGGGTTTTTAATTTACCATGGGCAGCAGGTCTCTTTATATCTCCATTGTGGTATTTTTACAGATACTCCTCTTCCCGGTTCACCTCTTGGCCATCGGCGACGAGACCGAGGAGGTTTCATCGATCAATAAACGATACGATGAAGCCAAATTTTATTATAATCAGCTGCAGACAGACACAAATCTCTCAGCTTCCAGAGACAACTGGTTGAAAGGTGCCAGAAATTTTCGTCAGATATATCTTGCCGGATCAAAATCAGATCTGGCGCCCGCCTGTCTCTTTATGCTTGGACGTGTCTATGGTGACATGTTCGATCGCTTTCAAAATAGTACGGATCTGAAAGAATCGATATCTTATTTTCAAGATATAACCCGCCTTTTTTCGCAACATCGCTTGGCCGATGACGGGTATTTTGCCCTCGCACAAATCTCTCTTGACAAACAGAACAATCCGAAGAAAGCCGCTGCTTTTCTCAGTCGAATTGTTGCCGAATATCCCAATGGAGACATGCATCCCATGGCGGAAGATCTCCTGAAAATTTTGTCCAAAGAGCATGATATTCCGCTGCCGGAAATAATGATTGCCAGTGCCGATAACGGCAAGAATAACCTCAGCTATGTCCTGCCGGTAAAATACTGGTCGTCGGACAGCTATACTCGAGTAGTGATTATGGCTTCCGGCCCGGTGAACTATAAAGAAGTATTACTTGAAGAAACGGAAAATACGCCGAGAAGACTCTATATCGATTTCAAAAAAAGTTATATTGAACCGCAATACCGGTCCCCTGTGCCGATTGAGGACGGGCTTCTGCGCAGAATCCGCACTGGACAGTTCAGTCCGGATACAGTTCGGGTGGTTCTGGACATTGAATCCATCGACAATTACAAGATATACAATCTTCCCGACCCGTTCCGCGTCGTCATCGATGTTCGGGGCAAGGAAATTAGGCAGGATATGAGGCCACCGGCTGTTCCACTTCTCATTAGCCGGAAAAAAATACAGCTGCACCGGGAGGGAGAAAAAGAAACGGCTCTTGTCGTATTACGCGACATGAAGAAAATTGCCTTTGCCCTCCCGGCAAACAAGAGCAATGGCTCTACCGATATCCCCCCCGCTGCACTCCCTCTCTCCCTGGCCCAGCAGTTAGGCCTGGGTGTTAAGAAAATAGTCATCGATCCCGGCCACGGGGGCAAAGACCCCGGAGCCATGGCCTTTGGTATGAAAGAAAAAGATATCGTTCTCGATATTGCCAAAAAGCTTGCGCCGATTCTGGAAAACGAGCTGCATTGTGAGGTACTGCTCACCCGGAACGAAGATGTTTTTATCTCTCTTGAAGAACGAACTGCTATCGCCAATGCCGAGAATGCCGATCTGTTTGTCTCGCTGCATATCAATGCCCATCCCTCGGCCGATGTACGCGGTCTGGAAACCTACTACCTCAATCTCAGCACGAATGCCGAGGCCATGCGCGTTGCCGCCAGAGAGAATGCCACGTCGACGCATCAGATGAGCGATCTGCAGGATATTCTCTCTGATATAATGAAAAATTCGAAGATCAGTGAATCGTCCCGGCTGGCGCAGCAGGTGCACAATTCTATTCTCAGCAAAGCCAAGAACAATGGCTTTGCCGATATCAAAAATCTTGGCGTCAAACAGGCGCCCTTTTATGTTTTGATCGGCGCGGAAATGCCGGCAATCTTGATTGAAATTGCTTTTATCAGCAATGAAAAAGACCTTCGAAATTTGCAGGATGCTGGTTTTGTCCACATGCTCACCCAGGAAATAGCCTCCGGAATACGTGCATATGTCAGCGATACGACCGCACAACTTTCCATGGATGATTTACAATAAAAAAAGGGCCGCTCTCTACAGAGAGCGGCCCTTTTTTTTATACTTTTTACTGCTGTGTAATCCCTGCTAACGCTTAGCCACTCGCAAACGGGCGACTGCGCGCTGCAGAGCTATTTCCGCTCTACTGCGATTGAAATTTTCTGCCTGTTGAGCAGCCTGAGCAAGTCGCTTTTCAGCTCTCTCTTTTGCTCGCATTGCCCTTTCAACATCAATTTCACTGCCGACTTCGGCACTCTCAACGAGAAAGGTGATCTTATTGTTTGAGACCTCACAAAATCCCCCACTTACCATGAGGGATTCTCTTTTTTTGCCGTTCTCATAGGTCAGAGTACCAATTTTGATTGTCGACAGAAAGGGGGCGTGGTTAGCAAGTACACCGAAATCACCACCAAAACCCGGCGCATTAACGATATCTACATCCTCGTTAACTTTGGCGCCACTTGGAGTAACGACTTCAAGTCTGATCTGTTGTCCCATCGAATTGTCCTCTTGAGCAAATTAAATTATTTGGATCGTTGACTTGAACCGGCCTTATGCTTTTGACTTAGCATCTTTGGCTACTGCCTCGTCTATAGATCCAACCATATAAAAAGAGTTCTCATTCAGATCGTCGTGCTTGCCTTCGAGAATCTCTTTAAATCCTTGGACAGTATCGGCAACCTTGACAAACTTGCCCGGCATACCGGTGAAAACCTCAGCAACGGTAAATGGCTGAGAGAGGTATCGCTGAATTTTTCTGGCCCGGGAGACCAGCATCTGATCTTCCTCAGAGAGTTCATCCATACCAAGAATGGCAATAATATCTTGTAGATCTTTGTATTTCTGCAGAGATACCTGAACACCACGAGCTACCTGGTAATGTTCTTCCCCGATAACATTGGGATCAAGAATCCTGGAAGTAGAGTCAAGTGGATCAACAGCCGGATAAATACCCAGCTCGGAAATCTGCCGCGAAAGAACAACCGTTCCATCAAGGTGAGCAAAGGTGGTTGCCGGTGCAGGATCCGTCAAGTCATCCGCAGGGACGTAAACACACTGTACCGCGGTGATGGATCCCTTATTCGTTGACGTAATGCGTTCCTGCAGGGCACCGAGGTCCGTTGCCAGTGTCGGCTGATAGCCAACAGCAGAAGGGATACGGCCGAGAAGAGCGGAAACTTCGGAGCCGGCCTGGGTAAAACGAAAGATGTTATCAATAAAGAGCAGCACGTCCTGGCCCTCTTCGTCACGGAAATATTCTGCTGCAGTGACTCCAGTCAGGGCAACACGGGCACGGGCTCCGGGAGGTTCGGTCATCTGACCGTACACCAGGGCGGCTTTGGGCAGAACACCGGAATCTTTCATCTCGTGGTACAGGTCGTTGCCCTCACGGGTACGCTCACCAACACCACAGAAAACAGAGATACCGCCATGATGCTGGGCGATATTGTTGACCATTTCCATCATGATAACGGTCTTACCGCAACCGGCACCGCCGAACAAGCCCATCTTGCCACCAATCGGGAAAGGTACAAGCAGATCGATAACCTTGATGCCGGTGGCAAGAACACGCACCTCGGTATCCAGGTCGGTAAAGGCGGGGGCCTCGCGGTGAATCGGCAGCGATTTATCCGATGTAATCGGCCCCAGGCCATCAACCGGCCGGCCGACGACATTCATAATCCGACCAAGTGACGCGGGACCAACTGGAATGGTGATCGGTAAGCCGCTATCTCTCACCGGCATGCCGCGAACAAGACCATCGGTCTGATCCATGGCGATACATCGACAGGCATTGTCGCCAAGGTGCTGAGCCACTTCGATGACCAGATTGTCTTCAGTATCGTTAATGCCGGGATTGGTGACAAAACAGGCATTCATGATGGAAGGCAGTTTGCCGGGCTCAAACTCAACGTCTACTACAGGGCCGATAACCTGTGTGATTTTTCCTACTTTTTGCTCACTCATTGGGCTTTACCCCTCCTCTAAAGTCTTTGATTATCAGTATGATAAATTATTATTTCAGGGCTTCTGCTCCGCCAACGATGTCCATCAGCTCACTTGTTACCGCAGCCTGTCGAGCCTTGTTGTAAATGACGGTCAGGTTCTTGACGATATCCTTACATGCATTGGTCGCATTATCCATTGCCGTCATGCGCGCGGCATGTTCACCCGCCCCCACTTCCAGCATGGCATGATATATGAGAACGTTGAGGTACAGCGGCTGGAGGACATCCATGATTTCTTCACTCGAAGGCTCATAGATGTAATCACCGGAGATTTTCTTCGCCATACCTTCCTCGGGCTCGACGGGTTGAACGGGCAGAAACAAACCTACTGTCGGAATCTGGCGAGCAACCGATATAAATTCATTGAACAGAATTTCTACTTTATCGGTGGTGCCGTTCAAAAAGTTTTCGGCCAAGTCGGTGGCAATTTCCCTGGCATTAAACATCTGGAAATTGCCCATGATTTCAGTATAGCCTTTTCTGACTTTGCCGCTCTTTCTTAAGATTTGATACCCTTTTTTGCCGACGCAAACCAAAGACACTTTTTTACCTGCGGCCTCGTATTCGTCTATCTTCTTTAAAGCAAGTTTGATGATATTGGCATTAAAGGATCCACACAGTCCACGATCAGAGGTGACAATAACCAATTCCACCGTTTTAACGTCACGGTTTTCCATCAGCGGGAATGCGTTGGTGTTTGCACCTCCGGACAGATTGGACATCGCATCATTGAATTTTGACGTGTAAGGCCTGAAGTCCTCCATTTTTTCCTGGGCGCCGCGCAGTCTCGCCGCAGCCACCATATTCATGGCTTTGGTGATCTGCGCCGTCTTCTTCACGCCCGAGATCTTGGTTTTTACTTCCTTGAGAGTCGCCATATTTTGACCTTTGCGTGCTTAGTTAAGACCTTTAGTCGCCTTGAAAGTATCACCAAAGCTGGTCAGTACCTTGTTCAGTTTCTCCTTGATTGCGTCGGTAAACTGCTTCTCTTCAACCAAATCGGTAAAAATGCTCGGCTCGTTGGATTCAATATAGTTGTACAGCTCTTTTTCGTAATCAGCCAAGGTATCGACAGGGAGTTTATCAAGATAACCGTTGGAACCTGAATAGAGAATAGTGACCTGCTTTTCCATCGGCAACGGTTGGTACTGCGGCTGCTTGAGGATTTCAACGAGTCGTTCCCCACGGGTCAGTTTGGCCTGGGTACCGGCATCAAGATCTGAACCAAAAGCGGCAAAGGCAGCGAGCTCACGATACTGCGCCAGATCAAGTCGAAGGGTACCGGCGACCTGCTTCATGGCTTTCACCTGGGCGGAACCACCAACACGCGAAACGGAGAGACCAACGTTGATTGCCGGTCGCACGCCGGAGAAGAACAGGTTGGGCTCGAGGTACACCTGGCCATCGGTAATGGAGATAACGTTGGTCGGGATGAAGGCGGAAACGTCACCGGCCTGGGTCTCGATGATCGGGAGTGCGGTCAGTGACCCGGCGCCGAGTTCATCATTGACCTTGGAAGAACGTTCGAGCAGACGGGAGTGGTTAAAGAAAATATCACCGGGATATGCCTCACGGCCCGGTGGGCGTCTGAGCAGCAGGGAGAGTTCGCGGTAGGCGACAGCCTGCTTGGAGAGATCATCATAGATGATCAGGGCATGCATGCCGTTATCGCGGTAGTATTCCCCCATGGAGCAGCCGGCAAACGGGGCAATGTACTGCATTGGTGCCGGATCGGACGCACAGGCGGAAACGACGGTGGTGTACTCCATGGCGCCATGCTTTCTGAGAGCCTCGACCACCAGGGCAACGGTTGATTTCTTTTGCCCAACCGCAACATAAATACAATGCACGTCGGTATTTTTCTGAGCGATAATGGCGTCAACACAGAGTGCGGTTTTGCCGATCTGACGATCGCCGATAACCAGTTCACGCTGTCCTCTGCCGACAGGTGTCATGGCGTCAACAGCCTTGGCACCGGTATAACATGGCTCGTGCACACCTTTTCTGGCGATAACACCAGGTGCAAGTACTTCGATTTTCGAGGAGAACTCGGAGTTAATAGGCCCAAGCCCATCAATCGGTGCCCCGATACCATCAACAACCCGGCCTGACATAGCGGGTCCGACAGGTACCTCGGCTATTTTTCCAGTTCGCTTGACGATATCGCCTTCTTTGATATTGGTTACGTTACCAAGAACAGCACAACCAACGTTATCCGCTTCAAGGTTCAGGGCCAGGCCCATGATTCCACCAGGAAATTCCAACAGCTCCATGGCCATACAATTCTGTACGCCATAGACACGGGCAATACCATCGCCCACGGAGATAACGGTACCAGTCTCGTTCAGATCTACACTGGTCTCGTAGGCCCCAATCTGTTCTTTGATAATCTGACTAATTTCTGCGGCTTTAATCTGCATCTATTCTCTCCCCTTAATGGAATCTTTTAAACCTGCAAGCTGGGTTTTTATACTCCCGTCCAAAACCAGATCCCCAACCTGGGCAATAATGCCGCCGATAATAGTTGGATCGACACTGGTTGTGAGTTCAACTTTCTTGCCAGTTAACTTTTCTAAAATTTTCTGCACATTTCCTTTTAACTGATCACTCAGTTCGATTGCTGAAATAACATTGCCATGACTGATGTTTTTTGCCTCATCAACCATGGTCTTATAGGCAGCGGCTATTTCCGGCAATATTACGGCACGTTTTTTTTGTACTAAAAGATTCAGAAAGTTGCCCATGATCTTATCAACTTTCATAGATGCAACGATTCCCTTCATCACTTTTTCTTTAACATCCATTGGGTAGAGGGGATTCGTCAGAGCGTCAATGACCTCCGGATGCGTTGAATACAAACCCGCAAGACCCTGGAGAACATCATTATACTTTTCGTATTTTTTCTGTTCCAGGCCTACGGTAAAAATTGCCTTGGCGTATCTTTTTGCGAGGATTGTCTGTTTCACTGTACGGCCCCCACTTTATCTAAATAAGTTTCAATGATCTTCACCTGGTCATCTACAGTGAGATTCTTCACAATGATCTCTTCGGCAAGAACGGCGGCCTGCTCGGCGACTTCATTTTTCAGGGTCCGGCGGGCTTCGGTTACTTGATTCTGTACGGCCATTTCCGCCGATCGCATTAAATCGGCGGCGCCCTGTTCGGCCTTTTCGAGAATTTTTGCCTTCTCGATTTCCGCTTGAGCGATTGCCCGTTCAACGACCTTATCTATTTCGGATTCTACCGTTGAGAGTTTCGCCTGAAATGCATTGTAAGAGTTTTCCGCCTCAACCCGTTTCAACTCCAGCGTCTCAATCTCATCTTTTATTTTCTTGCGACGCGAAGAGAGACCGGCACCGATGGGTTTGGCGCCAAATTTGACCAGGATAATCATCAGGGCAATGAAGTTGACAACCCGCCAGCCGAGATCTTTTACCTTGGCTGCCGACAGACTGTTCGACACAGCATGCGCACCGGCTTCAGCACCGTGGCCGTTGTCCGCCGCCACCGCATGATCCCCGGTCGGTGCCTGCGCAGCCGGTTCTGATGCGAAGGCCATGCCGCAGGAGAGGGCGAACCAAAGTGTTACTGTCAGCAGGCTTGCCAACCTTGCAATATGTTTCACTCTATTCATTTTCAAAGACTCCTCCCCAGAATTTTACTGGCCATATCGGTTGCAAACCCAGACAGATCTGCATGCAATGTGGTTCGTGCACTCCCGATTTGGGCCTTGAGTTCGGCAAGTTTCGACTCCTTTGCCGCCTCAGCCTCCGCCTTGATTGCCGCGAGCTTCTCATCACCGGCTGTTTGTGCTTCAGCCCGCGCTGCATCCAAAGCAGCTTTTGCCCTGCCGGAAGCCTGCGCCATCTTTGCATCGACTTCATCCTGCCGAAGCTTGGCATTTTTCTCGAATTTCAAGATTTCTTCTTGCATTCCGAGTAATTTCCCAGATCTCTCCCGCAGAATCTTCCGTATAGGCTTGTAGAGGACCCCGTTGAGGAGAAACATGAGTACAATCATGTTAACAACCTGAATAAACAAAGTGATATCTGTCGTAATCATGTTAGTAGCTCCTGCTTAACTAAGATAACGAAAAAAAAATTAACATCCATTGCGGTAATGGATGATGACCGCCAGTCAGGTGTATCAGTAAAACTATGGTCTCTGCCCGACAAAGGGAAATACGTGCCTGCACGATTTACTTTTCCGGGCACTTAAACTGCCAAAAATAAAATGAACGACCATTCACTCCAGGAAAAAATTCTTACTGTAAATATGGCGCGATGTCAACTAATTTATACTTTTCTTCCTCTGTCAAGTTGAAAGGCTCATCGCGACAAAAAGGACATGTTTTCATCATACACAGCATTAATTTTTTGCTGGAATTTCAAACAAGGCAGTTATATTTTTTTCGACGTCAATAAATTTTTCACCGCCCCAGGTACCGATTTTATCGCCTCGTTTATCTTGTCAACCATTGGGCCGCCGGCCTGGGCCATATCCGGCCGCCCACCACCTTTCCCGCCGACTATTTTGGCGACTTTATTGACGAGATCTCCCGCCTTGATCCTGGCGGTTAAATCACCGCTGACAATGGCCAGAAGAGCTGCTTTGCCGTTAATGGTGCCACCAAGTACGGCGATGCCGGAGGCCAGATTCTCCCGCACTTTATCGCCGACCTCTCGAAGCGTCTGCGGACTATCGAGAGGTATCTGAGCGCTGATAACCTGGATGCCGTCTATAATCACCGCATTATCGAAGACAGTGTCCAGATCGGAACTTGCCAGTTGTCTGGATAAATCAGCCACCTGTTTTTCCGTGGACTTCAGGGTTTTTATAAGGCCTTCCACTTTACCGACAATTTCCGCAGGACTCCCGGTGTTCAGCAGGCTACCGAGTTGACGCTCCCGTCGATATACCGATTGTATCTCGGCAAAGGCAACTCGTCCGGCAACGGCCTCTATTCGTCTCACGCCGGAAGCGATACCACCTTCGGACTGAATTTTGAAGACACCGATCTCTCCCGTAGCCTGGACATGGGTCCCGCCGCACAACTCTTTACTGAAATCGGCCATGGACACGACGCGAACGGTCTCTTCGTACTTTTCACCAAACAGGGCGGTGGCGCCACCTTTCAGGGCATCTTCCTTGGTGAGCAGTTGCGTTGAAACCGGGGAATTCCGCCATATTTTCTCGTTCACCAAATATTCGACAGCTTCAATTTCCTCGGGTGTCAGCGGTGAGAAATGGGTAAAGTCAAAACGCAGTCGATCCGGACCGACCAAAGACCCCGCCTGCTTGACATGATCGCCGAGAACCTGCCGCAATGCCGCCTGCAGAAGATGTGTCGACGAATGATGCGCGGCAACCGCCTGACGCCGATCACTTGCCACGGATAAAGTCACCTCGCCCTCTTCGGTCAACTCCCCTTCTTCTATTTCAATCGTATGCAGGATTATCTTCTCTCCCTCAACCGATGTGGCACTCACTTTCGCCCGACCGTCAGTCCAGAGTACTTCTCCGCTATCCCCGACCTGCCCGCCTGACTCCGCATAAAAAGGCGTTTTCCAGACAAATAATTGGCCGCACTCGCCTGCGCAAAGAACGTTGACTCGCTCCCCGGCCATATTCAGCAGACCGGCGACTCTGGTGCGCACGGTTGCCTCATGGTAACCGACGAATTCTGTTTTCCGGCCTTCAGCCGCGAGGCTTTTCACACCCTCGCCAAGCAGCCGTACCCCTTCACCTTTGCGCGAATGCCTCGATTTCCGCCGCTGGTTCTCCATCTCGCCGATAAAGCCGGCCTCATCAAAACCCAAGCCCCTCTCTAGCGCAATATCTCGTACGATATCAAAGGGAAAGCCGAAGGTGTCATAAAGTTTAAAGATAAAACTGCCAGGAATGGTCGCCATTTTTTCTCGAGCGAGTTGGGAAATCTCTTCATCGAGCAAGGCCAGACCATTTGCCAGGGTCTCCCGGAATCGTTCTTCTTCATTGTTGACGACCTTGGCCAGCAGAGATGTCGCATCGGCCAGATGTGGATAGGCGGCGATCATTTCATGGACGACCGCCGTTGTAACCTCTTCCATAAAGGATTTTTCCAGACCAAGATACTTGCCGTAACGAACTGCTCGGCGCATGATTCTGCGCAGAACATAACCGCGCCCCTCGTTGGACGGCAGTACGCCGTCCGCAACAAGGAAAGTCGTCGCACGGGCGTGATCGGCGATGACCCGCATCGCCGTGTCGTCCTGAGTATCGGCACGGTATTTTTTACCGGAGAGCTTTTCGATGGTAGCAATAATCGGCGTAAACAGATCTGAGTCGTAATTGTTGAATTTTCCCTGCAGAACCGCAGCTACCCGCTCAAGTCCCATGCCGGTATCGATGCTGGGTTTGGGCAGGGGGGTCAGGGTACCGTCCTCGGAACGATTGAACTGCATAAACACCAGGTTCCAAAGCTCGAGAAACCTGTCGCAGTCACAGCCTAAAGCACAGTCCGCTCGGCCGCATCCCGCAGCCGGACCCTGATCTATATGAATTTCGGAACAAGGTCCACATGGCCCGGTATCGCCCATGGCCCAGAAATTATCTTTTTCACCCATTCTGACGATTCGTCCCTTGGGCAGATCCTCTACCTTCTCCCAGAGCTCCTGGGCTTCATCATCATCGTCAAAGATCGAAACCCAGAGGTCGTCCGGATTCAAGCCAAGCTGAACCGTCAGAAAATCCCATGCGTAACGTATGGCGTCTTCTTTGAAATAGTCGCCAAAAGAGAAATTCCCAAGCATTTCAAAAAATGTATGGTGTCTGGCCGTATAGCCGACATTTTCAAGATCATTGTGCTTCCCGCCCGCCCTGACGCAACGCTGACTGGTAACGGCCCTGAGATAGTCTCTTTTTTCCTCACCCATGAAAACAGTTTTGAACTGTACCATTCCCGCATTGACAAAAAGAAGGGTGGGATCATCCTTGGGCACGAGTGAAGAACTGTCGACGACAGTGTGACCCTGATCTTTAAAATAATTTAAGAATCTGCTGCGAATTTCATTTCCTTTCATAACGTTCCGATGGCACATTTTATTTGAATATTTTGCAGATCACATCTGTTTGATGTGACGGTTATGTGTCGACTCCAGCTTAGGATTCCAGACTTACTTATCCCGGGCAATAACAAATGGCAGTATTTTCTTGAATGCTGGGGTTCCGGCCTTACCAAGCAACTCATAAACCAACATTTCCAAGGAACCGAGACAGACCCCCATACTCTGCAGTCTCAAGAGACCAACCTGATGATCATCCCTCTTTCTCGACGACACTCCATCGGTAACAACATAGACATTCAGGCCTTTAGCGAGCAGCCCCATAGCTGTCTGGTAGATACAAATATGCGTCTCGACACCGACGAGGATAATGGTGTCCACCTCACTGGGCAGACCATCAAGAAACGACGCCGTTTCACTGTTGTCAACGGCATTGAACTCCGTTTTATCGATTTGTGGAATATCTTCAAGCAGCGCTTCGACCTCCGTGACATAGGCCCCTAACCCTTTTTTATACTGGGTGTTGGCGACAATCGGCAAGCCAAGAACTTCGGCACAGCGAATCATTAGTTCTATGGTAGCGATGACCTTTTCCGCTTCGTTGATCTTCGCCATAAGACTCTGTTGCACATCAATGATCTGCAGACAGACATTTTGCGCAGTCAGCAACCTCTTTTTCATAATTCTCTCCCTATAAAAATCACCTGTTCATTCAATCTTTTCCAATAAACTCGTTTCTCCTATGAGATTCAAGTGTATCCTTGCATCGGTGCAAAAAAATATATTGCATGACCACTGTCTAGGGCGGTATTGTTGTAATGTTTGGGAAGGTTCCTTCTCAGACAGTAACCTGATTCTCCACTACCCCCGGAAAACAGAAAACAAGCCGGTACTAAAAAATAAATATGCCGTAACGGGAAATACCTTTACAAAATCGGCGCAACTATTAAACTATAAAATGAAATACTTCCACAGGGAGCACAGATGCAAGACGAACAAATAGAGGCAATGTCAAAGTTGCTCAAATCAATGTCCCATCCCATACGCTTAAAAATCCTCTGTTTGCTCCAGGACAAGGAACTTTCAGTGGGCGAGATCAGGGAGCAGGTCAAGACCACCAATGCCAACGTTTCACAGCATTTGAATATCCTGCGCGGTCAGGGGATCATTGATTTCCGCAAAGATGCCAATTTCATTTTCAACAAAATTACCGACAAACGTATCCTGGAACTTATCCAGAAGATGCGGGTTCTCTTTTGTCCAAATTTCTAGGAACAGGAAGTGAGACACACAGCCATGATCATTGCAGATTGGATACATGTTATAGCCGGATTTTTTATTCTTCTCAGCCTCTCCCTGGGGGTTGAGGCGAGCCCGATTTTTCACAGCAGCTACTGGCTCTTTTTTACCGCTTTTGTCGGCCTCAACCTTTTTCAGTTTGGATTTTCCAAATTCTGTCCCCTGGGATTTATTTTGAAAAAGCTCGGCCTTCCGGAAGATCGGCAGTAACTGTTTGCCTGTACGCTACTTGTCCCGCTCATGGTCGCCGCTCGCCTGATCGCGCTATTTGTCTTCCATGATCGCACCGCAGGAGGCCTGCCAGCAACAAGTGATTTGTTGACAGCGCTCTCTTTGGCGAAAACAGGGCGTGTTACCTTCTTTTTCCTGAATTCTGCAAATAAGCTCCGCAAGCTTCACTCCCTTTTCCTGTGGAATACCAAGGACAAGCGCTCTCTTTCTGGCCAGTGAAAACAACTTTGGCCCTTTTTTATATTTTTTTTCCGCCATATATTCCCCCTGTCTGGTTCCATGGAACCTTTTCATCTCAAGGTACCGGGTGGTGTTTTCCGACACGCACTCCGACGCTTGGTCTTTTACTTTATAAGAATCATTGATGTGTGACTGTGTTTTACTGTCTTGTTCTACTACCTTCTTTTCTCAGCCTATTGTACTTTCCAGCGCCGGAAACGCATTAAAAAAAATCTCTATCGAACAGCTCTTGCTCCATTCTATATCGGCAGAATATGATACTCTTCAACAATGGCATGCATGCCGTTTAAGACCTGGCCGTTTCGTCCATCGATCGACACCGGATCACCAAAACCAATACGTACTTCGGCAATTTCACAATACTGTTCCGCTTCGTACACCTTCAAACTGCCGCATCCGACGACACAGGTCTTCTCAAGCCGGACGGCGACAACCGAGGCATGGGAGGTTTGCCCACCACGAGAGGTAAGAAGGCCGTCGGCCTCACTGACCACTTTTATATCTTCCGGCACCGTGTCTTGCCGGATAAGGATGAGCGGCGTACCGGGATCACTCTTTCTCAGTTCACGGATATTTTCCTCGGTAAAAACCGCCCTGCCGGACAGTGCCGAACCCGAGACACCGACTCCCTTACCGAGATGAGCGGTTGCCAGCGCCGCACTTTCAACAAAGACATTGAGATGTTCTTTTTTCTTGATGGTGATCATATCCCGCGTCTGCAGGAGGAAGAGCTCATCGGGCTCCGGTCCCTCGAAGGTAAACTCGATCTCCTGGGGATTCCACCGTTTGTCATAAACAAGCTCCCGGGAAATTTCCAGCAATTTGGTGTAGATTTTTGGAAAGCGCACCTCCATCGTCTCGTCCACTGGTCGGCCATCAAGTTTGGCCTGCTCGATGGAAACGGCGCAGCTGGAAACCAGACCGGAAACGATATCTTCCCCCTGATCGCCATAGGCGTAATCCCCCCAGAGCGCCACTCGCTGCACCTTGCGGTAGGGATGCGCGGTAAAGACGACGCCGGCCCCGGCATTGCCGCTCTTGTTGCCGAACACCATCGCCTGGACAATCACCGCCGTTCCCCAGGAGTCGGACACATCCATGATTTTTCGATATTCAATGGCCTTCTGGGTTTCCCAGGAATCAAGTACCAGCTGGATAGCATTCATCAACTGCAGCCATGGATCATCAGGAATACCGTGCCCCCGCAGTCTGATCAGACGCTGGTAGGAGAGAGCCAGTTCCTTCATTTGTTCCGATGAGAAATGTCGCTTCAAGGTGACATTATATTTGGCCTTGGCGTTGTTCATCAGCGTCTGAAAATCTTCCCGGCCGATGCCGGATATCATCGCCCACGACTGTAAAAATCGTCGATAATTGTCCCAGGCAAGATAGGCATTGCCATTATTGGCAATGAACTCGTTGATCATTTCTTCGTTAAAACCAACATTGTGCACAGTTGCCATCATCCCCGGCATGGAAATAGCTCCACCACTTCGTACCGACAACAGCAGGGGCGATTCCGAGGAACCAAAAGTCTTACCGGTCAGCAGTTCGATCTCGGTGAGGGAGTGGCGTACTTTCTGCATGAATTCTTCCCGGGTTTTGGTATAGCCAAAAACGATATCCCGGCAGCGAAAAATTTCGGTGGTGATGACAAAGGCCGGTGGGACCCTCTTGCCGTCTCTGGTCAGTGTGGCCAGGTTATATCCTTTATTGCCCAGATGAATAAGATTGTTGGTAAAAGGATTCGGTTTATGCAACAGGGACAATGCCCGTTCCGGGTTATAGGTCATCAACAGATCGAGCTTTTCCTGATCGAGCAGGTCTTTCTGGTTTTCCAGGGTCTGCAGGATACGCAGAATAAAATTATCCAGATGCTGCAGGCCGAAGGTGGAAGAGATGAGTTCGCGCAGAAAAACCTCGGACAACCTCTGCACCGTGGTGCCGGTTTCCGCTTCGTCGTAGAGATTGCTGAACTTATCAAGGATATTTTCCCGGCCGATCTGCGGGATGATAATCGACAGATTGTTCTGATGAATGTTCGTATAAAAGGCATAAATTATGTCTTTGACGCCCTCGGACATGCCGCGGAAAATATCCAGATACTGCGTGTAGGAAAAACGCCTCACCTTGAGGGAATTTTCCAGCAGCGCCAGATAAGTAAAAAGCCGCCGGGAGGTGATGCCGTCGATGACAAGGGCCCGCAGGAAAAGTTTGATACAGCGAACGATATTATAAAAAGTGGCCTGGGTGATAATGGACAGATTGACCGTTTCCGGCAACTTCTCCAGATAGAGGTTGGCCAGATTCTCCAGACGAAAGGTGAGACTGAGGGCGTCAAATTTGCGTTCCTTGTACCTGCCGTAAACGGACGGGATATCAACGGCTATGTGGCGTTTATAATAAATGTCTTCCTGAGCTTCAAAGGTTTCTTCCGACAGGATTATCTCCTGCAGCCCTTCCAGGGCGGTAAGCAAGGCCTCAAGACACGTCTCGGTGTCGGACTCGTCAAGACCGGAGAGCAGGAGTTCCATCTCCGGAAAGCCATCATGGACCGCCCGGCTGATTTCCGAATGCAACTGCAGAAAGCCCAGATTATATTTTTTATGCAGGAGCTTATACATCCGAAGCAGCAAGGCAAATCGCCTCACCTCATGGGCAGGCAAATCTGTCTGGCTATCGAGAAAAGCGGTAATCCGGGCATTGTTCTGCAACAGGATACCTTCAACCCGATCAATGCCCATCTCCTGCCAGAACCTCTGACTGAGGACAAACTGATCATCAATATACTCGCCCTGCGTCTGCACCTGGCTGTAGACATCCTCGGGGATATAGGGAATGAGCAACATCTTGTCCCGCGTTTTCCAGAAGAGAATAATTGCCTGGATAAAATCAACGATAAGGTTCGAGCTCTCCACATGCCCCTGCTTGCGCAAGAAATGAATCAAGACATCTTTTCGCTTATGGATTTCGTCAAGTTCCGTGGACACATCACGCAATTCACCTTCCGATCCGATTTCATTAAAGAAAACCGGCATCAGCTTAGCGAACTGTTTCGTCAGGTTATAGATCGGCTCGATCGGATGGTTGAGTAACTGAGTAATATCCCGCTGGAACAGATCGGTATCTTTGATACAGGTTCCAGAGAGTTTCAAATGAATGATCAGGGCGGAAAAAAGCGTCGAACACCATTTGGGTTCACGCATTATCAGGTGTAGCCATACTCTGATATTAGCCAGATGGGCGGGGTTGGCCAGGGGCTGCCAGTTTTCATCGACACCGACAACACTGGCATGTTGAAAACCAAAACGCACCACCCCCCAGAGAAATGCCTCGACCATCCGACTGTTGCCACGATCAAAGACCTCGGCGCCAAGGACTTGGATACATTGCAGCGAGGTATGCGGATATTTGCGGACGTTGGCCTTGAGCAGCTCAAAAGTAGTCAGCAGAAACTCTTCTATCTCCTCGAAACTCTGTTCTCTGATCAGCTGCACCAGACTGCGGTTAATCTCCCGCAGCGTTTCCTCATGGATAAGGTATAAGCCCTTGGTATCCATAATCTTAAACAAAAACAGTAACTTCCTGTTCTCGTTAAAATAATGTAAAAAGGTCCTGCCTTTCTGTTCCAGCTGCAGGAAGACTTCTTCCGCCTCGACGAGTTTATTCGGCATGTCCCGATAATATTTGACAATATCGATATGGTCCGGCAATTCAAGCATTCTCTGCAAGCTCCCCATCGGTTCTTGTTCCAGAGGCAGTGCCTGCAGCAAGGCCAGGTGTTCCTGTAGTACTTCGTGGGAGATGGTACGGAACAGCTGGGATGAATGAAAATCGGTCACCGGAATGGCGCAGCGGTCGAGAAACCAGGTGAGGGGGTCATCTTCATGCAGCCAATAATCATAGCAGCGGTTGAGAATAGTCCGTAACAGCCTGGCCGCAGGGAGAAAATCAAAATGCTTCTCGTCTTGGTCGGTTATCTCCAGCAGCTGTTTGACAATTTTATTTAACGGGTGCTGACCGTGGACAATCTGGATCATGATTATCCGATCAGTCGTGTCAAGTGCCGTAAGCTGCTCGAAGACCGCATGTAACTCCGGGGCAAACCGCTGTAGCTCTTCGCGGCTCAAGGCATGAACCAGCTTATCGAGCCAGACCATTATTGCCCCGACGGCCTGGGAAAGAAGCGCGGCATCGCGCTTGGTATCTTTCAGGGCCTCCATGAAAAGGCGAGAAAAAAGCCGGAAAGCTTCCGGCCCTTTGTCATGGGTCCTATAGTGATTGAAGTTTTTCAGAACGAAACTGCGCAACTGCGGCAGAATAATTTTCCAATTTCGAAAAGGGTGACAGACCTCATAAAGTAATTTTTCCAGTGTTGCGTGCAATCCCTTGAATTGGTCGACGACCTCAAGCAGAACAAGAAGCTCCTGCTCAATGTCAACAGGTCCAGCAGTCTCCAGCAAATTTGCCTTTAGCGCATCGGAGTCAATTGCAGTACTGCTCATTTTTTTTTCCATATCCGTCTCTTTCGACTTTTTCCGGTATTGACAACGATCGGTTTTGCCTCTGCGTTTACCAACTAGAAACCTGTCGTTTATCCGCTAAGCAGTTACATTTTTTATTTATAGGCCAACGTTCAAGTATAATGAATACCTGCCGGCCATGGCAAGGGTTAAAAAAAAACGCCTTTGAAAACAACTCCAAAGACGCTTTTTTTTGTAAACGCCGACAGACACCGAATCTGCCTGTCCATGATAAAGCAAAGCGCTGCGTCAGATGGCCTTATTAGCCTCCATGTGCAGAATAAGATCAATCATCCTGTTGGAATACCCCCATTCGTTATCATACCAGCTCATCACTTTTACCGTCGTGCCGATAACCTTGGTCGACTGGGCATCAATGACCGAGGAACGGGGATCACCCTGGAAATCGATGGAGACAAGTGGTAAATCGGTATAGCCGAGATATCTGTTGGCCGCTTCTTTCAGGGCCTGATTGACCTCATCGACGGTGGTTTCTTTTTCCACTTCCATGACCGCATCAACCATGGAAACCGTTGGGGTCGGCACCCGAACGGCAAGACCGTCGAATTTCCCCTTCAACTCCGGGATAACCAAAGAAACAGCGGCGGCGGCGCCGGTTTTTGTGGGAATCATCGACATGGCCGCAGCCCTCGCCCGACGTGGATCGGAATGGGGAAAATCAAGCAGTCGCTGGTCTCCGGTATACGCGTGAATGGTGGTCATAAGACCGCGCTTGATACCAAATTTATCGAGAATCACCTTGGCAAAGGGGGCCAGGCAGTTGGTGGTACACGACGCATTGGAGACAACGTGGTGGATTGTCGCGTCATACTCATCCTCATTAACGCCCATGACAAAGGTTTTCACATTGCCTTTCGCCGGGGCGGAAATAACAACCTTGGCGGCACCGCCATCGAGATGGCCCTGGGCGGACTCGCTATCGCGAAAAATGCCGGTACATTCCGCAACGTATTCAACACCCAGAGCGCCCCAGGGAATATCAGCCGGATTTCGATGATTAGAGATAGCAACTTCCCGGCCATCGACCACGATGCCTGTTTCATTACTCGTCACATCTTTTTCATAGATGCCCATCACGGAATCATACTTCAAGAGATGGGCCAGCATTGCATTATCAGCCAAGTCATTAATGGCGACAACCTCAACATCAGCAAAGGCTTTATCTTTACTTAACGCCCGAAAAATATTTCTGCCGATCCGACCAAAACCATTAATACCTATTTTTATCGTCATAGTTCATCTCCTGTTATCTGTTTTGTCTCTTCGCCGGTGCGAATGAGAGCGTTTTCTCCGGCCGGATTCCCTTGCGGCAGCCAACCGATCCTTACATTTTCTTGATGTATACCTCTTGTGCTTATATCGTTTCTTATTGCAAAGGGCTATGTTGAGGAGTTTGCCCGAGAATGGCCTCCGGGTTTACCGGCAGATCTGCGTCTTTCTCGCTTCCCGGTACAATTCCAGATATTTTCGCATGACTTTTGACCAGGTGTAATGTTGCCGGATCTCATCAACCGCCTGTTGCTGCATCCTGCGCCTGGCCGGGCCATCGGCAAACAGCGCCAGGGCCCTTTGCAGGGCGTGCAGCAGGTCGTCAGGAGTGTCTCCCTGATAGGCGATGCCCGTGAGACCATCTCTTATCTTCACTAAACCGCCGACATGGTGGACAACTGGAATATTACCAAAAAGCTGGGCGATAAAATCAGTCAAACCACAGGGCTCGTATTTTGACGGCACAATAAAAAAATCCCCGGCGGCATAAATCCTATTGGCCAGTTCCGGGTTGAAGCCTTGCAAAAAGCACATCCGACCACGTAAACGTTTATCCGCACACAGAGCAATCAATCGTGACTCGAAGGCCGCACTGCCACTGCCGAGAACAAGCATCTGGAGGTGCATTTCTTTTTCCAGCAGGACCTCCAGAACCTCCATCAGCGTATCAATTCCTTTCTGCTCACTGAGACGTCCGATAAAGGTAAAAAGCGGGGCCTCAACACGGTTGTGCAGGGTGCCGAAGCGCTGCACTCCGGCAAGTTCACCGCCTTCGGCAATCTCGGCCAGTAAAGCTGTCTTACAGAGTTGTTTACCCTGGAGATCATCGGCACTGTTTGCCGGATCAAACAACAGGGCGGGATCATTGCCGGCAATGATCGAGGAGGAGAAAAAGTCCGGGTCAATGCCGTTGGTCACCCCCTCCAGAATGACGTTTCTTTTCTTTAACTCATGCCCCAGCCAGCCGGTCAGCGCATCACTCTCGCTTTCCTGCAGTTCTTTGGCATAGTTTTCACTGACAGTATTCATGACCGCATAGTGGCCGGCAACCAGCAACGGATCGAATTTACGATCAAGCTGATTGGTGTAAATCACCTGGTTTGACAAGCCGGTAATGGACCGGGCATAGGGAATATCGGCAATTTCCTGATGATAGCCGTAACCGGCATTGTGAATGGTCACCAGACAGCCCGTGCCGCGGAAATAACTGCGGTATCCCGGATTTTCCCGAATCAGTGCCGGCAGTATTGCCGTATGTCCATCATGGCAATGCATGATATCGGGTTTCTCACCGAGGCTGATTATCAGTTCAAGTGTCGCCTTCTGGTGCAGAATATTCATGGCAAAATAATCATGATGCCCCATCGACTTCTTCTGCCAGGGCAGCCGGCTCTCATCCTTTTCCGTATAGGTATAGACATCGGACTTGTCATGGAATCGCTCAGCGGCAACAAGATAGACGTGCACCCTGTTTATCTTTTGATAAAAATAGGAAACATTTTCGTCGACGAAACTGTCGGGGTGATGCATATCGATCGGCAGCTGGAGCATTCTATCCCGGCACAGAAAATCCTCCAGCGGTTGAAACCCGAAAGCCTGAACATCGAGAAAGCCATACAGGGGCAACACCACATGGACCGAACGGCCATTCCAACGGGCCAGGGCCTCGGCCAACTGGCAGGCAACATCCTTGACGCCGCCGGCACCTGCAATATTTCCGTACTCCCTGCTGAGCATCCAGATATTCTTTATCTGCTCTTCCTGTCTGGCCACTTTTGTCCCATGTTCTGTTATTTTACTTCGTTTCAACACCTGTCTAACCATCAGTTACGGCACATACAATGCACCTATAGTATTCGCAAAAGAACCGATGTCAAGTCCATCGGGCAAGTGATTGTGTCCAGGCGAGATGCTTTCCGGCAAAGATTGACCGACAGTGAAAAAGAACCTATAGTGTTACTTTTAAAATAAACTAAGATCCCCATTTCCCTTGGCAAGAGTACTACGACAGGAAAAACCATGGCCGACGGTACATTGAAAATCACCACCACTGCCCAGATGGAGCTTATCAACATCACCGCCGAGTTAGATAAACTTATCAGCAGGCAGCAGATTCCTTCGGGCATACTCTTTCTTTTTAATCCACATACCACCGCCGGTCTCACCATCAATGAAGGCGCAGACCCCGATGTTTGTCGAGATATGATAAAAGGTCTGCTCCATATCGTACCCGGCAACTTGAACTACCAGCATGCGGAAGGCAATTCCCCCTCTCATCTCATGGCCCTGCTGACCGGCAGTTCACTGACCATCCATATCGACCACGGCAGCCTGCAACTCGGCACCTGGCAAAAAGTTTTTTTCTGTGAATTTGACGGCCCACGGAATCGTTCCTTGCGCTGGAAGATTATCCCCGACCACGCATAATCACACTCCTAACTACTCTCTTTACCCCTTATATATTGACACAATGAAATTAGACCCATCAAAAATATGCTTTGGCCTGACCGAGGAACTTGATCGACAATCGCTGGCCACTTTTCTCCAGCTCGGCGGTCAGGAGGATTTTGCCAAACTCCTCGCTTCGCGACTCTCCAGTGAAGAAATTATTCGATTCGTCGATCACTTTATGGACCTGTTACGAAGCCATCTCAGCGAGAACGAATACCATGACCTCTTTCTTGGCGATAGGCATCACCACCATCACGATGACAAGGAGTAACTAGTGGGCATAACGCAACTTAACGATCTTCGCAGTTACCTGGACGTGTTAAAAAACGAGAAGCAGCTGCTCGTGATCGATGAGGAGGTCGACCCTGCTTTGGAAATCGCCGAGATTCACCGGCGCATCATTGCCGTGGGTGGCCCTGCCCTGTTGTTCACCCGGGTAAAAGGCTCGGACTTTCCGGTCACCACCAATCTCTTTGGTACCAGCAAAAGGCTCGAGCTGGCCTTTGGCAATAAACCACAGCAATTTGTCCGCGACATTGTCCGGCTGGCTGAATCGATCATGCCGCTGTCTCTCGGCAAAATCTGGGAGAGTCGCAGCCTTATTCTGGATGGCCTGAAAATTGGTTTAAAAACGGTGAAGAACGGCGCTGTCCTGGAAAACCTCCAACAGCCGGCGAAACTGAGCTCTCTGCCCATGCTGACATCCTGGCACAGCGACGGCGGCCCCTTCGTCACCCTGCCGCTGGTCTATACCGAACATCCGGACGGCAAGGGACATAACCTCGGCATGTACCGTATCCAGAGACACGACGATGTGACCACCGGCATACACTGGCAGATCCACAAGGGCGGCGGCTATCATTATTTTGAGGCAGAGAAACAGAACCGCTCCCTGCCCTTGACCCTCTATATCGGCGGCCCTCCGGCGCTTATGCTCTCAGCCATTGCCCCACTCCCCGAGGATCTGCCGGAATTAATGCTGACCTCGCTGCTTATCGGCGACAAACTGCGCATGACCGACGACCCCTTAGGCGGACATCGACTGGTGGCCAATGCCGAATTTGCCATCAAGGGTCAGGTGCCGCCACACCTGCGCCACCCGGAAGGCCCCTTTGGCGACCATTATGGCTATGATTCCCTGCAGCATGATTATCCAATTTTTCAAGTCAGTCACCTCTACCATCGACACAAAGCTATTTATCCGGCCACGGTGGTTGGACGTCCGCGGCAAGAGGATTTTTTTATCGGCGACTTCCTGCAGGATCTGCTTTCTCCCCTCTTCCCCCTGGTCATGAAAGGTGTGCAAGAGCTGAAAACCTTTGGAGAAACCGGCTTTCACTGTCTGGCGGCGGCAAAAGTCGCCAACAGATACCCGCGCGAGGCTTTTGCCTGTGGTCTGCGCATTCTCGGTGAAGGACAGCTTTCCCTGACCAAATTTCTCATTATCACCGACGGCAATATAGATATTACTGATTTTGGACAATTGTGGGTGCATGTACTTGAAAGGGTGCAGTGGCAGCAGGATCTGTTCGTTTTTGCCAATGTCTCGCAGGACACCTTGGATTATACCGGACCTTCGGTCAATAAGGGCTCCAAAGCCATGCTCATGGGACTCGGCAAAGAGAAAAAACGTGAACTGCCACGCACCTTTTCCGCAACGCTGCCCTCCGGCTGTATGCACCCAAAGGTCTTTCTGCCCGGTACCCTGGTCGTTCAGGGAACGCCTTACAGCGAAAGTCCCGACCAGGCCAAGCTGCTCTGTGAAAGCGAGGCACTTGAGCAATGGTCGGTAATCGTGCTCGTCGATAATTGTCATGAGGCCACTTCTTCCATGCAGGACTTTCTCTGGACAATGTTCACCCGTTTCGAACCGGCGGCGGATATTCACGCCCGCACCGCTTCGGTCAACCGTTTCCACGTCGGCCTGCAACCGCCCATTACCATAGATTGCCGCATGAAACCCTGGTATACGGATATTCTTGAAGTGGACACGGCAACAAAAGAACTGGTGGACAGCAAGTTCACCAAAATTATTCCTGCTGAGTGGCGATGAACACTCCCCTTCGCCTGCAAAAATATATCGCCCAGTGCGGCATTGCCTCAAGACGCAAAGCCGAAGAGCTCATCGCCGCAGGGAGAGTTGCCGTGGACGGCGTGATCGTCACGGAGATGGGTACCCAGGTACTTCCCGGTAAAAACCGCGTCACCTTCGATGGCCAACCGGTGGAAGCAAGAGAACAGCTGGTCTATTTTCTGCTCAACAAACCAAAAGGCTATGTCACCACCCTCTCCGACCCCCAGGGCAGACCGATTGTCACCTCTCTTATCAAAACGTGCCGGGCCCGCCTTTTTCCCGTCGGCAGACTGGATCTCGACACTGAAGGGGCCTTGATTCTCACCAATGATGGAGAGTTTGCCCAGAAAATCCAGCATCCCAGTCACGGCATCGACAAAACCTATGAGGCACTGGTCAAAGGCTGTCCGCCAAAGGAGAAAATCACTCTTCTTGAGCGGGGCATCTTTCTGGAAGGTAAAATGACCTCGCCGGCGGCGGTTAGTGTCCGAGGAAAAGAGGGTAAAAATTGCCTGATGCAAATTATTATCCACGAGGGCAGGAAGCGGCAGGTAAAGAAAATGTTTGCCTTCATCGGTCATCCTGTCCTCCATCTTAAGCGTACTGCCTACGGCAAACTCTCTCTTGGCCGGATGGCCATCGGCGACTATAGACAACTTAACCCTCCAGAATTAAATAAGATCTTTTTATAGAATTTTCTTTACAAATCCCCAAATAGCTGATTAAATCTAAATAGTTAGGGGGTCAGAAGCTTTACCCGACACACAAGCATCCCCTGTAACATACTGAATTTTAATGTTATTAATGTTATATTGCTTTCCGGGCTTTCAACCACAGAATTGAGCCTCATCTACTCTTCACAGATTATTCGACAAATACAGGTGGAAAAAAAACCTTAATTTGCTTTCCGAAGACAGGAGTTACACATATGAATAAATCAGAACTCATCGAGGCGTTAGCACAGGATATTGATGTACCTCATCGTGAGGCCGCAGCAATAACCAATACCGTTATTGAAACGATGACCGAGGCCCTGGCCAAAGGGGAAAGTATCGAAATTCGAGGCTTTGGCAGCTTTGTTATAAAAAAATATGACTCCTACGAAGGCAGGAACCCAAAAACCGGCAAAAAAATTCAGGTTAAACCGAAAAGACTGCCCTTCTTCAAGGTCGGCAAAGAACTGCGGGAAAGAGTGAACAACGGTAAATAGCGGAGAAAAAGCTTGTCCGCCGGCCTCTGATCAGGCACACAATGCCAGGTAACTCGTCCTACCGTGCCGGGCGTTGTGCATGCGTGTCACTTTTTTCTATAACAGGCTTCCTGGTCCTAACGTTCAACTATCTCGCCTATCAAATCATACACCTGGCTCTCGGTGATACGTACAGGCACGATATCCCCTGGACTGGCAATGCCGGCATTGATATAGACACAGCCATCAACTTCCGGCGCCTGATACCTCGTTCTTCCCTCAAGCAACAGATCAGTCTCTCTGCTTAATCCTTCGACCAAAACCGGTTCGACCCTGCCGATATATTTTTTCTGGATGAGTGCTGACAATTCCGACTGGACATCAAGCAGGCAGTCACGCCGCCGTAATTTCTCCTCCTCCGGCAGTTGATCAGCAAATTTTTCAGAAGGACAGCCTTCTTCATTGGCATAAGGAAAGACACCGACATGATCGAACCGCATCTTTCGCAGAAATGTTTCGATCTCTAAAAAATCGTCTTCCGTTTCTCCTGGAAATCCGACAAGAAAAGTGGTTCGTAGCGCTATATCGGGTAAAACGGTTCTGATGCGAGCAATGGTTGTCGAAATCTGCTCTACAGTATAACGCCGGTTCATCGACCTGAGGATTTTGTCGCTGACATGCTGCAGCGGAATATCGAGATACGGCACTATTCGCGGATTGTCCGCCATCAACTGCAGCAGTGCATCACTTATGCCGCTGGGATAGAGATAGAGCAGCCGCAGCCACGGCAGAGTTGTTTGCCGCAGCAGCTGTTCCATCAAGCGGACAAGATTGTCTCCCGCCTTGAGATCATCGCCATAAGCGGTACTGTCCTGGGCAATAAGGGAGAGTTCCTTGACACCGATTTTCTCGAGCTGCACGGCCTCACGGGTGAGATCGTCGATGGTCCGGCTGCGCAAGGAACCGCGAATACTTGGAATCATGCAATAGGAACATCTATTGTCACAGCCCTCGGTAATTTTCAACCACGCTCGATAGACCGGCGTAGAGAGAATGCGAGGCGAATTGCTGGACATGAGGAATCTTTCCGGCAAGACGATCCGCTCCTGCCGATCGCCTCTGACCATCCTCGCAATATAATCGGCAATATCGGCCGCTCCTTCCGTACCAAGAAAGAGGTCCACTTCCGGCAGTTCCGCCAAAAGACTTGCCTGATAGCGCTGCACGAGACAACCGACGACGACAATCTTTTTTTCCGGTGACTGCTCCTTGATCTCGACCAGTTCAAAAATTTCCGCTATGGCCTCTTCGACGGCTGGCTGGATAAAGCCGCAGGTATTCAGGATAAGAAGCTCCGCATCATCAGGGGTATCGACCAGTTCCCAGCCGGCTGCGGCCATGGAACCGAGCATCACCTCTGAATCAACCAAATTCTTGGCACAACCAAGACTGATAAGATGAAAAGAGGCCATTATTCTTTACCAAACCGTGCAAGATGTTGAAGCAGCACCTGCAGTGCGGCTTGTTTTTGTTGCATAAAATTCTTTTTGTTAAAACCGGGTCGCCAGGAATCACCCCACAGTTCATCTGATACGGTAAGAACGGCGGCAAATTCGATTTTTCTAAAGGCGGCGACGGCACAGAGAGCGGCAAATTCCATATCGACGGCGACGACTCCCCTTTCCAGATGGAGATTTTTCAGCAGCCGTCTATCTTCGCGATACACCGCATCGGTGGACCAGACACAACCGCGATGGACGAGGACTTCCTGGTCAGTCAAGACCTGCACGACCTGTGACGAAAGATCTGCGGCAGGTGGCGCCGCAGCGTCCGAACAATAATAGCCGGACGTTCCCTCCCCGGAAAGAGCCGCGTCAGGCACGACGATATCGCCCACCCGCAGAGTTGGCGATATCGCCCCGCACCAGCCAAAGAGAATAACTCTTCGGGCTCCAAGCGCAATCATTTTTTCCAAGCTGAGGGCTGCCATAGGCGCCCCGATAGCTGGTCCTGCGACAAAATAGGGTGGGTCCCCGCCGACAACCATATCGGAATTGAAGAGAAAGCGTTGCTCTCCGCCACCCAGCTTTAATCGACGAAGACACTCGGAAGCCTCCGAGGGATTGACCAGCAGAAGACCGTTTTCCGGAAGGAGTTTCTCATTTTTATGCCTGCGCGGATGAATAACAATATGTTCCTCGGAATGAACAACCACCTGTAATCTCCAGATTTCTTATCAAGACTCTTTAAAATAGGAAACGGGCTGCAGAATACTCTGCAGCCCGTTTCAACGATTATCAGTCAATCGTTATGTTCTCAAATTCTTAGCCCAGAAGGGGGTTAGCATAGAGAAGAATCAAAGAAATAACCAGTCCATAAATGGCAACAGACTCGGCAAGTGCCATACCAAGAATCATGAACACCATCAACTTGGGCTGTACTTCGGGGTTTCTTGCAAGTCCCTGACATGCACCATTACCTACGGAACCGATACCAATACCCGCTCCCAGACCAGCCAGACCGATAGAAAGTGCGGCACCGATGCAGATCAACGCTAATTGAAGATTTCCTTCCATTTTTTTCTCCTTAAAAAGTTTAGTTGTTGGCCTTCTTCTTTATTTATAATTGTCCTACTCAAATCTATAATATAAAACTACAATATTGTAACCGTTCATCCAGTGCTCCAGGTTCGTTCAAGCAGGCCATCAAGCTAGAGTTGGCTCTGTGAGGTGGCCTGATCGGGCGAAAATGGGGTGCTGGTGAGTGGTTACATAATATTAATGTGCGTGTTCTCTGGCCTGCGAGAAATAAACAACAGTCAGGAGAACGAAAACCATGGCCTGCACGACCGAAACGAGAACCCCAAGTATCATAATCGGCAGAGGAGCAAAAAATCCACCGGCAAGCATAAACAGAATCGCCAGCAGTGTTTCCTTAGCCATGATATTTCCGAAAAGACGAATCGAAAGCGAAAGGAGACGCGCCAGGTTACTGATGATCTCGATAGGCAGCAAAAGAGGTACCAGCCACCAGACCGGTCCCATAAAATGTTTGTAATACTTCAGGCCGTGCTCACGAAAGCCGATGAGGTGATGACTGAACCAGACAATCAACGTCAAGGCCAAAGTCGTGTTAAGACTAGAGGTCGGAGACATAAAGCCGGGAATAAGCCCGATAAGATTGGCAACTGCGATATACAGGGCAAACGTGGCGATCATCGGAAAGAATTTATCCGCCATTTCACGGCCCATGTTATCGGTGAAAAAATCATCCATCCCGCCGATGACCAATTCCCAGAAATTCTGCCCTTTGCCGGGAATCATTTCCAGATTGCCGAGAGTCAGTCTCGATACAAGAAAAAGAAACGCCATAACCAGCCAGGTATAGGTCATATATGGCGCACACAGCTGCTCGAGAAACGTATGCCCGACTGGACCGTGCGGGACAGGAAGTCCCAGTTTTTCAAGGATAATTGAAATAAATAGTATCGGATGTTCCATAATTCCTTTTACCTCCTCCCGCTGAAGAAATAGTGTCCCGCCACACTCATTGAGATAAACGTGATCGCGATCACTACCGTTGACAACCCTAAAATCAAGCCAAAGATATTGACAGCCTTACTCTTGATCAAGAAAAGGAGCACAATACCTATAAGTACAATTCGTAACCAGAACTTCAGCAAATATCCCTTTTGCCCCTGCTGGGCTCGGGCCTTTCGCTCTTCAGGGGATGCAATCGAGGTAACGGAATGAATCATCCCCAGCACATCTTTATTCGAGACCCAGAAGCTGGCAATCGACACAATCCCTCCGGCAAATACCGACCAGGCAAACCACAGAGAAACCAGCACTGCTGAAGCCAAAGTCATAACAGCCAGTACGATGAAACTCATTGCCTGCATTTTCCGCAGGGACATCCAGTTATCCGTCACACAATCCTCTAATTCTCGTGGTCTTTATTTTCCCGGGCCTTCTTTTCCTCAGCTTTTTTGTCTCGCCAGATGACTTCAAACAAAGATTTGTAGCCGGCGGCAATACCAAAAGCCAGACCGATAAAAGTAAACCACGGAGAAGTGCGTCCATCAAAAACTTTCTGATCAAGATAGATGCCACCCCCCATACCAATGACAATCGCTGCAACAAAAGTGAATCCAATATGGCCGTAATTCGCCAGCAGTTGAACAAATTCCTTTTTTACATCCGACATTTTGTTCACCCACCTTTTCTGCACCTGCAATTACATTACGATATAAACGACTTTGGTATCATGACTCCATGGCAAAGTCAATATTTTTTCACTTTTCGAGCATTTTTTTGAATGACCATTCAGTCATTTTTAGTGCCTTTTCAAGGTCCTCTTTCGTCTGAACTGCTGAAATAAACGCTGTTTCAAACTGTGAGGGTGCAAGGTAAATTCCACCGGCCAGCATCTGCCGGTAATGTTGTGCATATCTCTCAGTATCCGCCTTCATGGCGGATTGAAAATCGGTCACCGGCACCGAGGTAAAAAATCCGGTCATCATACTGCCCACCCGATTGAGCTGAACGTCAATCCCGACGGAAGAAGCGATATTTTCCAGCTGTCCGGCATATCCCGCCGCTTTTTCTTCAAGCTGCTCGTAGAAACCAGGTTTTTGCAAGAGTTGCAGAGTCGCTATTCCGGCCGCCATCGCCAGAGGATTACCCGAGAGTGTTCCCGCCTGGTAGACAGGGCCATCGGGGGCAACACAATTCATGATGTCCGCTTTGCCACCGTAGGCGCCAACCGGCAGGCCGCCACCGATAATCTTGCCCAGGCAGGTCAGGTCAGGCGATATGTTATAAAATTGCTGCGCGCTGCCGTAGCTGAGCCTAAAACCGGTAATGACCTCATCAAAGATAAGAACAATGCCGAGTTCGCTGGTGAGTGCGCGCAGTTTTTCCAGAAATCCCCGTGCCGGTGGCACACAGCCCATGTTGCCCGCAACAGGTTCCACGATAACACAGGCGATATCCAGCCCTTCATCGCGCAACGTTTTTTCAAGTACATCAAGATCGTTGTAAGGAATCGAGATGGTATTTTTGACTATTTCATCAGGTACCCCGGGACTTCCCGGGATGCCGAGAGTTATAATACCGGAGCCGGCTTTGACCAGAAATGAGTCGGCGTGGCCATGGTAACAGCCGTCAAACTTGACTATGACTTTTTTGCCGGTATAGCCCCGGGCGAGACGGACAGCACTCATTGTTGCTTCGGTGCCCGAATTGACAAACCTGACCTTATCCATCGAGGGTACAGCGTCGACCAACATAGAGGCCAGGTCGATTTCCAATGGCGTCGGTGCGCCGTAACTCGTACCCAGGGCAGCGGCTTTCTGCACGGCATCGATGATCTCGGGATGGGCATGGCCGACAATCATCGGTCCCCAGGAACTGACGAAGTCAACATATTCATTGCCGTCGGCATCGATAAGGGTTGCACCGATCGCCTTGGTAATGAATACCGGGTCACACCCCACGGAACGGCAGGCCCGCACGGGACTGTTCACGCCACCGGGTATGTATTTTTTCGCCTGCTCAAAAAGTTTGGCTGAGGCTGCATATCGCATATGGTACTCCTTAGTTTATGATTATACACTACTTATTGGACTGACAAATAACGTTGCCGCGAAGCTGTCGACCAGCTTCACTCTTGTTGTTTTAACGGGCAATCAATATAGCATGCTCAAGCTTTTTCCGCCAAATATTCAGCCCCTTGATTTTTGTTTATTGATGCGCAATGTAACAATTTCTGCTTGTCGGGTTGAGTATATTTTTTCTACTTGTCAGCCCTTGGAGCAAAAGGTAAAGTAGCGGAAGGTGTGTTCCCGCAGAGGGATCCTTCTCATCTAAGCATTCAGACTTAAATTAATCTCATGAGTAAAGGAGAAAATAATGGCGAGTGAAAAAGTCCAGCAACTAACCGATGCGGAGTTTGATGCGGTAATTAAATCAGACCAACCCACTCTTGTCGATTTCTGGGCTCCGTGGTGCGGACCTTGTAAAGCCATCGGGCCGGTCATTGAGGATCTTGCAGCTGAATACGACGGCAAGGTGACCATTGCAAAAATGAACGTTGACGAAAATCCGGCGACACCGGGCAAATTCGGTATTCGGGCTATCCCAACCCTTATCCTCTTTAAAAATGGTCAAGTCGTCGACCAGATTACCGGATCAGTCGGCAAAACACAACTCGTCGCCCTCATTGACAAAGCCAATTAACCAAAATTCATGAGGCTGTCTCTGTTGTTTAATGGTTCCAGTTTCCCAAGAGAGACAGCTTCATTTATGCTATTACTTCCATACTGACCGCAATGAAAGATCATTACGAACTTGTAATATTAGGCGGCGGTCCGGCCGGGTTGTCTGCCGGACTCTATGCAGCCAGAGCCCGACTCGACCATGCTCTCATTGAAAAAGGAGCCCCGGGCGGACAAGTTCTGCTCACCGACTGGGTTGATAATTACCCAGGTTTCCCCGAGGGATTAACCGGTTTTGATCTTATCGAAAAAATGACCGCACATGCCAAGAGATTCGACCTGAACATCGAACTGGCCTCGGTGGCAAGCGTTGAACCAACCGCTGGAGGGCCTACCGTGCTTCACATGGAGGAGGGAGGCCAGGTCAGCTGTGACACGCTGATCTTATGCAATGGCGCCAGTGCCAATACCCTCAACATTCCTGGAGAAATCGAGCTGCGCGGCAAGGGCGTCTCCTACTGCGGCACATGCGACGCCCCCTTCTACCGTAACATGCATGTCGCCGTTATCGGCGGTGGCAACACCGCCATTCAGGAGGCTGAATATCTGACGAAATTCGCCAGTAAGGTGACCGTCGTTCATCGACGCGAGGAACTGCGCGCGACGAAGATCATTCAGGAGATAGCCTTTGCCAACCCCAAAATAGAGTTCATCTGGAATAGCACCGTCACCTCTATCGAGGGTGAAAAAGAAGTGGATCATCTCAAACTCCTGGCCAGGGATGGCACGACGTCCACTCTAGCCGTGCAAGGTGTTTTTATCCTCATCGGCGTCACTCCCAACAATGATGGACTGCCGTTGCAACTGCTGCAGGCCGACAAATGGGGCTTTATTCCCATCGACAAAGAATCGCAGACGGCACTGCCTGGAATCATGGCCGCCGGGGATATCTGCAGCAAAGAGGTCCGGCAGATTGTCAACGCTGCCGGCGAAGGCGCCGTAGCGGTCTTGGCCGCAGAAAGATTCTTACAAAATCTCAAAAAATCCTAACACCTACATTCGCAATGAAACTGCCTACAAGAGACTTCTCCCTTACCTTGCTCCTTACCACTGTTCTCATCGTGCTTTTGACCTGCAGTGGATGCGGAAACTTAAAAGAAACATTTAATTTCACCTCAATTGACGAAGACGGCAATGTCATTGGCGAAACGGACCTGAATCTACCGGCGCGGGACTTGCTGCTAAAAGGTATGGATGACTACAGCGTCGGAAAATATTTTACCGCCATCGAATTTTTTGAGGATATACTTAACCGTTACCCATTCAGTGATGAAGCGACTCTCGCTGAACTCAAAGCGGCGGATTGCAGCTACCATCTCGAACGTTACACGGAAGCCTTGCTGTTGTATGAAGAGTTTGAAAATCGTCATCCGACCAATGAGAGCATGCCCTATGTCATGTTTCAGAAAGCGATGTGCAACTACAAGCAGATTGACCGGGTTGATCGAGATAGCGCTGGTGCGATCAAATCCATTGAATTGTTTAAACAGTTGCTGAAAGCCTATCCCGATTCCCCCTATACCGAGCAAGCCCAGTCACGCATAAGCGCGGCAACCGAATTCTTGGCCAACCATGAATATTTTGTTGTCGAATACTATGTCCGAACGACAAAATACGACCAGGCGACCACTCGCTTGAAATATTTACTGGCAATGTATCCGGAAACGGCTATAGCCGAAAAGGCCCGGGAAATGCTGACGCGTATCGAGGCCGGCGATCCTCCGAGGTCACGTTTGGTGGCATGGTTTCCCAAGCTCGGTCTGCCGGACTGGAAGTTTTTCGGCCAGAGTGACGAGGAAGACACTACAGCAGATCCAGCAGAGCAATATTAAGACAGCACGGCTGCAGCTCGGTGGAAATATTCTATCCGACGGACTGCAGGGCCTCCGCCGGCTACACCATATATTTATCGGCTAATATCCACTTATCATCCAGCGATACTTCCATTGCCCGAACCGGGCAAATGGGTACGCAGAGGCTGCATCCGGTACATTTTTCGGCATCGAAGACTATCGACATATCCGGGCGCGAAACAAAGAGGGCACCGGAGGGACAGACACCGGTGCAGGCGCCGCACTGAAAACAGTTTTCTTCATCTCGGCGAATTCTTGCAGCCATGCGCTCAATCTTCACGCCGAGTTTTCTTAAATAGTCGAGCCCGGCTTTGACATTCATCTTGCTGGTCCCTTTCAGTTCAATGATCATCAGTCCCTCTCGCTGCAACAAAATGTCCGCTTTAAGAATATTGAATTCGATATCATATTCTTTTACCAACCGGTAAATAAAGGGTTGATCACTGGTTTCCTTGGGGAATCGCAATATATACGTCTGGGTGTACACCTTTTTCCGTCTCCGTTAAAAATTGATGGCGTGGTAAAAACTGTTCATCTGCGTCGTGCTGCTCATGATTTTTTTATAGGTCTACGCTTATTGACTTAACCATCTTGAAATCCGACTTTTGCTACGACAATGGTACGCTTGCAGAATGGAAAATTTACTTTCTGCCCCGAATTTTCGCAAGGATCTTTTTCTAAAGCAGACAATCCTCCTGCCCCCCAGCCTCCCCCGTACCCACCGACATCGACCCACTAGCAGCAGAAGCGTGTGGGGGATCAGCTATCGTAAAAGGTGAAAAACCGGCGAAACAAGCTCTCAGGTGCGAATTATCCTGCACTGAACCTTGCAAGATTCAGGCATTGGAGTATAATCGCAGAGTTTGACATCTTTTTTCATACAGCAGACGAACACGTTTCTCTTTACAGAAAAAATCAAGGATATCCATGAATACTGCACTTAAATTAAAACTTGCTTTTCTCATATCGATCGTTGTCCTTTCCTTTGTTACCGTTGTGCCTAGCTTTTACAAGGATACCCCCAACTGGTGGAAAACCTACATGGCCCCGGAAGGACTGCGTCTTGGTCTTGACCTCCAGGGCGGCATGCACCTGGTTTTGAAAGTGAATCTGCAAAAAGCCGAAGAAAATTCCCTGGAACTCGCTGCCAACGATCTGAAAGATACTCTTACCGAAGAATCTATAAGTGCGGTCAGGAGTTCCTCACCATCGCCGAATACAATTATTTTCACTCTGCCGAATATCAATGCCGTGGATAAGGTCAAAAATCTTGTCAGTGAAGATTTCCCCGACATCGAAGCCAGGATCGAAGCCAAAGAAGGCAGTTTCCCGCGTATCTTTTTGAGCTTAAAACCTGAAAGATTGGACTATATCAAGAAGCACTCGGTAGAGCAGTCACTAGAGATTCTCCGTAACCGCATCGATCAATTCGGCGTGGCGGAACCGGTTATTATTCGTCAAGGCGAGGATGAAATAGTCATCCAGCTCCCTGGGATAAAAGACCCTGAGCGTGCCTTGAAACTCCTGGGCGATACGGCTCAGCTGGAGTTCAGAATTGTGGCCGACGCAACCGGTCTCAATCTCCAGGAGTTGGTCGCCCAGGCTAAAGCCGCAAAGCAGTGGCAGGAAGGAGAGAGCGTGACCAAGCTGAACCGGGCGCTACAGAGCAGTCTGCCGGACAACACCTCCCTGTACTTTGAAAAAGACATCGATAAACAGACACAACAAGAGAGGTTCATCCCCATCCTGCTGGAAAACAAAATCCTTATGACCGGCGACATGATTAAAGACGCGCAGGTGCGAATCGGTGGTAATTTCAATGAACCCTATGTCAGCCTCGACATGACCGGCAGGGGGGGAAAGGTTTTTGCCAACATAACCGAAAAAAATGTCGGTAATCGCATGGCCATTGTGTTAGACGATGTTGTTCGCTCGGCACCGGTTATCCGCGAACGCATCCTCGGCGGCTCTGCCCAGATAAGCGGCAGCTTTACCCACGAGGAAGCGGCGGATCTGGCCATCGTCCTTAGAGTCGGGGCTTTGCCGGCACCTGTCGATATAGTCCAGAACATGACCGTCGGCGCAACTCTTGGGCAGGATTCCATCAACAAAGGACTGTCTTCCGGGGTCTTCGGGGCCATCATGGTCCTGGCCTTTATGTTGATCTATTACCGACTGTCCGGCCTGATTGCCAATACCGCCCTGATTCTCAACATCCTCCTGCTGTTCTCCGGTCTGGCCATCCTCAATGCCACCCTGACCCTGCCTGGTATTGCCGGTATTATCCTGTCTATTGGTATGGCGGTTGATGCCAATGTGCTTATTTTTGAGAGGATGCGCGAAGAGTATGCACTGGGGAAATCAGTCAGATCGAGTGTTGACGGCGGCTTCAGCAATGCTTTTTCGACCATTGTCGACTCCCAGGTAACCACTCTGATCACCGCCCTGGCACTGTTCATGTTCGGCACCGGACCGATTAAAGGATTTGCCATCACTCTGTCGCTGGGTATTATCTTCAACCTTTTTGCCGCGCTGTTCTTTTCCCGGCTGATGTTTGATACGATAAACTCCGTGCGCCCGATGAAGCGGCTCAATTTTAGTCTCTTTTTAAAAAAACCGGACCTCAATTACTTGAAAATCAAAAACTTCACTTTTGCCTTTTCCGCAGTCATGGTGGTCATTGGTCTGGTTGCCCTGGTCCAGATCGTTCGTGGCAGTGCCAACCTGGGGGTGGATTTCTCCGGCGGCTCACTCCTGCAGTACAAAGCAAGCCAGGATTTCACCATGGCCGAAGTGCGAGATGCCTTCAGTAAAAATAATATGACGGATGTCAACCTGCAGGAAGTTGAAAACGAGCACCGGCTTATCGTCAAAATTAAAAAGTCGGAAGCTGTCGTGGCCAACCTGCAGGAATCGGTCGGCAGTATACTTTCCGCTGAACTTCCCGAAAAACAATTCAACCTGGAGAGCCAGTCGGAAATCGGTTCATCCGTCAGTTCCGTGCTCCGCAACAAGGCGATACAGGCTATTTTCATATCCCTGGCCGGGGTTATTATTTATCTGGCCATTCGCTTCGACATCCGATTCGGTCTGGCAGCGGCCATGGCTACCTTTCATGACGTCATGGTCGTTCTCGGCATATGCTGGCTCATGAATATCGAGATCACCCTGCTCCTGGTAACGGCCCTGCTTACCCTGGCCGGGTATTCCCTCAACGACTCGGTGGTCGTTTTCGATAGAATCAGGGAAAACATGCGCAAATCAGAAGAACATTCTCTTACGCGAAATATCAATGACAGCATCAATCAGGTTCTCAGTCGCACCATCGTCACTTCGCTGACGACCAGTATTGTTTTGATCTCTCTTTTCTTTTTGGGCGGCGCGGTTATCCACGACTTTGCCCTGGTCCTGTTGTTGGGTATTTTGGTTGGCACCTATTCCTCCATCTTCATAGCAAGTCCGGCCCTCACGCTATGGGGAGAGAAGAAGGCGTAGCATAAAGGACAGGAAATGACACAACAGGCTCATTTACCGCGGCACATTACCCGGCTTGATCGTCAGGACACTTTTACTTTCTCCTGCCACAAGGATGTCGCGTGTTTCACCGACTGCTGCCGCATGCTGGAACTCGCCCTCACTCCCTATGATGTGCTGCGATTACGAAAAGCCACCGGCCTCACCTCGGGGCAGCTGCTTGAGAGCCATATCATCATTGAACAGGACCCTGGGGAGCCGTTTCCACGGTTTTATCTGACCATGGTCGATGACGGCAAAGCGAGCTGCGTTTTCCTTGCCGAGCAGGGCTGCGGCGTCTACGAGCATCGACCGGCCGCCTGTCGGGCATACCCGCTTGGCCGCGCCGTCATGCGTCATGAAGATGGCACCATGGAAGAACATTTCGTTCTCATGAAAGAAGACCACTGCATGGGCTTTCAGGAACCGTTCAGCCAGAATGCCCTGCAGTACAGCAAGGATCAGGAACTGCTGACGTACAACCGTTTTAATGACACCGTCGCGGCAATCCTGCAACATGATTCGATACGTAAGGGTTTTATCCCTTCGGCAAAACAGATCGATCTTTTTGTTCTGGCACTTTACAATATTGATACGTTCAGAGAATTAGTACAAAACGGCCAGCTCGATGCAGTCGCTCTGACACCACCTGAGAAAAATGCTCTGCTGCAGGATGAGAAACTGTTACTCTTTGCTGTTGACTGGTTGAGCCGGCAACTCTTTGCACCTTTTTGACTTTCCACCTTTTCACCATCTCTAAAAGAGCTATGCCATGCTGAAACTGATTGTATTCGACTGTGACGGAGTCATGTTTGATTCTAAAAAAGCCAACTGCATGTACTATAACCACCTGCTCGCGCACTTCGGCTTTGCCCCGATGAGTCAAAGTGAAGAGGATTACGTGCACATGAGCAACGTCGCCGATTCAATCCAGCATATTTTCCGTCATTATTCCCAGCCAACGCTGGAAGAGATTCATGCCTACAAAGCATTGTGCGGCTACGAACCATTTTTGCAGCATATGCAGATCGAAGCGGATCTGGTGGACTTTCTCGAAATCACCAGGCAGAGCTACCATCTGGCCATCTCAACCAACCGGACAAACACCATGCTTCCGCTGCTTGAACGTTATAAGCTGCAGGCTTATTTCGGTAAGGTGGTAACGGCGGCGACAGCAACACGACCAAAACCCGCTCCCGACGGACTTCTTGAAATCCTCGCCTTCTACGACTGCCGAGCGGACGAAGCAATATTCATTGGCGATTCGATAGTTGACGAGGAACACGCCAAAAGCTGCGACGTCCCCTTGATCGCTTTCAAAAGTCCCAGCCTCGAGGCAGCATATCACGTCAACAGTTTTCTAGAGATCCTCAGCCTGACACCCTTTCAGCTGACTCAGCCGTAACTGCACTGCTCCCGCCGTGCTGTATATATTCGCAGGAAGTATTCCTCACTCGACGATACGTGACAGCTCTATTAACTGCTGGAGATTTATCATGCACGGTCCTGTTCCTCATCAACCCGCTTGACACCCTCCATGAGCAGCATCATGAAATCTCCAATCTCGGCGGCGCGCATTTCATTGGGTGACAATCCCGAAGTAAAGCGGTAGAAACCTTTTTTTTCCGCAAGAATTTTAAAGATCGCCTCTTCATTGACCAAAGCGCCGTAAGCAGCATTGATAATACACCCCTCACGAAAGGCTACCTTTGCCTTGCCGCCCGGTAGCTCAAGAGACAACACCCCGGTCTTCTGGTGCATGTGAAAAATCTGAAAAAGTTCGGCGGGAACGATTTGATCAACCCGGCCACTCATGCAGGAGGCAAAGTCACGTGCCCGGGCTTCGTTCGTCTTCTGTAACATTGCAGCGAGCATTTGTGCCATGTAGGACTGCACCGCTCGATTGTCTCCAAGCAGATTGCCGAAAATATCGCCGGCAATGGCCAGCACCTGGGTTTTTTGGGTTGCCGTCACCGTTGACACAGCGATATCGGCTCCCAGGTAGCTCATTTCACCGCAGATTTCTCCAGGCGCCAGAGTTGCCAGGCGCACGCCGCCATTTTCAACAATGAGTTCCCCATGAGAAACAATATATAAATTGAGATTGCTTTCTCCCTGCCGGATAAGCACCGTCCCCTCGTCGAGAGTGAGTGCTCGAAAATGAGTGAGCACGCTCTCTCTTTGGGCTTGGGGGATAGCCAGCAGCAGGGCACAGTCGACATTATCGGCAAATACGTGCGGGACATTCGCCGCAACATGGGCCACGGCTCCGGTGCCGGTCTTGCTGAAAGCAACATCTTGCAGATCCTCTGTTGCCGCATCAGGGCGCACCAGAGTGAATTTGATCAACCCGGTGCAGCCGCTGCAGTTAAATACGGCATCGGCATAGTCCTCAAGATTCAGCGGTTGCTCCTGTAAAAACTTGAACAACAACTCGGTCAGATCGCGGATAAGGATGAGACACATCTCTTTTCCATGGGGACAGGAAAGAGTCTTTTCCGAGAGGAATAATCGCTCATCCACATTATATAAGGGACAATTCCGGTCTTTTATGATTCTAAAAAATGCGCTAAGATTTTTCATATACAATGGTAGAAAAGTGACCGCCTGTTGTTTGTTGTCCCGCATGCGCCACACACTCTTTCCGGCACAAATCTCGCACCTGTCGAACTTTTCTTTGGTGTTGCTTAAATAACTTGCTATACTAAAAAAAACGGTAATTAACTGACTAACTTTTACAATAAATACATATGTCTGCCTCTGCCAATCAGTTAGACGATATTTATCAACAGCTCAAGGAACAATTCCTTTCTCACCCGGCGATTTCCATTGTCCCGACCGAGGGAGATCCCCCCGAGCAGTATGAAATTACCTACATGCTCACCGGCTTATGCAAAAGCAGGGAGGGAAAGATCGTCGAATCGATCAATCATAAGGTCGAGCTGGTCATCCCGTTTGGTTTTCCACATTTTCCGCCGAGTTGCAAGCCGAAAGGTGACATTTTCCATCCAGACTTTGACCCTGCTGCTATATGCCTTGGGGATTTCTGGGGGCAAGAACGCACTCTCTCCGATCTTATCATCCATATCGGACAAATGATCAATGGCGAATTTTTCTCAACAACCAATGCTTTTAATGAAGAGGCGGCTGCATGGTACCAGAATAATTCGAGCACTTTCCCTCTGACACCTATTGGCTGGCTTACCACGAATGGCTCGCAGGCTGCTGCCGAGGACACCCACCGCTACCCTGTCGATACCCTTGATGACGACGATTTAACCACTGATTTGGATTTTCCTGCCCTTTATCATGAGGAACAGGACGACGAGATAATCTTGAACACCTCCTTTCCAGAGGTAGATTCTTCAAGTGTCCTTGATCTTGAACTCTTCACCCTGCTCGAACGACAGAGAAAATTTTACACCCTGTTACAAACCGGCGAGAACTGTGGGCACCCGTCCGATACACTAAAAAATATGGTCCTCAAGGCCAGGGACAAAATTGAACTGGTCGAAAGACTGCACCATGACGCAAAGAAATTCGAAAAGAAGGGACAAAACCGGATAGCTTTTGAAAAATACCAGCAGATTGCGTCGATTGTCACCGATTTCCCCGCTATAGATGCAGACATAGATCGAATCCACCAGACCCTTGCTCTTGACGATGCTCTTCACCCGGCAAAAGAAGCGCAAATCCTCGCCCCTGATGTTTCGACCAATTCGTCGGCTGCCGATAAGAATACCGCATCTCGTAAAAAAGCCACTGCAGCGGTTGCAGAGCAGGCAATATCGACAAAAAAACATCTTAAAAACAAACTTTACCTATCGCTGTTCCTGGGAATATTAACCATCGCCATGGGCAGCGGGGGCTATTTCTGGTTTTCCGTAAACGCTGCACTGGACAAGGCCAAAACTGCCTCGGCTGAATGTTTTGCCTCTCTTGCCGACAAGCAATTCAAGGCAGCTGAACGTCTATGCACGGACGCCCTGCAATTGGCAGCTCAGGTAAAATTTACCTCTCAGGACACCAGACAGCAACTGGAAAAATCTCTCCAACAGACCTTGCAGTCCGAGGAGCTCATCCAGGGACTGGCCGGCAATATCCTCTATGAGGGCCAATACATCCCGGCAAACGAAGCAAAAAAACGCCAGGCAATACAACAGCAGTTGCTGGATGCCAATGCATTCTTTCGGGACGGAAAATGGTCGTCTGCAAAGCAGCTCTTCACCAAGCTTCTCGCGCAAACAGAGACCGACGGACATTTTGATCGCCCAATTGTCGAAGATATGCAGCACAAGCGCCTTATCGCTGAGTTCAGAATGTTCTACGATCCGGCACAACATGCAATACAAGACAGTCATTGGGAAGAGGCCATAGAAAAACTTTTACAAGCCCAGGAAGTTTTGATGTCTCTTCCAGAGTCCGATCGTGAGCAGTATTCGGCCCAGCTCCAGGAGGCACTGCACAAGAGTCAATTTGCCAACCTTAAAGAGCAGGGTGACCTGTCTTTTACCGGTGCGGATTGGCTCAGCGCCATAGCTGCCTACAATCTTGCCCTGAACAGAGGACAGGAGGCAGCCCTCTCCCCGGAATCGATAGACGCCATTAAAAACAATATAAAACGAGCAGAACTCTACACCACGATTAACAAAGGCAACAAGGCCTTTGCCGCGGGCGCCTGGGACGAGGCCATTGCCGCCTACAATCAGGCCAGTCATCTTCTCAGCGAAAGCCGGAATATGTCCAGTCCCGCGGACTCGGACATCAACATCCTGAAACTGGCCAGAATTATTCTTCAGTCGTCTATAATTCGAGACCGGCAAACAGTGCAGACTCTTCTTGAAAACAATGAGTTCGCACAGGCCAGGCGTATCTATCGGCACATTATAACGAATATTACCGGCAGTGCTTTGCGAGCAGAAGAGGAATTCCTCAAGACAGAAACTGAAATAAAAACAGCCATGCAAGCGCTTGACGAGAAATTATTTCTATCGGAAAAACTAGATTACCTAAAAAACAATTTTCAATCACTTTTCGTGGCCAACTACACCTCCGCTCCACCGGCAAACCTTACCAACCCGGTTGTCAGCAATACGAAAAAGACAGAATCACAATTAATTTTTCGCATGCAGTGCACGGAAACCGGTGGAGGGCGCCCCCTGACCCTGGTCATGTTTTATGCCTACGACTTAAAAAAAGGTACCTGGAGTCTCTTCTCCGAAAGTTAAAGGCACTGATATGGAAGCGAAACTATACCAAGAAACGAAACTCCCCTTTGCCAAGCAAATTATGCAGATGGACCAAGCCGACAAGCTGTTTCGCACCATCAACAATAGGTAAAGCGGTTATTTCGTGCTTCTGCATGACACTCAGGGCGTCAGCCGCCAGTCGTTCACCATCGATACTGATTGGATTACCCGTCATCAACTGCGCCGCGGTGAGAACCGTAAATCCCTGCAGGTTGACCACGGCACGGCGAACATCACCATCTGTGATGATCCCCAGCACCGTCCTGTTGGGGCTTATAACCAGCACGGCCCCATTATTTTTCTCATTGAGTACCCGAATTGCATCCGCGGCGGAATCGCCCGGGGAGACCACGGGAATATCTTCGCCGGCAAGCATGACCTCGGTAACCTTTACCTTGAGCCTTTGCCCCAGGCTGCCACCCGGATGATTCAACCTGAAGTCTTCCGGCTGAAACTTTTTTCGATTAAGCAGAACAACGGAGAGAGCGTCTCCCATGGCCAAGGTAGCCGTAGTACTCGCTGTTGGTGCCAGCCCAAGGGGGCATGCTTCCTTGGGCACTCTGATATCCAGGACGATATCAGCCGCCATAGCCAGCGATGAATTACTCCCACCGGTCATGGCGACGATTTTGTTGCCTCGCTTTTTTAAACTCACCAGCAGGCTATTCAGTTCGGCAGTCTCTCCTGAATAGGAAATAGCCAAAATAATATCTCCAGCCATGACCATCCCCAGATCCCCATGCATGGCTTCAACCGGATGGAGAAAAAACGATGGCGTTCCGGTACTGTTCAAAGTCGCCGATATCTTCTGCCCCACGATGCCGGATTTGCCTATTCCGGTTATCACCAATCGCCCCGGGGAGGACAAAACAGCTTCTACCGCCTGCACAAATTCCTCACCTATCCGCTCACGTACTGCCGCCAATCCCTGTTCTTCAATTCTTATAACTTCCTGTGCTGCCTCAATAGACATCCTGCTCCATCCCTTTATAAAAAATCACTGATAATCCGCCGACAAAATAGAGCAAACAACCTTCCCTTTTCTGTACGATTCTCCTTACACCAACCATTAGAACTATTAGCGAGCCAAACTTAATCATTTTTTTACACGCAGGCAACACCCATTGATCTTCCGGCGCTTTTCACCCTGGCAGGCGCAGGTTTTCCGTCGAAGTTGTTCAGTATGAAGAGAGTTTGACTATATTCTCTATTGTTATTATTCTTTTACTGCCTCCCCCTGCTTTTTCTCGCATTTTTCTCGATACGGTGTAAAATAAACGGTTTTTCCGCAACCGCCTTTTGCAGTCGGTAGGATTTCTCAAAAAACTGTTTCAATACACTCTTTTGGAGTTTTTATGTCAGATTATCTTTTCACCTCGGAATCGGTATCCGAAGGCCATCCGGACAAGGTGGCCGACCAAATTTCAGATGCTATTCTCGACTCAATACTCGAACAAGACCCGGAGGCAAGGGTAGCCTGTGAAACCCTGGTGACCACCGGCATGGCTATTATCGCCGGGGAAATCACCACCACCGCATGGGTGGATATGCCCGAAGTTGTCCGACAGACTATCAAGGAAATCGGTTACAATTCCTCTGAAATGGGCTTTGACTGGCAATCCTGTGCCGTTCTGACGTCCATTGACAAACAGTCACCGGATATTGCCCAAGGGGTCAACGAAGGCTCCGGCCTTGACCTCGACCAGGGCGCCGGCGACCAGGGATTGATGTTTGGCTATGCCTGTCATGACACCGATGTCCTCATGCCGATGCCCATCACCTATGCCCACCTGCTCACCAAACGGCAGGCTGAGGCCCGTAAAGCCAATATACTGCCCTGGCTAAGACCCGATGCCAAAAGCCAGGTAACCATCGAGTACGTCGATAATGTGCCGAAAAGAATTGACGCGGTCGTGCTCTCTACCCAGCATGATACCTCGGTGAGTTATGAAGATCTGAAAGAAGGGGTCATGGAGGTGATCATCAAACATGTGCTGCCCCCGGAAATGATCGATGCCAAGACCAAGTTTTTTATTAACCCAACCGGCCGGTTCGTCATCGGTGGCCCTGTCGGCGACTGTGGTGTCACCGGGCGTAAAATTATCGTCGATACCTATGGCGGCAAGGGATCACATGGCGGCGGCGCCTTTTCCGGCAAAGATCCATCCAAGGTCGACCGCTCCAGCTCCTACTACGGTCGCTACGTTGCCAAAAACATTGTCGCCGCCGGCATTGCCGATGAATTTGAAGTCCAGGTGGCCTATGCCATCGGCATTTCTCAACCTGTATCAATAAACGTCAATAGTTTCGGCACCGGTAAAATCTCCGACTCAGCAATCAAGAGACTTATCACCGAACACTTTGATCTCAGGCCGAAAGCCATCGTCCAACAACTCAATCTGCTGCGACCAATTTACTTACAGACCGCTGCCTATGGTCATTTTGGCCGGGAGCTCGAAAATTTCACCTGGGAAAAAACCGACAAGGCCGAACTGCTTCGTGATGCCGCCAATTTACGCTGACCCCTTACCGGCATCCTGCTTAATAGACCAATAACACACTACTACATGGAATAAAGATATGACTGAAACCTTTACAGATTACAAAGTTGCCGACATGAGCCTTGCTGCATGGGGCCGCAAAGAAATTGCCATTGCCGAAACAGAGATGCCCGGCCTCATGGCGCTTCGTGAAAAGTACCGGCACGAGGCCCCACTCAAAGGAGCACGCGTCGCCGGTTGCCTGCATATGACCATTCAAACAGCAGTGCTCATGGAGACTCTTGTCGATCTTGGTGCGGAAGTACGCTGGTCCAGCTGCAATATCTTTTCTACCCAGGATCATGCCGCAGCCGCCATGGCCGCAGCTGGTATCCCCACATTTGCCTGGAAAGGTGAAACGGAAGAGGAATTCTGGTGGTGCATCGACCAGACTATTTTCGGCCCGGACGGCTGGAATCCTAATATGGTACTTGACGACGGTGGTGACCTGACGCTGGTATTGCATGAAAAATACCCCAAGGAACTGGCCAATATTCGCGGCATCAGCGAAGAAACGACCACCGGAGTCCATCGACTCAACGAGATGGCCATCGAAGGCACACTCGCCTGTCCGGCCTTTAATGTTAACGATTCCGTGACCAAGTCAAAATTCGACAACCTTTATGGCTGCCGTGAATCGCTGATAGACGGCATTAAACGAGCCACCGATGTCATGATCGCCGGGAAGAATGCCGTGGTAATTGGCTACGGTGATGTGGGCAAGGGCTGTGCGCAAGCCCTCCGGGGTATGGGCGCGACTGTCTACATTACCGAAATCGATCCAATATGCGCCTTACAAGCCGCCATGGAAGGGTACCGCGTGGTGACCATGGATGAAGTTGCCGCTATCGGCAATATTTTCGTCACCTGCACCGGTAACCTGCGAGTCATCAGTCGTCAGGATATGGAAAAAATGCCGAACCAGGCCATTGTGTGCAACATCGGCCATTTTGATTCGGAAATAGACATTGCCGGCATCCGCGAGCTTGAATGGGAAAACATCAAACCGCAGGTCGACCATGTTATTTTTCCGGATGGAAAACGAATTATTATTCTCGCCGAAGGCCGGCTGGTCAATCTCGGCTGTGCCACCGGCCATCCTAGTTTTGTTATGAGTAACTCTTTTACGAATCAAATTCTGGCCCAGATCGAACTTTGGCAGAATTCTGAAAAGTATGAGAAGAAAGTGTACTTTCTGCCAAAATCTCTCGATGAGATGGTGGCTCGTCTGCACCTGGAAAAGATTGGTGTCCACCTGACAAAACTGAATAAAGAACAGGCCGAATATATCGGTGTCGCGGTCGATGGACCGTATAAACCCGATTATTACCGATATTGATGATTTAGTAAAAAAATAAAAAAAGGGCACCGGGAAATATACTTCCCGTGCCCTTTTCAACTTGAAACATCAGAAAAAACTACTCTTTTTCGTGTTCCTCATCCTGGATTCGACCAGGAATTGCATACATGGTCGTTGATCCGGAAGACCAGAACATCAATTTCCCTTCACGTACCATCTCGTTGGCTACATTCTTAATAACCCGCGGCTTTGAATCAGGATCACATTTATAAAAATCCTTAATATACAGCTGGGGTTTAGGAGAGTTGGTAGCTTTTTCTTCGATGGCTTTTTTTAGCTCTTCTGTACTGAGTGCCATAATTATGCTCCTGATATAGTGTTGTAGAATAAAGCATCAAACGACCAGATGGTGGTCGTAGCAACAGACACAACCATCTGGTCATAAAACACCACTCTAGCCTTACTATTTGATATGGCTGGTGTACTTGAACTGTGTAGTAGTGCGCCAGGTGTCATATGCAAGACGGTAGTCGTCGATGCTCTTCATGGTAAATGGTATGTCACATTTTTCAAAGAATTTCTCCCAGCCAATTCTTTCCGCCCACTCACCAACACGCTCATACTTCCGAGCGTCGGCGGCATATGCTTCAAGAATCTGCTTAACCGCCTGCACGGTCTCAGGCCAGCGTGGGGTAGTATTCGGCAGGAACGGGATAACCAGTTTGGAAAACTTCGGTGCACTGACCCTGTTGGAAACCTTGCCACCTACCAGAATAGCTATACCGTCACCTTCGGGATCAGCCAGCGGCATCGCCGGACACATGGTGTAACAGTTACCGCAGAACATGCAACGTTCAACGTTTACCTTGACGGTTTTGATCTCTTTGCCATCAACCGTCGCTTTCGCGGGCTTTACCGCACCAAGCGGACAAGAGGCAATAGCCAGTGGTAATTCACAGACACCGCTGATACGACTATGATCAATCATCGGTGGCTTACGATGGATACCAAGAATAGCGATATCGGAGGCATGAACAGCACCACACATATTCAAACAACAGGCCAGAGCAATACGCACCTGCGCCGGCAGTGTCATGGAAGTAAAGTAGTCGAACAGTTCATCCATGACCGCCTTGACAACACCGGAGGCATCGGTTGCCGGAGTATGGCAATGTACCCAACCCTGCGTATGCACGATATTGGTCACACCGGCGCCGGTTCCACCAACGGGAAACCTATTACCCTTGCTGGCGAGGGTGTCAAGAAGAGGCTGCACCTTTTCTTTGGAATCGACCATGAACTCAACATTGTTACGAGTGGTCCATCTCATGAATCCGTCACAATGCTCATCAGCGATATCACAGACTTCGCGAATGTATTCTGCAGAGACAAGACGACAGGTACCGCAACGTACGGTATATACCTCATCGCCGGTTTCGGATTTGTGCATCAATACGCCGGGCTGAACAATTTCATGCCATAACCATTTACCCTTATTGGCCTTGATGACCGGTGGATGAAACTGCTCGTAATTTGGCGGACCAAGATCAGAAATACGGCCTTCCATTGGTTTAGTCGGATCATAACCCATGGTGTAAATCTCCTTATATTTAAATTGAATTGTTAGATCAAATTAAAACAGCATTAATTAATTAGGCGGCGTGTTTAGCGCGGAACTCAACGACATCACGCTCGAAACCACCCTCAACCTCTTCTTCTTTCCAGAAGACGTAAGGATTAGATCGAGGCTCTTTGACATGCTGTGGAATTGGGTCAATCCCCATAACCTGCAGGAAGGTCGGCAGGCCGACACGCTGCATGGTCTCGCCAACACGTTCGCGATTCTTGCCAACTTCCATCCACCAGTCCCAAATAGTCTCGATGAACTCGATGAGTTCTTCGAAATCATTGTCTTTAGAGACTTTCATGAAAGGGACGATAAGGGTTGAGAACTGAGCACCATCAAGGATCGGGGCTTTTGCACCAACGCAGATAGTTGCACCTTGATCAGCACCAGGGCGCAGGGCGCGAGGCATAACATTAATGCAATGCATGCAACGGGTACACTCTGAATCATCGATTTTCAGCTCATCGCCTTCCATCCACATACATTCGGTAGGACAGATATCGATAACTTCTTTCTGAAGATCAAAGGGACCCCAGTCTTTTCCGGCATGAGCCCCGCCGTTCGGCGGATAATTACCGGCGACATATTCCTTTACGGCAGCCTGATCGATGCGAATATTATCTCTCCAGGTGCCGATAACGGAGACGTCGGAACGGGCAATAGCTGCAACACAGTCGTTTGGACAACCGGAAAATTTGAACTTGAATTTATACGGGAAAGCCGGGCGATGAATCTCGTCCTGATAATGCATGGTCAGATGATAGCAGGCTTCTTCCGTATCGTAACAGGACCATTCACAACGTGACTGACCGAGACAGTTGGCAGGCGTACGCAGGTTGGAGCCGGAACCGCCAAGATCCTGTTTCATATCGTGGGTCAGTTCCCAGAAAAACGGCTCGAGGTGTTCAGTACGGGTACCGAGGAGAATGATATCACCGGTTGATCCGTGGAAGTTGGTCATACCAGAACCGTGCTTTTCCCACAGATCCATCATCTGACGAAGATTTGCACTGGAATAGTACTTTGATGACGGCTGAGCAACACGAATAGTATGAAAATGCTCAACGCCGGGAAACATCTTCGGTAGATCAACGTATCGTCCAACGATACCACCACCATACCCGAAAACACCGACGATACCGCCGTGCTTCCAGTGGGTGATCCTGTCTTTATAGGATAGTTCCAGAACACCAAGAATATCCCAACACTGAGGCGATTTTTCCGCTTGGCGCTTCAAGTCGGTAACGAAGCTTGGCCACGGGCCACTCTCCAACTGGTCCAACAAGGGCGTCTCATGCTTTGCCATGATTTCCTCCTTTAAATTACTGTTTATACTTCGACCTTAACCAAACTCATACTCTAAACTGAACATCTCATCGACTTTCAGTTTATCATTTAGTGCCTTACTCCAGAAAACCTGCCACTCATTTTAGTCCCCCTCAAAGCGTGGGGATTAAAAAGAATCCCCCCTGAGGGTGTAAAAAACAAGAAATCTGGAGACGCATTTGAATCAGGAAATGAAAGTAAGCGCCAAGGCACTTATCCCGGCTTATTTCCCATTTACCGGGGTTAGAATTGACGTACCCAACCACTCCCCTGACCGATTCGACACACAGAATGACGACAGGTAGCGATTATGAATTCTCATTCAGCGTGTGAGAATATCTTTGCTACGCGATTTTGTCAACAAAAATCCAATAGATTTCCCGTCGGCAACTGAACAGCCATTCAGTTGTGAAAGGTCCTCACACCCCTTCTCTCACACCTGGTTCAGGAAGGCTCTTACAAGGGTTTGCTCGGCTGCGCATCGATCTCATTGGTCTTGCCTCTCAAATGAGAGCCTTACAGATTATTTTCTTGTTTTTTGCAAGAAAATAATCTGTCTTAAGGCACTTACACCCGCAAAGCACGGGCACTGAAAAGAGTCCCGGCTTATTTCCCGTTTACCGGGGTTAGTTATCTATACCGTGCAGCACCCGCCACGGCGTTTTCCTGCAGAGAAGATATCGTCTGCGCATAATCCTTGCTGCCGTATATCGCCGAGCCGGCAACGAAGATATTCGCCCCGGCTTCAGCGACGTCACCAATGGTCTTCACGGTTATACCACCGTCGATCTCAATTTCCACGGTCAGATCCAGGGCATCAATGCGTTGTCTGAGCTCGCGGATCTTGGTCAGGGTTGAAGGAATAAACGATTGGCCGCCAAAGCCAGGATTAACCGACATCAGCATGACCAGATCGACCTCGGTCAAAATGTAATCCAGAGTCGATAAAGAGGTCGCCGGGTTAAGCACCACCCCGGCTTTTTTGCCCAGCTCCTTTATTCTCGATACGGTTCGATGCAGATGATCGCAGGCCTCAACGTGGACGGTAATCCAATCGGCCCCGGCAGCGGCAAAGGCGTCAACATATTTGTCGGCATCGGTAATCATCAGATGTACGTCCAGCTCTTTATTCGTAGCCGCCCGGGCAGCCTCGACCACGAGAGGGCCGATGGTAATGTTCGGCACAAAATGGCCATCCATGACATCTATATGAATAACATCGCAACCGGCGCTGTCTACAGCGCCTATTTCTTCGCTCAATCGACCAAAATCAGCGGACAAAATTGACGGTGCTATCTGCATTTTCCTGCTCATGCTTCTCCTTTACGGCTCGCGTTTTTTCAGTATATTTTCAAAGTAAAGAGGGCGGACCGGAAGATCCTACCCGGAAATTTTTCGTACCTGGTCGCCGGGAAGCATTTCAATCAGTCCATCCAGCTCAAGCAACAGCAGCAACTCACTCGCTCTGGCCGGGGAGAGACCCGATTTTTCGAGCAGAATTTCGCGTAACAGTGGGTAGGGTTCAATACAGGCAAGCAATGCCAAGGCATCGGGTTCGATGTCCAGATGGTCGCTCGGAGAATGACCAATGTTTTCTTCGCGACTCTTGCTGCACGGCACATCCAGTTCGACGACAATGTCTTCCACCCGCTGTACCAGTTTTGCCCCCTGCTGCAACAGCCAGTGTGTTCCCTCACTTTTACAGGAATCGACCTGTCCGGGGACGGCGAACACTTCCCGACCAAAATCAAGGGCCATCTGCGCCGTAATAAGAGACCCCGATCGCTTTGCCGCTTCCACGACGATAACACCCTGGCCGAGGCCGGCTATAATACGATTTCGCGCCGGAAACCGGAACGCTTCAGGCCGAGTACCGAGGGGATACTCGGTGACCAGTGCGCCACGCTGAGCAATCTGTTCATAAAGAGACTGGTTCTGCCGGGGATAGATCACGTCCAGGCCGCAACCAAGGACGGCAACGGTGCTTCCCTGCCCGGCCAAAGCACCTAGGTGGGATTCAGTATCTATACCGAGCGCCAGGCCGGAAATTACCGTCACCGACAAGCCGGCCAGCTTGCGAGCTAAATTAAAAGCCGTCCTGCGGCCATAGCTGGTGGCGGCGCGGGAGCCGACAACGGCAACCCCCGGATTAACGAGAAGTTCACTGTGCCCAAGAATATAGAGGACCGGGGGCGGATCGACAAGCTGACGCAGCAGAGGCGGATACCCATCGTCTGCAAAAGAAAGGGCCATCCCGCCAAGTAATGCCAGGCGCTCCAGTTCTTTTTCGCCCCGGTTGTATTTATCTGTTGCAGAAAAGAGCCCCGCGACCTGGCTCTCTCTGATTCCTCCGACCTGCCGCAGAGCTTTTTCAGAGGCACGGAGTACCGCTGCCGGGCTGTGAAAATGCTCAATGAGACGCCAGTAACCGCCTAACCCCAGGCCGGGAACAAGACTAAGGTTTATCCAATCGAGGGTTGACGCCATCATCGACTCCGGATCATATAAACAAAATTGTTGCTACGGCAGGAAAGCGACATTGATTGCACTACGGGACGTCAGAAGTATGGATGAAACAACCGTATGGATGAAACAACCGGAAAGGGTGCCTCGGCTGAACTGGTCAGAAAAGCTCATCTCCCTTGACTCAGTGAATAACAACCTCAGGCCCACATGACCACGACAATATGCACGACAGTATGCATCAGTCGGTCATAAACACTCGCAATTCTTCGACGCGTGACGGATGCTTCAGTTTCATAATGGCCTGCGCCTCAATCTGTCGAATACGTTCTCTGGTGACTGCAAAACATTGCCCCACCTCTTCCAGGGTATGATCACAGTCGACATCAATACCATAGCGCATCTTCAAGACCTTGGCTTCACGCGGGGACAGCGATGACAGGACCTGATTGAGACACTCCCGGAGACTGGCCACCATCGATATTTCATCCGGCCCCAGTTTTTCTTTATCCTCGATAAAATCCCCGAGAAAAGTCTCCCCGTCATCACCGACAGGGGTGTCGAGCGAGATGGCGTCTTTAGCTATTTTCAGTGCCGACTTCACCTTGACGACATCCGTACCCAGCTGCTCGGCCATCTCCTCCGGTGTCGGTTCCCGATGCTCCTCGAGCATAAAGTCCTTCGACACTCGCAGCAGGCGATTGATCGTCTCAATCATATGCACCGGCAAACGGATGGTTCTTCCCTGATCGGCAATGCCCCGGGTTATAGCCTGCCGGATCCACCAGGTGGCATAGGTACTGAATTTGTATCCCCGGTGATAATCAAATTTTTCGACGGCCTTCATCAGACCAATATTGCCCTCCTGAATCAGGTCGGAAAATTGCAAACCGCGATTGACAAATTTTTTCGATACGGAGATGACCAGACGAAGGTTCGCCCGTACCAGCCCCTCTTTGCCGAGTTTATACTGTTCCCATCCGGCATCGACTTCCTGGAGAAAAAGCCGCAATTGTCGTTCATCAACACCGGATTCCACAAGCATTTGTCGGTTGACCTGCTGCTCAATTATCTCTGGTGCCACCTGACTGGCAGAGTCGCCTGCCTTGACCACATGCTCGCCCATAACCTCGACAAAGACTTTTCTAAACCTTTTGGAGAGTTCCTCCAGGCCAACCGCTATTGCCTTGATACATTCGGAACAGATGCTTTGTTCGGCAAAAAGTCCGGCGATCGCTGTACCGATTTTTTCAATTTCCGCCAATTTATCTTCCGCTTCGGCGGTTTTCGCATCGAGTTTGAGATACTGCGCCAACAACTCTTCCCGCTCTTTATTGAGTTCGGCAGCCTGGGCAACATGCAGCAGCAAGGCCTTGCTTTCTTTTTTTATGACGGTCGGCGTATTTTCAGTTATTCCCGAGATAATCTGACAAATCTTATCGTTGTTGCTGTCCAGTCCTTTAACCACCTCAAGAAGTGCCGGTATGGCCAGGGGGGTTTTCAAAACAACATCCTGGACCCGTCGTTTCCCCTCCTCCATTAACTTTGCCAGCTTCAGCTCTTCCTCGTGGTTCAGCAGCGTAAGGGTGCCCATCTCGCGAAGGTAGATGTTCATCGGATCAATGAACGATTGCGATTTTACCGCTTTCCCCGAATCTTCCGTGTGGCGCGAAGCCCTACGCCGGTCCTGCTTTCTCCTATCACCAAACGGACTGTTGCGGCGCTCACGCCGGCCACTCCGCCTGTCAAAATTCATATCGGATAAATCTTCAGCAGAAGCGGCCTCATCAACAGCATTTTCATTCATGCGGTACGAGGGTGAATCTTTTTCCATGCCACAGTCCTTCATTGCTTCATCAACATCCCTAACCATTTTGTCTCCACTTCCGGCAATCGCCATACACTACTTCCTGTATCAAAATATGGTACTTCTACTACAGAGGTACATACGCCGTGCCGGCTCAATGTACCAGCTGCCGATTATTCCCATATTACAACCAGTAACAATTCAAAACACATTCTCCACTCAAACGAAACGAACGGAAATGTCAAGAAAATTCATCAAGCCCCTTGGGAATTCATCGTTGCCGCCATGTGCCACCAAGAGAAGGCAAATCACATCTGTTCTCCATGAAGTTTCCTGGTAAGGACTATTTTCTGCCCCATAAGCTCCTGCAACAACGCAAAATTGCCCTCTTGCTGCGCGCGCTGCATACGCACCATCAATTCTTCGGAACTTTTTTTGAGATGATACTTTTCGAGATAGTCACACAGATCGGAAAATTCGCTTGGAGAATCCTCTTCATCTCTCGCCTCGCGACAGTTCGACGCCCGGAGCAGGAGCTCGGCGACCAGCGTTCGTTCGACACCTTCCGACAAAACGGTCAGCAATTCTTCCGGCTCCGCCTCCGGATTTTTGGCCAACAAGTCCTTTTGCTGCAGAAATAGAATCTCACCGACTCCCCCGGCAAGACAATCCCGTATACCACTCTCCTCCAGTCGGGCAAAGAATTTCGGCTGCAGAACCATGAACTCAACCAGCTGCCTCTGCGACAGAGACAACGGCGTGATTCGTTCCACTCTGCTCTGCGGCACAGACGGGCTGGGGACAACCGGAAGACTGGCTGGTGAAGAATCGAGGTGCCCCTCGAGCTGCTCCATGGGCATGCCGAGTTTTTCCGCAAAATGGGAGACAAAGACCGAACGCTGCAAGGGAGAAACCGCGGCCTTGACCAGTGGCTGCAGCGCCTCGACAATCCTGCTTTTTCCATCGAGGGTCAGGCCATTGTCCTCAATTAATCGATTGAGAAAGAACTCAGGCAAGGACTCCGCCTGCAGCAGGAGCTGCTGCAATTCCGCCAGCCCCTTTTGCCGAATGAAGGTATCCGGGTCATGCCCTTCAGGCAAAAGCGCCACCCGTCCGGCAAGCTGTTCGGCAAGGAACAAGGGCACCGCCCGTGCGGCGGCCTTGCCGCCTGCCGCATCGCCGTCAAAGAGAAGGGTCGCCCGTTCGGCAAAACGTTTGATCAGCCTGAGCTGTTCCCGGGTCAGGGCCGTGCCCAGAGGGGCCACGACATTGGTGCATCCACCGGCGACAAGGGAGATAAGGTCAAAATTGCCTTCGACGAGAACCGCTTCGTTTTTTTGACGGATATCTTCTTTTTGCTGATACAGTCCAAGCAGCAATTTACTTTTATTGAAGACCGGACTCTCCGGCGAATTGAGATATTTCGGCTGCCCCTCACCGACAATTCTGCCGCCGAAACCGCAAACGCGGCCACTTATGTCAGAGATGGGAAAGACGATACGATCGCGAAAGCGATCATAGGTACCGCCTTTTTCCTTTTCAACAAGCAGGCCGGCCTCGATCGCCGCTTTTGATTCCGCTCCGACACATTTGCCTCCGAGATAATTCCATCCTTCGATCTCTACCGCAGGAGCATAGCCAATGCGAAACCTTAGTAAAATATCTTCCGTCACCCCTCTTTTGCGCAAATACGCCGTTGCAGCTTTGGCGCCGGTCGACTCTCGCAGATATTGACTGTATATCGTTGCCGCTTTTTCATTCACCGCAAAAAGCTGCTCTCTTTTTTGCGCACGCAATTCTTCTTCCTGGGAACGACGGCGCTCCGGCAACTCAATGTGGTACCTCTCAGCCAGCATCTTGAGAGCCTCGGGAAAATCGAGGTTATGATATTTCATCATAAAACTAAAGACATCGCCCGATTCACCACAACCAAAACAATGAAAGAACTGCTGCCCGCCGTGTACGGAAAACGAAGGGGTCTTTTCACCATGAAAAGGACACAGACCGAGGTATCGTGTGCCGCTCTTTTTCAAATCGACACACTCGCCGATAATCCGGACGATATCAGCCTCTTCTTTTATCCGCGCCGTAACGGCATCTCGTGACTCACCAGTGACCATATTCCATCCCGTTCCCGTTCTTACAGAGACAATTATTCAAAGCAAAAAGATAAAAAACACCTCAACACTAAATCTTCTTTATGACACCCATCAATCCGAACCAGCGCACACTTCAAGCACCCCATTCGCGTATCTCCGGCACGAATAAATGGAGAAACTCCATTGAAGACGCTGTCTTTTAGGTTTTGACGAAAAAAGAGGGGTGATTCTTCCCGGCTTCCATACTATACTACTCATCTTCGTGGGGCGCCATCGGTTTACCCGTGACCCGGTAACCGCGGTTCGCCTCCTTTCCAATTCTGCAAGGCGGCACGGCATGGAAGATTTCACCAAAGCACTGACATATGAGATCAAACAGGATATCGCTAATCGATACTTTGGTTTTCGTAAACGCATTGAGACAGAAGCGAACCAGTACCTGGAAGAACTGCAGAGTGCCGGAAAAGAGTTGGCCGCCAACATTATTGCCGAAGTAGAACGCATGCACTGCCTTCTGCGAAAAGATGACCTCTTTCGCACCTTTATTGATTTCACAGGCTTACCTGACGAACTGGCGAACAAAATGTCCTGCTCAATGGCCTGCAGTACCGTCAATCCACAATGCCCTTCACAGTGGCAGACGCTCTTTGCCGGCCTGAAAGGCAAAGGATTAACCCGCAGAAGGCGATATCGGCATCTCGTCTACAATGTCTATCGTTCGCTCTGCGACAACATCGCCGCTTACCGGGATATTTTCATCCGACTTGAAGAAGAGCACGAAGATATCTGTAAAGAAATTGACAGTTTTTATCGCAACAATGATCTTTCAGGCATCCTGAATTTTCTTCGCGAAATTGACAACCCAGGCGGTTTTCATGCCGGAGCTCTCCAGGCAGACCGAGCCAGCCTTGCCGGTCGAAATATGGATCAGGAGCTACGCATATCGCCACCGCCACCGGTCACCAGCATGATGTATTCCCTCATGCAACCCCCTCCCTTGCAGGAAGCAAAAGCTACCCTGGATGGTTTCATGAAAGAGGCCTTTCCGCTTTTTGACCTTTCCGAGCCCAGGAGACGGCCGTTTTAAAGAGATCTCCTCCGGCAGGGTAGCGTCTATGCGCAATACAGATATATGATTTTATCTAGAAAAGATAAACAACATATAAGGCGAAAACCCAGACAAAGGTCACATCCGAGGAATGATTAATATTTGG
>CAYPPR010000028.1:0-55297 GCA_964412665.1 uncultured Desulfopila sp.
GATCTTCTCTCCATCGAAATAATCAACGATATCGGGCATTTCTGCTTCGAGATATTTCTTCATTTTCTTTAGAAGATTGACTTCAATCTGGCGAACCCGTTCTCTTGAAATATTAAACCTGTCGGCAATATTCTGCAGAGTCAGTGGTTCATCGGTCAACAAGCGCTTTTCAAGGATCATTTTTTCCTTGTCGTTGAGCTTTACCTTTAGGGTATCCAGGAGCTCATTGAGCTTGAGCTTGATCTCTTTGCCGGCAACAGTTGACTCAATGCCGGGCCCATTACTGGGCAGGAAATTTTTCTGCTCATCGTCGGAATCAGAACGAACCGGGCTCTCTAAAGAGACATCCCAGTTATCCATGCGCTGACCCATTTCAACCACTTCGCGTTCCTTGACATTGAGACGTTCCGCCAGCAATTTTGGTTCAGCCTGAAATCCCTGGCCTTCGAGCAGTTTTCGTTCCTTGTTGAGACTGAAAAACAGTTTGCGCTGCGCCTGTGTCGTGCCTATTTTTACCAGGCGCCAGTTATCCATGATGAATTTCAGAACATAGGCCCTGATCCAATAGGCGGCATAATAAGAGAACTTAACGCCGCGGTAGGGATCAAATTTTTTCGTCGCCTGGACCAGGCCGACATTGCCTTCCTGGATAAGGTCCATAAAATTCTGCATCCAGTACTTCTGGAAATCCATGGCCACCTTGACGACCAGACGAAGATTAGAACTCACCAGGCGGTATGCCGCATCCTGGTCACCTTCCTCGCGAAACCGCACAGCCAGCTCATCGGTTTCTTCTCTTGTCAAGAGCTCATACTGGCTGATTTCCTGCAGATAGCGATGCAGGGCCGGATTACTGAGGGCAGGCAGATGTTCCTCGTCTGACACTGACACCAGAGGATTTTCGTAGGCTTCATCGATGCCCCTGCTCTTGGAGTCAAGCTCATTGTCATCTATGGATTCTACAGTATTGTCGGAGTCGATTTTTGTTTTTTTGTTCATTTATTTTTCTCTCCGGAAAGATATACCCAGAAAATTTGGAAAGACTATGATAATACTCTACCAGGATTAAAGTGCAATCATATAGTGTCGAATATAATGCTGAACAAGAGGTGAATCCTTTCGAGAACTTCCTGTCACTTTACCTCAAGTTGAACGTAACAAGTAGAAAATTCTATTTTATTAGTCAGCGGGATATGCTAAATAACATATCTTCGGGCACAAAGCCCGTGTCATGGACCCATTCTTCTTCCCGGATCACCCCACTATAAAGACATGGATAATATTAGAAACTTCAGCATAATCGCACACATTGATCACGGCAAATCGACCCTCGCCGACCGAATGATCCAATTTTGTGGTCTGGTCACCGACAGGGAATTCAAGGATCAGCTTCTTGACAACATGGATATTGAGCGGGAACGGGGGATCACTATCAAAAGCCAGACAATCTGCCTGCCCTATACCGCCAAAGACGGCAAACAGTATTATCTCAATCTCGTTGATACCCCGGGGCATGTCGATTTCAGCTACGAGGTTTCACGCGCGCTTAGTTCCTGCGAAGGCGCGCTGCTGCTTATCGATGCCGCCCAGGGTGTCGAAGCACAAACGCTGGCAAATCTTTATCTGGCCATGGAAAACGATCTTGAGATTATCCCGGTTATCAACAAAATTGACCTCCCCTCCGCCGAACCGGAACGCGTTGCCTTGCAGATAGAAGAAGATCTCGGCCTCGACGTTGACCTGATACAGTTCTGTTCCGCCAAAAATGGTATCGGCATTGAGGATATTTTTGAAACAATCGTCACAAAATTGCCGCCGCCGAAAGGTGATGCAAAGAGTCCCTTGCAGGCCCTCATTTTTGACGCCAATTATGATCCGTTTCGTGGTACTCTTATTTCCGTCAGAATTATCAATGGGACCATTAAGCCTGGTGATATAATGCGCTTTATGTCCAGCGGCAAGGAGTATAAGGTCGATGAGGTCGGCCTCTTCAAGCTGAGGCGCGAAGCGCAAAAGCAACTTTCAGCTGGTCAGGTCGGCTATATTCTGGCTGGCATCAAAACCGTTGAAGACACCAGACCCGGCGACACCATTACTCTGTGCGATCGCCCGGCAGCTACTCCCCTGCCCGGCTTCAGAGAAGTCCAGCAAGTAGTTTTTTCATCCATCTACCCAATCAGCACGGACGACTACGAAGATTTGGCGGCGGCACTTGAGAAACTGAAACTCAACGATGCTGCACTCACTTTCGAAAAAGATTCGTCCGCCGCCCTCGGCTTTGGTTTTCGATGCGGTTTTCTCGGCCTGCTCCATCTTGAAGTGATCCAGGAACGCCTCGAACGTGAATTTGATATATCCCTTATCCTGACGGTTCCCTCGGTTCAGTATATATTTCATCTCACGGAAGGCACTATCAAACATGTCGACAACCCGGCACATTTCCCAAATCCGGCACACATTCAGAAAATCGAAGAACCGTTTATTAAGGCGAGTATTTTAATGCCCGAAAAATACATGGGCACGGTGATGACCCTGTGTATGGAACGGCGTGCGGAAAAAACAACCTTTCATTACCCCACCCCCGGGAGAATCGAATTACAATGTGAACTGCCGCTGGCAGAGGTCATTTATGATTTTTACGACCGGCTGAAATCGGTGACACAGGGATACGGCTCTTTTGATTATTCCATGCTGGACTACCGGAAAAGTGACCTTGTTAAACTGGATATTCTCGTCAATGGCGAAATTGTCGATGCCTTGTCACAGCTGGTACATAAAAGTAGCGCCAGAGCCAGAGGCCTCCATGCCTGCGAAATGCTCAAACTGGAAATTCCCAGACAAATGTTTAAAATTGCTATACAGGCAGCCATAGGCGGAACGGTTATCGCAAGAACAACCATATCCGCGCTCAGAAAGGATGTTACCGCCAAATGTTATGGCGGCGATATCTCTCGAAAGAGAAAACTGCTCGAAAAACAAAAAGCCGGCAAAAAACGAATGAAAACGATTGGTAACGTCGATATTCCACAGACCGCTTTTTTGGCTGTGCTGAAATCCGAACAATAACCGTCGATAGCTTATTTTCCATTTTCCCGGGGGTCTTATGAAAACAAAATATTTTATACTACCTACGTTACTCATGCGCCTGAGACGGCTCATCATTTTAGTGGCGATTCTTCCCCTGTTCATGGCCTGTGCAAAAGTACAGGTCAGTCAGGATTATGACAGTACTTATCCATTTGCCACGGCAACCACATTTAATTGGAATGAAGAGTTGCAGCAGCAAAACGATGATCGGTACCAAACTGATGAACTGCTGGCGACACGTTTTAAAACAGCTATCGAAGAAAATTTCGTCCAAAAAGGGTTGCGACGGTCGCTCCAGCCCGATTTTCTAGTCTCCTACACCTATGAAGTTTCCAGCCGGTTTCAGGTCGATGATCTGCATAGCCACTTTGGTTTCGGCTACGGTCGATACGGCAGGTTTGGCGGTGTAGGCTTTGATACCGGAAGCATAATTCAGCAATATGATCAAGGTAAGCTGGTGATTAATATCCATTCCGCCGCAACAGAAAAACTGCTCTGGAAAGGCGTCGGTACCCGTGAGGTTTTCACCCACTACAACCCGGAGCAGCTTACTCGTAGAGTAAACGAAATGGTGAGCGCCGTACTTGCACAGTTTCCTCCTTTAAGACAATAACCCTCGGTACCCGGTAATAAACTCCCTATGCTCCAGCCCCTGTCAATTGCCCTTCTCAATCTCTTCGGCTGGAATCTTGAAAAAAAGATACCCGCGGATAATAAAATCCTCATCATTGGTGCACCGCATACCAGTAACTGGGATTTCCCCTTAACACTGCTGGCTATGTCCGCATTAGGACTACGTTTTTCATGGATCGGCAAGCACACATTATTTAACGGGCCCATCGGCAGACTTTACCATAAAATCGGCGGTATCCCGGTAAACAGAAAAGCCAGCAGCGGGTTCATCAATCAAATAGTGCACACCTTCGCAGAAAGAGACGTTCTCAGACTCGCCATAGCCCCCGAGGGAACGCGCTCGAAAGGAGATCACTGGAAGGCTGGTTTTTACCGCATAGCGGTGCAGGCGGATATCAAGATATGTCTGGGCTTTATCGATTACACGACTAAAACAATCGGCCTTGGCCCAACCCTGACGCCGTCTCGTGACATTGCCGCTGATTTTGCGGTAATTAAAGAATTTTATAAGGAAAAAACCGGCAAACATCCGCAAAAAAAAAGTACCATCCGTCTCCGGGAGAAGGAAATTGCACACTTCAAAAAAGAATACGGCACTCCCGCCCCGCCTCAGAAAGATAACTCCGAGACCTGAAACACCCTTCGTTCAGGAGCCCTCCAAGGTCAGTCATTCTATTGCAGCAACGACGCAGATACACGTAGACTGCGGATGAAAAGTTTTTGCGACGCCATCAAAAATAATTTTATAAGATGACAGACAATATGATATCGTTATAGAAAGCGTCATTGTTCACTGAAAAAAGTTAAAGATACGTCACCTTCGAATTGAAAACGTGCTTGTTGCAATGCCATGACCATATGAGAACATCAGGAAATCAGTATGAATGCGAAACCAGCCGAGCAGAATCAAAAAGCTAAAGTTTTAGAGCCTACTTTCCATTATAAATCACAACTCATCCAAATCGGTGAAGATGACACAAGTGATAAAATTTCAGTTTCAGAACTGGTAGGGACAGGACAACTCCTCGCGGATTTTCCCAACTTCCATAGATATGCCGCGAAGGGATTTCAAAAGGCCCCCATCGAAGTCGGGGACTATGCTCACTTCTCGGAAGACGAAGAATCAATATTTGCCACGGTACCGGGCTATCCAAAAATAAAGAAAATACGTCGTCCGGATTGTCCACACTGGATTTCGGTACTTTCCGTCGAACCACTCTTCGTTGTTTCACCGGATAAAATGAAAGTAAGCCTTGCCCTGCACCCTCACCTGGAAGGCGGCCGCAGCTTGCAAATTGCAGATATCGACACCCTGCTTGCCGACGAAGCTCTTGTTTTTGGTATCAATAACGAGGCACTGGAAGATGTAAAAAAAATCATCAGCAAAAAAGAAAGAGAATTCAGAAAATTTATAATCGCCTGTGGACAGCCCGTCGGAGAAAGCAATGATGCCTATCTCCGATATGAAATGGAAATTGGGCCCATTGCCGGGACAATTCTGGAAAACGGCAGCATTGATTTTCGTGACAGACGAATAATGGTTGGGGTGCGTGCCGAACAGTGTATCGCCACGAAAATTCCTGCCGTGCAGGGAGAACCGGGGATCAACGTTTATGGCGAAGAGTCTGCGGCCCCGGAAGGAAAAGATATCAAAATCGAAATCCTCAACGATGCACGGTATTCTCCGACAACACTGCAGGTAAGCGCAACAAAAGACGGCGTGCTTTCCATCGTCAATAACAAGACCATAAAAGTTCTCTCGCATAAAACAATAACCGGCGATATTGACTTTGAAACCGGCAACGTTGAGAGCATGAATGCATTGACTATCCTTGGTTCGGTACAGCCCGGCTTTTGTGTCACGGCAGGTGGCGATATAAAAATAACCGGAAGTGTCATGTCCGGCTCGGTCATATGCGATGGCAATCTAGTCGTGCGGGGCGGCACGACAGGGAAAAACAGCCGGCTGCAGGCAAAAGGTGATGCCGATATCAATTTCATTGAGCAGGGTTCATTGCAATGCGGTGGGATTGCCGTCATTCGCAAACAATCATACTACAGTGACATTTCTGCCGGTTCGGACATACGTTGCCATGACCTCAGCATAGTCATGGGGGGTACTCTCATCGCCGAGGGGAACATCAGTCTCGGCAGCATCGGCTCGGAAAACAGCACCCCTTGCCTCATTGCCGCCGGCACGATTGCGAAGCGTCTGGAACATCTACACCACTTAAAGACCAGTGTTCTGGAACAGCAGGATGCAATAATTCAATGGCTGCAACAGTACGGCGGCAGTGCAAAATCAAAAAAAGTACGCCAGATGGAAAAGCAGCTGGCCGAAGCTAAACTCCTCCTCCTGCGGGTCAATATGATCCCAGGTACCGGGAAATATTCACGGGTTGCCGGCCCGGACGCGGCAGATAAAGTCGAAATCGACGGTGCGGACTATAACAGCGACGGGGGCATCGCCATGGAAAACATTACCATTGACGTCGTCGGCACAATCTTCGCCGGGACCACAATACGCATAGGTAACCGCACAATGAAGCTCGAAAAGACCGTGTCAGGCAGACAGTTTAAACTTCACCCCAATGGCAAACGGATCCTCGTCGGACCAATGAAACGATCAGGTCGAACCAGTTGAATGCACCAGTTGAACGAACCACTTGAACGTTCTCCATACTTACTTGCAAAAGTACTGCTCGACCTTCTTTTGGTTACAGCGACCGCTCACTCCTTGGCCATGATCAGCTTTTCTCTATCAAGTATACTGATTTTTTTGCCGTTCACCTGAATAAGCCCCTCATCACTCATTTTGGCAAAAATACGCGATAAGGTTTCCGGAATTGTGCCCAGCAGGCTGGCGAGCTGCCCTTTTGATATATCGAGCTCGACCACGTCGCGGTCGCCCTGTTCGTGGCTGAGATAATCCAGATAACCGGCAAGTCTCGCCGGCACCTCTTTCAAGGAAAGATTTTCAATCTGTCTGGTGAATATCCGCAACCTCATTGACAAAACAGCAAGCATATTGAGAGCAATGGACGGATTCGCCTCCACCAGCAGGATAAATTTATCACGCGGAAAAAAAATGGTTGTGGTTTTTACCAAAGCCTCGGCGGTCGCCGGAAAAGGCTGCCCATGAAAGACAGGTACTTCGCCAAAAGGTTCTCCTTGACCAAAAATATGCAGGATATGTTCTTTCCCGGAAAAAGAGACCTTAAAAATCTTCACCCGGCCTTCCCCAACCATATAAAAGCCGATACCTTTATCCCCTTCAAAAAAGATATTTTCACCTTTCTGAAAAGTTTTCTCCACGGCGATGCCGGCAAGCTCTGCAACTTGTTGCTCAGGAAGACCCTCAAAAAGTACACTCGAGGCGATAATCTCTTTTTTATTCATAATATATTTGTACAGTAAAGTTACTCGTGATAAAAACACCATGGTCAGGGAAAAAGAGGGCGAAACTCGGCTCCCCCTGTTTTTTCCGATCATCACTCTACCAATACTTCTTTGCCATGACAATGTTTTCGGGTTTTCAAAAACACGTTAAAGTTTAATGAAGATTTATGGATAAACCGGTTAAAAATTGCGAAAAAGTCCGCCCCCGCGGCAAGGGAACAGATTTCTCGACATTCTTTTGCTTTGGCAAGCTGTTTTATCGCCGTCAATCAGATGTACAGTAAAAGAAAAATTGTTCATATCGATATGGATGCATTTTTTGCGTCCATTGAGCAAAAAGATACCCCCGGCTTTCGGGGCAAGCCATTAATTGTCGGGGGCACGCCCCAGAGCAGAGGGGTCGTCGCTGCCTGCTCCTATGAAGCACGCCGTTTTGGCGTACATTCCGCCATGCCCTGCTCGCAAGCGGCCCGCCTTTGTCCAAGGGCTATTTTCACAAGACCGCGCATGGACAGATATCGCGAAATTTCCGCACAGGTGATGGCAATTTTTCATCGTTATACCCCACTTGTCGAACCGTTGTCTCTGGACGAGGCCTTTCTTGATGTTACAACCAACAGCCACAACCATCCATCAGCGACAATACTTGCTGAAAGAATCCGCCGAGAAATTTACCAGGAATTGCAGCTCACCGCCTCGGCCGGAGTCTCTTTTAACAAATTTTTGGCCAAGGTTGCCTCGGATTTCAATAAACCGGATGGGCTGACGACAATCCCTCCGGCAAAAGCTCTTGATTTCCTCGCATCCCTCCCGATTCGAAATTTTTTCGGGGTCGGCAAGGTTACAGAAAAAAAAATGCTCAATTTGGGCATTAGAACCGGCCAGGACCTCCGGCAACAGGCGGAAGAGCAGCTTACCTTCCATTTTGGCAAAACAGGCTCCTTTCTCTATAATATTGTCCGCGGTATTGACGATCGACCGGTCGAACCGGCCCGAACTCGTAAATCGATCGGCAGTGAAACAACACTTTCACTTGACACCAATGATGGCAGTGAGATTAACGATATTTTACAGCGTTTGGCAGAACAGATTGAACAGTCTCTCATAAAGAAACAGACCGGCGGCTACACCCTCACCTTGAAAGTCAGGTACCACGACTTTACCACCATCACACGGTCACAGACTGTCCGCACCCCGATCCGCTCCAGCAGCGATATTCTTTGCCTCCTGCCCGGTCTGCTTGCCTCAACGGATGCCGGCCGGCAAAAAGTCCGTCTCCTTGGTCTTTCGATATCCAAACTTCTCGGTGATAAAAAGGTGCCTCGACAGCTGGTGCTGCCATTTATGCTTTCCCGGGCAAACGACAAATAAGCCAGGGAAAGGACCGTGGGACAAAAAGACCAGAGGGAATCGGTTGTACTTACCTGCCGGTATGGTTATCCTTATCTAAAATTTTATTCCCCCATTTCCTCTAACCGATGATGAATCCCAAAAACTATGAAAGATCTCCTCCTCTCCGTCTGGAACATATTCACATATACCGGCAGACTTTTTACCTTCATCAGAAATATTTTTCTTAATTTCCTGCTGCTGCTCATTTGTGTAACCGTAGTTTTTGTTCTTATACCGAGTAAAGAGGCAAAAATCCCATCCGGCTCGATCCTCAGACTGGATATCTCCGGGGATATCGTCGAGGAGAAAAAGCTGTTAGGTACCTTTGAAAAACTCTTACAGGACGCATTGGCCATTAATTCTCCTGCACCCGAGACCGCTCTCCAGGATATCCTGGATATTATCCACGAGGCAACCGAGGACAATCGTATTGTCGCCATGGTTCTTAATGTTAAAGATATGGGCCGCGGCGGGATGAATCAACTGCAGACCATCGGTGAAGCGCTCAATGCCTTCAAAAAAACCGGCAAGACAGTGGTTGCCGCGGAAGACTATTATACGCAGTCTCAGTACTTCCTGGCATCCTATGCCGACAAGGTTCTAGTCAATCCAATGGGTGGGGTGGATATTCACGGTATCGGCGTCTACCGCCTCTATTTTAAGGACGCCGTTGAAAAGCTGGAAATTAATTACAATGTTTTTAAAATTGGCTCTTATAAATCAGCCCTTGAGCCGTTTACCCGCAATTCCATGTCCCCGGCGGATAAACAGCAGAATGAACTGTGGCTGTCAGCGCTCTGGCAGGTTTATACGGACGGAATAGCACAACAGCGCAATATTCCCGTACACGCCGTGCAGTACTATACGGACAATATCGACAAAGCTCTTTACTCCACAAAAGGAAACACCGCGCAATTAGCGCTTGAGACGGGCTTGGTGGACCAGATTGCCACCAGGCAGGAAACCACTACCTATCTCGCTTCCCTCTCACCGACACTGGCCGAGTCACCGCAATTACTTGCATCCATGGAGTATCTTAATTCCATAACCCCTTCCTTCACTCCAGAAAAATCGCCGGCACCAAAGGTCGGCCTGATCATAGCCGAAGGGAAAATTCTGCCGGGTAAACAGCCACCTGGCATGATAGGGGGTGACTCGCTGGCAAATTTGATCAAAAAAGCCCGTGAAGACAGCGCCGTAAAAGCACTGGTATTGCGTATTAGTTCTGGAGGCGGCTCAGCCTTTGCGTCGGAAGTGATACGCCAGGAAATCCTCGAACTGAAAAGGAGCGGCAAGCCGATTGTCGTGTCCATGGGGAGTATCGCCGCATCCGGCGGTTACTGGATCGCCGCCGATGCTGATGAAATCTGGGCGTCTCCTGCGACGATTACCGGATCAATAGGGATATTCGGGGCTATTCCCACCTTCGAGAACACCTTAGCCTCTCTCGGGGTGTATCGCGACGGCATCGGCACCACCCCTCTGGCCGCCGGCCTTGATGTCACCCAGCCATTGCCCGATCAGCTTAAAAGCGCTATTCAACAGACCATTGTTTACAATTACAATCAGTTTTTGGAAATTGTGGCAGATGGAAGACATCTTGAAAAAACGAGCGTGGCCGAACTTGCCCAGGGACGGGTGTATGATGGTCAGACTGCCCAGACCCTCGGTCTCGTTGATAAGCTGGGATCTCTTGAAAATGCCATCAGCAGCGCCGCCGAACTTGCCGGCCTGACTATGTATAGAACAGAATATATACAGCCGCCGGTATCAATGAAAGAACATTTATTACAATTTTTCAGCAGTGGTCCGGCTTTTTTGGCCGACACATCGGTTTCACATCATCCGGTTGTCATTCGCTTTCAGAAGATTTTTCTCAACCACCTCGACAAGCTGCCGTTACTCGATGACCCTCGCGGCATTTATGCTCAATGCCTGCTTAACCTGACCTGGTAGTCTGGTTCTAAAATAGCTCCAGGAGCTTGTCCGAGAATAGGCATTTTTTTTCAAATCGAGGAGTTTTGAAAAAATAAGCGCAGGCATATGTTTGATATTTCGAGTATTATTTTTTCCAAACAACGAAAAGTTGGGGAAAAAGGGCATTCTCGGACAAGCTCCTGACCCTCATGCTGTCGGAAGCAGCTTCATCGTCAAATGAAGCCACTCCCAAGGCGCATCGAGGACTTTAAATCCGATATTGATAGTATTGTTGCCCTTTTTTTCTCGCCAACAGGGCTTCGCCAGCATTTTATAGTGCTTGCCGCCACCGGAGAGGACAGCTGTATAGGTATGTTTGTCCGCGGAAAACGATTCAGGAAGGTTCGAGATTTGAAACCCACCGGTGGAAATGTTGCCGACTATTCCGTTAATGACCTTCTTGCCGTCGCCAATATTGCCGATGAATCCACTGATCTCAGCTCGTCGATATCTTCGTTTGACCTGCCCGAACTGTCGCCCATGACCTGTACTCTTTAGAGTCTTTATCAAATGCATCGCAATCTCTCGTCAAAAAACGTTTCTGCCGCACAATTGCACTATACCGTCATGTAGATTTCTCCAGAAGGTGCTTTGCCTCCAGGAAAACTTCCTGCTCTGTCGTTCCTTTTGCCGATGCTACCCTGGCCACGGCTGCTTTCTCGTTATCCAGGTATTCTTTAGCCATTTCAGAGAGTTCTGCTGCGGTGATAGTTGAGTAGTCACTGATAATTGACCTCGACCAATCCAGTTGCTGCGGATATCTTGCCGCACATGCCAGCACGGTATTCAACCAGTATTGATTATTCCGGGTATGTTCCATAAGCGACGTGACAAGGGGGCCTCGCGCTCGAATCAGTTCCTCGGTGCTTATGCCTTTTTTCACTAATTGATCGCTGATCTTGAATATTTCCTCGATAACCATCTCTTCTTCTCCAGGCTTAACCACCATTTGTGACAGTATATAACCAAAGCCCTGATAGACTCTACTGTTAAAACTTGCCACACGCGGCGAATAACTGGCAGCTAATTTTTCTCTGATGATCTTCCGTAACCGATCGCCGAAAACACTTGAGAGGAGCTGCAGACGTCTTGTGCGATGAATGTCCCAGAAGTCGTCGGTAGGCCAGGCAACGGTTATGAGCGATTTGTCAAGGGAGGTATTGACCCTTACGGACAGTTTTTGACCAACGGGAAAATCCAGTGCAGGCAAAGCCGGGATAGGCGGCGGCGCAAGCTCAATGCCTGAAAAATATTTTGTCAGCACAGCCACCACTTCGTCCCTGTCGAAATCGCCAACCACGGATATTTCCAGATCTTTGGGTCTTATAAAGGCATGTGTCCACTGCGCCAGGGCATCAAAGTTCAGTCCGGCTACATCTTCCCAGGCCGGTAATCCAATATGCTCGTTGTAATTCGCTAGAAACGGTTGCACCTGCAGCGGTACGGCACCCTCTATCTGCCGATTCATTTTCTGGTACATCAGTTCGAGATTTTCGTGCGCTTTTGTAAAAGCATTTTCACGAAGCCCAGGATCGGCAAGCAGGGTAAATAAAAGCTGATTAAACAACTCAAAATCTTTTGTCAGTGTCTTCCCCGCCCAGGTGAAAGCCGACTCTCCGGCTCTAAAAGACAGATTGATTGAGCTGCCGGCAATCAAAGCATTGATCGCCGATTGCGGCAGCGCGCCACTTCCGGATTCGTTGATGACATCCTCGGCCAGCATGGCCATTCCCGGCATATTTTCCTGCTGTTTTCCGGCACCGAAGTCGGCACGGAGCCGTATTGTACTCTCTTCAAATTGTGTTTTTTTCAGGTTGACGATCAAACCGTTGGCAAAAACCAGTTGTTCAACATCGATATCTTGAAAAGTGTTCTGTTGCAAAAGAGTAGCCGCTGCGGCAGGTGGTTGCAGATAGGGAAAGGTATACGAGGTGTCACTGACCAATGCTCCCACCGGTACCTGGGTCGAACTCTGGTATATTGCGGCAATATCCGCAGTGCCTTTATCGCCCAGCGGCACATCGCCAGTGACAGAGACTAAGCGATTGTCATGCCGCCATCTCGCGCTGAAATCCTCCTGCACATCGGTCAAGGAGACTGCCTTGACAAGAGGTCCATAGAGGTCCTTTTCCTGTATTGCCGACTGATAAACACGATTTTTGTTCAGATGATCGATGATCCTGCGGCCAATGGTACGGGAATCTTCCGAATCCGCTGTCAGAACTCTGGACTCAAGTTGGGCAAGAATCTCTTTTTTGGCCCGTTCGACCTCTCTTGCGGTAAAACCATACACTGTCACCTGTCGCAAAATCTGTTCAAGAGAGGTCAATGTTTCCTGCCAGTTCGCCGCATCGACCTGGGCGGAAAGAGAGCTGTAGCCTATATGCCCGGCAATATCTCCGGCGGAATAGCCCCCCTGGGCGAATGGCACTTTTGCTTCTTCCTGCAGCCGTTGCAGCCTGTAGGTAAAGGCCATCGATCCGACCATTCGGAGCATTTTTTTTCTTTCCAGCTGCAAGGAATCATTTTCAACCGGCAGATCGCGGAAATTCTGAATGGCGATATTGGTTTTGCCGAGTTCCGGCTCATAGTGGTAAAAAGTTTCGACTCCTCTGAGGGCCAGCTTACCAAAATCGGGACATGGCGGTTGCGGACCAGCGGCGGTGAGCGCGGCAAAATGTTTTTTTATAAGACGGCTGGTCATCTCCAGGTCGATGTCGCCGACGATGACCAGAATCATATTTTCCGGCCGGTACCATGCATCATAGTAAGATTTGAGCAGGTCATGGTCGGCATTGTTTATTGTTTCTGTCGTGCCGATAGGCATTCGCTCAGGATACCTCGTTCCGCGAAAGGCAAAGCTACTGGTGGCGACCTGAGATCGATATTCGGCGGAATCCCGTGCCCGTTTTTCAGCGAGGATCACTCCCCGTTCCTTGTCAATTTCAGAATCAAGAAGCAAGGCCCCCCGGGCATAATCAGCCATGACAAGAAAAGCGGCATCAACATCTTTTTCGGTTCCGCTCGGTAAAATAATATTGTAGACCGTCTCGGTGTGCGACGTTCGAGCATTGGTGTCTCCGCCAAAACTCATGCCAAGTGACTGAAAATATTCGACGAGACTGCCCGGCGGAAAATGTGTTGACCCATTAAAGAGCATATGCTCAAGGAAATGGGCCAGCCCCCGCTGATTTTCTTTTTCATGCAGAGATCCGGCCTGTACATCGAGATAGACAGCCACCCGGTCCGGCGGTTCATTATTGTGCTTCAGGACATAACGAAAGCCATTTTTCAGCATGCCACGATGTAAAGATGGATCCGCATCGAGATCGCTGAGATCGGAAGGCCAGGCCGTTACAAAACAGGGGGCGACAGAGTCTCCGGTGGAGGAAAATGCGGTGACGGAAAAGGAGGTTACAAGAAGGAGTAAAAAGAGAGAACAAACTCTTTTTTGCAAGTAATTATGGCAAGATCGTATTTGTAACACCTGTGCACCGTACAAGTAAAGGAATAACCGGACCCAAGAGGACAAGCAGTTACACTGCTGTCTTTCATGGACGCATCTCAGCAATACAACATATTGAGCCCTTACTATTTACTCGACACGACGCCTTGTCAAATAACATCTCGTTCTTTGTCAAGCCAGAGCATTCAGCCAGTGCAACCAATGATGATTAGGCTGCTTGCGTCCGCTTCGCCTTAATCCAGCCCAATCGGATGAAATACTGCTGCCCACAATTTTGCCACTTGGCACAATCGTCGTTCGTTCCTTTCGGTGGATAATTTCTGTCAGTGTCCTTATCGACACGGCAGATGCCGGTATCAATATGTTCCAGACGGAAATTTTTACACGTCAAACAAATTTTTTTCACATCGTTCATATAATTTTCCTTTATCCTTAGCCCTATACCTTTCCGTCAGGTATTGCGACGTCAAAACCAAGTGCACGAAACATGTCGGTGTCTTGCTTCAGACTATTGCCGGCGGTCGTCAGATAATTGCCGACAATCGCTCCATTGGCGCCGGCTGTAAAACATCTTTTCTGCTCCTCTCCCAACAGATTTCTTCCGCCGGCCAGTCGAATAACGGCCCGAGGGTTAATAAATCTGAATATGGCCACACAGGTCAGCACTTCGGCAACACTAAGCGGTTTGAGTTCGGCGAATGGTGTCTCTTTAATGGGGGTAAGAATGTTGAGTGGAATAGAAAGTATTTCCAGTCCCCGGAGTTCAAAGGCCAGTTCAAGCCGCTGCTCAAGGCTTTCCCCCATACCAATGATACCACCGGAACAAACCTCAAGTCCCGCCTCACGGGCTATTTGGATGGTCGCGACCTTCTCATCCCAGGAATGGCTACTGCAGACCTTAGGGAAAAAGCTTCGGCTCGTTTCAAGGTTACAGTGATAGCGGGTTACTCCCATTTCCTTCAGCTTCAAGGCTTTTTCCAGGGTAAGAAAACCCATTGATGCACAAAGCGAAAGCTGAGTTTCTTCCTGCAGACGCCGGTAAATACGGCTGAATTCGTCAAGATTTTTTTCCGAGACGGTTCTCCCGGCTGTCACTAGGGAAAACCGCTGCACACCCGACTTTTCGTTCTCTTTTGCGAGATCGACAGCCTTGACAACATCGACCATATCGTAGGTGGCCACCTCGACATCGTAGTGCGAAGACTGTGCACAAAATTTGCAATTCTCGGAACATTTTCCCGATGTGGCATTAACAATGGAACAAAGATCAAGACTGTTCTTGTTCAGTCTCTGTCTCAAGGTATCGGCGGCCTGATACAGTTTTGCTGGTTCGGTCGTTTGCATCAGTTCAAGAGCTTCAGCAAACGTCAGATCGTCACCGGCCAACACCTTATCCATATATTTTTCAATCACTTGCAACTCCAGGTCTCCTTAATTGCTTTCTTAACCGCGCCGTGGTCGGCAAGGAGCAATTGTTTTTTCCGGCCACGGCGCGGAACATTTCAACCTACTCTGATCTTCTCCGCACATTCTGCCAAAGAGGCCGGCGTATCAAATTGCAGGGAGAGCACTTTCGTCCCTTTAGGGACTATTTTTCGTATCAAGCCCTTCAGTACACATTTTGGTCCGGCTTCAATGAAGGTATCGACCCCTTCGGCCAGCATTGATTGAATTATCTCGCACCACAGCACTTGCGAGACAATCTGCCCGGCCATTATTCTTTTTATTTTCAATGGATCGGCCTCTTTTGCCGACGTAACATTAAAATAGACCGGGACCTGGGGTGGCTTAAATTCAATTTCCGCCATAAAATCGGCAAAATCAGCAACGGCGCCGGCCACCAACGGACTGTGATTGGCCACGCTGACATTTAAGGCAATGACTTTAGCGCCTTGTGCTTCAGCCGCCTTGCCGACCTCGTCCAGCGCAGGCAGAGATCCGGAGATAACAATTTGCTCGAGTGTATTATGATTGGCGATGGAAATATCTCCGGGTCCCTGGTAGCTGCCGACAATTTCTTCTATTGCGTTGACAGCCAGCCCAAGAACCGCACGCATACCGCCGGGATAGAGCATTCCCTCGCGCTGCATGAGCGCTCCTCTCTTGCTGACGAGTCGCATGGTGTCTTCCGCGCTGATCACTCCGGCGGCACAAAGGGCCGGATATTCGCCCAGACTGTGCCCGGCAAAACAGCTCACCTTGACATCGTCGCCGAGCACATTTTGAAATGCTTGCCAGCAGATAAGATCGGTAATAGCAAGTGCCGGCTGCAGATGAGCAGCTCGGGTCAACTCTTCCATGGGACCCTCGGCACATAAAGCCCCAAGGTTAAGCTCACAGGTTGCTTCGGCCATGGCCATAAGTGATGCGCATGCGCTATCGGTATTGATGAATTCTTGCCCCATGCCGAGATATTGTGATCCCTGACCGGGAAACAAAACTGCAATTTTCATTAACTTTTCCTCAATTCTTTAATTCTTGTCTCAAAGATGTTTATTAGTAAAAATAAGCCGACACCAACACATATTGCCGAATCGGCAATATTAAATGCCGGCCAGTGATAGTTGCCGACATAAAAGTCGAGAAAGTCTATCACGGCACCGAACCGAACCCTGTCTATCAGATTGCCGGCGGCCCCTCCGGCAATCAAGGCTAGCGCCCAGCTGTACAAGCTGGTTATTTTGCGCAGTTTCCAATAGGCGACACTCAGTCCAACCAGCGCTGCCGAGCCGATACCGAGAAAAAAATAGTGCCGCCATGGTGCATTCACATCTGCAAGCATACTGAAGGCTGCACCCTTGTTGGTGACATAAACCAGATTAAAAAAACCGGCAATTATTTCTCTTGATTCATAGAGATGCATTGCGTCGACAACCAGCGCCTTAGTTACCTGATCGGCGACTATGACCAGGAGTATTACCGCAAAATATACCATTTCCGCTGCTTAAACCTGTGCCGCCATACTGGTCAGAACATCGGAGCACCTGCTGCAAATCTCCGGATGCTCCTTGTTTTCGCCGACTGTTGTTGAGCGTAACCAGCATCGTGAACATTTTTCCCCTGGGGCCGGCTGTACCTGAACGGCAAAGCCTGGAATCTCATCACTTGTAAAGCGTACCCCGGCTTCAGCAGTATCGTTCTGCAGGTTGGAGAGTTGAGAAATAATTGAGATTTCCTTGACAGTCTCCCATTCGCTTTGCAAAAATTCCGCCAGTTCCCCTTCTGCCTTGACCAGTACCTCCGCCTCCAGGGGATGACCGATAACCTTTTCCCGACGGGCTATCTCCAGGGCTTTGGTTATTTCCGAACGTACCTTGATAAGCTTTGCCCATTTTTCCATCATCACAGTATCGGATTCTACTTTTTCTTCCGGCGGGAATTCAGCAAAATAAATGCTTTCGCGACCAAACTGCGCATTTGGAGCAATACCATGGAGTTCATCCCAGGCTTCGGCCGCCGTGAAACAAAGAATGGGGCTCATCAGGCGGAGCATGCCGTCAAGAATGTTATAGAGAACCGTTTGCGCGGCTCGCCTGAGCCGAGAGTTCGTTCCCGCGGTGTAGAGACGATCTTTCAAGATATCCAGATAAAAAGAACTCATGGTCGTGCCGCAGAAATAATTCAAACCATGATAAATGGCATGAAATTCATATTTCTCATAGCTCTTGGTCACCTTCGACTTCAATTCCTCAAACTTTACCAGTGCCCAGCGGTCGAGCTCCGGCAACTCAGCAAAAAGAACATTATCCCGCTGGGGATGAAAGTCATGTAGATTACCCAGAAAATAGCGTATGGTATTGCGGATTTTACGATAGGAATCAGAGACCTGCTTTAGAATTTCATCGGAGACTTTGATATCATCCCGGTAATCTTCACTGGCTACCCAGAGACGAAGGATTTCCGCGCCATATTTTTCAATGACCTCGGAGGGAACAACAACATTGCCGACCGATTTAGACATTTTTTTGCCATGGCCATCGACGACATAGCCATGGGTCAAGACACCTTTAAAAGGCGCCCGTCCCCGGGTCCCTACCGAGGTGAGCAGAGAACTCTGAAACCAGCCGCGATGCTGATCACTGCCTTCAAGATAGAGATCAGCCGGGGAGGTGAGTTCCTCGCGTTGTTCACAGACCGCAGCATGGCTGACTCCTGAGTCAAACCAGACATCGAGGATGTCTTCCTCTTTGACAAATTCGCTGGAACCGCACTCGACACAGGTCGTCTCTTTGCTCAGGAAATCCTGCACATCATGGCTGAACCAGGCATCGGCGCCTTCTTTTAAAAACAGTTCGTCAATCCGGGCAACAAGTTCTTTGGTTTTGACTATCTCGCCACAGGATTTGCAGCTGATAACCGTCAAGGGAACACCCCAACTGCGTTGACGGGACAGACACCAGTCCGGACGTCCTTCCACCATCGAATAGATCCTTTGCATCCCCCAGGCGGGAGTCCAGGTAACGGTTTCAATAGCTGCGAGGGCCTTTTTACGCAGGTCATTATTGTCCATGGAGATGAACCATTGCGGCGTGGCGCGGTACATAACCGGCTTTTTACATCGCCAGCAGTGCGGATAACTGTGGCCGATTGACTTTTCATGCACCAGCGCGCCGGAATCAGCCATGTCTCGATTTATCACCTTATTCACCGCCGGCACCTTCTGCCCGGCATAGGGTCCTGCTTCCGTGGTGTATATACCGTCACCATCGACGGGAGAAAGAACATCCAGGCCGTATCGCAAGCCGGTTTGATAATCATCTGCGCCATGGCCGGGAGCGGTATGGACGCAACCGGTACCGGCATCAACGGTGACATAATCGGCCAGAACCAGGAGCGAATCGCGATCCATAAAGGGATGCCTGCAGGTGCGGTTTTCAAAACTTTTCGCGCCAAAGGTTCCTTTGATGGTAAAGTCGGTTATCCCGACCTCGGCCATTACTTTTTCGACCAGCTCGCGAGCAAGAATCCACGTCTCCTTGCCAACCGCAACAGCGGCATAGACAAACTCGGGATGCAGCGCCACGGCCAGGTTAGCCGGCAACGTCCAGGGCGTCGTTGTCCAGATGACAAAATATACCTTTTCTCCTGCAAGGGAGGGGTCGATATCCCCCAGATCACCGCCGGCATTAAATTTCACGTAGATAGAAGGCGAGGTATGGTCATGGTATTCGACTTCGGCCTCGGCCAGAGCGGTAGTACAGGTTGAACACCAATACACCGGTTTACGATTTCGGATGACCGCACCGGAAAGCAGGAAGCTATTAAACTCCCTGGCAATGGTCGCCTCGTAAGCATAATTGATGGTAAGGTACGGGTTGTCCCAGTCGCCAAGTACACCGAGGCGCTTAAATTGCTCTTTCTGGATCTTAATCCATTTACCGGCGTATTTGCGGCAGGCGCTTCTCTTGGACAATTTGGGAATGGTCTTTTTCTTTTCCCCGAGCTCCAGGTCGACATTATGTTCAATAGGCAGTCCGTGACAGTCCCAGCCGGGAACATATGGTGCATTAAAGCCGGCCATCCTCTTCGAGCGAAGGATTATATCTTTGAGGATTTTATTAAAGGCGGTGCCGAGATGAATATTGCCATTGGCATAAGGAGGGCCGTCATGGAGAACGAACAGCGGTTTATCTTTAGCATTTTCCTGAACCCTGAAGTACAATTGCTCTTTTTCCCATTGTTTGAGAACAAGAGGTTCCTTCTGGGCGAGATTTGCCTTCATCTTGAACCCGGTGGTAGGCAGATTAAGGGTATCCCTGTAATCCATGTTCGTCTCCTTCATATATTTCCAGTGGCCTTGACAAGGCGTATGATTGCCGCCTAGACATCGACATTCCATCGATATTTCGGCATTTTTCCAGCCGATTCCCAGCCGGTATAATTGCACTAAGTTCCATGACGGTTCTAATAGCGAAACAGAGAACAATAACAACTGCAGGTGAAGTTGCAAGCGTAAATTGACTGTTCAGCCCGGACCAGGAGGTTGACTGAAGTTCCCCCATATCTTTGCAACAGGAGGAATCGGTCAACTCCCTAAAACGGCAGAGACGCATGAGAGACATTGCGTTTATCCAGGAAATACTATATCTTTTTACAGCATTTATCTTTGCTTGTGGGCGCTGTGATATCTCGATAATTTTTTTGTGATTGCTCACTGAAAATCTGAGAAGAATCTTTATCCTCCAAGCTGTAAATGTTTTTTCAATCCATTGCCGATAAATTGATAATTGCCTCATTGATGAATACGTCTTTGCACGAAAATACCGAAACCATGATCGAAATGATCAAAGTTTCAAAAAATTATCCTCCTGACGTGATTGCCTTAAAGAATGTCTCCGTTTCGATAAAGAGCGGCGAGATGTTTTTTATCATCGGCATGAGTGGGGCCGGAAAAACCACCTTACTGAAACTTCTCTGCAGCATGGAATTGCCGAGCAACGGCCTGATCGAAATAGGCGGCCAGGCTATTCATACCCTGAAAGGCTTTAAATTAGCCAGACTGAGACAAAAAATCGGGGTCGCCTATCAGGACTTTAAGTTACTGACCGATAGAACGGCGGCTGAAAATATTGCCATTTCCATGGAAGTTTCCTACAAAAAGCCGCAGATCATCAAAAACAGGGTGCGAAATCTGCTGGAGCAGCTCGACCTTGCCGACAAACATGATACCATCACCGGCGAACTTTCCCGTGGGGAACAGCAGCGAGTCACACTGGCACGAGCCATCGCCAATTCCCCGACAATGATCCTGGTCGACGAACCCACCGGCAATCTTGACGCGACGACGACGGAAAAAGTGATGCGATTGTTAAAAAATTGTAACAAGGCAGGGGCAACAATAGTTATTGCCACCCATGACGAGTCGATATACCGTCACACCTCCCACCGGGTAATGGAACTGCGGAAAGGACGATTGCACTCCCTGGCAAGGGGGCCGAGCGTATGAGTTTCTGGCTGACGGTTATTCGGCAGGTCGGCAGAAATTTGCGCATGACCTGGGGATCGCAGCTCATGACCCTGCTGACGGTCAGTCTTTCCGTGCTGATTTTTGCTTTTTTTTACCTTATTTACGCCAATATGGTCAACCTCGGCCATAAGCTTGGCGACGATCTCAGCCTGATTGTTTATCTGGAAGAGGAACCCGGCCCGGAACTGCGGCAGCAATTGATAAATAAAATTACCACCTTTGATGAGGTGGAAGAAATACGCTTTGTCTCTCGCGCCGAGGCCTTTCAGCGGTTTGCCGACCAATTAGGCCAGAATCAGGATGTCCTGCATGACATGCCGAAAGATTTTCTGCCACCCTCCATTGAGGTGCTGCCGATGAAAAACCTGAGAAGCCTGAACCAGGTGAAACTGTTTTCGGCCTATCTCGCCCGTCTTCCCGGCACCATCAAGGTACAGTACGGCCAGGACTGGGTGGAGAGATTTTATTACTTCACCAAACTTTTGTCGATCATCGTCCTGCTCAGCGGCACCCTGCTCATCTTGACGACCATTTTCATGGTCGCTTATACCATTCGTCTCACCATCCTTGGCCGACAGGCGGAACTTGAACTGCTCAAGCTGGTTGGAGCCACCAATAATTATATACGAACGCCGTTTTTGCTCGAAGGTCTGCTCCAGGGCCTTCTCGGCTCTTCTTTTGGCATAATACAGCTGTATATATTGTACCAATGGATTAAACTGCGTTTTTCCGGTCCGGGATTTCTCAATGTTTTTGAATTATCGTTTTTTCCGCCAAGCGTCAGTCTCACTATTATCGGCGTCTCCATACTTCTCTGTACATTGGGGAGTTATTCCACGATGCAAAAATTTTTGCGGATTTAAACAGAATGAGAGCCTTTTGTCTCTTTTCTCCACAAGACAGTTTATGAGAATCAGTGCAATCATCTCATTTTTAGAAAAAAGACCGTGCATCTTCTCTCTCCCAGTTATTTTCATTCTGGCGACGGCTCTGCTGCTCATCTTTACCGCACCTCTTTTCGGCCAGGATAAAGACCTTTCAGAATTCAGAGGTTCAATTGATCGCCTCCAGCAGGCAATTATCCAGCAGGAAAATAAAGTTACCGAGGCCCAGACGACAGAACGAAACATTTTCGCCGACCTGGAAACCCTCGACAAAAAAGTTATTGCCCAGCAGGATAAACTCGACACGCTGGAAAGAAAAATGCGCGAGCAGCAGGTAGAAATCGACCGGCAGCACAATGCACTGAGCACAATCCGTATGGAGAAAAAGGCCGTTGAAGAGCACCTGCAAAAAAGAATAACCGCCTACTATACAATGGGCGATATCGGTCTTCTCAATGTCACTTTTTCCACCAAAACGCTTTCCGAACTACTTAGCTTCCAAGATGCTTTTGACGTACTGATCAAATATGATCAAAATGTGATCAAAGCCTACCGGGACACCATCGAAAACCTTATCAGGGTGACGACGGCTCTTGGCCTGGAAAAAGCTGTTTTAGCCGACTTTATCGAGCAAGCCGTACTGGAACAGGAAAACCTGCGCAAGGCAAAAGCCGACAAAAAAACCCTGCTCAACCATATACGCACCCAGGAAAAACTTCATAAGCAGGCGATAGTCGAAATGCAAGAGGCATCGGAAAATCTTGCCCGGTCAATCGTCTCGGTAAAAAGTCGAAAAGGTGCTCGCGAACAGCGATTTCTCCTCGATAAGGGCCGTCTGCCGCCGCCGGTTGACGGCCGACTGATAACCCTTTTTCAGCAGGAAAAAATCAACAAGCTCGGTATATCACGTCATTCACTCGGCATTGAATTCCAGGCCGCCAACGGCACCAACATCATCGCCGTAAGCGACGGAGATGTAATTTTTTCAGGATATTTGCGCGGCTATGGCAATACGGTTATAGTGCATCATGGCTTTCAATATTATACTGTCACATCAAGAATCGAAAAGATATTGGTTGAGAAAGGACACGAGGTCGAAAAAAAAGAGACCATCGGGATTATGGGTGACACCGCGACTCTTTTTGACGAAGGACTCTATTTTGAAATTCGCCATGGTCGCGACTCCCTGGATCCCTTGTTGTGGCTCAACGCCGACAGGCTTAATATCGTCAAGCGACACCCGGCCGAATGAGTAGTATCGGCGCAACCACTTCACACATTCCTTTAGAGTTGAGGCATTCTATGTTTCGAAATATCTTTTTCTTGCGCAGGCTGTTCTATCTCCTGCTTTTCCTCTTTCTTTTTCCCTGTCCTCCGGTTTTAGCCGAAATATCGGAAGAGCAAAGAATTGCCACGTATAAACAGCTGGAAATTTTTTCCAATGTGTTGAGCATTCTCCAGGAAAACTATGTTGAAGAGATCGATACGACAGAAGTGTTGAATGGGGCAATCCGCGGTCTCCTCTTCACCCTGGATCCGCACTCTTCCTACATGCCGCCGGAGAGCTTTGAGGACCTGCAGGAAGAAACCCGCGGATCATTCTCGGGTATCGGTATCGAGGTTACCATTAAAAACGATATGCTGACCGTCGTCAGCCCGATAGCCGATACCCCGGCCGATCAGGCAGGAATCAAGGCCAATGATATTATTGTTGAAATTGATGGTGCAAACACAAAGAACATGGGCCCCTACGAGGCAATCAAAAAGCTGCGTGGCCCGGCAGGTACCGATGTGACGATATCCATTCACCGTGAAGGCTGGGAGAACCTCAAGAAAATCAAACTCAAACGAGAAATGATTCCAATCCAGTCGGTTAAGGCGGAATTTCTTTCGCCCGGCTTTGCCTACGCCAGAATCACCAATTTCCAGAGCCATACCACCGGCGATTTTAAGGCCAAATTGCAAAAATTGCACGGTGCCCACCGGCTGAATGGGCTCATTCTCGATTTGCGTAATAACCCCGGAGGACTACTCGAGCAGGCGGTAAGCGTTGCCGATATTTTCCTCGACAAAGGAACTATCGTTTATACCAAAGGGCGACGGGAAGATCAGAATAACGTTTATACTGCTCGTGCCAACGACGACAAAAGCACGTACCCTCTGGTGGTTTTGGTCAATGAAGGTTCGGCCAGTGCCGCGGAGATTGTCGCCGGGGCTCTTCAGGCCCATAAACGCGCCATTATCGTCGGCACCCGAACTTTCGGCAAAGGCTCGGTGCAGACAATTCTGCCTCTGCCGGACGGTGCCGGCCTGCGCATGACCACGGCACGATATTACACCCCCGACAATCGCAGCATCCAGGCCCTGGGCATCACACCGGATGTCGAAATACCGTTCATTGCCTCCCTGCCCCCGGAAGACGCCGAGCCCAAGAAAGGCTTGATGAAAGAAGTGGATCTTGCCCGTCACCTGCCCGGCATGAAACCGGACAAGGACAATGGACAAGACCGGGAAGCAGATAAACTGGAAGAGCGAATGCAGACCGACAATCAGCTGCGCAATGCCTACAATATTCTCAAGAGTCTTAATCTTTTTTATGAATTTAGTGAAAACGCTCCCTGAGACTCTCCTAGTAGCCGAGTTCTCTAAGAAACCGTTCGTCCTGCGACCAGTTCTTTTTCACCTTTACCCATAATTTAAGGAGAACCTTCTCGCCGATGAGGGCTTCGATGTCCTTTCTGGCCGCGATGCCGATGCTTTTAAGTTTTTTGCCGCCCTTACCGATGACGATTCCCTTCTGGGACTGTTTTTCCAGAACAATGGCGGCGTGAATCGTCACCATTTTTTTGCTGTCATCTTCCTTAAAAGATTCTATCAGCACGGCTGTGGAATAGGGTATTTCCTGCCCGGTCAAGAGAAAGACTTTTTCTCTGATGATCTCGGCACATAAAAATCTCTCCGAGGCATCGGTGGGGATATCCTCGGGGAAATATCTCGGACCCATCGGCAACAGGGTGAGAATCTCCGCAAAAAGGCTGTCCAGGCCGTCACCACCAAGGGCAGAGACCGGAATCACCGCATGAAAAGGATAGAGCTTTGCGTAGGAATCGATAAAGGGCAGGACCTTTTTCCTGTCGATTAAATCAATTTTGTTCAATACCATGATCGCCGGGCCTTTGATCCGCTGCAGATACTCGGCATGCTCCGCCGCTTTTTCTCTTTGCACCTTTTCCGGAAGCGGCAAAGAAACATCGACCAGAAACAGCACGAGATCAACCTCTGCCAGACTTTCCATGGCCACCTTGACCATCTCTACATTGAGTGGCTCGCGGGATTTATGCAGTCCCGGAGTATCGAGAAAAACGACCTGATAGTCGGCATCATTGACTATCCCGACAATGCGATTCCGGGTCGTCTGGGGTTTGGCGGTAACAATTGAAATCTTCTGGCCAAGAAGATGGTTCATCAAAGTTGATTTGCCGGCATTCGGCGGGCCGACTATTGCCACCATGCCGGATTTGACCGGCTTCTCAAAAAGATCCATAGTGTTTCAAAAAGAATAATAATTTCATAAGGAGAATAATAAGTGTGGGCAAAATAGCATTCCACACTATACTGTGTGACGTTTGTCCATTTACAATAGACAAACCAACGAATTTAAAATTATAATACGCTGTGAATATATTGCTTACACTATTTTACTGAGATACCGGAAAGTACGGTAATAGCGAGGCAGAACAGATATTGCAAAATTAGTGATTAAATGATTGTTACGGGAAAATTGATAGAATATCTAGATAACGGCAAGTTCATCTGTGCACTGGTTACTGAGAGCCAGCCGAAACGGTTGCGCCTCATCAACCAGAATGGTCGAGAATTGAATCTTCCGGAATCACGAGTTATCCACTGTTCAACTGAAAGTCACCCGACGGAACTCGGCCGGGAAGTCATTACCAGACACCTGAAAGACACCACCGAAAAGCGTGGCGCCCTCATGGCCCTTATTGATCTTGAAGAAGTCTGGGAACTCACGGCCGAAGATGGGGGGACGTCTTTTAGTCCGATGTTTCTCACCGAACTTATCTTTGGTTCGGAAGCCACCGACGATACGATTTCCGCATTTCTCCGATGTGTTTTTGAAGACAAGCTGTTTTTTAAATATAAAGAGGGCCGGATCCTGGCCAATAGTCCGGAAAAAGTGGAGCAACTGCAGCATCAGCTGGCAAAGGAAGCAAAACGGGCCGAACTGGTCCGGGAGGGTGCCAGGGCCGTCGCCCGGATTATCGAAGCCAATCCTTCGCCGGTGGAGCTCGATGCCCTGCAGATGGAACTTTTATCGATTATCCGTGACTTCTATCTTTTCGGCAACGAGGCCGTTGATGCCGATATCGCCAAAAACATCCTCCAGTCGGCCGGCCTGCATAAAATTCATGATCCCTATCATTTGCTGGTCAAAGCCGGATTCTGGGGCGCCAACGAGAACATCCCCCTGCTGCGCAATGAGCTTCCGGTCAATTTTTCTCTTGCCGCCAGACAGCAGGCGGAACTGATTCTCCAGCGTGGACAAAGTGAACTGTTCCAGGACCCGGGGCGAATGGATCTGACCCACCTTGCGCCGATTACCATCGATGGTCCGACTACCCTTGATTTTGACGACGCCCTGACAATAGAGGAACAGGACGGCAACTATCTTGTCGGCATCCACATTTCCGATGTCGCGCATTATGTTCGTCCGGGAGATCAGCTGTTTGCCGAAGCCATGCGGCGCGGGACGTCCATATATTTTCCGGAAGGCCAGGTGCCGATGCTCCCGCGCCACCTGTCACAAGGGATCTGCAGCCTTATTCAGGATGAGACCAGAGCCGCTTTCAGCTTTATGATTCTTCTGTCACCCGAGGCCGAGGTGTTGCGCGTGCGGATTAACCCATCGATCATTCGGGTGAAAAGACGACTCACCTACGATGAAGTCGACAAAATGCTGGTGACCGATCGGGAAATCCAACTGCTGGATATGCTTCGCCAAAAGCTTCGGACCAGACGGCTGGCCGGCGGGGCGCTTCTTCTTCCCTTTCCCGATGTCAATGTCTTCATCGATCATCATGGCAAAGTTCACGTCAGTCTGGCCAAAAGCGACACACCGGCCAGGACTATTGTCTCGGAAATGATGATTCTGGCCAACAGCGAGGCGGCAAAATATGTCGCCGATCGCATGGTTCCCGGTATTTATCGATCCCAGCCACCGCTGCAGAGGAGAATCGTGCACGGCGAAGACGACAATCTTTTCCAGAACACTCTGCAACGAAAAAATATGTCTCGGGGCGAGTTGTCGACTACCGCAAAACCCCACAGCGGGTTAGGTGTATCGCATTACTCGACGGTCACCTCCCCTATCAGGCGTTTACTTGATCTTGTTATGCAGCATCAGTTGAATAGTATCGTCCGGAGACAGGAGCCGTGTTTCACCGAGGAGATGTGTAAGGATTTCACCTCCGTCCTCAGTCGTACCTTGACTACCGCCAACAACGTCCGCCATCAGAGACAACGATACTGGTTACTCAAGTTTCTTGCCGACCGGCAGGGTCAATATCTCGACGCACTGGTCATCCAGGCCGGGCCGAAGCGGGTCAACCTGTTGCTCACCGATATTCTTATGGATATAGATCTTCCCACGCCGGGCAACAAAACCATTGCGCCGAATACCATCGTCAAAGTTCGCGTGGTCAAATCCGATCCCCTGGATAACATTGTACGGTTTGACTGGTAGCTCTTTCTTTCAATCGGGTTTTAGGGACTACATAAAGATCGTCCAGTTTGCTTGTGTGCCTGTGGGTACTGATGCATGTTTTCATTTAGTCTGATCGGTTTTTTTTCGTATCCGACTTTATTTTTATCTGATTGCCCGTGCTGAAGCCCCGGGTTTCTTTATTACACTCGATCACCAATTTTGTTCCATCTACCTGCACAACAGTACATTTTCCAATTGCCGCCGGCGCTTCTTCCACACCAAATGCAGCGACTAGCATTAAACTGATCACCACCATTAATATCTTCATATGAACTCCGTATTTTTTGAGCTTTTCTTTATTTTCTTACGGTAAGATACATCATCGTCAGAGACAAAAACAGCCGACATAGGGACACGTCGAGCGATGTCTACCAGGCCAACGCATGGGAGGGGCCGGATGAGAAAGAATTTGTTCTTTGATGGGCCGGTGGAAATTGGTATAACCAGATGAGACTAATCGGGAACTCTTAAAAATGATAGAAGGACAGATGACAGACAATTCATTTATCGGCCCTATGAGTATGGTGAAAATTGACGGGGCAAAAATTAAACTGCTGCGTGAACAACAGGGCCTCACTCAATTGTACCTGGCAACAGCAGTCGAGGTAACCACCGACACAATCTCAAGATGGGAAAACCGCCGCTATCCAAGTATCAAAAGAGACAACGGTTTGAAACTTGCCGAGGCACTGAATGTACAACTAGAAGACCTTCTGGAAAAAATTACCGAAGAAGCCGAAGCAGACGTCACTGCACATGAAACGGCATCCCCGGACCGCCCGCAGGCAGTCAATTCCGCAGGAAAAACATCAGGGTTGACGAAGAAACAAATACTGTTCCTTGCAGCATCAATTCTCGGCCTTGCCCTGATTGTCAGCTGGTATTTTCTGCGTGCGCCTTTTTCAGGCCCCTTTGCCGCGGAGCGCATCTTGCCGGAGCACTCTATCAGCGGCCAACCCTTTCCAGTGATCATCAAAGTGACCGGCGCCCCGGCTACGGCCAACGCCCTGATTATCAAAGAAAACATTCCCGAAAGCGCAACCATTCATGCGACCTCTCCAAACATACCTGCCGCCGGCCTGAAAAACACACCAATCAAATGGCTTAAAAAAATAAACCGGACGGCACTCTACGCATATACCACCACCGTCTCGGGCAAAGAAAAAGAAACCGTCCATTTCAGCGGCACCGCGGCCATCAGTAAGAAATCCGAGACAGCCATCGGCGGCGACACCACACTTGTTCTCGGTCGACATCACTGGGCCGACACCGATAAGGACAATATCATCAGTGATGATGAGGTTCTTGCTGTTTACGATCAATACAGTGAGATACCCGACCTGGACATCAATATTGATCTCATCGAAGAAATCTGGATGGGATCGGCCTACCACTGGGACAGCGCAACAGCCACCTTCAGAATCATCGAGTAGAAATACGCCACTCGACGTTACTGTTTCCTGCCCTCCTCTTCCTGTTGACTGCAATTATTGACTGCAATTTCCTTATATTTTTCAGCTAGTAACTAAAAGAATGTTGACGATGTCGGATAGCTTTATGCCCGACATCGTCCCCTACATCTGCATATGTCCTCTTGGTAAAGAGATAGATTGCGCGTACACATAAAGAAACGGCACACACATGTACTCACTCAATCAAAGGAGGATAGTTATGAAACCGGTAAACATGATAGCAACAATTGTAGCTCTTTTAGCACTCTCACTGACCAACGTCCAGGCGGGTGACAGACAAGTCGGCGGTCTTATTTTAGGCAGCGGCACCGGCGCGATTGTCGGCCAGGCGATAGGCCGTAATGCTGAATCGACAATTGTCGGTGCAACTGTCGGGGGCGTTGTCGGATTGCTGGTCGGCAGCCAGTTAGAGAGACACCATGGCGTAGCACCGCTACATTCACAGACTATCGTCCGCAGCCACAGCTACGACAATCACCGGTATGATAATCGTCGTTATGATAATCGTCGTTATGACAGACGAACTCGACCGGTATTCAAGGATCACCACAGAAAGCATTATCGTTACGACAAAGGCAACTGCCGCAAAGTTATTACCATCCAGAAAGGGTATTATGGGTCCAAGCGGGTTGTCTCGACCGTCTGTGGCCAATCGCCTCGGCATCATCAGCCTGAGCGCCACCACTTCAAGTCTCGTGATCGATTCCATCGCTAAGCTATTTCTTTATGCCCCCTGCAATTTCACCCCGGAAGACATCGATTGTTTTCCGGGGTGAAGCCGATCTGATCGACGGACTCCCCTCACCTCTCATGCTGTAGTAATGTTTAGGGTGCCATACAAGCTCCAGGGCCTTAAAAATTAGTGAAAATACGGCAGTAATGGTAGAATATCACGGAGAGAGGCTACGGTAAGCCTTTGAATGTATATTCTTTATAAAGACAAGGTGACCATGTTGCAGGGGAATTCTTTCGTTAATAGATGTATAAGTGAAACGTTGAGTGGCTTACGAGATGGGTTGACATTATTTTCCGGAACCAGCCGCTCTGCCGTTATTTTTGCCTTAAAAGAAACGGACGAGCTGTCTATCTGCGATCCGCGGAATCTATTGCGCGGTTACGAGCCAAAGCTGAAAACTCTCTATCTCGAAAATAATGACTGGTGCACGCCAATCGACAGACAGAGTTCTTGTTGCTTATATAACCACATCGAACCCCAGGCCGATCTTTTGCTGGATGGACTTATCTCCAGCGGCGGCAGTTCCAGTTCGGTCTATTATCAAATGTGGTTTACCGAACACCACCCCAACATGTGCTCGCTATGTCCGACGGAATGCTGGCTGGAACATGCCGTACTACGATTTTCCCACGATATTGCCAACGACAGCACCCTCTACACAGGCATTTCCGGCAGCTTTCTCCGCGAATATTCTTTACATGCCGTGCATGATTGCATAGTCGATATGGCCGGCCTCGCTCTGGGTCTCGACGTTCAGGTCCACATTTACCCGATACTTAACGCCCTGCTGGGCATTTCCAAAACCAACGAAGAGGGCGTACGTCCGCACGGTTCCTTGACATTTATAGAACCAAGATTTCTTAAAGATATCGAATTTCTGGCACGATTTCAGAGCTCAGAGCAACCGCCGCTGAACAATTTCAAACATGTCCGCAAACTCCTGCAGGCAGTGGAACATTCCCAGCGGACGCTTATCTCCGATGGGACAAATATCCTGGGTATAGCCGAAAAGAATATACCGCCATTCCATATTACCGCGGATTTTCAGGGTAAACTCGGTTTTCTCTTTGTCGAAAATGAAATTGTCTGCAGTTTTCAGGATGGCCGATACAGCTCCGACACCCACCGGGCGAAGCTTTTTGAAGTTGAAGAAGCGCTGCTCGATTACGACATCGATCCATCGATCAGAACAGGTATGTTCAAAATTATCGCCGCCCTTGTCCACAATGCGGAAGATAAGATGTTCGGCTGCACCTTTGTCATTGACCTGGCACCGAAACCAACGCCCATTGCCGGACAAATGCTGACCCCGCCGGTAAACCTGCGCGAGCCGAACATCCTGCGGCTCGCCGCCGGCCTGTCAAAAGTAGATGGGGCGCTCCATATCCGCTCGGATCTGCATCTATATGGTTTTGCTTGTCTGCTCGACGGTCACCGGGTAGAAAATGAAAATAGAGCGCGTGGGGCACGTTACAATTCCGCTCTGCGTTTTACAGCGCAATATCACGAAACTATTGTCGTTGTCGTCTCTTCCGACCGCCCAGTCTCCATATTCCAACAAGGCCGGGAGATCGTCAATAGATACTGCACCCCTCTCTCGTCCCGATGCGCAATTTTTCCGCTGCCATTGCGGAAATGGCTGGAAGAGACAGTGTAAAGCAACCACTGTCCTTTACGACGCCATCAAAGTTCGTGGACCCATTCCGGTATATGATTCAGTATATAATTCTGTACCGCGGCTTTTCTGTCACCTGCCTCGACATCACCAACAGCCGCCTTCACCTCGGCGAAGTCAAACCAGCACAATTCTTTATCGTCTTTACTGTAGACCGTCAGAATTCTTTTATCGAGCTGTTCAATATCTTCTTCTTCCTGAATAGCACCGACTAATCTCGCCGCCTCTTCATAACTAAGAAATGTTACCTTTTCTTCACTCATAGCGTACCCCGGAAGCTTAAATAGGAAAAGGCGAGCAGGATTACATCCTCTCGCCTTACCTTACTCATAATGATAAAATTTCAGGCAGTTTTGACAACTGCTCCAGACCGAATGCACCGAGTACATACCTTCGTTTTTTTGGTATTGCCGCCGCTAGTCGCCATGCGCACCATCTTCAAGTTCGGCAGCCAGCGCCTTCTTGTCTTGTTATGGGCGTGGGAGACATTGTTCCCGACCATTGGTCCTTTTCCACATATTTCACATACTTTTGCCATTTTTTTCTCCTTCTATCCCATTCCCCCGCCTTCCGGCCGGTCAAATGGAGAAATGCATGAATTGTGTGCTGGTAATCGATTGATAAGAATCTGACTTTTTACCCGCTTTTAAAATTTAAGGCAAGGTATTTCCCACTGCCTTTCTATCCCATAGGCTATTTTTTTTTGAACTTAATCAATATGAGTCTTAATGTTGCGTATATTTTTGCTGATCGACTGCAATCTCATTCTTGCGCTTAAAATTGGATAAACTATTGTGGTACCTGTCGTACGTTAAAATTATCTGGTTAAATTGATCAATGAGGTTTATTGTTTCCGCTCATTTTTCGTTTGCCGTAGCCGCTTACTTATCTCGCTCTCTCATTGCAATCTGATATAACATATTGTAAAAAACCTTAATCAACAATAATTCTCATTAAAAAATTAATTCAATGACACTACTTACTCAAATCTGGGATTTCTTTTCTTCCGTCAAACTGGCGATCTTCACCCTGTGCGCCATTGCCCTCACCTCCATCATCGGCACCATCATCCCGCAAGGGGAATCCGCCGCTTTTTATGTCAAAAACTATGGGGCAAAAACGGCACAGTTCTTCCAGATACTGGATATTCCGGAAATGTATTATTCCTGGTGGTTTCTTGGTCTATTGGGGATACTCAGTACCAACCTCATTGTCTGCAGCCTGGATCGTTTTCCGGCTGTATGGAAAATAATAACTACCGACAACCTGACCGTCTCTCCCAAGCGGATTGAAAAAATGTCGAACTGCAAAAAATGGGAATTCGGCACCGATAAGCTTGAACATATTCGTCTTGCAGACCTGCTCAAGGAAAACGGCTGGACGGCAACCTCCAAAAAGTTCGGCGACAATGAACTTTTTTTCAGCGAGAAAGGGAAATGGAGCCGAACCGGCGTCTACTTTGTTCATATCTCTATCCTGATTATTTTCGTCGGCGCCATTATCGGCCACTTTCTGGGTTTCAAGGGAAGTGTCATGATTCCGGAAACGGGCTCCACCGAAAAGATTTTTGCTTATAAAAACGCCGGTACGCTGGATCTCGGCTTTGAGGTGCGTAACAACTCCTTTATCATCGAATTTTACGATAACGGCATGCCGAAGACGTATCGCAGCAACCTCACTGTGCTCGAGGATGGACAAGAGATACTAACCCGCGACATTGAAGTGAATGATCCTCTCACCTACAAAGGCATAACCTTTTACCAATCAAGCTATCAGGGGTATCAGGACTTTATTGTCAACATTACTGAAAACACCTCCGGTGATGCCAAATATTTCAACATTCCTTTTCAAAAACAGATGTCCTGGGAGGAAAAGGACCTGCAGTTCGGCATCATCAACGCTGAAGCCGCGGGGCAAAGGGTGGTTCGCGCAAAAGTATGGTTTAAAGCCGGCGAAAATCCTCCCTCTATCGAATGGCTCGCCGACAACGACCAGGCGACGTTCACCAGCGGAACCAAGGAATATACTGTTTCTGCTAAACAGATGTATGCGACCGGTTTGCAGGTAGCAAGAGATCCGGGCGTCTGGGTCGTCTACATCGGCTGTGGCATAATGATACTTGGACTCTACATGGCCTTTTTCATGTCTCATCAGCGAATATGGTTGTATAAAAAGAATGGATCGCCAGTGCCGCAACTCTGGCTGTCCGGCTCAGCCAACAAAAACAAAATGGCCTTTGCGAAGATTTTTGCACAGCTGAAAAATCATATTGAGCAAGCGGTACAACGATAGAATGGTGCTTTATGAAATTTAGAATCAAACGGAGTATAACGCATGGATAGCTCTCAATTACTTGGTATTACTACTTTTACCTATATGTTTTCAACGGTATTATACGTTGCCATACTGGTTTTTAAAGCCCCCAGACTTGGTGGCGTGGCTACTGTCTTTACGGCCTTGGCCTGGCTCGTCCAAACGGCAGGCCTTGGACTACGCTGGATGGAATCTTACCAGATGGGCATCGGCCACGCCCCGCTTACTAATATGTATGAATCCGTGGTCTTTTTTGCCTGGACCATTATCCTGCTCTATCTCCTGATAGAATGGAAATTTAAAACGAAGATCATTGGCGCCTTTGCCGTTCCTTTTGCCTTTTTGGCCATGGCCTACGCATCTTTTTCCACGGAAATCAGCAAATCCATCAGCCCTCTGGTTCCGGCCCTGCAATCCAACTGGCTCATTGCCCATGTTGTTACCTGCTTTGTCGGCTATGCAGCCTTTGCCGTGGCAGCCGCCCTGGGCATTATGTATTTACTGAAAAATCTTTCTTCTCAAGAAAATGAAACCTCGAAGTCACTGTCAAGTCGTTTCCCTCCTTTGGCGATAATCGATGATATTACCCATAAAGTCATGGTCTTCGGCTTTATCTGGCTGACGGCCGGCATTGTTACCGGGGCAATCTGGGCCAACTCCGCATGGGGAACCTACTGGAGCTGGGATCCAAAGGAAACCTGGTCGCTTATCACCTGGTTCTTTTATGCAATTATCCTGCATGCCCGCTATACCCGCGGCTGGTCCGGAAAATCAATTGCCTATTTAGCCTTATTAGGTTTTGTTTGCGTCCTCTTCACCTATTACGGCGTGAACTTTCTCCTATCCGGACTGCACAGCTATGGTTCAAGCTGATTGCAGCGTAATCACCGTTTAATTATTGTTTAATGACTATTTACACTACAACGTGTTACTAACCGGTCTTTTCCGGGCGTTATCAGGTTTGACAAATTTAAGCAAAAACTGTATATAGAGTGGAATGAAGTGGCGTAAAGAATGTTCGACAACTTATTAACTTTTTATAAAAGGAGACCTGTTATGCTGAAAAAAATTCTTGCCTGTAGCGTAGTGACAATGTTCGTCTTGTGTGGTTCGGTTATTTCTTCTTTTGCGACCGCCTCCGATCTTGAGCTTGGTCCTGCCGATATTATTATGGAAGACAGCACAAGCTCCAAGCCTAAGCCCGCTGTATTCCCCCATAAAATGCACCAGGATGCTTTTAGCTGTGACGCTTGTCATCACGGCATGGCTGACGGCAAGATGGTACCGTATACCGATGACCTGGAAATCCAGAAATGTGCCGCATGTCACAATGCCGAGGTTCTGGGCGGAAAAATGAAAGACAAACTCAAGCTCGACACTCTCAAAGGTGCCGGACACGGGAATTGCCTCGAATGCCATAAAGAAATGGCTGCAAAAGATGCCGCATTAAAAGAAAAGAAAATTGCTTCGTGTTCAACCTGCCATCCGAAAAAATAATAATCCGCATTAGTTGTAATGATATAACAAAGGCGGGGTGTTCATTTCAATGAACACCCCGCCTTTTTGTTGCCTGCCTCTTTGGTAAAAATGCCTCTTCTCGGACAGGTTCCTAGCTTTCCTGCAGCTTCGAAATATCCCCAATCTGCAAAATAAGCTCTCCCAGAGCAGTGAGCAGATTGAGTCGGTTCTGCCTGATAGCCGGATCATCCGCCATGACCATGACCTCATCAAAAAAGGTGTCGACAGGCTCCTTCATCTTCAGCATTGCTTCCAGGGCCTTTGCATAGTCACTCACCGCAATATGCTGCGCCATTTCTTTGTTCACCTCAAGAAAAAGTGCGTAGAGGTCTTCTTCCGCCTTATGGGCAAACAATTCGACAGCAACGCTGGTCTGTTGATTATCCTTAATGATATTTCTGATGCGCTTGTATGAAGCGGCAAGAATCTTGAAGGCCGGTTCCCGACTGATCTTGACGATGGCCTCGATTCTCCGCAGGCACTCGTTGACATTATCAAAATGCACGGACACCGCCGCATCAACCGCCTCGGCAGCAAATCCTCGACTGATACAGTCGTTGGAAAATCGTCCTTTAATGAAATGGAGGACCCCATCAACTGTCTCATTGCCGCCGGCAACTTTATTGCCATAGAGAGCCAGCGCCTTGTGGACAATCTCCCGAAGAGAGATTGTATAGTTTTTTTGTTCGATGATGTGCAGTATCGCCAGCGAAATCCGCCGAAGTCCAAAAGGGTCGGCCGTTCCTGTCGGCACCTGACCAATGCCGAAACAGCCGGCCAGCGTATCAAAGCGGTCGGCCAGAGCAAGCAAGGCGCCCATATCGCTGGTGGGGACATCACTACCGGCCCTTTTAGGCATGTAATGCTCTTTGATGGCGGTGGCTACAGCTGGTTTTTCACCATCGTGCAACGCATAGGCGCCACCCATTATGCCCTGCAGGGAAGGAAATTCACCGACCATATCCGACAGAAGGTCTGTTTTGCAGAGGAGTGCCGCCCGGCAGCCATCCTCAATAAGCGAGGAATCGACCTTTTCCGCCAGTATGCGTACCAGCTTGACGATTCGCTCATTTTTCTCCAGCATGGTGCCCAGTTTCGCCTGAAAGATAATGCCCTGCAGTTTATCTATGCGATCTTCCAGACGGGTTTGCCGGTCACTGTCAAAAAAGAACAGGGCGTCTTCCAGTCTGGCCCGTAAAACCCGTTGATGTCCCTTACGGGTTATCGCCGTATCGTTCACCCGGGTATTGTTGACGGCGACAAAACCGGGAAGCAGCTCCTCTTTGTCGTTGACCACGGGAAAATACTTTTGATTGACCCGCATTGAGGTAATGAGGACCTCGGCGGGGAGCTGCAGAAATTTCGCATCGAAGATGCCACACACCCCAAAAGGTATCTCGACCAGATTATTTACCGTATCGACAAGCTCTTCATCAATTGCCACCTTGCCGCCGGTCAGCTCGGTAGATTCGGCGACGGCCTGTTTGATTGCGCCAACAACCTCCGCCCGTCTTTTGGCTGGATCAACAAGAACATATTTTTCCGCCAGCTGCGCTTCATAGGTCGCGGCACTTTCTATGGCGAATTGCTCGTTGGCCAGAAATCTGTGCCCACGGGTCAGGTTTGCCGACACGATACCCTCATGCTGGATAGGCAATATTTCCGTACCGAACAGGGCGACAAGCCACTGGATTGGCCGGGCAAAGGTATGCTGGTTACTGCCCCAGCGCATCGATTTCGGAAAAGAAAGCTCAAGAATGAGGGACAGTAAAAGTTCGGGCAGCAGGTGCTGCGTAGCATCGCCCCGCACTTCACGCACCAGCACGAGATAGTCCCCTTTCGGGGTCTCGACTACCTTCAATGCATCGACTTCAACCCCTTTTGATCTGGCGAAGCCTACGGCAGCCTTGGTCATTTGACCATCCGCATCAAAAGCCGCCTTTTTTGACGGACCAAGCAGCTCTTCGCGAATATCCTGTTGCTTTTCGGCGACATCATTGACTATCAAAGTCAGTCTTCTCGGCGTTCCCATAACACGAAGGGCACCATGTTCGATTTTTAGCTCCGCGGCCTTTCTGGTAAACCGCGTCTCGAGTTGGCCGAGCGCCGGTGTAAGAAAGCCCGCCGGAATTTCTTCAGTTCCTATTTCAAAGAGTAGATCGCGCATGAGGATAATAGAGAGTTAAAAAAATTAATAAGAAGGATACCTGACGGTTTGATAGCAAAGTCTCCGCTTACCCGCCCAGCATTGATTTTCTGGAAATAATGCAGATATGGCAAAAATGCCTTATCTGACAGGCTCCTCGCAGGATTCCAGAGTTGCAAAGGTCGAACACTCATCACCAAAATTATGTACGGTGATCGAATACCAGTTTATCGCTTCAATCCCTTCGAGACACGCGCCGACCCGCCTGGCCAGCGATTCCACGGAAAGAACTTTACAATCATTTAATAACAGGTCCTGCAGCTCCTCCTCCACCGTTTCTTCGATGAGGAGAATAATATCTTCAATCCAGAAAAACTGACGAAAACGGACGCTGACGTCAGCTTTGCCCCATCGGCCCATGGAACCGGGCAGACGGTGGATGCTTTTTTCGACTATCGGCAGGCTTATCGGCACCTCGACACTGAGTGTCAGTTCATCTTCTTTTTCCAGACTGCCGTGCATGGAACATTTATAGTGGCCGAGATGTCGCGAACCGCCGTTTCGTATTTTTTTGAGAAAATAGGGGAAGTCGATATCTAGATGGGCTGCTTCCGCTTCCAGCCGATCCTTCATTTTCTGCAGAATTATGCGAAAACTTTTGATATCGATTGCCCCATGGAATTCGTTGAGGATTTCCACGAACCTGCTCATATGCGTCCCCTTGAACTTATGAGGCAGATTCACATACATATTCGCGGTAGCGACCGTCTGCTGACGCTTCTGCGCCTTGTCACGCACTGTGATGGGATAGGAAACGGTTTTGATGCCGACTTTTTTAATATTTATTCTTCGGCTGTCCTGTTGGCTCTGGATATCTTTCATAGGATGCAAATGTAAGATGTTTTGCGCCCCCTGCATTTCTTCCACAGGCGACAAAAGAGACACCGTTTTTTGAGACACCGTTTTCCCCCACGTGCTGCGCCCTGTTCTGCTATTCTTCCCCCAGCAGGCGTCGAACTGCTTTTTTCAGCTCATCCAGATTACCAGATTTCACGACATATTCGTCGGATGCCCAGGTCCCCAGATCGCGTTTGAATTCCTGGTAAGCGCTGCTGAGCACGACAGGAACGGCAGGTTTAAGCATTTTCATCTGCCGTAAAACCTCTATGCCGTTCATACCCGGCATCTGAATATCCAGAATAACCAGATCCGGTTCCTCTTCCTTGAATTTTTCCAGGGCAGTGGTGCCATTCAAGGCCGAAAAAACCTGATATCCCTCATCTTCGAATTCTTCCCGATAGACGATCTGGATAGATTCTTCGTCATCAACCAGCAATATCTTTTTCATCGTTTACACCTTCGGATGGTTTATCCAATGCTTCTCGCAGATATCCGGCAGCTTCTTCCGGGGGCAGAGGATTTATATAGAATCCGGTGCCCCACTCAAAACCGGCTATGGAGGTCAGTTTAGGGACGATTTCAAAATGCCAGTGATAATATTCCAGTCCCCCTGAATTTAATGGTTCGGTGTGTAGGACAAAGTTATACGGCACATCGGTAATACATTTGCACAATCGGCGCAGGGATTCGGAAAATATTTGTGCCAGCGACAAAATATCCGCCTCGCTCTGGGAATAGTAGGCCGAAGAGTGGCGTTTGGGTAAAATCCACATCTCAAAAGGTGTGCGGGGGGCAAAGGGGGTTATGGTGATAAATCGGTCATTCTGACAGACAACCCGCTCTTTCTGTTGTATCTCCTGGCGGATAATATCACAAAAGATACACCGCTCTTTATATTTGTAATGCGAGAGAGCGCCGGCGAGTTCGGAAACAATCATTCTCGGCAGAATAGGCAAGGCTATCAATTGCGAATGGGAGTGTTCAAGGGAGGCGCCGGCGGCGCGACCATGATTTTTAAACACCATCACATACTTGAACCTATTATCCTTGGCGAGATCAATGGTTCTTTCCTGATACGCCTTGAAAACAAGGGCCATATGCTCGGGTGCGAAATCGGTAAAATTCTCCCCATGCCGCGGGGTTTCGACAATGACTTCATGGGCACCGATACCGTTCATCCGATCATACAGGCCGACCCCTTCTTTGGCAAGATCGCCTTCAATGACTAGAGCCGGATACTTATTGGGGACAACCCTGACCTGCCAGTCGGGTGCGTTGTTTGCCGAATTTCTGTACCTGAAAGCATAGACTTCCGGGGGAGTAAACGACTCGTTACCAGGACAGAGTGGACAAAAACCACCGTTGCCTTGCGCCGGCTCGACAAGAAAATCAGTCGGTCGCTTACGTCTTTCCTTGGAAATGATTATCCATCGCCCAAGGACAGGATCTCTTCGAAGTTCCGGCATGCGCCTTTACAGTCCTTTCGATTTTTCTCGAGTTTCTTGCACAGTCTTGCAATCGATACAGAGCATGGTCACCGGACGGGCTTCCAGACGTTTTAAACCGATTTCTTCGCCGCAATCCTCGCAGATACCGTAACTGCCGTCATCGATTCTGGCTATCGCATCCTCAATTTTCGAGACAAGCTTACGCTCACGATCACGAATTCTCAGCTCAAAACTCCTTCCGGATTCGATGGTCGCTCTATCGTTCGGATCCGGCACATTCGAGGTCTGATCGGTCATTTCCGACAGTGTCTTCCCCGCTTCATTAAGAATTTCTTCTTTTTTAGCCAGAAGCTGCTTTCGAAACATTTCGAGTTTCTCTTTGTCCATTCACTCTCTCCTCAATACGCGTATCAATCAAACAAAAAGTTTCCGGACATCACTCTTTCCGGATATATGTCCCACTCTTGCCGCCGGTTTTTTTCAGCAGGCGGATGTTGCCGATAACCATCGATTTGTCGACGGCTTTACACATGTCATATATGGTCAAGGCGGCAATGGACACCGCAGTCAAGGCTTCCATCTCCACACCGGTCTTGCCGTTTATACCTACTGTTGCAAAAATATCAACAGAACTATCACTGTCTTGTAAAGAAAAATCGATAGTAACTTTAGTTATCATAAGCGGATGAGCAAGAGGAATAAGTGCATCCACTTTTTTCGCCGCCATAACGCCGGCAATCCGGGCAATTCCCAGAACATCCCCTTTGGCCATTGAGCCGCTTTTTACCAGTTGATACGCCTCATCGGACATTTTTATATTGCCGCCTGCATTGGCGACACGAACGGTTTCCAGTTTTCCACTGACATCAACCATTCTGGCATGGCCCTGGTCATCAAAGTGTGAGAAAGCAACCTTATCTTCTTTTACCATTTTAAATTCCAGTTTACCGGGATTATTTTTTTCCTAAAACTTCATTAAACAATTTCTTGAAAAACCCTTCCTCTTCCTCATGTTGCCCATGCTTCCGGCACAGCGTGTCGAAATCCCGTAATACCTTTTTCTGTTCTTCACAGAGATTGGTCGGTGTCTGCACCTGTAGTTCGACGACCATATCGCCTCGGCCATGGCCACGCAGGCTTGGCACACCTTCTTTACGCAGGGTAAAGAGCTCGCCGGATTGGCTGCCGGCAGGGATATCCAGTTTTTTCTTCCCGTGTATGGTGGGAATCTCCACTGTCGTCCCCAGGGCCGCTTTGGCCATCGATATGGGATAGCGACAGTAGATGGTGTCGCCGTCACGCTTAAAGAAATCATGTTCCTGAACATGGACGACCACGTACAAATCGCCCGCGGCGCCGCCGCGACGACCGCCCTCACCTTCACCGCGTAGACGCATCCGGGCGCCGGTATCGACACCGGCCGGGATCTTCAAAGAGACTTTTTTCGTTTTTTCGACAAGGCCGGTTCCGTGGCAATCATTACAGGGGTGGGTGACGATCGTCCCTTCCCCGTGGCATTGCGGACAGGTCGAACTCATCTGAAAAAAGCCCTGGGAACGGATAACCTGGCCCTGGCCATTACAGGTGGGGCAGGTCTCTTTTTTGTACCCCGGCCGACTCCCAGACCCTTCACAGGTCCAGCAGGTATCTCTTCTTGTCAACTCTACTTCCTTGGAGACACCGTGTACCGCTTCCATGAAGCTGATCTCCACATCATAGCGGAGATCATTGCCAGGGATGGGACCATCCCGTCTTGCCCGGGCCCGGTTGCCGCCGCCGAAGCCGAACAGGTCACCAAAGATATCACCAAAACTGGAAAAGATATCCTCGGCATTGCCCGGTCCCCGATAGCCGCTGTTCTTTAATCCATCGTGACCGTAGGTGTCATAGATCTGTCTCTTCTGCTCATCACTTAAAACCTCGTAGGCTTCGGTGCAGGATTTGAATCTTTCCTCCGCCTCTTTATCGTCCGGATTTCGGTCGGGATGATACTTCATCGCCTGTTTGCGATAGGCCTTCTTTATCTCACCAGCGGTGGCGTTCTTGCTGACGGATAAAATTTTGTAGTAATCTTCACTCATAATCATTTTTTAATACTGGACGTTATCAGGATAGTACCGTGGACGGCTTGTCGACAGTGTTACCTTGGCTTTCGGTTACACCCAAATGGTCCGGCAGGTCCTTGATGTTCTCAAAAGTGACCCGCCCGGCGGCAATCTCTCTTAAGGTCATGACTATTTCTTGATTTTTTCCCTGCACGAGAAAAGGTTCCCCCTGCCGGTGCTGTTTAATACGATCTACCGCAAGGTGAATAAGATTGAACCGATTATGATCCCCAACTTTTTCCAAACAATCTTCACATGTAATTCTAGCCATATGTTACCAACCTCTCCTGGTGTCCACTGCACTGTGGTTAATTTTTATCAAAAGGATTTGTCAAGAGCAGCGTTTCCGCTCTGTCAGGGCCTACCGAAACAATATTTGCCGGGACGCCGGTAAAATCTTCGATACGCCGAATGTAATCCTTTGCCTCATTGGGCAGGTCATCGTATTCCCGCACATTGTCGATATCTTCTTTCCATCCCTCAAGACTTTCATAGACGGGCACAACGGCGCCCGCCTGGCTGATATTGGACGGCATTGCCGAAACCGTATTCCCTTCGAGGCCATAGGAAGTAGCAAACTGAATCTTGTCCTGACCGCTCAGCACATCGAGTTTGGTGATGGCCAGGCCGGTCAGCCCGTTCAGCCTGACGGCATCGTTTACCACAACCCCGTCAAGCCAGCCGCAACGACGGCGTCTTCCGGTAGTCGCGCCGAACTCGAAGCCTTTTTGCTGCAGCTGCTCGCCGGTTGCATCAAATAATTCAGTTGGAAACGGACCGGCGCCGACGCGGGTCGTGTAGGCTTTCATGATGCCGACAACGGCATCGATGTAGGCTGGACCAAAGCCGGATCCAATACAGGCATTCCCGGCAATAGTATTTGAAGATGTCACAAAGGGATAAGTACCATGATCGATATCCAGCTGCGTTCCCTGGGCGCCTTCAAAAAGAATATTCTGGTTATTCTTTCTTGCCTTGTCCAGCTCAACGGAAACATTGCCGTAAAATGGTATTAATTTCTCCGCGTAGCCCTGGAACTGACGATAAATGTCCTCATATTGCAGCGGCGGGGCATTGTATTTTGTCGTTAACAGGAAATTTTTTTCTTCCACCGCGATTTTCAGTTTCTCACGAAAAAGTACATCATCGAGCAGATCTCCCGCTTTAATGCCGGTTCTGCCGACCTTATCCATATAACAGGGGCCGATGCCGCGCCCGGTTGTGCCGATTTTATTGTTTTCGGTGAGGGCTGCTTCTTTGGCCTGGTCGAGACTTGCGTGGTAGGGCATGATGAGATGGGCTCTTTCACTGATCATCAACCGAGCCGGGCTGACACCGAGCCCCTGTTGCTGCAGTTCGTCGATTTCATCGATGAGGACACCGGGATCAATAATAACGCCATTGCCGATCATGCACATTTTTTCTTCATAGAGGATGCCTGAAGGGATTATATGAAAAACAAACTTTTTTCCTTCAACAACAAGGGTGTGTCCGGCATTGTTGCCACCCTGAAAACGCACGACAAAGTCGGCGTATCTGGTAAGCAGGTCGACTATTTTTCCCTTACCTTCATCTCCCCATTGAGTTCCAACAACCACAACACTGGACATTTATCATCTCCTCACAGAGGTTTATACCCTAACCCCCATGAACGGGAATTAAGTCAAAAGAAGTACCTTGCGTATTTTTTAAGGCACTAAAAATACATGCATCGTGAAAATCACCGCATATCCACACAAGACAAACCGCTGAGTATAGCCAAGTGACCGGCTCTTGTCAATCAATCAAATGACCAATCCTCCGGGAGGACATTTACGCGAACAATCAGTGCATAATCAGTATGTTATCTGGAAAATCAAGACATTCATCAGAATGAGTGCAGCTCTTCCGACATTGACACCACCAGCCAAATACCTTACATTGGCAGCGTATTGGAAGTCACTGGTACATCACATTTATAGAGGATACAGTTATGTTTGGCATCGGTATGCCTGAAATGATCCTAATTCTGGCCCTCGCTCTCATCGTCGTCGGCCCGGACAAGCTGCCGGATCTGGCCCGCTCCATGGCCAAGGGTCTGATGGAGTTGAAAAAGACCGCCGAAGGCCTCAAGGCGTCTTTTGACGAGGAAGCAAACCCTCTGGACGAGGTCAGAGAGGATCTGGAAGATGCGTCCAAATCGCTGAAAAACAATATTCTCGACCTGCCGCCGACTCAACGAGACGAGACCACTGACGCCACCCGGGTATATCCACCGGCTGAAAACGCCAAGATGGCCTATGCAGAGCTGCTGAAGAGGACCAGCGGTACCCACGCATCCGCACCTGATGCTGCCGAGAATACGGAAGTATCCCCGCCGGGAGTTAACGAAAATGCTGTACACAAACCGGTTAACGTTGACAGGGCAAGCGCAGCTCCTGAAACACCTCAAAAGAAAACCGATGAAAAGGATCAGTAGGCGGTTTCGACAATAATGGCAAAACACCACCTACAGAGCACCATTCCGGTCATTGAGCGGAGTCTCGAGTTTTTCAGACCGCACCACCAGGAACTCCGCCGGCGGCTGATCACCGTCTTTGTCAGTATTATTGTCTGTACCGGCGTCGCCTATATATTTGCCGAACAGATTGCGACGCTCTTTATCTCGCCGCTCTTTGCCGCAAGCCCCCTGGTGTATAAACTTGTCTACACCAACCTTCCCGAAGCTTTTCTGGCCTACATAAAACTTGCCTTGCTGATCGGCATTATCGCCAGCATGCCGGTAACGCTCTATCAGCTGTGGATCTTTATCGCGCCGGGCCTGCGCAAAGATGAGAAAAAACTCGCCGTCACCATCGTCTTCTGGGGCACCTTGCTGTTTAGCGGCGGAGCCTGCTTTGCCTTTTTCGTCGTCCTGCCGAAGATGCTGGTTTATTTTATGAGTTACGCCGGTGACAGCCTCGAACCCCTGCCCAAGCTCGGCCTGTATCTCACCTTTGTCGCCCGAACAATTCTCGCTTTTGGTCTCTCCTTCCAGATTCCCTTTCTCATGGTTATGGCCGGCAAGGCCAATTTTGTCCAGGCCGCCTATTTTCGCAAGAAAAGGGTGTTTTTCTATCTGGTCATCGTCGTCCTTTCTTTCCTCCTGACCGCCGGCGACTTCATGGCGACCATCCTGATGGCCTTTCCGCTTTTCCTCCTCTACGAGGCCGGGATCTTCCTCAGTGCTCTCTTTAATCGGAAAAACCGTACCACCACCACCTCCTCCTAACTTCAGCCGATCTCCTGCTTCAACAGACAACAGGAAATCCGATACAACGGCACCCCGTTCTCGTCATATTCAATGGTATCTGGCTGCAGCAGTTTATTCATGACACAGCCCTCGGCAATGTTCAGCTGGAAAAAACTATCCTCACGCAGACCCTCGTTTTTGACGAGACGGTTATCTTCTATGGTATAGGCGTTGATCGGGTGGTCTTCACAGAGCGGACATTGATAGACACGTCCGTTGGGAAAGATAAAATAATTTTCGGCCACGATCCCGGCGCATTCAAATTTCTCTTCTGCGGCAAGAAATACCTTCGGATAGGTGACATGAATACTTTTTGCCGCCGCCAGACGGGCAACTTCCGGCACGGTATCGAGCCATTGTTCCCGACTCACTCGAGAGATCTCCTCCCTGTCCGCTTTTGCCGATTTCCCTCGCAGACCCAGCACCTGGATAAAAAACTTTTTCACCTGCAGCTTCTCCAGCAAGGGTACCATGCGATGGAGTGCATGCAGGTTCTTTCTGCTCACGGTGTAGATAACACTGACATGAAAGCCGGCGCTGACCGCCCGGGCAATGTTGGCCGTACAGATATCAAACACCCCGTCGCCCCGGATGGGATCGTTGGTCTCGCTATCCGGCCCATCGAGACTGAAGCTGAGGAAATCGAGCAGATCCGGCGTCGTTTTGTGCAGCAGGTCGTGAAACAGATAGCCGTTGGAGTCAACGGTAACGAAATACCCAAGCTCCTTGGCTTTTTCAATGGCAAAGGGCAGATCAGCATGCAGCGTCGGCTCTCCGCCGAGAAATATCATATTGGATTTTTTGTCCGCATCGGCAAAAAGAGTCATCCACTGGACAAGCTGTTCTTTGCTTAACTGCTCGGTTCCATGCTGTTTCTTGTTGATATAACAATGGCGGCACGAGAGATTGCACGCCGTCAATATGTGGAAAAATATGTTCCTCTCCCCCGGCTTAAAACCGACGGTTCTGGCTACGTTTTGCATGTGGTACCTCGTCCTTACTGTTCCAGAGTATATTTTGCCAACAAACTGTTGTGCAGATAGTCGTTGTCCGGATTGGCAAAAAATTCTTTAAATAGACCAAGCCCCTTCTGCCGCAAAACCCCGCCGGTTATTTCCACCTCCATATCGCTATAAAACGGCGACAGGAGGCGCAGCGGCAGGTTCGTTCCTCCGCCCATGGCATCTTCATAACTATAGACAATTTTGCGCACGCCGTTGATCAGCAGGGCGGCAAAACACATCAGACAGGGTTCCATAGTCGAATAGACGATTACCTGGCCTCTATCTCTTTGTTGTCCGCTGTCAAGCAAAGCCCGCAACGCCATCATTTCCGCGTGATCCATCTCGTTAACCTTGCCATGGCTGTTATAGCGTCTGCCGGTGGCGACTATTTCATCTTGGTAGACGAAGACACAGCCAACCGGAAAATCGCCGGCGACAAGAGCGCTGCGGGCCTGCTGCAAGGCTACTTCCATATAATTTTCGTGTTTCGACATAGACATCTCTTTGCTGTAAATTAAAAAAGAACCCGCTATAATGCCCTGCCATAACGGAGTGCAGCCGTCTGCAATGCGGCACGGGTGTGTTCCTGCACCAGATCGTGGGTCTGGCCGACAAAGGGGAGATAGGTCAGTGTGCCGCGACAGTTTTCCAGCAAAAGCTTCGGCAGCAAGGGAAACCTCTTTTCTTTACTGAGCGTTGTAAAGGCCAGAACGGTTTTAATGGCCTGCACGGCCTCGGCCTGTTCCAACGTCACCGGATAGCGGTTGTGTACCGGCTTGCTTTGCCCGGCGGGAATGCGCCCCTGGGCTACGGTAAGCTGGCCGGCCAGCTGCAGAAAGGCTTTCGGATTAATCTTAAATGCCGGAATCCAGAAGGCCAGCGGTAGCCGGTCGTATTTTTCCAGGGCGACCAGCGGCTGGTTGGTAAAGCGCAGATAGTCGCCAAAACTTTGTAAGCCGCTGCCCGGCGCGGAAAAGCGTATGCGCCAGAACGGCAGATACCGAGCCCGGCGCTCCTCGGACGTTACCACCTGCCACGGCACCGGAACAAATTTCCGATGCTGCTCCTGCCAGAGCGATTGGCAATTGGTGCACTGCAGAACCATGCTGTCCCGTTCGCCGCCAAGCAGTCCGCCACAGCCGGGACACAGGGTGGTGATAAACCGTGGTTCCCAGGACACCTTGCTCGAGCATGTTTTCAGTAGATGTCTGTCCAGATGTGCGCCATGCCCGATCGCCCGTTTGGTCACCGCATCGTGCAGCTGCTCATCCTGCATATAACACGGTTGATAGATGCGGCTGAGCGTCTCGCCGATAAAGGCTTGATGGTAGGTGCGTCTGTCGCGTCGCTCCTGGAAAAGATCGATAACCATGGCGGCCTGGGCAAAAACGGTTTTACTGGGAATCGATTGCAGAAGAAAACGACCCGGCGTGGCGGAGACGACAGGTCGGATCCGCATCGCCTGGGGGCGCAGCCCAAGAGAGGCGGAAAAGAGCGTGCTCTCCAGCCCAAGGCGGGTGGTATCAACGATTTTATGCTGCACATCTTTATCGCGGACATAAAAAATAGACCCCTTAAAGCGCAGATACGGCACATAGATAAGCCGCTTTTCCTCAACCAGAGGCGGCAGCTGCGCAACAGGCAGCATATAACGACTGCCCGCCCCGGACATACGGTAATTATGCACCCCGCAGAAAGCACACTCTATCAGCCGGTCATCTTCGCTGAGAACTATTGACGCACCACAGGAAGGACAGCTCTGTTCAATCGTCACATCCATGAAAAACCACCGAAACTACTTCAAGCCGGACGCCGGCAATCGCGCACCGCATTCATTGCAATACATGGAATCCGGTAAATTTTCCGCCTTACAGCCGGGGCATCTTTTCGGTTGCGGCTTGTGGTCGGTCGCCTCGCCGCACTGGGAACAAAATTTCGCTTTCGGGGTGAGATTTTTGCCGCAGGTAGTGCACCTGACCAGCTGCAGCTGCTGATGTCCGCACAAGGGACAAAAACGAGCATCAGCGGGAATGTCGCTGGCGCAATCCGGACACTGTACCGTTGGAACGGCCGGCGCTTGCCCACCTGCCGGGGCCTGCATCCTGTTTCCGGCAAACAAACCGGGCAGCATCAGCCCCATGCCCATGCCGAGTCCGGCTCCAGCCTCACCCTGTGCTGTGGCGGCCTTTTCCATAGCCATGGCCGCTTTCAGCTGGAGAAATTTGTCCATGTCTTGAATGAGCCCCATGCGGCTTTTATCGTCAATGGCGCTCTGCACTTCGTCCGGCGGCGTAATGGAGGTGATATACAGGTGACTGAGCCGGAGACCAAAATGGGCAAAATCATCGGCTAGGCGTGTCTGCAGCTCGTCGGAGAGCGTATCAAATGTGCCGGGCAGGTCGAAAATGGAATCGAGAGTCTGGCCCAGATAATCATTAAACCGGGAGACAATGACCATTTTCAGGTAGTCGGCAACACCGTCGGTGTCCATTTTGCCCATGGTGCCGACGAGGGAATTGATAAATAACACCGGCTGCATCACCTGAAAATTATACATGCCATGGGCGCGCAGGCGGATAAGGCCGAGTTCATTATCCCTGAAGGCAACCGGATTCTGCGTTCCCCATTTCAGGTTGGGAAAATATTTCAGATTCACCATATACATTTCCGCCCGTAACGGACTGTCGCCCCGCCAGGGAATGGAAAGGAGTTTGGTGAGCAAGGGGAGGTTGCCGGTTCTGAGGGTATAGCGCCCCGGCCCGAAACAATCACAGGCCTTGCCCTTATAAAAAAGCACGGCTGCCTGACTTTCCCGAACGGTCAACTGGGCGCCGAATTTGATCTCACCGGAGCCCTGTTCCGGCAGACGATGGACCAACTCCTTGCCGGATTCATCAAACCATTCAATATTTTCAAGAAACAACCCGCCATCGAAGCGGTTCATAGCTCTCTCCTCGCATTATGCTTTCTTTCGTGAAAGCGTTATTGTAAACTTATTGAAAACATATCATAGCATAACCGGCAGTTATTATTGCAGGAGAAAATAGAAATGCAAGCAAAAGATCTCTGGGATCTGGAAAGTGCCATGAAGGTGCTGACCCACAACAGTGTCGACAGTAAATTATGGGCGGAGGCGGTGGAATGGCTGATACTTTACGGGCCGCCGGAAATTCGTCAGTTGCTGCTCGACGCCTCGACCACAGCAACAATCGCCTCTTTTCCGCAGCTCAAACCAACCCACTATACCCCGGACGGGCAGGCTGTCTATGACATCGGCGAGCTGGCGCAATCGCTGAGCATTACCGAAGATGAAGCCAGGGAAATCCTCAGACAAAAAAACGAAGAACATCAACTTCTCCATCTCATCGATGAAGATGAGAGCGGCACGGTACACTGACGAGCTTATCTAGAGATCGTAGAGTTTTTCATCGTGTGTGGGTTGGCTGCTTTGGCGTAAAACTTTTTTCTTCATCGATTCGAGACTGAAATCTTCTTCGTTCAACACGTCACCCATGTCTTTTTCGACCTGCTCCGGATCTTCACCGGCCTCCATTCTCGAGATCGCCTCTTCCATCGAATCGCCGAGATGAATGCCGGTCTGGGAGGTGAACTTTCGCATCAGGGTGGCCATTTGTTTTGGATCATCCTCATTGATATGTTCGGCTTCACGCATGAGTGACGCAAAGGCATGTTCCATTTTCGATTCATCGAGCCCGGCAAACTGATCGTCGTCCTCATCCTTGCTCTTGCCGATTGTGGCAAAGGTCGATATCTGCTTGGCCAGTTCTTTCTTGCCGCATTTCGGGCAGGATGGAATCTTCGTGGTGTTCACCCTGGACGAGTAAAAATTAAAAATGACATTGCACTGATCACAATAATATTCGTAGATTGGCATAGCTTATCAAATAATATTTTATTGTTTAACCCAAAACCTCGTCAACCTGCAGCTCAGTCACCTTGTCGGTAATAACCGTCTTGCCGATTGCAGTGGGCAGCACATAAAAAACCTTGCCGCCGACAGTTTTTTTATCCGACAGAAGATAGCGCTTGATCCGCGCCCGATCAAGATTTTTCGGCACCTCAATCGGCATGTTATACAACTGGAGAATGCTGATGATCGCCCGGCAATCCTCTTCGGCAAGAAGTCCATTCATTACCGCCAGCCGAGCAGCGGCAACCATACCGATGGACACGGCAAGACCGTGGATAATACTGTAATCCGAAGCACCCTCCACCGCATGGCCAATAGTATGGCCATAGTTGAGAATCCTTCTGCTCCCCCCTTCCCGCTCATCCGCGGAAACCACCTCGGCCTTGATCCTGCAACAGGTGTGGATGGTGTGCGTGATCAGTTTGGCATCAAGATCGAGTATTCCCTGGTGGTTATTACGCAGAAATTGAAAAAAGGCATTATCATAAATAACACCATACTTGATAACCTCGGCCAAGCCGCCAAGCAATTCTTCCCTCGGCAAGGTACCGAGCACGGCAATATCGATATAGACCGCCTTGGGCTGGTAGAATGCGCCGACGAGATTTTTGCCTTCGGGAATATCCACCCCGGTCTTACCGCCGACAGAACTGTCGACCTGGGCGAGAAGTGTCGTTGGAATCTGCACAAAAGAAATCCCCCGCATATACGCGGAGGAGAGAAAACCGGTGATGTCGCCGGTCACTCCGCCGCCAAGGCCAATGAGAGCATCCTGTCGATCAAATCCCAGTTGGGCAAGTCTGCTCGCCAGATCCCCAACCGTCTGCAAAGTTTTATTCGCCTCGCCATGGGGAAAGGTAAGCAGCTCAGCCGCGATACCAGCCGCCTGCAGGCTGGCCATGACCTCATCACCATAGAGATCGGCAACCAGGTCATCAGCAACAACACCATAGCGCTTGGCAATATTTCGCTGCCGCAGGTTGCCACCTACTCGTTGCAGACACCCGTCTTCAATAATAATCGGATAACTCCGATCCCCCAGGCCAACCAGTAGTTCCTGCATAACATCCTCAAGTCATTAAACTCGTTCCCACGCTGGAGCGTGGGAACGAGAAAAAAAAAGGAGATACCACGCAACCGTGATATCTCCCAATAAAGCAATTGAAAATCAAATATTACATTGAGTCGCCGGAAGCAGCACCCTGCATTTTGACTTCAACTTTCTCTTTCAGGTTACCGTAGTAAATCTTCAGGTGATCAAGAACCTCATCACGACCAAAATGCGGTACAATCTCGGCGCCATCAGAGAGGGCCTTACGCAGTTTGGTACCGGAAAGGATAACACGATCATCCTTGGTATGCGGACAGGTACGCAGAGAAGCCATACCGTCACACTTGTGGCAATAGAAGGTCCAGTCAATCTTCATCGGGCGGCAGAGAAGATCTTTTGCATCATCACCGGATGTCGGGATGCGATCAAAAATATCCTGAGCCTCGAAGAGACCATAGAAATCACCAACACCGGCATGGTCACGACCAATCAACATGTTGTTAACGCCATAGTTCTGACGGAAGGTCGCGTGCAGCAGGCCCTCACGAGGTCCGGCATAACGCATATCCAGCGGGTAGCCGGCATTAATGACGTGCTGCTTGACGAAATAATTCTCGATGAGGATGTCGATAGCCTGGATACGGGTCTCGGCCGGAATGTCACCCGGCTTGAGGTTACCAATGAGTGAATGGATCAAAACACCGTCACAGACTTCAACGGCAATCTTGGCCAGATACTCATGGGAGCGATGCATCGGGTTACGCAGCTGCAGGGCGGCAACGTTGGCCCATCCACGCTCGTCGAACATGGCGCGGGTTTCTGCGGGCTTGAGGTAAACACCTGGGTACTCTTTAGGATATTCGCCTTCGGAAAGAACTTTAACCGGACCAGCCAGGTTGACGTCTTTTTGTGCGAGAACCATGATAACGCCGGGATGATCTTCAGGAGCGATTTCCCAGAATTTTCCACCGACGGACTCTTCACCTTCACCGAGGAAAACTTTCTCACATTCCCACTTCTTGTCTTCAGTGGTCATGGCGTATTTTTCGGTAACTTTCATGGTTGCGAATACTTCGCCTTTGCGTACCAGAGCGATCTCGTCACCCTCTTTAATAGCGGCGGCCTCGTCGGTGGTAACATCGAGGGTGATGGGTACCGGCCAGAAGGTGCCGTCTGCCATCTGAAAGTTATCACAAACGCCTTTCCAGTCAGCTTTGTTCATGAAACCGGACAGTGGAGAAAAACCACCGATTCCCATCATGATCAGATCGCCTTTGGCCCGGGCAGAAATCTCAATCTGCGTGAGACCGGCTGCTTTTTTGAGCTCTGCTTCACGCTCTGCGCCTTCGAGTAAAGCACATACCAAACCTTTTCCACCATGAGGTGCAACTAATTTAGACATAGAGTTCCTCTTTTAAAAAAATTTATATTAATAAAACTTACACCACTACAAACCTATGTATGGCATACTGAACCGTTATTCATTTACAGGGCGTATATATAAAAAAATTGGCGAAAAAGTCAAGGGAAAAGAAAATACGGGACATTCCCTGTTTTCCTTTTATTCACATCATAAAAAACTGCGCTCTTGCATGCGAAGAAAAACAAAAAATGCGCTTTAGCACTGGACCAACGATACAGTTCCGGCCTTCCCGCCAACCCAGCTTTTACCGGATTGCGTTCTATATAGCGAGCTACAACCCACAGATACTGTTCGTTTTTCACTACGCACGAATAAAAACGGTTTTGCCAGATGCGACCGGTCTGGGACAGCTTGCGGTTAAAATACTGCGCATAGACCTGATCAAGGTTGTGTTCCCACGCTGGAGCATGGGAACTAGTGCTGGTGCGGTCGCCGAGGTTGTAGCCACCGAATCACCCCTGGTTCCCATGCTCCCATCACCCCCCTCTTCCAAACTCCACCCCATACTCTTCTGCTTGACGGCATAATATGACGACTGCCTCGTCCCTCATTCCTAGCGCTTGAGTCGCCACAAAATAAAATAAATCAATGGACAAAAACAACCTCACGAACTACTCTTACTTGTACAACAAACAATACAAGTAAGGAGGATGCCATGCAGGTTGTGAACTTCAGTGAAGCCAGAAAAAACTTAAAATCTATATTAGATAGCGTTGTAAATGATTCTGATTATACAATAATCACTCGTCGTGACGCTGAACCTGCTGTCATTATGTCTTTGACCGCATTCAACAGTTACATGGAAACTTTCCATCTCCTCAAGTCACCTGCTAATGCTGCTCATTTAGCAAAATCCATTGAACAATATAAAAATAAAATTGTTCAAGAAAGGGATATAGTAGATGAGTAGAAAATTGGCCTGGACTGATGAGGCGTGGGAAGGATACCTCTTTTGGCAATCTCAAGACAAAAAGACACTCAAAAGACTCAACAAATTACTGGTTGATACAAAAATACAGCCTTTCGAGGGTCTGGGAAAGCCGGAACCCCTGCGAGAGAACTTGTCAGGGTTTTGGTCCCGGCGAATTGATGATACAAATCGTTTAGTATATGCAGTTGATGATAACTATATTACTATCATTTCATGCAGATATCACTACTAACCTGTCGACGCACAGAACGAGCCAAAGTCGCTTCCTGCGGTTTTTACTCGATGATCGGGCTGAACGACTAAGGTTCCGGGAGCGTCCCACTTTCAGCAATCTTTCAATACAAAAATGCGAATAACCAGAATGCTCTTCTTCCTATTCTTCCTATTCTTCCGAATGGATCTCCTGGAGAACTTTTTTAAAGCTGTCAATGTCCTTGCTTTGAGCGGCTGATCGAAGCAACTTTTTCAAAAGAATCCTGTTGTTCAAGGCTTGTACCTTTTGATAAACATCTTCTGGAACGTCTTTGCTGAATTTTGCATCAAGGGCTTCCAGAACCATTTCTCTTGCATCTGTAAGCATGCCTTGCTGCAAGCCTTGCTGCATGCCTTGTTGTATGCCCTGCTGCATGCCTTGTTGTATGCCCTGCTGGATGCCCTTCTCTTTACCAATCCTTTCAGCACTCATTATATATGGCATTTTCTTTTCCTCCTCATACTTGATCAGGTCTTCAGTGAACCGTTTTGTTAAATCTTCAGGCAGCATCATGAGCCAGTCAATCAGCCTGTAGATGTTCAAGATGTCCTGCTTTGAGAAGCCACTTTCATAAAGCGCCGTGGTGATCTTCCATCTCCAGGAGTATCGTGATTGTGTATCTTTCTTTGTGGCTTTCGTTTTTAAATGCGCTGCCGTTATTATGGCGAAAGGGTTTGTCTCCCTGAGCAGGCCGTCAATATTTTGGTTGTAGTCATTCAATTTTATCATGGGAAATGTAAAGTGTACTTTACAGCCCCATTGCTCTACGCTGTAGTTTTGCGGTCGCCACAAATCGTTTTCATCCGCCAGAATCGCAAGACTTGTCACCGGCAGATGGCGATTGTCAAAAATCCTGTAATTGTAAATGTACATTCTTTGTGCAAAGGCGGTGTCTTTGTCGCTCTGCACCTCAATGTGAATCATCACATTGAACGCCTCCCCCTGAAGAGACCACACCTTGACCAGTTTGTCCGCATGCCGTCTGCCGATTTCCGCATCCCTTACAACGCTCTGCAGCTCCTTGTCCAGGAATTCGTATCCATTGTCCCAGTCTATTTCCCCGGCAATTTGCGGGAAAAAGAACTCCATAAGTTCTTTAAAATAGAGCTCTATTCCCTCTTTCCAAGGGCTGTCATATTCATCTTGATGATTGCTTTGATTATCCATAAGCGTATGATAACTATAATTGCTCTAGTTTTAAAGGTTATTAATCTGCATTTTAGGATGCGGATGGCTGGCCGCCACCTGACCAAATCGATCAGCCCCTAGTGTCGCAGAGGAGACAGGAATTGGGCCGCCCAGGCTTTAGCGGCTGGAAGTATTAAAAATAGGGAGACTCCCCTTTTTTCTAAATAAAACTGGGGAGTGTCCCGGTTTTTCAATACAATAAGCCGAACAACCACAATGGAACCCGGTTACCAAAGCCCATCTCTATGGAATCCAGGGCCAACCAGGCGTTTTCCAGCCCTTGTATCTACACCAGAGCACGTCGGCTCAGGTCGTGACTGCCTTGAGTAATTTCCAGCACCG
>CAYPPR010000029.1:0-55238 GCA_964412665.1 uncultured Desulfopila sp.
TATAAAAAAACGGGTATCAGAATAATACCGATACCCGTTTTAATTATTTTTGGGGTGAGCGAGGGGACTTGAACCCCCAGCCTCCTGGGCCACAACCAGGTGCTCTAACCAATTGAGCTACGCCCACCACAATTTACGTTGTGTTGAAAAACCAGTGTTATATACTCGTTCAGGTATGGTTTTGCAAGGGTTAAATTAATCCAGGTTTTCTTTGCAGTGCATACATTTTTTTGCCTGCGCCTTGACTATTTCCAGGCAATGCGGGCATTCTTTCTTGAAATTTCTTTTCAGCAGTTCCGTTATCGCCAGACTCACTTTATTTTCTATGGCCGGGTCCCTAAAGGTATGGTTTCTTAGTGCATCAACGCAGGATAAGTCGTTGAGTTCCAAGAGGTATCCCACCGCAGAAACGCGAATATTTTTGGTTGCTCCTTCATCGAGAATAAGGGTCATAACCGGCTGAAGATCCTTGTCGGCGACGCATGTTTTGAGCTTTTCGGTAGCCTCCTTTTCCTGACGATATCGCGCGTTTTGATTCTTCAGCTCTTCTCTGTCGATGATGCAGGCTTTAAATGCATCTGCATTGCCGACCATCATATAATTTCCTTCGGGACTGCCGGGAAGCTCCATATATCGATAAGAGGCGTGATGTCCATGCTGGGCTTCAATCTTGTCCCAGCCCTTTAAAAACGGCGGGCACGCATCGTTGAGGCAGATAAACAGGATGTCCGATCCCCAGCCCAATCCGTCGCCTACATGGATAGGCGGTGCTTCACAGCAGGACAGGGGTTGTTTGCAATGCGGGCAGGTTTTCACCTCGTCCAGATAGCTTAAATCTTGAAACATAGAATTGCTCCTTCAAAAAGATTACAACCATCCGCAGGCAGATCCTCAGTAGTCCCTGTCGCAGACAGTATTGAAAATTCATTTTTTAAACTCTACACTATGTAAGCATCAGCCAAAAGAATGACAAAAAAAATCAACCAAGTTTCATGCTTGGTTGGCTCATGACATCATCAACGGCTTTTGCCTGCTTCATTCGCGACTGAAGAAAAGTCTCCGACATGATCGTCTTATTGGTGTCCATTATACCTGCAAGCTCGGCAATTTTACCCTGTTCCGCCAGATCAATAATTTTAATAATATTTTCGGCAAAGCTTCGCACAATTTTCCTGCCGTCGCCAGCGGTCGCCATGATTTCGGCATAGGTGCGCGGATTTTGATTGTGAATCCGGGCCATGGCCAATATGCCATAAAGCGAAGTCAGCGTCGAATGACTGCTGATGTCGTCACAGTTGATCCGATGATCTCGCAGGGTCATCCCCAGGGCTACCGATATCGTTGTCGGCAGCTTCTGGCTGACCCCCATCAACAAATCGTGTTTTTTGGCGCTGTCGTGGTTGATATCCGCGCCATGTTTGTACAAAAAGGCTTCAAACTCACTGCAGAAACTGCCGCTTCTGTGGGTACGGACGACGGCGGCATTTTTGTCCTTCATGGTAAGCGCCTGGGGCCCCCAGAGGTTGTGTACAAACATCACTTCGACGCCCTGACTTGTTGCCTGCAGCGCAGTAGCAATGGTATTCTCTGATTCTCCGGCAAGAATAATTAAAGCCTGCCCATCTTGTAATAAAGGGCCAAAGGTTTGGATGACCGGAGCGGTTACGGAAATAGGCACGCAGACGAGGACAACATCGACTTTTTCAATCATCGCCTCAGAGGTCAGCGGCGTACTACGACCAGAAATGTACGTCTTGTAGCCCTCGTTGGCCAGTCGATCGGCAAACCATTTACTCATGGCGCCGCTCCCGATAAAACCAAACGATTTAATCTTTTTTACCCGCATATCGACTCGCGGAAAAGATCCCAGAACCCTCAGCGCATCTTCTTCCTGGATAACGGTCGACTCAATGGTATCGAAGGCGTTTTTCACAAGCGGCGTGTCTCTATGCCCCTCAAGCTCGACATAAATGCGCAGTTTCTGGGTCTGCACATCATTTTCCGACCGGAGATCGAGAATATTGATGCCACGTCGGGTAAATTCACTTAAAATATCGGCAAGCATGCCCACCCGGTCCCGGAGCGGACGGGTGATTATGGCTGTTGCGTCATAGCCTGAAGCTTTCGCCGGTTCTCTACCAATTATGGCAAATCTTGTCCGATTGTGCGAAACCACTTCGCGGGCCCAAAGATTAAAACCATGTTTTTTCACGAGTGCTTCAGATTCGATGACGGCATGGTCCTGCTTATTTTCCAAACGAATTGATGCCATGGCCTCTTCAATGTCATGGACGGCCATAAGGGTGGCATCAGGATAATGTTCTTCTATGAATTCATCGCATTGGCGAAATATTGAACTTCTCCCAACAATAGTGGTAATAGGAGTATCGCTTTTTTCAGGAAGGGACAGAGCACCCAAAGAGAGATGAATCGGCAGCACGACATTATCGATCCAATAGCCTTGGTGCAGTTTTGCCATCAACCGGAAATATTCTTTCACCTCACCTTCACGCGTGTTATACACAGGGATAAGGGCATACTCAACTTCTCCCTCACCGAACGCGGTGAAAATATCGGCGATTCGGTTATACAGCAATATTTCAGCGGTGGGGGAATACTGACGGGAAGCCTGATGGCTGTCTGAGCCGGCTGGCCCCAAAGTGGCAATGGAAGGCATGGATATTTGTCTTTTAAGGTTATGTAACGCCGCTAAACGGAATTATTTTCATCCCCGGTAGCGGGATTAGGTTCGTCGATGCCGCTATTTTGAAAAGTTGTGCATCGACCAAATTATACATTCTCCGCCATTTAAGCAACACTTATAAACGTACCGGTGTTAGTACAACGCCCCTGTGTTCTCTATGACTCCAGATGTAAATGAATATCTCTCTTCTCTGAAGAGTTCCGCAAAATTTGGTCCCCAGGTCGTGTGCCATCGACAATTTACCGCCACAAATGGCCATTATGCTGCTGACTTCCCGCCACTCGATACCGCTCTTCTGTCCAGCTTAGTGCAGTCGGGAATATCACGGCTCTACAGTCACCAGCATCAGGCCATCTGCTCGGTCCTCAAGGGCAATGATATTCTGGTCGCGACGCCCACCGCCTCGGGCAAGAGTATGATATACAATCTGCCGGTGTTACACGATCTTTTCAGTGCCTGTCCGGGACATTCGCTCTATCTTTTTCCGCTGAAGGCACTGGCGCAGGATCAGCGCAATGTACTGGAAAAATTACTGCTACACCTGCCGGCCGCCATGCAAGAAAAACACCGCAACCTCTCTGCTCTTTTTGATGGGGACACGAGCAGTTACAGTCGCAGGAAAATCCGTGACAAGCCACCTCGCGCTCTCTTTACCAATCCGGAGATGGTGCACCTGTCGCTTTTGCCCTACCACCAGAACTGGAGCGAATTTTTCAGCAGACTGCGCTATGTCATCATCGATGAGGTGCACTGTTACCGTGGAGTCCTTGGCAGTCATATGGCCTGGGTGCTTCGCCGCCTACAGAGGATTGCCGCCCTGTATGGGGCACATCCCAGCTTTATTCTTCTTTCAGCCACCATCGGCAACCCAAAGGAGCTGGGTGAACTTCTGCTGAACAAGCCGGTGGAAGTGATCACCACATCCGGCGCTCCCCAGGCCGAAAAAAACATGCTTTTTCTCAATCCATGGGACAGTGCAGCCTACACGGCAAGCCAGCTTCTCGAGGCGGCAGTGAAAAGAGGTCTGCGGACAATTGTCTACACTCAATCCCGCAAAATGACAGAATTAATCAATGTCTGGACCGCTCCTCGTCTTGACCGTCTCTCAACAAAACTCAGTGCCTATCGCGCCGGTTTTTTACCGGAAGAACGTCGGGAAATCGAACAACAGCTTTTTTCCGGTGAATTACTCGGAGTGATCTCGACCTCGGCGCTCGAGCTTGGCATAGACATTGGCGATCTGGATCTGTGCATTCTGGTTGGATATCCAGGTTCCATCATGGCTACCTGGCAGCGAGGAGGGCGGGTTGGTCGCAGTCTGCGGCAATCGGCGATTATTCTCATTGGCCAGGAGGACGCCCTGGATCAATATTTTATGCGACAGCCGGAGGATTTTTTTGCACGATCTGCCGAATCGGCAGTACTTAATCCGGACAACAGCACCATCATGGGGCAGCATCTGCTCTGTTGTGCGGCAGAAAGCCCTTTAAAAAAAGATGAATTACTGCTTCAAAGCAATACGATAAAGTCTATTGTTAACGTGTTGTCTCGATCGGGAAGTTTATTGGAAACCGCTACGGGAGGGGTATGGATTTCGGCGAGAAAATACCCACAGAGGCATAGCAGCCTGCGCGGAGGTGGCAAAAAAATGTCGATAATCGACATGGAGAGCGGGGAAGTCGTCGGAGAGATTGATACGGTGCGGGGGATAAAAGAATGTCATCCGGGCGCGATATATCTGCATCGGGCTACGTCATGGCTTGTTGACACCTTCGATCTTGTCGCCGGGGAGGTTGTCGCCCATAAAGAAACAGCAAAATTCTTTACCAGGCCGATGACCGAGAAACGAACAGAGATTCTTGAAGTGCTCGAAAAGAAAATCTGCTTCGGAGCCCAGGTGTTTTTTGGCAGGGTGCGGGTAACGGAAAAAGTAACCGGTTACCAGAAGCGGCACAGCGTTACGCAGAAATTGATTTCAACCTTTGCTCTCGATTTACCTGAACAGATAATTGAAACCGAAAGTGTCTGGATAGATATCCCCAAAGCCGTTGTTACTTTTCTCGAACAGGGAAAATACCATTTCATGGGGGCCATTCATGCCATGGAGCATGCGATGATCGCCCTGTTTCCATTGCTGGTGCTCTGCGACCGAAACGATATCGGCGGCATATCCTGCCCCTTGCACGAACAGACGGAAATGGCCTCTATTTTTGTGTATGACGGCTATCCTGGGGGGGTTGGTCTTGCCAAAGAGGCTTTTGCCAAAATGGACAGCCTACTCGTGCAGACCGAGAAGACCATTGCCTCCTGTTCCTGCACTACCGGGTGTCCTTCATGTGTTCATTCGCCCAAATGCGGATCAGGGAATCGACCTATTGACAAAAATGCCTGCCTTGTTCTCCTTGCGGAAATTCTCAAGCATGAACCGGGGGTAAGCGACAAGGTCATTTCGCTGCCGGGTTTCACCGTATCACAGACGACCTCTCAGTCCTTGCCGGCAAAAAGCAAACAACGACGGCAGGGGCTTGATGCCTTGCCAGCAAAATTTGGCGTATTCGATCTGGAGACAATTCGTTCGGCGGAAGAAGTCGGGGGGTGGGGCCAGGCACACCGAATGGGCGTTTCCGTAGCAGTGGTTTACGATTCGGAAATAAACGATTTCGTCAGCTACCTCGAGCATGAAGTCGAAACGCTGGTCAGCCACCTGGCTAGCTTTGATCTTCTTGTTGGTTTTAACAATAAACGTTTTGATAACAGGGTGCTCTCGGCCTACACCGACAAAAACCTCGACCTTCTCCCGAGCCTGGATCTCCTGGAGGAGGTCCATAACTATCTTGGATACAGGCTGAGCCTCAATCGTCTAGCCGAACAGACCCTGGGTACAAAAAAAACAGCCAACGGACTTCAGGCACTGACCTGGTACAAGGAAGGAAGAATCGACTTGATCCAGCACTACTGTAAAAAAGATGTGCAGATTACCAGAGACATCCTTTTTTACGCCTTAGAACAAGGGTATCTACTCTTTGCCAACAAGGCAAAACAGCTAGTTCGCCTCCCCCTGGCTCTGGATACAGCAATAGAAAAAATTCTAAAAAATGCACCTTCCGCCTAACTTATGGCCAAAGCAAAGAACTGTAAATCCAGCCTGTTGTCCCGCTACTGTGACGAACCTTGGTCCACTTACCTTCCTGTGAAATTCGGGTCAGCACCACGCCTCGCTCAACGTCAGCAATGATTGCATCATTGGTCGAAGGGCCAGAGCGCATGTTTATACTCTTTTGGGCGTTGACGATGACGGTATCGGCTTTTTTCACAATACTGGTATGCACCCAGCCGGTGTCGTTTTCAAAATCAGTAACCTGATACCATTCGCCCTCTTGCTTTGTTACCTTGAGTGGGTAACCCTGAAAAAGTTCCATGGATGCAGGATGATTTGTACCCGGACCGGTCCTGACGTTGGCATTGTCGGTGGTTATCGACAAATAGTCCGCAGCAAAGACAGAAGAAGAGGCAAGTAAACAGATGCAACCAAGAACAAAAAATAGTTTTGATAGTTTTTTCATGTGTACAGACATTGTATTTTTTTCTTTATTTATTCTAAACGAATGAACAGGTTACCTGCTCAGACGTATGGCCAACCCTTTTTTTATAGCATTATTAGCCGCTCAAGTCAAACAACATATCCAGGCGAACGGACAGATTACAGGAAGAGCAACTTGGGGCAGCTGCTCTTCATCACCACCGATGCACCAAGAGCAAAAGTAAGGCTGCCTGGGTAATGTCCTGACGGAAAATGTCCCCAGATCGGCAGCACACGATCGGAAAACAGCTCGAGAACCCTGTCCTGGATAGATTGTCGATAATTTTTTGCAGCAATTTCGCCTATGCCGATTGACATCGAAAAATGACCCAGAATCAGCCCGGCAATCTTGTTCAGTTTGCCTGCAAGTTTTAACTGGGTGAACATACGATCGATTTTGTAGGCCGGTTCGTTAATGTCTTCTAAAAAAACAATTTTATCATCCCAGGAAAAATCATACCGGGTGCCCAAAAGGCTTACCATGCTGGCAAGATTTCCACCAATCAAAGGGGCACAAACTTTCGGACCATCACGCAAGACCTCAATATGGTCTGGTCCAATGCTGCACGCTTTCGTGTGGGTCAAGCAATAAGACAGACTTGTCCGGGCTTCTTCGGTTGCTTCCCCCAGGGAGGTCACAACAGGACCGTGCAGCGAGATAAGACCGACCTGTGCATACAGATAGTTTTGGAGTATGGTGACATCGGAAAAACCGACAAGAACTTTTGGATTGTTGGCCACCAAAGTAATATCTATGGTATCGAGCATCCGCAGGCAGCCATATCCACCCCGCATGGCAATGATGCCTCGCACCTCTCTATCCTGCACGAGACGATTAAACTCCTTCCCCCGATTGTCGTCATTGTCGGCGAGGTAGTATAAACCAGGCCAGAGCCCGGGTGGATATTTTACTCGAAAGCCCATTTCTTCCAGCACCTTGACCCCTTGCACGAATCGTGTTGCATTCTGCAATTGTCCGGCGGGGGCAAAGATACCGATACAGTCACCTTTTTTTAAGGGAGAAGGGGAGAGCGGCCTCATCGCTGCATAATCCGGTCATATATAATTTGTAATCCATACAGAGTCAGCATCGGCTCAATGACATCAATCGAGGTGGTATAGGGTGCTATGAGATGAGCCATACCGCCGGTGGCGACAACTTTGAACTCTTCCTCGGGGCTGACCACCATATCGTTTCGTATGCCTTGGACCAGACCATCAATCATCGCGCCATACCCATAAAGAATGCCACTTTTCATCGCATGCACAGTTGATTTGCCGATAATCGACAGGGGAGGGTCGGAGACATCAATATGTGGAAGATTGGCCGTCTTGCTCGCCAGGGCCTCGAGGGAAATGGCAATGCCGGGGAGGATCGTGCCACCGAGATATTCACATTTTTCCGTCACACAATCAAAGGTAATAGCTGTACCGAAATCTATGACTATCTGTTTGCATTTGCTGAGATTCCAGGCGGCAATAGCATTTACCAGCCGATCAGCCCCGACTTCTGCAGGGTTATCAAGCAAGACGGTGATCAGATCTTTTATCTTATCCACCTTGACAACAAAAAGTCCCTGCTCGAGATGATCGGAGAAATGTTTTTTACAACAGGCTATCCAGGCCGATTGCAAAATCGGCACAACACTGGCGATGATGATCCCTTTGATTTTTTCTTTCTCTATCCCGGCCATGGCAAACAAGGTGTGATACCGAATTGCCAATTCGTCGGCAGTACTCTTGACGTTGGAGTTTAAGCGCCAGTGGCCAACGAGTTCATTGTTTTCGTACATGCCCGTCACAGTATGTGAATTGCCGATATCAACTACCAGAAACATAGCGCACCCTCTTGATTAATGAAAAGTTTTTCACCACTGGCTTTGTATTGCCAGACAAGATATTATAATAGGGGACAAAAGAAAAGAGTTCTTGGTGGCTGCAAGTTTTTTTTGCGGACCGAGAAACCGTGTCACTTAATTTTGCTCCCGGCATCATAGTCAACCCTAAGAGAAATATATGAAACCAATTACTCTGCTATCGACAACTCTTGAAAATAAGGCTGATGCGGAACGTATCGCGTCTCTACTTCTCGCCCGTAAATTGATTGCCTGCGCCCAGATATCCGGGCCGATTACCAGCATCTACCGGTGGCAGGAGGAGATAACCTCCGCAACCGAATTTGTCTTAACTCTGAAAACAACCCCTCCGTGTACCGAAATGGTCAAGGCACTGGTAATCGAGGAACATCCTTACGATATTCCGGAAATCATCATACAGGAAATGAACAATTCCAGTGATGAGTATGCCCAGTGGGTTTATGGAGAAGTGCAGCAATGTCGATAAATGAGAGCAAGGTTGGCTACCGAAAAAGAAAAATCGGCACCTATGTTTGTCATTGCTGTAAGCAAAAACAGGAGTTCTGCTGGAGCTGTCCCTGTGGATTCATGATCTGCAAAGACTGTTTTGCAGAGAATAAATGGGGAATTAGTAACGGACCTACCTGGATATGTCCCGACTGTGAACGTATTCGCATGATGTAAATGCATTGCGGCGCTCGGTTGTCCGGTCGCATGGCTTTACAGCTTAACTCTGCCCCCTGGCGTGATAACCCAATAGTTACGTCTCCCCTGGAAGGATATGCAGCGTTCCATACGCCGACTCGGCTGTTTATCTCTGTTGCGCATTCCCCAGAAATACAATAATATGCCTCGTTATTATTAATCTTTTCTCTGTGCCGGGCCACACTACAATGAATGTATCTACACAAATTTACGATGAAAGTAAAATAAAGACTCTGAGTTCCCTGGAGCATATCAGAAAGCGGCCTGGTATGTACATTGGTCGGCTCGGAGATGGCTCAAACCAAAATGATGGGGTCTATATACTTCTCAAAGAAGTTGTGGATAACTCCGTTGACGAATTCATCATGGGGGCGGGCAAGAAAATTCATATTCTCATCAATGCCGATGGTTCCGTGCAGGTGAGAGATTTTGGTCGGGGTATACCACTTGGTAAAATTGTCGATTGCGTCTCCACTATCAACACCGGTGCGAAATATAATACCGATGTCTTTCAATTTTCCGTCGGCCTGAACGGCGTCGGCACAAAGGCAGTTAATGCACTTTCTGAGGTTTTCACCGTAACCTCCTTTCGCGATGGTAAATTTGCTACTGCCGTTTTCAATAATGGAAAATTAATTGAACAGCAAGAGGGCGACACTGAAGAAAGGAATGGCACCCAGATTAATTTCTTGCCATCCAGAGAAATGTTTCCCAATTTCACCTTCGATCTCTCCTATGTCGACCAACGACTGTGGCGATACGCCTACCTGAATGCCGGGCTAAAGATCTACCTGGACAAAAAACTGTATTTTTCAGCCAAAGGCTTACTCGATCTGCTGGATAAAGAGCTCGATGGGGCTGAGCTGTATCCGCCGATTTACTACCGGGACAACACCCTTGAGTTCGCTTTTTCCCACACGGATTCTTTTAGTGATTGCTACTTCACCTTTGTCAACGGGACCTACACCAATGAAGGCGGTACGCATCTCTCAGCCTTTCGGGAGGGTATTCTTAAGGGAATCAATGAGTTTTCCGGCAAAAAATTTGTCAACACCGACGTTCGGGATGGGGTGGTCGGCACCTTGGCCATCAAAATCAAAGATCCTGTGTTCGAGTCGCAAACGAAAAACAAACTGGGCAACACCGAAATAAGGTCGTGGATCGTCAATACGGTAAAAGATGCTGTGTCCAGCGCTCTCTACAAAGACACCGAATCCGCGCAAATACTCATTGAGAAGATCCTCAGAAACGAGAAAGTCCGCAAGGAATTACAGAGTGTTCGAACTGAAGCTCGAGCCAATGCCAAAAAAGTTGCCTTTAAAATTGACCAGCTGAAAGACTGCAAATACCATCCCTCCCGGACAAAACCTTCAGCAGAAGGCAAGGAAAACATGGTATTTATCACCGAGGGACAGTCGGCCGCCGGCTCGATTGTGTCGTCAAGAGATCCGCTTACCCAGGCCGTTTTTTCATTAAAAGGCAAACCCTTGAATGTTTTTGGCCAAAAGATGACCACCCTCTATAAGAATGAAGAAATGTATGCCTTGATGCGAGCTCTGAACATCGAAGACTCCATTTCAGATGTCAGATTTGACAAGGTTATTATGGCGACAGACGCAGATGTCGACGGACTGCATATCAGAAATCTGCTCCTTACTTTTTTTCTGCACTATTTCGAACCGCTGGTAAAGCTTGGCCATATTTATATTCTGGAAACGCCAATATTTAGGGTGAGAAATAAAAAAGAAACAATCTACTGTTACTCGGAAGAGGAAAAAAAGGTAGCGACCAAAAAACTCAAAGGTCGCGGCACTGCAGGGGCGAATGTGGAAACCACCCGATTCAAAGGACTAGGAGAAATCTCGCCGAAAGAATTCAAACAGTTTATCGGGCCCGATATTCGCATCAAAAATGTAACGCTTGATTCTTTAAGTGAAGTGAACAAAGTACTCTCTTTCTATATGGGCAAAAACACTCCCGCAAGACGCCAATACATAATGGAAAATCTGGTTATCGAGACCTAAGTATAAAAACAAGATACTGTACCGCTAATCAAACAAGTCAGACATCAATCAATTTCTTTGTAAATATATGGAAACGCACCTCGGCAAACTTCATCGGCTGTTCGACAGTAATTTTCTTGAATACACCTCATATGTGATTCGTGAAAGGGCCATTCCTTCTATTGAAGATGGCCTAAAGCCGGTACAGCGACGTATTTTGCAGACACTGTCGAATATGGAAGATGGTCGGTTTCATAAGGTTGCCAATCTGGTGGGGGAAACGATGAAGCTGCACCCCCACGGCGACCAGTCGATCTTTGCCGCTCTCGTCAATCTCGCCAACAAGGGTTTCCTCATCGAAAGACAGGGAAATTTCGGTAATATTTATACAGGAGACCGTGCCTCCGCTGCTCGATATATCGAGTGCCGCCTCTCACCGCTGGCCAAAGATATTCTCTTCAATAAAGATCTTACTGAATTCGTGGAATCCTATGACGGCAGAATGCTGGAACCGGTAACCCTGCCGGCTAAAATCCCGCTGTTGCTGCTTATGGGAGCCGATGGAATTGCCGTGGGTATGGCCACCAAGATCCTTCCCCATAATTTTTGCGAGCTCCTTCAGGCTCAAAAAAAGATTCTAGTTGGCGAGGAATTTATTCTCTATCCTGATTTTCCACAAAAAGGTCTTGTCGACGTCAGCAATTACGACGAAGGAAACGGGAAGATCAGGTGTCGAGCGAGAATGGAAGAGTTGAATGAAAAAACCATTATCATCAAGGAAATCCCCTTTACCACGACAACCCAATCCCTGACGGATTCAATTGAGAAAGCGGCAAAAGCCGGCAAAATCAAGATTGTCTCTATTAATGATTATACCGCTGAGAATGTCGAGATTGAAATAAAACTAGCCAGGGGCGTGTATGCCAAAGATACCATCAAGGCACTGTATGCCTTTACTGATTGTGAAGTATCCATAACTCCAAATTTGACACTTATCAACGGAACGACACCACAGACGTCGACGGTGAGTGATGTCCTGCGCTATAACACCAACAAACTCAAATACGACCTGCAGAGGGAGTTGGAAATTGAACTGGCCCGGTTTGAGGATAAGTTGCACGCAAAACTGCTGGAGCAGATATTTATTGAAGAAAGACTCTATAAAAATATTGAAGAAGAAACAAGTTACAAGGCGGTAGTACAAAGCATAGACACCTCACTGCTCGCGTATGCAGATCAGCTCATTCGCCCAGTCACTAAAGACGACATTGAAAAGCTGCTGGAGATCAGAATAAAAAGAATATCTCGATATGACATTAACAAGCAGCAAAAAGAGATCAAGGATATTCGAAAAAGCATGGAGGTTATCCGCAATTCCTTAAAAGATATGATCGCTTTTTCGCTCACTTTTCTCGATAATCTGCTTGCAAAGTACGGTCAATCGCGTCCCAGGAGAACTGAGATTACCAGCTTTGCCGAGGTGAGTTTTAGAAAAGCCGCTCTTTCCAACCTGCATGTTGTGTATAATCGTAAATCCGGTTTCATGGGCTACCAAATCAAGGAAGACGAGGATCCTAAAGACAACCTGACCGTAACCTGCTCCGAGTACGACAGACTCTTTCTTATCTACAGCAGCGGTCTCTATAAAATTATTCCTGTTACCGAAAAGCTGTATGTCGGACACGATCTGGAATGGTTTGGTGTGGTCGAAAAGGAAAGCATTTTTAATATCATCTATCGGGATGGCGCAGAGAATTTCGGCTATGTAAAACGATTCAAAACACCAAGCTTCATCCTGGAGAAAGAATATCGGCTCTTTGCTGAACACAAAAGATCAAAAATTCTACTCTTGACCTTTGGCGAGAATAATTTTGCAAGAATAAACTTGATGCCGTCACCGAGAGCAAAGACAAATAACCTGGAAATTGCCCTTGACGACTATCTCATCAAAAATGCCTCCGCCAAAGGCAAGCGTGTATCGAATCGCGTCATTAGAAGGGTCTCCGCAACAAACGGTATCAGTTCCGAGCAACCTAGACACAATCTCCCGTTGCCCGGACTTGATCGTGTTCCGAAAGCAAACCCAGATGACGATGAACCGATCGCCATGGACGACGCAGAAGAAGAAAATAACGACCAGTAAGACATATAATAAACAAAGATACAACACCCTATGGTTAACAGTTAATGTGACTTATTCAATTCTCCTTTCAAAGAATGCTGCCCGGCAAAGAGTATCCTGGCCGAAACAATTTCACCGGGTACACAGGAGAAACATTCTTCGAAGTGGACAATGTGATTGGTGTCTGTGCGTCCCTTTGCTCCTGCATCACCGGCTTCCTCAATCATAACCTGCTTTATCCGGCCAACGTATTCGGTGTTTCGCTGCAGACTTATTGCATCCTGCCTGTTCTGGAATCGGGCTAATCTGGCAGATTTCACCTCTTCGTCTACTTTTTCGGCAAATTGACTTGCCCGGGTACCCGGTCTGTCGGAATATTTAAAAGAAAATGAGCCGTGAAAGCGCACCGTCTCAAGCAAGTCCATTGTTCCTTCAAAGTCTGTGTCGGTTTCTCCAGGAAAACCAATTATAACATCAGTAGTCAAGGCAATATCCGGGCAATATTGTCGGAGTTTTTTCACTTTCTCCTTATATTGCGCAATGGTATATTTACGATTCATTCTCTTGAGAATTTCATCGGAACCAGCCTGCACGGGCAAATGAAACTGCGGACAAAGATTGTCAGTGTTCTGAAAACATTGCATGAGCTCATCAGTAAGATCTTTAGGGTTGGAGGTCGTAAACCTCAACCGTACCAGACCCTTGATGCCGGCCACCTGCTTTAAAAGGTTTGCAAAATTATAATCTTCTTGAACCGTGGTTACCTGGTTCGTCTTGCCATAGGAGTTAACATTTTGCCCGAGCAGCGTAATTTCTTTGATACCGGAGTCGACCAATACTCTGACTTCGTCCATTATATCGTCGACTTTGCGTGATACTTCTCGTCCTCTCGTGTAAGGCACAACGCAATAAGTGCAATAATTATTACATCCCTGCATTATGGTCACAAATTTCTTGAAATGCACCCGCTGTTGCGAAGGAGTGGAGAGAATGCCGGAACTGCCGGGAAGAGATATGTCCGGCAGAAATCGAGGAATATCATAATTATCAACTAAATTCGTGACGACTTTTCCCCGGCCGCTTGCATGCCTTTCCAGCAACGCGCCCACATTATAGATATTCTGCGTGCCGATAACGAGATCGACGTGGGGCATTTTCTTCACTATCCGAGCGCCTTCCTGCTGAGCAACGCAGCCGGCAACACAAATTTTCATCCCCGGGTTCTGGAGCTTTATTTTCCGGAGATAGCCAAGCATGCTCATAACTTTCTGCTCTGCTTTGGCTCGGATAGAACAGGTGTTGAGAATGACCAGATCTGCAGTATACATATCTATGCCCTCAACATAACCATAACTTGAAAGGGATTGGGCCATTATCTCCGAATCCCTTTCATTCATCTGACAGCCGAATGTTTTGATGAAATATTTTTTTTGTTTCATACCTACTACCTACTTAACTCTTCGGAAGAACATCGTTTTATCTTGATACATATTCTGCAACATCTCCCAGAAGACCAAAAAGATCTCCGGCCATTTCTTCTGGATATCGCAGAACAACAACTCCGTCTGCACCTTGGAAACTCGACAAGATTGCCAGGTTGTCGTATCCCTCAAGGATGAACTTCAAAAAATGGAATTTTCCCGGTGCAATACGCAAATAAACTTCATTCAATTGAGGCATCATCAAAACTCAAACAACGAGGGTGGCGTCTATTTTTTTCATTTGATTTGCGTTTTTTTCCAGAAGCGGGGAGACGACCTCCGATATGAATTCTTCTGTCTGTTCTTTCGCGCGACCGGTAAATTGCGAATAATCACTAACCATGGCTTCTAGCTCCAGCAAAGAGAAGGGGACACGATCATCTCTGCCTAGTCGGTCGAACAAATCATTATCTTGGCCTTGCTCCTTAACAACTTTGCCCGCCGCCAAAGAATGCTCTTTGACAACCTCATGCATTTCCTGCCGGCTTTCACCGCGCTTGACCGCTTCCATGAGTATTTTTTCTGTGGCCATAAAGGGTAATTCAGCCACAAGATGTTTCTTTATTTGCGCTGGAAAAACAACCATATCTGATGTTATGTTGACAAACAACTTTAATATTGCGTCGGTAAGAAGAAAGCATTGTGGAATATCCATTCGTCTTATTGCAGAGTCATCGAGCGTTCTCTCAAACCATTGATTGCTGTAGGTCGAGGCAAAATTCTGCGGCAGGGTCATTAATTTTCGAGCAAGACCGGTAAGCCTTTCAGAGCGCATAGGATTTCTTTTATATGCCATGGCCGAAGATCCGGTTTGTTTCTTCTCAAACGGTTCTTCCTGCACTTTCAGATTTGAAAGAAGCCGAAGATCAACGGCAAATTTATGGGCAGTAGCACCAATTCCGGCCAGGGTTTCGGCAAGTTTCATGTCGAGTTTGCGGGTATAGGTCTGGCCGGTTACGGCAAAAGTATCGGTGAATCCTAGTTTGTTTGCCACCAGGAGATCAAGCTCACGAACCTTTTTATGATCGCCCTTGAATAATTCTAAAAAAGTCGCCTGTGTGCCAACGGTTCCTTTGGCTCCACGAGCCTTGATATGGTCGAGATAGGTATCAATATAGTCAAGATCCATAATCAGGTCTTGTAGATACAGGGTGTTGCGCTTGCCGACGGTGGTCGGTTGGGCCGGCTGATAATGCGTGAAACCCAGTGTTGGTAGAGCCTTGTATTTTATACAGAACTCTGACAAGTTTTTTATGACCTGCAGCACAGAGGAGCGAATGTACTGCATAGCAGACCTCTGAATGAGCAGATCTGTATTGCAAACAACAAACTGTGAAGTTGCCCCAAGATGGATAATACCAGCGGCTTTTGGACACTTAAGTCCAAATTCATAGACATGGGCCATGACGTCATGGCGAATTTCTTTTTCTTTTAGCGCGGCCAGGTCAAAATCAATGTTGGTGATATTTGCCCGCATCTCGTTCAACATTTCTTCGGTGACGATATCAGTCAAACCAAGTTCAAACTGCGCCTCGGCAAGGGCCAACCAACACTTACGCCAGGTTGTAAATTTAGTCTTTTCTGAGAAAAGCCGCTGAATTTCGAGGCTGGTATAACGACTGACAAGTGGCTCTTGATAAATTTCACGGGACATAGGCGCTCCGAAAGGCATTAATTATATGTAAACGAATAAATGAGTACAAAGAGTTAGTTATAGGACACCGGTGCAGGTGTTTGGAAAACTCTGTCTGATGATGCAATCTATAGCATCTTTACCCCCAAAAAAAAACCACCGACACATTACTTTTTATCGAAGCGACGCTTTATATTATCTCAATATTCACTATGTCGCATAATGTATATTATGTTTACCTCGATTATAGTTACATATATACAGTTGTTTATGGTTGTTAAAGTTCAATAGTACCCTGGTTTATTTAAAAGAAATTAAGAAACGTAAATTCTTTTGGAAATGACGGCGTGAGCACTCCACCCCATACGTGTAGTGTATCGGACTTAAAGAACAACCTGAGGTTCTGAACCGGATACAATGGTTCGCTGTCAGAATGCCGAAATTGATTTCTGAATTGGATTTGCAATTTTTATTCTCTCAAAGAGAGATAACCCTTACCTGCCAGTTGACGGTGCCGCGAAACCTGTTCATTGTCGGGGTGTAAATCATATTTCTTTTCGGTTGCTTCTGCACATCACTCAGGTGCTTCCCCAGGCTAAAACCAATTCCCTTGAAATTGCCATACTTACCCCGGATCGTCACCTGCAAGTGGTCGGCATTGGATCCCACAGTTCGAGAATCAATTATGGTTGCCGCTGGATCCTGAAAAACTGGTTGTGGATTCCCAGGACCAAAGGGTTCCAAAAGTCGAAGACACTGCAGGTGCACATCATCCATTACTAACTCGGTCGAACAACAAATATCATATGTTTTTCTCATAGCGACCTGTTTCTCCTGCATCGCCTGTCTGACAAATCCGATAAAATCTGTCTCAAATCCTGTAATATTATCGCTACTTACAGTCAACCCTGCGGCCATCTCATGGCCACCATATTTTTCAATCCATTTCGCACAGAGACTAAATATACCTACAATATTTACACCTGCGACAGATCGCGCTGAGCCGGTAAAAAATATCTGCCCATCCGGAGCCGTCTTTTTTGCAAAAACAATGGTGGGAACCTGAAACATATCAACGAGCCTCGATGCAACTATCCCGGCTACACCTTGGTGCAATTCCCCTTTGGCAATGACACACTTGTTCTGTTCCACGACTGCATGACTTATGGTAGTTAAAGCTGTTTCTAGATTGCCATTACTAAGATTTTTCCTTGTCGTGTTTAACTCTGTCATCCGCCGTGCTAGCTTTCTTGCTTTTTTGCGATCTTGAATTGTAAGAAGTTCGACGACAATTTGACTTTCCCCCAGTCTCCCGGCGGCATTTATTTTAGGCCCGAGCAAGAAACCTATGTCTTCAGAAGTGATGTGATTTCCCAAAATTTCACAGGATTCAAGCAGTTCCTGTAGACCGATAAAGTGTGGTTCCAGAAGTGCCTCAAGTCCTGCTCTCACTAAAATCCTGTTGGTGGCGGTGAGCTCAACAACATCGGCTATTGTACCAAGGGCGACAAAAGCTAGATATCGCTTGAGGTTTATTTTGCCTGCCACCTCACGCCAGAAACTCTGCACAGAAAGTTTCCCGCGAATTCCGGCAATCAGGTAAAACGCAACACCCACCCCGGCAAGGTGATGACCGTGAAAGCCACAGGATGGTTGTGATGGATTAACTACAAGACAGTCCGGTAGCGAATCTTCCGGCAAGCTATGGTGGTCTGTTACAATTACTTTTCCACCAATTTTTTTTATAATCTCTACCTGTTGACGGTTCGAAATACCGCAATCTACCGTAATGAGTAAGAAGTCGTCAAACAGACTATTGCCTTTCTGGCTGAGAAACCATTCTGCGTTGAGTCCATACCCTTCTCTCAACCTGTCTGGAATATGCCATGTAATATTCACTCCTAATTCCCGAAAAAAATTGACGAGCAGTGCGGTTCCCGTGGTCCCGTCAACATCGTAATCGCCCCAGACAATAATTTGCTTTTTGGCGGTGCAATATTCCACAGCCAGTTCCGCTGCCGCCGGCAGGTTTTTCATCAAGTGAGGTTGCGGCAGGTCGGTCAGGCTTGGATGAAGAAATTTGTAGGTCGCTTCATCTCCTACTATTCCTCTTGCTTCGAGATATTTTCTATATACATTCGGAATGTTTTTGTTCATATTTCAATCAAAGATTTGGTGGTAAACCAGTCGTCAACAATCTGGAGTATTTTTTGCTCCTCGGCAACATCAAACCATTGCAGGGCGGTTAGATTGGAAAACCACGTGTACTGCCTCTTGGCATATCTCCGCGTATCTCTGGCAAGAAGTCGAATAGCCTCATCTCTGGTCCAACGACCTTCTATATAATTTATCATGTGTCGATACCCTATCGATCCAAACGCTTTTAAATTTGGGTCGTAGCCCAAGTCCAGCAGCCTTCGCACTTCCTCTTCCAGGCCAAGTTCAAGCATCATGTCACAGCGTTTGTTTATCCGCTGGTAGAGATGTGCTCGATCGGTGGTGAGGCCTATTTGCAATGCATTTTTAAAGAGAACCCCCGAGGTCTGTTGCTGGTGGTCTTCTATATGTTTCGACCACGGAATGCCGGAAACATAAAAGATTTCTAGGGCCCGCAGCAATCGCTGGCTGTCATTTTCATGGATTCTTTCAGAGGAGATACGATCATATAGCGACAACTCTTCATGTAGCTTCGATGATCCTTCCTTGTGTAATCTCTCTTGTAACATTTGCCTGGTGTCGTCATCCACAGGAACTCCGGGAAAGATGCCCTCAAGCAGGGCGCGCAGATAGAGGCCGGTTCCGCCGGTCAGTAAGGGAATTTTTCCGCGGGAATGTATAGCACGTATTGCCTGCAGTCCATCGACTGCAAACCTTGCCGCATCATAATTTTCATCCGGATCAACAATATCAATAAGATGATGCCGTACCTCCCTGCGCTCAGCAAGAGATGCCTTGGCCGTACCTATATTCATATGTCGGTAGACCTGCATGGAATCGACACTGACAATTTCGCAATCATATCGACGGGAAATGATTAACGAAAGGTCTGTTTTACCGATGGCTGTCGGTCCAACCAGCACCAGGCAGGGCTGCTCTATTATTTCAGATGTCACGGAACCTCTACAAATGTCAACTCGGTCGTTAGATTGGCGGCACGCCGTGCTCCTACCCCATGTAATTTTTGTAGATCCAGGCTATTTTTAAATGGGCCGAACTGTTCTCGGTATGAAACAATCTTGTCGGCGAGTGCCGGTCCGATACCTTTGATAGTCATGAGCAACTCTTTGTCCGCATTGTTGATCGGCACCGGCAGAAAAAAGATGGGGGTGTAATGTGCCGGAACAGGTCCTCCGTTTCCTTCTGAGCTAGTGGCCACAACAAGTTGAAGTGAGTCGGCCAAATGCAGATAAACATGTGGTCCATTCCCCTTCTCTTTTCTTAATACAGTGCCATAGGGGCTGGTAAGCAGGTCAAGGAGTAGAAGACAAAACAGCAGGCAAAGCATCACTGTTAAGCGGTGGTCTCCTGTATTGGCCCGATGCAACTCACTCAAATCACATCCACCGCTTTAGCCAAATGGCTGGTGGCTAAAACAGCCGACCATCTGGCACATTGAAATTGATAACCAACCATCGAAAATGCAGCTATTGCCATCGTCACTCCGTCCTTCTGCTTTATTTTCGTTGTTTTCGTCAGGTACAGGAGGTATATACCATACTCTTTAAATTATTAATAACAGTCCTGTGATTTCCTGACATGAATATTTTTCAGCCCTTCAACATTGTTCTCGTGGAACCGGAAATTCCTCCGAATACCGGTTCGATCGCCAGACTTTGCGGCGCGACGAATTCAGTACTGCATCTGATACATCCACTTGGCTTTTCAACCGATGATAAACATCTTAAACGCGCCGGCCTCGATTACTGGCAACATGTCGACATTCGCCATTGGGACAATCTGGATATTTTCTTGCGGGCTCAAAAAGAACTTAAACTCTTTTTCTTTACCACCAAAGTGGCTAATGTATACACGCATGCACAGTTTACGTCAGGATGCTTTTTGATTTTCGGCAAAGAAACAAAGGGGTTACCTGAAGAAATACTTCGATTGTATCGGGACAGATGCTATACTTTGCCGATGGAAAATCCCAATATCCGCAGCTTGAACCTTGCCATGACTGCAGGGATTGTCTTATATGAGGCGATCAGGCAATGCTCTGACTGATAACAATACTACAGACGTTCACTGACGGATTTGACCACATTTAATTGATTTTTTTATTTTTTTTATCTTTTTTTTTTAAATTACCCACAGGAGACATTAGCAATGGCTGATCGTGTATTTAATTTTAGTCCCGGACCTGCAACACTCCCCTATGAGGTACTGCAGAAAGCTGGCCAGGATGTTGTTAATTTTCAAGAAACCGGTATTGGTCTTGTCGAAATTAGTCACCGTTCGAAAGAATTTATGGCCGTAACCGATGCAGCTGAGGCCAACCTCCGTGAGCTGATGCACATTCCAGCCAACTACAAGGTCTTGTTCCTGCAGGGCGGCGCCTCAAGCCAGTTTTTTATGATTCCCATGAACCTCTTGGGCAAAGGAAAAAAAGCAACCTATCTCAATACCGGTACCTGGGCAAAAAAAGCAATCAAGGAAGCGCAGCTGTTTGGCGAGATCGAGGTGCCCTTCTCCAGCGAAGAAAATAATTTTAATCGAGTTCCAAAGCACGATGAATATACCGTTGCTGCAGACTCGGAGTATCTGTATTACGTCTCCAATAACACCATTTACGGGACTGAGTTTGCCGAACCGCCGACTACCGAAAAAATGCTCATCAGCGATATGAGCTCAGATATTCTGTCACGTCCGGTGGACGTCTCCAAGTTTGGTCTTATTTTTGCCGGGGCGCAGAAAAACCTCGGCCCAGCAGGTGTTACCATTGTTATCATTCGAGAGGATCTCCTCGTCAGAACACCGGCGAACACCCCCACCATGCTTGCCTACAAAACCCATGCAGACAAAGGATCGATGTTTAACACCCCTCCTTGTTTTGCCATTTATGTCGTCGGCGAAGTGCTGAAATGGCTAAAAAAAATGGGCGGGGTTGCCGCGATTGAAAAAATCAATCGAGAAAAAGCAGACCTTCTCTATGGTGCGATAGACAGCGGCGATTATTATCGAGGGCACGCGGAGAAAGATTCCCGGTCACTCATGAATATCGCTTTCAACCTACCCACCCCGGAACTCGAAGCGAAATTTATCGCCGAAGCTGCAGCGATCGGCCTCAACGGCCTGAAGGGGCATCGCTCAATCGGCGGCTGCCGCGCATCTATTTACAATGCTTTTCCCGTCGAAGGAGTCGTCAAGCTCGTTGCCTTTATGAAGGATTTTGCAGCAAAAAATCCGGCGGCCTGAAACAAATTTTTATGAACTATGTAGGTCATGTCATTCGACCGCCCAGCGAGGCAAACGCAATCATTCTCCAGGTGACGGTCGGATGTTCTTATAATAAATGCACCTTTTGCGGTATCTATAAGGATACTGCTTTCCAACTAAAACCGATAGAGACGATTGAGGCCGACCTGGCCTTTGCCAAAGAACATTGCCGCAGACACAATCGTCTTTTTCTGGCCGACGGCGACGTGTTGATACTCTCACAGAGAAGGCTTATCCAGCTTTTCCGGAAGATTCGTCGGCATCTCCCCTGGATAAACCGAATTTCATTGTACGGTAATGCCAGAGCCATTCGAAACAAAAGTAAAAATGACTTGCTGGAACTGAAATCGATGGGTCTTGACCGCGTCTATATGGGACTTGAAAGCGGCTGCGATAAGGTTTTGCAATATGTCAATAAAGGAGAGACCGGACAAACCATGACGGCAGCAGGAAGAAAAATAAGGGAGACCGGGATGTTTCTCTCGGTGACCACCCTTCTCGGCCTTGGCGGAGTTGCATCATCATCTGAACACGCGACGCAGACAGCGGAAGTCTTAAACAAAATGGCGCCCCATCAGATTGCCGCTCTCACCCTGATACCACTCGAAAACACCGCGCTCGGCAAGGAGGTGGCTACCGGCACATTTATCTTGCCGACCGCTTCGGAAATGTTGCATGAACTCAAGCTGCTCATTACCCATTTAGATGGCATCACGTGTCAATTCCATGCCAATCATGCCTCGAGCTATTTGCCCCTTGCCGGCCGACTGCCGCGCGACAAGAACACGCTTCTCGCCACCATTGACATGGCCTTGACGGGAGCCATTCCTCTTGTCCCTGATTACCGGAGGGCGCTTTGAGTTGTGCACAAAAGACAGACCTGAAAAACCTCACCCAGGCAGGCCTCATTGACTATGCTGAGAGCCTCGGGCAACCGGCCTTTCGTGGTAAACAGATAATGGGCTGGCTCTATCGACCTGGAATTGATGTATTTTCCCAGATGACCGATCTTGCCAAGGTGTTCAGGAATTTATTAGAGGAAAATGCTTACATTTCTCAATTCTCCGACACCATTATTGAAAAGGCTAGTGACGGCTGCGTCAAATTTGGTTTCCGGCTCAGCGATGGCCATCTTATTGAATCGGTACTTATCCCGGAGCCGGACAGAAACACCCTGTGCATTTCTTCCCAGGTCGGTTGCGCCATGGGCTGCACTTTCTGTCTCACCGGCACCATGGGCTTTACCCGAAACCTCACTCCTGCAGAAATTGTTAATCAGATATGCGCTGTACGAGATTATCTGCTTGCCCAACCTTCGGGAAGTCTCATTGGTCCCGCCCATATCACCAATGTTGTCTATATGGGTATGGGCGAACCACTTAACAATCTGGACAATGTTCTTGCTTCTCTGTCTATTATTATGGAGCAGAAGGGACTGGATGTTTCCGGCAGAAAAATAACCGTCTCAACCTGCGGAATAGTGCCCAAGATCAGGGAGTTTGGCGAAAAATCTCCAGTCAATCTCGCCATCTCGCTGCACGCAGCAAACGATGCGGTGCGCAGCAGTTTGATGCCGGTGAATAAGCGTTATCCCCTCGATGAGCTGTTGGCCGCCTGCCGTGACTTTCCCATGCCGAAAAGAAAGAGGATAATGTTTGAATACACCCTGTTACAAGGTATTAATGACTCCAATGCAGATGCCCGCGAGCTGGCGCGAAAACTTCGGGGAATTCCCTGCAAAATTAATCTACTCGCCTACAACGAGTCTGTGTCCCTGCCATTCTCAAGCCCCTCGAGAGACAAGTTACTTACCTTTCAGAAAATACTCATCGATGCCCATTACACCGTATTTATTAGAAACAGCCGCGGCACGGATATCTCTGCCGCTTGCGGGCAACTTGCAACGGGGGAACGTTGACCGACGGGGTTTCGCGTCGGCCAGCCCCCCAAACCTTGCAGCGGCGCCGTCCTTCTGTGCGCTATAAGCCATACAAAAAGACAATATTTAAGCAACCTATCAGAAAACCCAGCAGCGCCCCAAACAGGTTGATATATTTGAATTGCTCCTGCATAATCGACAAGAGAAGTCCTTCGAGTTTCAAAATATCAAGAGAATTGACTTTTTCCCTGACAATTTCACGAATATTTAATGATTGAACCAAGCCGGGAACCTCGTTTTCCAGCATTGTTGATGCCATCTTCTGCAGGGATTTCGCCCACCCCTCTCTCACTCCGGCCGGAACAAACTTAGCGAGCTTGCCGATTCGTTTCTGCATAAGCGATTCAATAAGGGAATCGACGATAACATCAATGGTTGCCAAGGTCTTCTGGGCTTGCAGTAACTCGCGTATTTCTTTTTTCAGCCAGTCCTTGCTGGCAAACATGGTTTGCTCGCCAAGTAAATCAATGAGTACCTGCCGCAGACTAAGCGCTCCTGAATCAATATGATTTTCAATATTTGTTTTGATCATGGAAGTCAGCGTTGCGGTTACCTCATCACCCCGTACCAACAGCAGAATCTGCTTTGTACACTGGGAACAGAATTCTTCCACAGCCGCTTCATTTTCCGTTTTGATAAAGCTGACTATCGGTTTTTCTGCAAACTCACGACTTCTTTCTCGCAAGATGGTGACAACACGCAGCTGTACTTCCTCGGACTGCAGCCAGGCAACGATAGCATCATTTTTTTCAACAAGATATTCCTGTATTTTCTCCTCGACCGTCTCGATCGGCAAAAAACCTCGAACCATGTCGGCCATCGAACCAAGGGAGTTTATAAAATTTTCAACACCGCCGCAGGCACCTTTGATTATTTTATCACGAACATCCGGTTCGCTGACTAGTAAAGCAATCTTCGCCAGAAAGGCCGGCACCTGTTTCTCGACCATGGCGATAGACAGATCCTGTAGGGAGGCCGGCAGAATATCCGCAAGTGATTTTTTCTGTTGCAGCGTGCTGTAGACCTTCTGATGGACAAAATCTTCGACCCATTGTTCCATTGCCTCGCCGGCAAACATTCTGGAGATATTTTCTTCGACAAAGCCGTAAGACTTTTCACGGCTTCTGCCGCAAATAACTGCGCCGACATCCTGGTCAAGAAATAAATCCAGCCGATGATCAATTGCCGCATCGACAGTCTTGGCAAATTCCGGCGAGTTGATGAAGATATGAATCTGTTCTTTCAGCTGGTACCGTATCGTTTTGGTGCCGATATCAAAATACACCTTAAATTTCTGAGGGACAGTCGAAGCGACGGTACCCAGATCCTTTTGCAGCACCCCATCCACTCTCTTCTCTATAAGATGATAAAGATGCTCCTGAAATACCTCCTGCTGCAGCCCTTTGCCTATTTCTTTACTGGTAAGAAGATGATCGCCGACAACTTCTCCCATGTTCACAGCTAGATCAAGTCGTTTTGCAGGAATAACGCCTGGGGTCATCGGTACCCTGAAGGTGCCGATTTTCCATGCTTTTAACGGACGAAAAAGCATTCTGATGGCTATTCGATTGGTCAAATAACCAATGAAGGCTCCGACCAAAGGCGGCGTGAGATATTTAATATAGGGGAGCAATTCAGGTGAGAGATAGGACATATTGTTGCAACTCCAAAGGATTATGAACGAGTATATCGGCGTTATTTTCAGTGAGTTCCTGCACAGTCCGAAACCCCCAGGACACTCCGGCCGTCAGCATCTCAGCAGCCTTGCCGGTTTGGATATCCACACCTGAGTCGCCGACAAAAAGCGTTTCCTGCGGGCGAACATCAAGTTGTGCGGCTATCGCCAGGGCAACGGTCGGATCCGGTTTTTTCGGAACCCCCTGCCGTTGGCCATACACAATGGAAAACTGCCCCAGGGGGAAAAATTCATCGACGAAAAGTTTGGTAAATGCATCGGGTTTATTGGACAAAACAGCTAATTTCACGCCATGCATCTTCAGCGCCGCTACCATATCATTAATACCCGCATAGGGACAACTCTTTCTCTTCCAGTTGCGCGAGTATCGTTTTTCAAATGAAGCGCAACATTTTTCAATAAGAATCTCTTCTGTGTCAACCGGGGTAATTCTCTTTATAAGCGTCTGCAGACCATCACCGACATAATTTTTATAAGCAGCCGTAGGATGTGTTGGAAAATCATACTCTCGGAGCAGTTCATTACAGCTGTCTGCAAGATCAGCAAGGGTGTCAACAAGAGTGCCATCTAGATCAAATATTACCGATAAACAATTCATAACACATTGTATTAATGGGAGAATAGGAGGGTTACCACACGTATTCGATTAAGAAATAAGTGTTAAAGTAAAAAATGTCATCGTCCATCAAGGAAAAAACCAAAATTTCTCTTTCTTTTTCGATTTTTTTTTATATTATCAGTGCTATGAAAAAATAACATTAACTCATAAATTTTCAGCGGTTCCCGGGCATTCCGAAAAGCCAGCAATAGCGTAGTTTTTTGAAGGAGTCTTCGTAAAAATTTTTTAAAAAAACCTGCGATTACAGTAAAATATATCTTGACATATCAATTATTTACATGGGAGGTGGATATGTCGAACCACATTAAAGCAATTGCGAACAAACGTAAACGAGAAATGGACCGTAATGAAGAGATCAAACTTCGAAAATACTTGAACGCCGACGCATGCCTGGAAAAAGAAATAAAAAAACCGGCAAAGTTACCTATTATCTACAAACGGTCGGCGCTGCCGTTGTCAGTCCTGATCACAAGGAAGTGATTGTTCTGCCCCCTGAAACCATTAAAAATTTCTTTTCCAGTACGTAGACACTGCCGATGCCAATGGTGATGTAACGGAACTGGCCATAACACAACAGGATAAATATCGTTCCCTCTTGGAGTATAACCCCGTTTCGCTTCGGCTGTAACTGCAGAAGCGGCTGTATATCAAAGATCAGTCCCTTGTTCTAAAAGTATCGATGAGGGCGAAGGGAGAAGTGTGTCGAGAATACGGCCAAAATACTATCTCTTTACAACAAGTTGGCGGACCAATGGTCGGTGGGCTACATTGTATTATTGGGATATTTAATTTTGACATCATCTGTGGTACGAAAGTCTATTTTTGGTCATTTTTAAGCTCGGGCCGGGAGCGACTGCTATAACAGCTAACCTGCTCAGTGTCTTTCTTTGGCACCGAGCAGGTTATTTTATATCGTCGACATTTTGTCGTTTAATCTCGAAGAGTTGTATTTTTCTTATGACCAGATATATTTGTCCCCATGTCCTTTGATGTTATTATTGTTGGTGCGGGTCCGGGAGGGCTGGCTTGTGCCGAGATTACCGCTTCAGAAGGGCTAAAAACCCTTGTTCTGGAACGCAACCAGGTCATCGGTAAAAAAGTGTGCGCTGGAGGCGTGACCTGGAACGGTCTGGTAAAAAAAGTACCGATCAATCTCTTCGAGAGGCAATTTGCCACCCAGCATATTTTTACCCGCCATCAAAAAATCACTGTTGCTGCACCAACACCAATAATAGCCACGGTCAACCGCGAGAAACTTGGCCAAGAGATGTGTCGTAAGGCGATGCAGGCCGGAGCGGAGATACGCTTTGGCTGCCAGGTCACGGCAATCAAAGGCAACAAACTTACTTTTCTGGATATTTTGACAAGGAAAATCCAGCAGCTGAGCTTCTCCAACCTGGTCGGTGCTGATGGATCTTCTTCTCTGGTCAGAAGGCATCTTAGCATTCCTGTGCGTAATATCGGCATTGGTATCAACTATCAGCTTTCCGGCAATTATCCGGATATGGTATGGCATCTCGACAGCGCTTTATTTAAAAGCGGTTATGCCTGGGTATTCCCCCATCAAGAAACAGTATCAGTTGGGGCCTATGTCGATGCCAGGGTCATGAAGGCAAAAAAATTACAAGAAAGCCTTTTTAAATGGGCGAAAAAAAGCAGTTACCCGCTTTCTACGCATAAGGGAGAGGCAGAGCGTATAAATTTTGATTACCGCGGCTTTCGTTTCAAAAATATTTTTCTCATTGGCGATGCCGCGGGGCTTGCCTCGGGGTTGACGGGAGAAGGTATCTACCCGGCGATTGTTTCAGGAGAGGAGGTCGCGAGATGTATTGTTCATGCCGATTATAATCCAGTCGATCTGCAAAAAATGATTAAAAATCATACCCGACATAGTAGAATGGTTTATCTGCTTGGAAAAAACAAACTCCTGTCAACTTTTCTTGCCGAAATGATCGCCTTTAGTTTAAAGAAAAAACTCCTCAACTTCACTGCTGCAGAAATGGCCCACTGAGCACAGTCTTTAAAAAAACACCCCAGATTGTCAATGAAACATAAAAAAAATAGTAAACTGCTTATCGGCAATAGCCTGTTTGTTCTTATTCTGGCAGCTATCCTTGTTTTTCTTCTCAATGCACCGAAAGAGACCACCTCCCCCCTACCCCATGATGAAATCCATAGCCGTTTCCATGATATCAAGGGAAAAAAAGAGGCGGAAAAATTCTGCCTGGAATGTCACGATCAGGACAAAGAGGCCCCGCTTCCCGAGGGGCATCCCCCGAAATATCGCTGTCTCTTTTGTCACAAACGACTCTAATGCCATGGTGACGGCCAGTGGCATGGACAGCATGGCTCCTAACTACTTTTTGAGACAATCTCAAAGACATCGCGGGAAAGATTCTTTATCAATAGAATTCTATCAAGTTCCTGGCGCATCAATTTTTGTCGCTCGCTATCATATCGTCGCCAGCTAATTAATGGTGTCACCAGCCTGGCCGCAATTTGAGGATTAATGACATTCAACTCTTTAACCTTTTCTGCTAAAAACCGATAGCCAGCCCCGCTTTTGTCATGAAAGCGTACATGGTTGCCGGAACAAAAAACACCGACCAGGGATCTCACCTTGTTCGGATTGAAGAGAGAAAAAGACGTACTTGCAGTAAGTTGAATAACGTTATCTAACGTATTTTCGAGACTTGATGATGCTTGCAGAATAAACCATTTATCAAGCACCAAGGGATCATTTTTCCATTTTTCATAAAAATCCGCCAAGGCGTCGTCTTTCATTGCATGGTTCAGATTGACCAGCTGGGACAGGGCAGCTATTGCATCGGTCATATTGGTCGCTTGCTGGTATTGGTGGTAGCACAACCCCTGTATTTCTTTTGGCAGCGGATCCAGGGCCATGAGATATGCAAGCGAAATGTTTTTTAACCTCCTCCGGCCCATCGCCTCGGGAGTGATGACGTAGGCCCCTTCATCTTTATGGCTGTGGTAGAGGTCAAGAAACTGTTGCTTATTTCTTTTGGCCAGTTCTTTTTTTACGAGTTGTCTGGCTTCGTGCAACGCATCCGGATCAATAACCGCCATTTCCTGAGCGAGAGTCGTCTCCGCTGGTAGCTGCAGGGAAAGGGCAAGAAGAGCAGGATCATGAATATTACCTTGCAGGCTGGCGGCAATGGCTTCAAGATACAGTTTATCGATCGATGGAGTTTGCTTGTTCTGCAATCTACCAACTATCTCAAGGATCACCTCGCCCGCCAGGCGAGTTGCCGCATCCCAGCGATTGAAAAGGTTTGTATCGGCACGACTGAGCAGCGCCAACTCTTGACGGGACTGGAAACTTTCGACCCGCACCGGTGCGGAGAAATCCCGTAAGAATGAAACGATAGGCTTTTCTTTAATGTTTTGAAAAGTAAACAGCTGCTCTCTCTCCTGCAGCTGCAAAATTGCCGACGTATCAGCTTTATCAGATGTAGCTGAGATATCGAGCAGGTCGCGACCGTCAGAACCAAGAAGACCGATCTTCACAGGCATGTGAAAAGGCTTTTTGGCCGTTTGGCCTGGGGTGTCCGGGCAGCTTTGCCTGATGAGCAGTGTATATTCCGCCTGTTCTTTATGCCACTCCCCTTTCACCTGTAATACCGGCGTACCGGCCTGCCTGTACCAGTTTTTGAATTGTTTCAGCTCAAGGCCTGATGCGTCACTCATGGCGGCGGCAAAGTCGTCACAGGTTACCGCTTGACCGTCGTGCCGGGAAATATAGAGCTCCATACCCTTGCGAAAGAGCTTTTCGCCAAGCAGGGTGTGCAGCATACGAATAACCTCCGCCCCTTTATTATAGACGGTAGAGGTATAAAAATTATTAATCTCCTGGTAGGAATCGGGGCGAACCGGATGGGCCATGGGTCCGGCATCTTCTTTAAATTGAAAGTTTTTCAAAAGCCGCACATCATCGATTCTCTGAACACTCCTGGAATTCATATCGGCAGAAAATTCCTGATCGCGAAAAACCGTGAGCCCCTCTTTCAGGCTGAGTTGAAACCAATCACGGCAGGTAACCCGGTTGCCGGTCCAGTTATGGAAATATTCATGGCCGATCACTCCTTCAATGCCGAGAAAATCCTGATCGGTGGCCGTCTGCTCGGTTGAGAGCACATACTTGGAATTAAAGATGTTCAAGCCCTTATTTTCCATCGCGCCCATATTGAAATCATCGACGGCAACGATCATAAAGGTATCGAGATCGTATTCAAGGCCAAACACTTCTTCGTCCCAGCGCATGGCTTTTTTCAGGGAACGCATGGCATGGGCACATTTGTCATTGTTTCTCTCTTCGACAAAAATTTTCAGTTCGATAATTCTGCCGGACTGGGTAACAAATTCATCTTCGATACTGATAAGTGTGCCGGCCACCAAGGCAAACAGATAACTGGGTTTTGGAAAGGGATCTTCCCAGACAACATAATGACGATTTCCTTCCAGTTCGCCTTTGTCAATGAGGTTTCCATTGGACAGCATGACCGGACAGGAAAGCTTGTCGGCTTCAATTCGAGTTGTAAATATGGTCAGGACATCCGGTCGATCAGGATAGTAGGTGATTTTCCTGAATCCTTCAGCTTCACATTGCGTACAATAATTGCCGCTTGAACGATACAGTCCTTCAAGTGAAGTGTTTTGGGCCGGATAAATGATCGTGACAATTTCAAGCGTAAAGGTGTCAGGGAGCTGCTCAAGCTGCAAAGTCTTCGCATCGACCTGGTAGGTGTCAATCTCGATACCATCGACTTTGATGGCTGCCAATTCCAGCTCCTCGCCAAAAAGTACCAGCGGAGCATGCTGTCTTTTCGATGCCGGATTTCTCTTATACTTTCCACGGGCGGTGACGACAGTTCGCTCGGCAAAGAGTTGAAACTGCAGATCCAGCTTTTCAACGATATAGTCATAGACAAGGTAAGCGTCTCTATAAATGTTTCCCGGTTGCGCAATATTCATGTGGTAATTCCTTTTGGCCCGATGAGATCAGCGATGCTAGTTGTCGGTTGACAGCCCCTTTCATTTCATTATAGTAACAGACTGATCCAGGTTGATATTTTGTTGAACAACTTAACGCCTTTTATCCATAAAACAACTGAGAAACGTACCCATGATTACAATCAATGAGCATTACCTGAAGTTGCAGGCGTCGTACCTTTTTTCCGATATCGCAAAGCGGGTCGCGGCTTTTCAAAAAGCCAATCCCGACAAGGATATCATCAAGCTCGGTATCGGTGACGTTACCAAGGGCTTAACGGCTGCGTCCATCAAGGCCTTTCATGCAGCGGTAGATGAAATGGCTGATGATACAACTTTTCGAGGATACGGTCCCGAACAGGGCTATGATTTTTTGCGCCAGGCAATAGCGACCAATGATTTCCAGAGTCGTGGTGCCGATATTGCCGCCGATGAAATCTTTGTCAGTGACGGGGCGAAATGCGACACGGGCAACATCCAGGAGCTCTTTAGTCAGGACATCACAATAGCCCTTCCCGATCCGGTCTATCCGGTGTACCTCGATACCAATGTCATGGCCGGCCGCACTGGAACATTTGCCGACGGCAGGTATCAGGGGCTTGTCTACCTGGACAGCACCAAGGAAAATAATTTTGTGCCGGCATTGCCGAATGAAAATGTCGACTTGATCTATCTCTGTTTCCCTAATAACCCGACTGGATCGACCATTTCTAAAGCTGAACTGAAAACATGGGTTGATTATGCCCGAGAGCATAAGGCACTTATTTTATTTGACGCAGCCTATGAGGCATTTATATATGATGCATCGCTGCCTAAATCTATTTACGAGATCGAAGGCGCCAAAGAGGTGGCCATCGAGTTCCGCAGCTTTTCGAAAAGTGCCGGTTTTACCGGAACGCGCTGCGCCTATACCGTTGTCCCTAAAGAATGTGCCGCCTACGACCGTGCCGGAAATAAGCATTTTCTTCATGGACTGTGGAACAGACGGCACTCTACAAAATTCAATGGTGTTTCCTATCCGGTTCAGCGCGCCGCGGAAGCGATTTACAGCGAGGAAGGCAAGGTTCAAGCCAAAGCATTGATAGACTATTATATGCACAACAGCGCTGTCGTCTGTCAGACGATGGAGGAATTGGGCTATGACTATGTCGGAGGCAAGAATTCCCCCTATATCTGGATAGACGGCCGAATGGATTCATGGAAATTTTTCGACATGCTGCTCAATAAAGCCGGGGTGGTCTGTACGCCTGGGGCGGGTTTCGGTAAATGCGGTAGCGGATATATCCGTATTTCAGCCTTCAATAGCCATGACAAGGTCAAAGAAGCCATGGTCCGGCTGCGGACGGCACTGACTGATTAAATGGCTGAGGTGGTCAACTATCGGGTTTGAGCTCAAGATGAGTTTCTTTTGAGCTCAAACCTGCAGCGCCTAAAATACATATTTTTAATCATTCAAGAGACAGAACAGCCGGTCTAAAATGCACGTTCTCCTCGATTCCTTCTAGCTCAACAACCCTTGTGGCGCCGTGCTCGCCCATCCAGTCAACGACACCTTCCACCAATCGCTCAGGAGCGGAAGCACCTGCGGTGATGCCCACTCTTTTTTTCTCGAAAAGCCAAGCAACATGCAGATCCCTGCAGTCATCGATGAGATGAGCCTCCACGCCACATTGCCCTGCAACTTCTTTTAATCTGTTGGAATTAGAGCTATTCTTTGAACCAACCACAAAAAGAATATCCGTTTTTTTTGCCAGTTCCTTCACGGCATCCTGGCGGTTTTGCGTGGCAAAGCAGATATTTGATTTTGGTCCCTGTATCTTTGGGAATCTCTTTGTCAAAATTTTCAGAATGCCACCAAGATCATTTTCGCACAGCGTCGTCTGCGTCACATAGGCAACTTTGTCACTATCATTCACCTTGACATCCGCTGCTTCAAGTTCATCGGCGACTATATGCACCCTGCCGTTGACTCTTCCTGCCGTCCCTTCAACCTCCGGATGTTTGTGGTGGCCAATTATTATGACATCGTAGCCCCATGCATGGTATTTTTCTACCATCCGGTGCACACTGCCGACCAAAGGACAGGTGGCGTCGATTGTCTTCAGTCCGAACTTTTTCGCCTGCCTTTCAGTTGCGTGAGAAACGCCATGGGCACTGAAAATACACACTTCACCTGGGGGAATATTCTGCAGGTTTTCGACAAACACGGCCCCGGACTCGGTCAATTCCTGGATGACATGCCTGTTGTGTACTATTTCATGCAACACATAGACCGGCTTGCCGTAGCGCATGAGACTTATTTTCACCGTTTCGATAGCCCGTTCAACTCCTGCACAGAAGCCTCGTGGAGCAGCAAGATACACCTCTATGTTACCTGTCATAATCTTTTTACCTTTCGTTCATTCCATCATCAAATCGCCATACATCTCCTCATGCATATTCTTCGCATTATGCAGTTTTGTCAATGCCTTTGCAGGGTGAAAAACAAGTCTTGTCTGCTGAAACAAAAAAGGCCATCTATCGAATTATTGTAAAGAATCCGATGGATGGCCTAGAGCTAGAGACTTTTTGACTGCTACTTAATATCCCTGCAATTTATCAATCAATTCCGGCAGGAAGAGAGACACCTGTGGTACATAAGTGATGATCATAAGAAAGCTGAGCAGAACCAGCAACCAAGGCACACAGGCCTTGATAGCCCATCCCATACTGTTCCCTGTGACCCCGGAAATGACAAACAGGTTCAGTCCAACCGGTGGAGTCAGCATGCCTATCTCCATATTGACAACCATGATAATACCCAAATGAATCGGATCAATACCAAGTTTTAGGGCAATAGGAAACAAAATCGGAGCCATGATCAAGAGAATGGCGGACGGTTCCATAAAGTTTCCGGCTATAAGTAGTAATATATTCACAACAACAAGAAACATCCAGGGTGACAATCCCCACTGCACTATCATCTCGGCAATATGATGCGGTATACGCTCGGTGGTCAACACATGGGCAAAGAGCATGGCATTGGCGATAATAAAGAGCAGCATGATGCTCACCTTAGACGCATCAAGGACAACCTTATTGATTTCTTTATCATTAATGATTTTCGGCAGAGTAAATATGATATGTTTGGTATTGCGACCAAGCATCGCCCCGATACTCTCTCCTTGCTCATACCACGGTTCTTCCTTAAGGGGCCCCATATCTCGATAGCCCCAGACCGCTACACCAAAAGCATACACGGCGGAAACAGCCGCCGCCTCTGTCGGGCTGGCAATACCGCCATAGATAGCACCCAGTACGATGACGATCAGCATCAGACCGCCGGTAGCACTTAATCCCGAAGAAAAGATCTCTCTCATGCCGGCCCATGGCTGACAAGGTATCTTTTTGATGCGAGCGACAATATAAATAACGATCATGAGCATGACGCCCATGAGAATTCCAGGCAGAAAACCAGCCATAAACATGCGGGCGGCAGATACCTCAGTGGCCGCCGCATACACCAGCATAACTATCGACGGTGGAATGAGGATACCAAGCGTTCCTGCATTGCCGATAACACCTGCGGCAAAAGCTTCAGGATAGCCAGCCTTGACCATGCCGACGATGACGATAGAGCCGATTGCCGCAACAGTTGCCGGCGAGGAACCGGATACCGCGGCAAAAATCATACAGGCAATAACCGAGGCCATGGCAATGCCGCCATGAATATGGCCGACCATGCTGAGGGCAAATCTGATAATACGTTTAGCCACCCCACCCGTTGATAAAAAACTCGACGAGAGAATAAAAAACGGAATAGCGAGCAGAGTATAATGTTCAGAAAGTGCCTCAAACAATTTCAGGGCTATCGACGCCAACGAGTCGCCGGAAAACATTAAGATGGTACCTATGCTTGAAAGCCCCAAGGCAAGAGCGATAGGCATGCCGAGCAGCATGCAACCAAAAAGCAGTATAAACAGAGCTGCAGTAGTCATTACCTTCCCTCCCCTTTCGCAATACCTTCAGCCAGTGTTAGGCTCTCTTTCGCCTCATCGGCATGTTTGAAGCCATGAGCCTTTCCGGTAATCAAAGACCAAAGTATAATAAGCAGACGAACCGTCAGGAAAAGATACCCAACACACAACATTGAATGGGCCTGCCAGGCTTGAATCGGTATATCTTCCAAGTGAATGCCGATCATTTTCATTTTTTTCAGATATATCCAGCTGCCATAAAAAATGAGCCAGCAGTAGACCAGTGCCAGAATAGCTGCGATAGAGGAGAGAATTCTTTGACCTGTCGCAGGAAAGAGTTTAACGAAGGCGTCCATGCCGATGTGCGAGCCGACCTTTAAGCCATATGAGGCCCCAAAGAGAACCATCCACGCCGACATATGCAGTGTCAACTCCTGCGTCCACATAAAACCTGCATTAAAGCCAAAGCGCATGACCACGTCGAGAAAAACCAGAAGAGTAGTGACTATCAACAGAATGCAGATAATTGCCTCTTCAGCACGATTAATAAAGCGCATAAACATATTTTAACCCCTTGAGGACAAAAATTCCGGCGGTCTCGGTGCAGCAGAAGACCGCCGGTCCGTTTAAAAACCAACTTTACATATTGGACTGGTATGCTGCGTCTATCATATCTTTACCTATTTCTTTTTCAAACTTTTGCCAAACCGGCTTCATGGCATCTACCCATTGGCTTCTTTCGGCTTCGGTGAGCATAATGATCTCACTTCGATTGGAATCAATTATCTGCTGGCGAGCTTCCAGATTTTTATCTTCGGCAATTTTGTTACCATAATCAAGTGCATCTCTAACAATTTTTTTCAATTCCGGACGAATATCATCAGGCAGGCCCATCCAGAATTCTTTAGATGTGACCAGCATATAGTCGAGAAGTCCATGATTTGATTCGGTGATATAGGGCTGGATTTCAAAGAATTTTTTAGAGTAGATATTGGAATAGGTGTTTTCCTGGCCATCGATGGCTCTGGTCTGGAGCAGGGTAAAAACTTCAGAAAACGGCTTTTTCAGGGGAGTTGCATCTATAGCCTGGAACTGGGCGGCAAGAACATCAGAGGTCATAATGCGGAATTTAAGACCTGCTGCATCAGCAGGAACCCTAAGCGGTGTACTGCTGGAAAGCTGTTTTAAACCGTTATGGAGATAGCCCAGGCCGACCAAGCCTTTCTTTTCAATAGCCGTCAGCAGTTCTTGCCCCTTGTCACTTTGCTGAAATTTCTCCACCGCAGCCATGTCTTTGAAGAGAAAGGGCAGATCGAAAATCTGCAATTGCGAGGTGTATCGGTCAAATTTAGAGAGTGCCGGTGCAGCAATCTGTACATCGCCCAAGAGCATAGCCTCAAGCACTTTATTGTCACCAAACAGCTGTGAGTTAGGAAAAACCTCAACGACAACTTTCCCACCAAGGCGTTCCGCAACCATCTCCTTGAATTTGATTGCCATCTGCCCTTTTGGCGTATTTTCAGCTACAACATGGGAAAACTTAATGGTAATCGGATCACTCGCCAGCGCGGAACCGGTAATGAGCGTTGCCGAGAGAGCCGCAGTTGCAACAAGTGTGGTGATTTTCCTGAACATAGTTTATTCCTCCAGTTTGAATGTTGATACACCGGCAAAGCCGGCAACATTGACGGACAGTTCAAAATACTGTCCGTATCGATGAAACTAACATTTTCTTCGATACATACAATCGGACTGCAAACATTGGTCCAGAATTAATCCTACATTCTATGCAACTGAATATGCGCTTATATTATCATTTGCCCCCACAATTCTCGCCTACAAACAGGCGGGAATCCACCCATTAGCCACCAAACACCGACAAACAACGTATTATTCATTCTATTACAATGACATAATCCAATAACACACGGAGCAGCGAAAGAAATGTGGGTGGAAATCCACCCATTTTAGTGGCGTGGGGGAACAGCACAGAGAGGTCTAAAGAAGAGGCATGGCAGAAGGGTCGCAGGAACTGAGGACCACTAAGCCGGATAGCAGGGTGGTGTTTTTTTTATCTATCTTTTACATCTATTTGTAATCATCCTTTTTTAAGCCATGCTTGCGCATCTTGTCGTATAACGTTTTTCTGGGCATTGCCAGAGTGGCCATGACATCTTTTATGCTGCCATTAAACGAAACTAAAGCATGCTCAATGAGACTCCTTTCAAAACAATCGACCTGCTGGGCCAGAGATTGACTTTGCACCTTCTCTTCCCCTGACAACATCTTCTCCAAAGACCAGTCAAACTGCTGTCCAAGCAAAACATAGCGTTCAGCAAAATTCCTCAACTCTCTGACATTGCCCGGCCAGGCATAGGACAACAAGGCTTTCATTTGTGCATTGCCGGGGGTTGGCACCTCCTGCTGGTATCTATGTCCGGCCACTAATAGAAAATGATGGAACAGGAGGGCGATATCCTCGCGTCTTTCCCGTAAGGGTGGAATTTCCAGGCAGACGACATTCAGCCGGTAATACAGATCTTCACGGAACGTGCCCCGTTCCGAAGCTTCTCTCAGGTCAATCTTTGAGGCGGCAACCACCCTGAGATCAACGGGAATGACTCGGTTGGAGCCAAGTCTTTCGACGCTGCGTTCCTGCAGGACACGTAAAAGATTAATCTGCACGCGAAGCGGCATCGATTCAATTTCATCAAGCAGCAGGGTACCGCCGTTGGCATGTTCAAATTTACCGATGCGTGTGGTCTTGGCATCGGTAAATGCCCCTGCCTCATGGCCAAAAAGCTCGCTTTCCATAATTGATTCGGAAACGGCACCACAATTGATGGCCACAAAATTCTTCGTTCGTCTGCTGCTGTTTTCATGCAGGGCCCTGGCCACCAGTTCTTTACCGGTACCGGTCTCCCCTAAGACCAGCACGTCAGCTCCGGTATCCGCGACCTGAGCTATAGTACTTCGCAACAGTTCCATGGCCGGCGTGCGTCCAATTATTCTTGGTCCAGGGGCGCTGTGCAGTTCCAGTTCACGACGTAAGTTTCTGTTTTCCAGAGTTAATGCCCGTTTTTCCAGGCCTCGCAAAACGGTTTTCACCAATCGTTCAGCGGAGTACGGTTTTTCAATAAAATCGTAGGCTCCGTCACGCATGGCATTGACTGCAGTCGAGATATCACCGTGGCCGGTTATGAGAATAACCGGCAGATCTTGATCAATTTTTTGCACTTCAACAAGAAACTGCAGACCATCCATATGCGGCAAACGGATATCGCAGACGACTATGCCGGCCCATTCCCTGGTAATGGCTTCCAACCCTTTTTCCGCGCAATCCATGACCATGACATCGAGGTCAGCCAATTCAAGGGTCTGTTTATTTGCTTGTCGGATGTGTTTTTCATCATCTATGAAAAGAACTTTTCCATGCACTGTCATTTTTTATACTATCTTATCAAGGGTAAATTCAAACCGGGCTCCTTCGGTGGTCGGAACCAGGATAATATGGCCGCCGAAGTCTCTCACTATTCTATCACTTATCGTTAGCCCTAAGCCCAGACCTTGCCCTGATTTTTTTGTGGTGAAAAACGGTTCGAAGATGTCACCGAGGTATTCTGCTGACACTCCGGGGCCATTGTCCTGAACCGCGACGACGACTTTGTCACTGACAGCGAGACATTCGAGTTCTATTTTTTTAAAATCGCGGCCCTCCATCGCCTGCATGGCATTAGAGATAAGATTGACCAAAACCTGCTGCAAGAGTACATAATTGGCACGTACCTCGAGATTATCGGGCCGAATATCAATCGTCAGCTCTATCGCCTCTTTTTTCAGACTCGGTTTAAGAATTTCCAGCGCACCGTCTATAACACCATGTAACGGCACAACGGCCACGTTGCCACTCGATTTTTTAGAGAACAGTTTCAGCTGGATACCAATTTGTGCCATACGTTCGGTTAATTCACCAATCTGCTCCAGATTCCACATTGCATCGCCAAGACGGCCTTTCTGCAAAAACTGCTTTCCGTTATCCGTGTAACTACGTATTGCAGCAAGGGGTTGGTTCAATTCGTGGTTAATCCCGGCAGACATTTGTCCGAGAACCGCCAGCTTTGCCGCATGAATCAATTCTTTACGGGTTCTTTTCAGCTTGATTTCAGTTTCTTTCCTGTCAAGGATCTCTTTGCGCAACATCGAATTTGCTTCGGTGAGCTTTTGTGTTCGATCAAGTACCCTTGATTCGAGCTGTTCGTTGGCCACCTGCAGGGCTTGTTTTGACTCCTCTTCAATACGCTTCATCTGGGCCAGACGATGGGAGCGTTGAACCAGCAGGAGAACCAGAATATAGGCCAGACTTAATCCTGTCCCAACTATAACGTTGACCATGAGTACTCTTTTTTTCAGCACTCTGGTGTCGGTAAGGATATGGACATTCCATCCGGCCTGCGGCATAAATTGGGATTGCTTCAGCACTTGCCTCTGGTTCTTGTCCTCTCCTTTTGCAATATTGAGAATCTGCACTTCATCCCGGAGATTTTTGACCTCCTGGCTCAGAGGTACCAGAGGGGCATCCTGATATCTCCTGCTCTGCATAATTCGTTGCACTACATTTTGCTCCAGCGGTTCAAGCGTTTTAAACCTCCATTCAGGATTTGTCGTAATAAAGATGACTCCATCAAGATCGGAAACCAAGAAATTTTCATCTCGAGCGGCCCAAATCTGCTCGACTGAATCAATATTAATTTTAACGGCAACAGCTCCAAGTATGTCCTTGTCTTTGCGAACGGGGTAGGCAAAATAATACCCCCGCTTCGAAGAGGTGGAACCAAGAGCGAAATATCTGCCCAATTTTCCTTCCATTGCCTGTTTGAAATAAGGACGGTAATTAAAGTTTCTGCCGATGAACGGCCGCTCCTCATTCCAGTTGGAGGCAGCGATCGTTAACCCATCTTTATTCATAAGATAGGTATCCATGGTGTTACTCACCCTGTTAATCGTTTCCAGGTATCGATTAAGAATTTCAATTCGCATTTTTTCGGTGGGGTTCAATAAAGCCCGTACCAAATGATCGTCTATTGCCAGCAGTTCCGGCAGACTCTCATATTTGCCGAGAATGCCCTGTAAATAATTAATATACAGTTCCAGGCGTACGTTACCCTGCTCTAAAAGATCAACAAGCCCCCTCCTGTAAGTCCAGACCGAAACGACGTTCAACACCTGAACTAGAAGAATGATGAAAAACAGGAAACCAACGATGCCTTTCTTTCTTCTGGTTAACTTGATTGCCATATTGTTCTACAAAAGGTAATTGCCTAAAGGATGTCTGCGTCGGGATACTACCGTATTTCAATCCCAGCCGCCCGCACTGCCTGTTTCACTTCTTCGATAGAAACCTCTTGGCGATGAAAAATTCCCGCGGCAAGAGCCGCATCCGTCGACGTTTTCTCAAACACCTCGACGAAATGGGCGGCTTTCCCGGCGCCACTCGAAGCAATCACCGGAATGGAGACATTTTTTTTCACCAGCGCAATGAGCTCGAGGTCAAAGCCGCTGTTGGAACCATCTTTATCAATACAGTTAAGGAGAATTTCACCGGCGCCCAATTCCTGACAAATCTTCACCAACTGAACGACATCGATATCACGGCCTTCCCTGCCGCCTTTTACCGTACATTGGTACCAGCAATAGCACTCCCCATCAGGACCGGGTATTGCGGTATGAATAGTAGAATGCAGCGTTTTATCGGGACCTTGCACATATACCCGCTGTGGATCGACCGAGATAACTACCGCCTGGGCGCCATAGACCTGAGATATTTGCTCAATCGAACTCCTTCCTGATTTTTTTCCGGTTTTTAAATACGCTTCAACGGCATATACTGCATCGGAGCCGATGGATATCTTATCAGCCCCGGAGCGAAAGTAGGCTGAAGCTACATCGAGTGAGGTATACGACACACCTTCCGAATCGGTAAATTCTCTGATACCACCACCAATGGTCAAGGGGACAAACACATTTTCAGATGTTTTCTCAAGCACCTCGATCATTGGCTGGTCCTGCATGGGAAAATCACGAAATCCGGTAATATTAAGAAAAGTGATCTCATCCGCGCCTTCTTCATAATATCGCTTGGCAAGCTCGACAGGTTTTCCAAGATTTCTTACCTCCCCTTCACTGCGTACATCGTACTGATCCCCTTTGGTGACGACCAGATCGCCGGCATCATTGCTGCGCACATCAAGACAGGCGATGACTCTCTTGGCAATATGTGTCTCTTTGTTCAAGCCAATGCCTTTACTTGAGACAATGATTCTCTCGTCCTGGTTACTGATGAGGAAATTATTCAGTATCCTCAGTCCGGCTTTACCACTTTTTTCGGGATGGAACTGTAAGGCACTGACATTGCCTTTTTCAACCGCCGAGACAAAGGCATAACCATAATCGGTCAAGGTCAGCGTCCAGTCCCGGGTTGCATCGACAACCGGAGCGTGATAGGAGTGAACGAAGTAGAGCTTCTCATTTTCATATCCATCAAACAGCCTGGAATCCTTTTGCAGCCTGATACCGTTCCAGCCAATCTGCGGAACAGACAAATTTGTTGCCGGAAACCGTACCACCTGACCGGAAATAATTCCCAAACCGGGTACGCCGGGCGATTCTTCACTGCCTTCAAACAAGGCCTGCAAAGCGACACAGATGCCTAAAAACGGCTTATTCTCTTTGATTCGCCTTTGCAAAGGCTCGACATAACCGCTCTCCTGCAATCGATGCATAACCAGACCAAAACTACCGACACCCGGAAAGATCAATTTCTCGGCAGTAAGTATATCTTCTGCAGTTTTGACATTTTGAACAGTATGGCCAAGTTCACGAAGAGCATTTCTGACGCTGCGGACATTGCCGGCCCCATAATCCAAAAGAGTTACAACCATTTCAATTCACCTCTCCTCATTACTGTGTCTCCCCACTATTACCAGGATATTTTCTCTACATTTTCTCTTCATCAAGCCGCCTGTAATACCGTCCATGCGCACAGCTTCGACAAAGCACCTTGCCGTCGACGAGAATATCCCTCTTATCCTGCACCCAATCGGCGCATTTTTCACACCTGACTCGTTTAAGAGGTCGACCAGGTAAGTTTTCCGGTGGGATGTCCACGGCAACACTTTCGACACGAAAAAGCTCGCCTTCCGGCATAATTTGATAAGCCTGGAGCTGCCGGGCATACTTGTCAACAATATCGGAACAATATTTTTTAGATAGCTCACGGGATTCTTCAAGAGCGGTTACCCGGACAGCTTTTCCTGAATCAAGATTGACAAAAGTTGCGGCCATGACGCCATGGTCAACCCATTTCATCGATCGTTTGCCAAGAGTACAGCCGGTAACGGTTTGGATGGCATCTGTCGCACATCTGTCAATTTCAACAAAGACATACAGCTTTTTACGGTCGGCACCTTTAGGATCGTCTATCTCCAGGTGTGCAAGAGCCACCATGCACATACGCACCCCAATTACCTGCCCCGCACAAACGTGGCCATGAATACGAGTTGCCTCATCCAGCAACTCATCAAAAGATTTCATTCGTACCTCTCATCTCTTCCATCTTGTCGATCAAGCTTTATTCTTATGCAAAAGCAGTAGCTCAAACTCTTTCCAAACACACCCATTGAAAGGAAAATTTCCTTGTATTTAATACCTCAAGATACTTTCCAGCAAACTTGACTGTCAACCGTAATCAGCGTATAAAGCAAAAAGGCCGTTCCTGGTGAGGAACGGCCTTTTTAACAAGCTGCTTACTGTCAATATGCCTAGCAACACTGTCACTTTGTCTGAAAGTGCAGTACGTATGTTATGCTATGCTGCTTTGCAATGTACTCATTCAGACACTGTAACTTTGTAGTATGTTTTTTGTTGTTGTACGCATAGTAACAGTTACCGTATCGACGATGCATGAACAAACAGGATTAATTGACAGTCTCGGACAATTTGCTACCAGCTTTAAATTTAACAACTTTCTTTTCTGGAATTTCGATGGTGTTCCCGGTTTGCGGATTCCTGCCCTGGCGAGCATCACGCTTTGAAACAGAGAATGTGCCAAAGCCGACGAGAGTCACTTTGTCGCCTTTTTTCAAACTTTCAGCAACCGCTGCGAGGGTGCCGTTCAGTGCTTTTTCGGCAGCGGCTTTACTGATGTCTGCCGCACCTGCGATGCTCTCAATTAGTTCCTTCTTGTTCATGAATTCCTCCCTGCTTTAATCTTTCTTTGCCAGCTAACCGAAAAGACAACGTCAGCTGCCCTCTTTCCCCTATAAATAACGCATTACCTAAATATTGGTAAATTGCCCCAAACAAGCTCTATTTCATCTTATTTGACAACAAAACAAAATATGACGCAATCCCTTTGTATTCAGGGTAGTACGTCCATAACAAGCCACCATAATTGAATCGGAATTCAGAATCAAGCAATAAATTGCTCTTCCCTGAATAAGTTGTGCCCCATGCAATAACCGTTCAGCCGCATTCTACAAAACCGAACACCCAAACAGCAAACACGTCATTGCCGACTCCTGCTGGCCAATTTTTTACTGCCCCCCGTCTTTAGCTGTCCTTTTATTCACTTGCAGACATCCGTTGCGCATCAACCTTGGCCATCCGGCAGCAATTCTGCCGGTTTATTGAGGAAAAAATGACCTTCCGATATCGATTTTTTAAGATTTTCAGCAATTGCCCGAGCCTTAACCATGCTCGATAAAGGAGCAGTTTTTACTTTTTTGCCGTTTACCTCGATCTCTCCTGACTTTAACTGGGCATAACTGACTTCCCCATAACTCCTGGCAATACCGTTGGTATAGTCGTAGCCGTAATCAACAACCTGCGTAAAGAGGTCTGCGTCTGAGATACCGGTATGTGCGGCCATTTCACTATTGAGAATGGGAATCGGAATACCGAGTCCGACAGCGAGAGAACTGCCATACCCAAGGATGGAAACGCCGCGCAGCCACTCAGGGGACATCTGCTTCAAATCCCCCTGAACCATAATTGTTCCGGCCGGCTTCACGGGAACTCCGTTACTGTTCCGCGGAGCCTGGGGGTTGTGCTGGGTTCCCCGCCAGGTAACATAGCCATAGCCACCACCGAGAAAAATCCGCGTCCCAACACCAATTGTTTTGTAAAAAGGGTCATTTAACAGAGGGCTTAATTCACCGGCACTGCAATAATTCGCATTCAGACAATTCGGTTTCAGCATACCCATATAGGTATAGACCGCTTTATCGGATAAATTAATGGCGCAGTTGTAATTTTGATAGCCATTTCTCGGATTGCACAGCAAGGCATGCTGCAGGTCTTCCAGTCCAACCTCTTTTTTCATTTTTTTTGCCGCATAACAATCCGTCCCATAGGCTTTAGCTTCCAGCAGCAGCTTTTTGCCGCGCAGAAGGTCTTCAATGACATGGCCGCCACCGTAACGAAACTCACCCGGGTAGATTTTATTTAAAGGATCATCTTCAGCGGGTTCGGTGGCGCCAATATAGGCATCGACCGCCGCCAGGCCGGCATACGCAGGAACCTTGTTCACCCACACCTTTGAGGCTTTAATAGTCGGTGTCATCTGACCAAAATTAAAAAACAAACCGGAAGAACACATGGGGGCAAATGTTCCCGTGGTGACGACATCCACTTTGCGCGCCGCCCCTTCCGGACCATTTTCTTTTACAATACCAACCATTTCCTCAGCAGTTACGACAACTGCTTCTCCCGCTTTGATACGGGCATTTATTTCGTCGTAGGTTTTTTGGATTTTCTTTTCACTCATTGTATTCCTGCTCTTGTTGTGTTGAAGATACATTGGCTTTCAAGAGATTATTGACTCTTTTCCGTCTCATTCCGCCAAACGGGAAAAAGTCGGAAAGATATGATGCGTGCATTCGTGAGGCACCTGTCAATCTGATTAAAAAAGATCACTATAGCTCTCTTTTGCGGCTTGACATAGCAATTTCTTTTGCCTAATTTAATTGTTTTTGTGTACGCGGGTAATTTTGTTTTTTTACAGGGTAACAGCAAGGAGCAGCATGGAAAATGAGCAGAAAAAAGATGAGCAGGAAAAAGCCATAGTATCGGTTCGTGATACTATTGATTCAATAGACAACCAGATACTCACGCTACTAAAAGAACGGCTTTCTTGTGCCAAAGAGATTGGCCGGCTCAAAGATGGAGAAAAACGTGCTAAATGGGACCCTCTTCGTGAACGGCAGATTTACGACAGACTGTTAAAAGATAACAATGACATCTTTCCACCAGATGCCCTTAAATCAATTTTCCATGAAATAATTACCACCTGCCGACTGTCACAAAAAAAAGCCGAGGTGGCATTTCTTGGGCCCGAGGCTACTTTCAGCCACCTTGCCGGGGTGAAATACTTCGGTCATTCGGCCGATTACAAGGCAATGGAAACCATTGAAGACGTTTTTGCCGAGGTTGAGAAAGGCAGGACAAGATATGGTATTGTTCCGGTTGAAAACACAATAGAAGGCGCCGTCTTTTCAACGCTTGACTGCTTCATGAAATACAAAGTCCAAATCTGTGGCGAGTTACAACTGGAGATAAGCCACAATCTTGTCTGCAAATCAGGCAACATGGAAGATATCCAGACCGTTGCCTCCCATGCCCAGCCGCTTGCCCAGTGTCGGCAGTGGTTGAGAAAACATCTTCCGGCAACGCCAACTCTGCCGGTCTTTTCCACCGGTGCCGCGGCACAGATGGCCGCCAACAATCCCAACATCGGGGCAATTGCCTCGTCTCTTGCCATCAAAACATACGAACTGCAGGTCGTTGTTCAGGGTATCGAGGACTACCGAGGCAACACCACCAGATTTTTAGTGATCGGCAAAAAGTCTCCATCAAGGAGCGGCCGGGACCGAACGTCTTTACTCATTGGACTTATGGACAGGCCGGGGTCGTTAAATGATATCCTGACCGCCCTCTCCAAAGAAGACATCAATTTAGCGAAAATTGAATCACGACCGATCAAGGGGAAGCAATGGAAATATCTCTTCTTTCTCGATATGCTCGGTCATATTGAGGATCAAAAAATTCATCGCGGTTGCGACATGCTTAAATCGATGTGTTCCTACTTTGAGTGGCTGGGTTCCTATCCTCAAGGGGACGCTTCAACCACCGATTCGTGACATCCTGCCGTCACAAGAAGGTTGTTTTACCATCGTGGATTTTTCCTGTAAGGTGTGACCTTGCGGTTTGTCGAGGATAGTCTGGCGGATAGCGGCAATAATTGCCTGGTCAACCGCCCCGCCCCGAAGCAGCGCTTTCAAGTCGGTTTCTTTGTCATTGAGCAGACAGGCACGAAGCCTTCCTTCGGAGGTAAGTCTGAGCCGGTTACACTGATCGCAGAAATGGTGGCTTATCGGGCTGATAAAGCCAACTGCGCCTTTTTTTTGATCCGGAGCCTCGAGATCAAACATTCGTGCAGGCCCTTCACCATGTTCTTTGTGGAAAGGAGTTAATATACCCAGTTCAGCGATAATCATTTTTATCTCTTCCGCCCTGATGAACTGCTCTTTCTGCCAGCTGTTTTTTGCCCCGACGGGCATAAACTCAATAAACCTTACCTTAAAGGGCTGTTCAAGTGCCAACTTGCCAAAATCACGAAATTCGTCGTCATTCACCCCTTTCATGGCAACAACGTTTAGTTTTATCTTGAAACCGAGATCTTTTGCCACCTCGAGACCATGCCAGACTTTGTCAAAATAATCATAGCCGGTGATCCTCTTGAATTTTTCCGGATGTAACGTGTCGAGTGAAACGTTTATATGGCGTATCCCGCCGGCATAAAGTCTCTCGGCATACTCTGCCAGCAGTACTCCATTGGTCGTCAGCCGAACCTGCTCCAGACCATCCAGCTGGCCTAGTTGATGGATGAAATCAAGCACTCCTCTTCTCACCAGAGGTTCTCCGCCGGTTAAGCGTAATTTATTCATTCCCATGGCGACGGCCAGTCGAACCACCCGCAGCAGTTCTTCATAACTGAGCAAGTCGGAATGTTTGAGAAAGTTGCCCGTCTTTACATTTGCCTTATGGTCTTCGGGAACACCCGGCATACAATAGCAACAGCGAAGATTACATCTATCGGTCAAAGACAATCTCAGATAGGATATAGTCCTGGAAAACTGATCAACAAGAGGAAAAATTGTTTGTTTTTTTTCTTTCACGGTATACTGTCTACCTCAAAATTATCCACGGGGAAGCAGCTATCGTCTCTTCACCACTTCCGTTTAACTGACTGCTTCTTACTCGGAGCGACAGTATTAACATAATCAAAAAGACACTCAACAAAAAAGATCCCTGCATGCTCATTTTAGGTATAGAGAGTTCCTGCGACGACACCGCCGCGGCGGTTCTCGAGGATGATGAAATTCTTTCCAGTGTGCTCTCCAGCCAGGATTGTATTCATACAAAGTTCGGCGGGGTGGTGCCGGAACTGGCTTCCAGAAAACACCTGCAGGCTATATATCCCATCGTCCAGGCGGCACTTGATCAGGCCAGGGCCAGCCTGTCGGACATACAGCTTATCGCCGCTACCCGCGGCCCAGGCCTGATAGGCTCTCTTCTTGTTGGTTATTCCTATTCTAAGGCACTTTCCTATGTGCGCAACATCCCGCTCGTCGGCGTCGATCACATGGCCGGACATATCCTATCAATTTTTCTCGACAATAAGAAATCACTTTCAAAACCACCTTTCCCGTATATTGCTCTCATCGCCTCCGGCGGAACTTCTTCAATCTATCTTGCCGAAAACTATCACAATTTCAAACTACTGGGCAGAACCCGTGATGATGCGGCCGGCGAAGCCTTCGACAAGGTCGCTAAACTGCTTGGTCTGGCATATCCCGGCGGTCCGCACGTTGCCGAAAATGCAAAAAATGGCCAGCCGCGGTACGTGCAGTTCCCACGAGCCTGGCTTGATGAGAACTCGCTTGATTTCAGTTTCAGCGGGGTGAAGACAGCAGTCTTGAATCATGTTCACCAACAACAGCGCAATGGTACTGAACTGCGCATAGCTGATATCTGTGCATCCTTTCAGGAAGCTGTTGTCGAGGTACTTGTTGCAAAAACTATTGCGGCCGCTCGGCTAAATAATATCGACAAGGTTGTCATCGGCGGAGGTGTGTCGGCCAATGCCCGGCTTCGCGAGGTTTTTCTCGACAAATGTACCGCCGAAGGCCTCTCTTTTTATGCGCCGCTGCCGATTCATTGTACCGATAATGCGGCAATGATCGCCCTTGCCGGCTTCCATGCATTCAACCATTCGGGCCCAATTTCGCTGGATGAGGATGTATACTCCCGATCCCAACTCGGTTGAAAGTCACTTTTTATGAGTTTTTGGCGTTTTTTCAAATATTACTTTATACGGTTTAAGCGACTGCAGGGAAGCCCCCATGCACTGGCCGGCGGAACCGCCATCGGTGTTTTTGTCGGCCTGACACCGACAATGCCATTTCATACTCTGCTTATCGTTTTTTTGTCACTTCTGTTAAGATCGTCAGCACTGGCCGGTATCATAATCAGCTGGATAGTCTGCAATCCATTAACGTATCTACCAATTTACTACCTGGCCGCTTTGATTGGCAATCACCTGACCCCCTATGAACTTAATCTGGGCAATGTACAAAATGCATTGGAGCAGGTCATGGCCGAAGGAGGTATTCGGGATTCGTTAACAATTCTTCTTGATTTGGGACACGAAGCTCTGGTAGTGATGGGGGTTGGCGGATTGTGCCTTGCTTTACCTTTTGCCATAATAAGTTATTATCCGGCGCTCTATTTTTTCTTGCAAATACAAAAAAAACGCATAAATAAACAGGTGCTCAACTGAACCGCCGCACCAGTCAAGATCGAAGGCTTTAGAACAATATGACACAATACGGACGACAAACATACGAAACGCTGAAGAGCAATCAACTTGCGCCAAAGAAGCGATTCGGTCAGAATTTTTTGGTGCACAAGGGGACTGCAGAAGCTATCGTCCGGGCAGGAAAAATATCCAGTACTGATATCATTCTCGAAGTCGGCGTAGGGCTCGGGGCCTTGACGGTTCCCCTGGCTTCAATGGCGCAACATGTTTTCGGCTACGAAATAGACAGTGGCATTATTCGTTATCATGAAGAACAAGGCGATTTACCCGATAACGTAACGCTGGTTCATCAAGACATTCTCACCGCTGATTTTCAGACAATTGCCCAACAGTGCGGTGGTAAATTGAAAATACTGGCAAATCTCCCCTATTCGATATCCAACCCGTTTATTTTCAAGCTCATTGACAATGCTTCCCTCATCAGCACCGCGACAATCATGCTGCAAAAGGAAGTGGCCGACCGTCTCATGGCAGCGCCGAACACAAAGGATTACGGCGTGCCGACGGTGCTTCTTGCCAGTTGCGCGTCGGTGCACAAGCTCATGACTCTTGGGCCCGACGAGTTTCACCCAAGGCCTAAGATCGATTCAGCGGTGGTCAGGATTGATTTCAGAAAGCCTCCAGAATCTTCGGCCGAAGAAAACAAATACGATTTCGCTCTTTTTCGCCACTTGGTCAGAACAACTTTTAATCAACGCCGGAAAACCATCCTTAATACCTTGAGCGGCGCGAATTTATTTGCTGACAAAGCGAACCAGGACAAGGCCATCAATAAAAAAATCACCATGCTGACGATTGAGCAGGCCAACCTCCAGCCGACCGCTCGACCTGAAACATTGACTTTTACTGATTTTATCCGTCTTGCCATCCTGGTTGCCCGCAATAGCGAGATCACCCTGCACGGCAAGTGATTTTTTTTCTGCAAGCCATCGACATCGAGTTACTTTCATGGCAAAGTAAATGCGTTGGTTCAGGCTGAAGAGCAGACCAGAAGCTACATTGAGGTTTAATTATTTCCCAAGAGACTTATACTGTCGGTTATACGAAGACGAAGCAGGCAAAAACGGCCGATCACAGCGAGTCCTGCTCCAAAGAAAACAAATATTTTTTATGAGTGTAAAGAAAGAATCATGGTTCCTCAATTAGAACAGACTATTCCTCTTCCTGCTATTCCAGAGGTAAAGGTACCGCAGCACCCGCAATGGCCAGCACTTTCCGATTCAGATACTTCTCACCTAAAAGAACGGATTAAAAGACTTCTCGACCAACAGAATGCCGTTCTTGTGGCGCATTACTATACAGATGGCGCCCTGCAGGATCTAGCCGAAGAAACCGGCGGCTGTGTTGCCGACAGTCTGGAAATGGCTCGTTTTGGCACGGAGCATCCGGCAAAGACTCTGGTTGTGGCCGGTGTTCGTTTCATGGGGGAGACCGCCAAGATACTCAATAACGAAAAGCGAGTGCTTATGCCGGATCTTGGCGCGACCTGTTCGCTCGACGTGGGCTGTCCCTATGAGGAGTTCGCGGCATTTTGTGATAAACATCCCGACCACACCGTAGTCGTCTATGCCAACACCAGTGCCAGGGTCAAGGCCCGATCTGACTGGGTTGTAACCTCGGGAATTGCTCTGCCGATCATTCGGCACCTTGCCGAAAGGGGCGAAAAAATCCTCTGGGCACCGGACAGGCATCTGGGCAGTTATGTACAAAAACTTACCGGCGCCGAGATGATTTTCTGGCCCGGTTCCTGTGTGGTGCATGAAGAATTCAGGTCGGTAGCCCTGGAGCGGCTTCGCAAGCTTCATCCGGATGCGGCGGTTCTGGTACACCCTGAATCCCCGGAAGCGGTTGTCAACCAAGCCGATGTCGTCGGCTCGACTACGGCTCTGATCAATGCGGTGATCACTTTGCCTAACAAGGAGTTTATCGTCGCAACCGACAAGGGTATCTTCAACAAAATGCACCAGCTGGCCCCGGAGAAAACTTTTATTGAGGCGCCGACAGTCGGCGAAGGCGCAACCTGTCAGAGCTGTGCAAGTTGTCCATGGATGGGCATGAATTCCTTGCAAAACCTGGCGGAACTACTGGAAACAGGCAAAAACGAAATTCTGGTATCCCCGGAGATTGCCGCCAAAGCGCGTATTCCCATCCAGAGGATGCTGGACTTTGCCAAAAGTATGAAGAAATAGTTGGTTATTGCCTCACGAGAGCACCTACAGCCATTCCGAGTACGCCTGTCGCAGGCTGGGCCAGCCGAAACGATCCGTCATTGCTCCAGCTGTCTCTTGGGGGAGCCGGCAGTGCTTTAATATAACCTTCTCCAGCTTTTCGACTAACGAATCGTCACTATAGAGAAATTTATCCGCAAACAGTTCCGGATAGGACAGCCGGTTGGGTAGAACAGGCAGGCACCCGGCCCGCACCGCCTCGATGATGGAAATCCCATAAAACTCGTGCAGTGATGTCGAGACGACGATATCACCCTGACAGAGCAGCTCGACATACTTTTCATAGGAGGGCACGAAGCCGTAATGAAGAATCTTCTCTTTGAAATTTTTCTCTCCATCGGCAAAACATGTGGGACTTGCTGAAAATGACTGCCCCAGCACAATCAAGCGAAAATCGATACCTCGTTGTTCCAGTTGTTGCAGAGCAAGAAAAAAACTTTTGGGATTTTTGTCATGCTCCCAGCGATGGTTCCATACAATCACTGGTATCTCCGGGGTCTTTTTCCATTTAACTCTATCGATCTCTGAAAAATCTATTCCTGGAGAAAGGATTATCGTCTTGTCTGCAAGATTTTCGATAATTCCCGAGAATTTCATATCCGGTGCTACCCTCAGACCTTTCCGGCAACCCGAAAAAAAGCTCTCCCGGTTATAGGCTGAGTTGAAAGCAATACCGTCAGAAGCCAGGGCCGAATGGAAATTGATGGCGGTAAATTGAAATTGGCCGGGATCATGAAATCGCAGCGGGTAGACGAACTGATTTTCGTGAAAATAGGTGAGAATCTTTGTACCATGATTCCAGCCATGCACGCCGGCAAGTAAGGCTCGCAGCACAGCTACATCAGTAAAGGAGGAACACAGGACACTGTCAAATTGTCGTTCACTAACCGGTATCGCCCTTATTTGTTCAACAAACCACAGTGCCGAGAGCCGCATCCTCCTCTTCCAGTTCCGGGCCGGCAAGGTGAGAAGATGGTAATTCGCCACCACATTTTTTTGTAAACCATCGAGAAAATGTTTATGAGATCCGCCATAGTAGGGTTCAAGAATGAGAATGCGCTTCATTTTTTATTCTTTTGTAACTCCCGCTGCAGGATCTTGGCAAAAGGCACAACTTCGACAAAGCTATAGCCGCAATTATCCGGCAAGCTGCCCCCGGCAAAGACCAGCGAGCTTTCCGGGAAATTACGGCAAAGTGGCAACCGGTTGTCATAATCGAGACAGCTCCCCTGGGGCGTACACCAGGTACAGCTAAAAAGAAGAAAACCCTGTTGATCTTTGCCGATAATCACAAATCGCTTATATTCCGGATATCTTTCGGCAATTTTCAAAAAAGACTTTTGAGAGCGCAGCCAACCGCTCGCGCCTTCCAGACTAATGCACTTGCAGCAGGTTCCACAACCGCGGCAGCTCCCCGTAACAAGGATTGCCTTGCCCCGTACTTTCAGAAAAAGGAACTTGCCGATGCCGGCCAGGGAAAAAGAACGAAGTCCCTGTAAAAACCGCCGGTATTTTTTACGACTGTTTTGCACAGTTTTCCCATTGGATCACGGTATGATTTGTTGTATTTTTATCACAGTGTGTGATTAAACGTTTATAGTTGAGAATACAAACTGTCTTTAAAGCTTGCCGATGAACAATTCATCTGACAACTTTAAATGTACCATACCTCTCTCATTTACTAGCATAATTCATGACCACTCCAAGAGATATTTACTATATCTCCGGCAACACGACCATTCTTGCAAAAGATATGGGCAAAGCTCTGCTGAGCCAGTTTCCGGACACTCTTTTTCGCGAAGAAAGCATTCCATTTATTCGCTATGTTGACGATGCGCACAAGGCACTTGATAAAATCCTCAACCAATCCGCGGGGCGTTTCCCCCTGATAATCTCCAGCCTTTTTGACGAAAATCTGAACGTTGTTTTTCATCGACCGGAGCTGCATCTAATCACCATCTGCGATCAATTGCTGCTGCGACTGGAAAATATTCTCGGTGCACGGGCCACGCGACATTCGGGAACGGCAAGAAGAGTTGATGACACTACGCTTGCCAACAGGGTCAACGCAATTCACTACACTATCGCTCATGATGACGGTACAGGAATCAACGATTACGATCAAGCAGAATTGATACTCATCGGGGTATCCCGATCAGGCAAGACACCGGTTTCGGTGTATTTAGCCACAGAGCAAGGCCTGAAGACAGCAAATCACCCTCTTGTCGAAGGGGATCTGAACAGCTGCCATCTACCGGCGGTTATTCGCAGAAATCGACATAAGGTCGTTGGATTATCAATTCACCCCGCAGCCCTGCACAAATTTAGAGAAAGCCGACTCCCGTACAGCCGTTACAGCCAGCTGGCCACCTGTATAAAGGAGGTGGAACAGGCGCAGCGCATTTATGAAAAATACAAAATATATGTAGTCCATTCCGACGGCCGTTCGATAGAGGAAACCGCCATGCAAGTGATTTGTGAACGAAAAGAGAATTATCCGACCGGAGGACTAAAATGAGAAAATTATTGAACCAATTACCTTGGTGGCTCGTTTTTGTGCTGCTCCTGGTCCCCGGCCTCACCCCTTTTGTGCCGGAACCCCACCTTGTCGAAAAGTTATCCATGTTGGCAAAGGGTGAACTCAGACAGGCTATCGATATTTTTGACCTGCTTTTTCATGCCAGTCCCTTTATCCTCCTCCTGTGCAAAATGTTCTTTAGATTCACCCAGAGGAGTAATCCATGAATAAAGAAATTCAGTGCCCCTGCCGGAGTGGCAGAGCATTTGCGAACTGCTGTCAACCGGTGTTACACGACCACCGCCTGGCCGCAACAGCGGAGATACTTACGCGATCACGCTATACGGCTTTTGTTTTTTCTGATTATTCATCCTTAATGATGCTAGCAGCCCTATTCCTTTTTTCTGCTTGAGCCGGCAAGAGCGAGACAACCCTGTCCCAGATAAGATCGGCAGTATGCAATTTGCTGGTGTACGGCAGAGATTCTGCCCCGGAGGCGCTTATCAACAAGACTTGATTACTTTCAGCCTCAAACCCGGTGCTGTCACTGCTGATGTCATTGACTGCAATGAGATCAAGGTTTTTGTTGTGCAGCTTTTTCATTCCTTCCGACTGGAGGTCCCTGCTCTCGGCGGCAAACCCGACCAACAGCTGTCCAACCTTCTTTCTTTTGCCTAACTCCAAGAGGATATCCGGGTTACGTTCAAGAATCAACCGGGTGTCGATGTGTTCCTTTTTAACCTTGTGTTCAGACATTTTTTCCGGCCGGTAGTCGGCAACTGCGGCAGCCTTGATGACGATGGAACAGTTCCCGGAATGGTCGAGCACCGCATCATACATTTCCATGGCCGTCTGTACCTTCACCAGATTGACCCCAGGGGGGCAAGGCAGATTGCTCGGCCCGCTGACAAGAGTGACCGCTCCCCCCCGTCGAAAAGCACTTCGGGCAAGGGCATAACCCATTTTTCCGGAGGAACGATTGCTCAAAAAGCGTGCAGGATCAAGAGGTTCACGCGTTGGTCCGGCGGTTATCAGTATGCGCTGCCCTTGCAGGTCCTGCGGACTAAGGCTTTTGGCCAGGTATTCTTTCACCTCCTCCCATTCCGGCAGACGGCCATCCCCTTCCTCCTTGCAGGCCATCATGCCGCTGGCTGGATCAATAACCGTGTAGCCCAGTTCCTTTAGCTTAACAATGTTTTGTCTTGTCGTCGGATGAGAATACATCCGACTGTTCATGGCGGGGCACACCAGCACTCCCGCCCGCGTCGCCAATACCGTCGTTGTCAGGAGGTCGTCGGCAAATCCGTTGGCCAGCTTGGCTATGGTGTTTGCCGTGGCCGGGGCAATCAGCACAATATCGGCCTCCCGGCCAAGACTGATATGGGCCATGGTGTCTTCCTTTACCGCTGAGAACATCTCGGTAGAGACATCATTTCCCGACAAGGCAGCAAAAGTGAGGGGGGCGACGAATTTTGTTGCCGAGGCGGTCATCACCACAGAGATCAAGGCCTCTTCCTTGGCCAGATCACTTACCCAGCCGGCAACTTTGAAGGCGGCAATGGAGCCGGTTACGCCTACGACAATCTTCTTTCCGGCAAAAACAGTATGCATGATCCTTCCCTCGTTATAAGGTGATAATATAAGGTGACAAATTCGTAAAAACCTCAATCTTCGGATGGCTAGCTAAAAAACTTCATATGCCTCGCGCAATACCTACCACTATCCTAGTAGCCATGTCAAAAAACAACTCTTTTTCTTTTGGCCGACCTTGTTTTTCCGAAAAAGAATCTCATTCAAAGAGAGTGCAAAAAATAAG
>CAYPPR010000030.1:0-53719 GCA_964412665.1 uncultured Desulfopila sp.
GGTGGAAAAGGTCGAAAAAGAACTGGCCGAATACGAGAAGCTGGTTGCCGAGACAATGGCGGTCAATGCCAAGATGGATACCGAGCGGGTAGGACTGGATACGGCTGCAGGACAATATGGTTGAGCAACTGTAACGATTTTCTCCTTGGTCAGAATAAGAAAATGGAGGAGGACATTGCCAATCTTCTCAGTGAAGAAAAACTCGATGAGCGAATGGCAAAAATAACCCTGGTCAATGACATTATCGATGTGGGTAACGCCACCCGCCTCGCTGCTTGGCGCTCCCAGGCCCAGCGTGAGCCGAAGGTCATTCAGAAGGCCTATGTCAATTTTGATGTGATGAAAGAAAAATTTTCTTCTTTGCGAAAAATCACTCGAGATGATGACGATATCAAACGCATTGAGAGTACCGAAAAGGCCGCCCAAGATTATAAACAGGCGATGGTAACCTTTCTCGATCTGTGGCTGACCAATGAGGAAATCAGCAAAAAACGCACTGAAGTTGGTGATAGAGTCGTCTCCGAAGCGCGTGACGTCGCCGTTGCCGGAATGGACAGCACCGCAAGTATCGCAGCCGACGCGGTTGCGTCTTTACGAAGCGCCAGTAATATAATGATTATCGGCCTGGTGGTGGCGACTATTTTGGGTCTGCTTATCGCCTTCTTTATTACCCGTGCCATTACCCGACCGATTATCATGGGGGTGAAATTCGCTGAGACTGTTGCGGGCGGCGACCTCAGTCAGCGTCTCGATATTGTTCAGAAGGATGAGATCGGCCAATTGGCAACCGCTCTGAATAACATGGTTGAAAAAGTGAAAGAGGTGGTGGGCAACGTACAAAGTGCCGCCGACATTGTCGCTTCGGGCAGCCAGGAACTCTCCGCCTCCTCGGAGGAGATGAGCCAGGGCTCAACCGAGCAGGCCGCCGCGGCGGAAGAGGCGTCCAGTTCCATGGAGCAGATGGCCGCCAATATCCGGCAGAATGCCGATAACGCCATGCAGACCGAGAAGATTGCCAGCAAAAGTGCCGAAGACGCCAAAAAAGGCGGCGAGTCAGTGGCAAAGACTCTTGAGGCAATGAAGGAAATAGCCAGTAAGATCTCGATCATCGAAGAGATTGCCCGGCAGACCAATCTGTTGGCCCTGAACGCCGCCATCGAAGCAGCGCGGGCAGGGGAACACGGCAAGGGCTTTGCTGTTGTGGCAGCCGAGGTTCGTAAACTGGCCGAGCGCAGTCAACATGCCGCAGCGGAGATCAGTGATCTCTCCGGCAGTAGTGTCGAAGTGGCCGAGCAGGCTGGCAGGATGCTGTCGGAAATGGTTCCGGACATCCAGCGAACCGCGGAACTGGTGCAGGAAATATCGGCGGCCAGTAAGGAGCAGGATACCGGTGCCGAGCAGGTCAATCAGGCAATTATGCAGCTTGACCAGGTGATTCAGCAGAATGCCTCGGCCTCGGAAGAGATGGCGTCAACTTCGGAAGAACTGTCCAGTCAGGCGGAGCAGCTGCAGGATACCATTGCTTTCTTTAAAGTTGATACCAAGGCGGGTTCCAGAATGAGGCAGGCTCCCCAGCCGGTAGTTAAAAAAAAGCAAGCGGGTTTACCGGCGCCAAGACAGATGTTTAAAAAGACCAAAAAATCGACCAGCGCCTCGGGCGGTTTAGATCTCGATTTAGGCACCGAAAGCAGCAAACTCGATGATGAATTTGAACGTTTTTAACTAAAAAACTTGCCGTACGGGGAAGCTCCCTGCTGCCCCGTACGGCAAATTTGTGTTGAAAGGGTACTCTATGGACGTGAATCTGAGTAAACGTGACTTTCAGCAGTTGAGTTCCTTTATTTACGACAATCTGGGTATCAAGATGCCGGCAGGAAAAAGCACTATGCTTACCGGCCGGTTGACGAAAAGATTACGGGCGCTCAGCCTGTCAACTTTCAGCGAATATTGCGACTTTCTTTTCAATCCCGCAGGGCAAGAAGAGGAAATGGTCCATCTTGTCAACGTCATTACCACCAATAAAACCGACTTTTTCCGCGAGCCGAGCCATTTCTCCTATTTGACGCAAAGCGCCCTGCCGACGCTGCAGAAGCAGCACACCTTCACCGGACGAAACAGTCTGAAAATCTGGAGTGCCGGTTGTTCGACCGGTGAAGAGCCGTATACTTTGGCCATGGTTCTTGCCGAAGTCCAGGCGATGCAACCCGGTTTCAGTTTTGATATTCTGGCCACGGATATCTCTACCCGGGTGCTGGATATTGCCCGGCGGGCGGTTTATCCCATGGGGCTGATAGCCCCGGTGACACCCCAATTCCGCAAAAAATACCTGCTTAAGGGCACGAACAGAAAGAATCCCCAGGTGCGCATCGTACCGGAACTGCGCAAGCGGGTTCGTTTCGGCCGCCTCAATTTCATGGCCGAGGATTTCGGTCTGCCGGAAAATGTGGATATCGTATTTTGCCGCAATGTCATAATATACTTTGACAAAAAGACCCAGGAAAAATTAATGGTGAAATTCTGTCGCTATCTGAATCCCGGTGGCTACCTGTTTCTCGGCCACTCTGAATCTCTGCACGGCTACGATACTCCTCTCATCCAGGTGGCACCGACCATTTATCGGAAACAGTGATGATTTTTCCGGAGGCTCCACAGGGAGCTTTTCTTGAGAAAATGTATCTCAAACCTGGAGAACTCGTACTTACGGAAGAAACGATAATGGTGACGACAGTACTAGGCTCGTGTATTTCAGTGACGATGTTTCACCCGCCGAGCGGTATTGCGGCAATATGCCATGCCATGCTTCCGCGCGGTGCCGGCAGCACGAGTTTTAAGTATGTTGATACCGCCGTGCACCATATGGCGGCATATTTTTCCCGCCGGAAAATTCGCCGGGAGAAGATTCAGGTCAAGCTGTTCGGTGGTGCGGACATGTTCAACAGTGGCCGACCGAGTGTGCGCAATCTCACCGTCGGCTGGCAGAATATCGCCACGGCAAAGCAATGCCTGCAGGCGCTGGGGCTGTTTCCGTCAGCCACCGAGGTTGGCGGCAAGCAGGGACGAAAACTGATTTTTACAACGGATACCGGCGCTGTCTTCCTGAAAAAGCTGCACCGACATGAGTTGGGGGCACTGGGTCATAAATAAGAAAAAAATAAATCGCGCCATGAAAACCATTTGGAAATTTAGGTTTTTACGAGTTGTCACTTTTAATTTTCAGTTAATTTTTTGTTTGCTGAAGGAGGACGTATGGGAATAAAGGTGCTGGTTGTGGATGACTCGGCGGTGGTTCGACAAACGTTATCGGAAATACTTCTGGCCGATAGGGATATTGATGAGGTCGTCACCGCTCAGGACCCCTATGTGGCGGCTTCGAGGTTGAAACAATTTGTTCCCGACGTCATTACCCTCGATGTGGAAATGCCGCGTATGGATGGATTGAGTTTTCTGCAGAAGCTTATGTCGCAGCATCCCATTCCGGTGGTGATGTGTTCGAGTTTGACGGAGACGAATTCGGAGACAGCCTTGCGGGCCATGGAATACGGTGCGGTAGATATCATCCAGAAACCGAGAATGGACACGAAAAGATTCCTCGATGAATCAAAAGTCGTTATCTGTGATGCGGTAAAAGCGGCGGCCAAAGCCAGGGTAACGAGGCAAAGCCGGAGCGCCACCATAAATACTGACAAAAAAATGAATGCCGATGTTATCCTGGCCAGGGGCGGCAACCGGGCAATGATTCAGACGACGGAGACAATCGTTGCCGTCGGCGCCTCAACCGGCGGCACCGAGGCACTTCGCGTTTTTGTTGAAATGTTGCCGGCCGACTTTCCTGGTGTTATTATTGTCCAGCACATGCCGGAGCATTTCACCACCTCCTTTGCCGAGCGTCTGAACAGTTTAAGCAAAATGACCGTCAAGGAGGCCGCCAACGGTGATACGGTCATGCCCGGCCGGGTCCTTCTGGCCCCCGGCAACAGACATATGCTGCTGCAACGTAGTGGAGCGCGATATTATGTCCAGATTAAAGAAGGGCCGCTGGTCAGTCGCCATCGACCCTCGGTCGATGTCCTTTTCCGTTCGGCAGCCCGCTACGCCGGTAAAAATGCGGTTGGGGTTATCATGACCGGCATGGGAGATGATGGCGCAAAAGGGATGTTGGAGATGAGAGAGGCCGGGGCGTCGACTATTGCCCAGGATGAGAAAAGTTGTGTCGTCTTTGGCATGCCCAAGGTCGCAATCGAACTGGGTGGCGTCGAGCAGGTTCTGCCGTTGACGAAGATTGCACAGGCTGTGGCGGCTCTTTGTTACTGATGACCGCGGATCATAAAAAACGCAGGGGCAATTCGCTTGGAAAGAGAAGACCGTTTATTTGAGGCTTGCCGTATTCTCTTTGGCAATGATGTTGAACTTTCCAGCGAATTTCTCTGCTATCTGCAGGACGAGGGGGTAACCAGCGCCTTTAGAAAACGGGCGAGCCAGGTGCATCCGGACAAAGCGCTGGTTTCCGGCCTGTCGCCGCAGAGGTGTCAGGAGGAGTTCGTTTCGCTGCAGTTCGCCTGCGAAACCCTTCGTCGCCATATCGCCTCACGAGAAATCCGCTCTCGGGTGATTGTTGCTTCGGCCAGAGCAAAAAAAAATCCTGTTGTCTTCCCCACCAGCTTACCTGAAGAAAAACTGCTGTTTGGTCGCTTTCTTCATCGCCTGGGGATTATCCAATGGCGTCAGCTTATTACGGCACTGGCCTGGCAAAGATCCGGCCGGCCGAGAATCGGCGAGCTGGGTATCAGCCTCGGTTACCTTGATCGCCATGCCGTCGTGACGATTTTACGGAATTCCGTCAGGATCGGCGCCTTCGGGGTGACCGCACAGAACATGGGCTTTCTCACCGGCCGGGAAGTGCGGGAATTACTGCTGCGACAAAAGCGGCAGGAAAAGAAAATCGGCCAGTTTTTTGTCGAAAAAGGTCTGCTGAGCAGGGAGGAATTAACGATTTTGCTTGGACAATGCTGGGCGCATAACCGACGGGTGGAAAGACTTAACCAGAAAGAGCCGCAGCTCTAAACAAAACGTTTATAAGACATGTTGCATAAAACCACAAATGAAGGTCTTACCCCGGATACCGGAAGGTAAGCCGATAAGCGGGGTAAAGCGGTCGGATTGTATTAAGATTGGCTGCCGATGAGCGGCAGTTCCTGGTCGATGGCGAAATACACGAGATACATCGGTTCCTGATTTTCATCAGTATATTTGCGACGTTTAATCTTACGTATGAGTTCCGGATTGTTCTCTTCACGAACTTTACGAAGAAAAAGGCGTTTGCCTTTGTAGCCCGGCCCTTCTTCGATAAAGAGAAAGGTTGCCGAGGGGTTGGATTGCAGGTTGTGGTGGGTGAGACGGTCGCGCATTATAAAGGCCAGCGTTCCTTCTTCAAGAAAGTGCGGATGGGAATAAATCGCTGCATCCACTTTGCCGTTGCTATCGGCAGTTGCCAACACACCAGTTCCTTTGGTCTTTTCGAAGTACTCTTGTAGATTATTCACTTTGTCCTCTTGTGGTGTCTGGTATTCAGCGAATCTTGACATTGTCCAGACAGGAGAGCATGGACAATAACTGGATTGTGCTGAAAATGAAGAAATCCCCCACAGGTTGTTTCATGCAGTGGGGGATTTTAAAAATAAAAATACTCAAAGAGAGTCCCTGCTTCGGGGTTTACCAGCTATCTCCCAGGACAGTATTCAAATCAAGACAGTTCTTCTTCTCTTCTTCCGTCAATTCCTCTTTGGTCTTGAATTTTCCTTTGAGGTCATCAATATAGCAGGCATATTCTTTTCCTTCCCTGTCATGAACCCAAACCATCTTTTTGTATTCCTCAGAAATAATATCGCCTCGCATACTCATAGCAGACTCCTTATGTAATAGTTATCAATCGTTAAATAGTAAAGCATCGGTGAACTATTTATAGCTTTTCCCGTCTCAAGGTATTCATCCCCCAAAGGGGAACTAAAAATATTTGTTTTCTGTTTCCCGTTTACCGGGAGAGGATCTTATCTCCTTTGCACGTCATATTCTCTTACTGTACTTTTACAATATGTCTCATTAATGTATGCCGCAAGAGGTGAGAAAAGACAGTTTATTGATAGTTTTTGCTATCATTGTTTTCCGCCGTGCGAGTGCCTTGCATAGAAAAAGTATCGTCCGACTCATGGGTTTTTGCTTGATAATCCTCGACTATCGGGGTACAGCAACGCCATCATTGACAAGGACTAAAAAAAATGAATACTGTGACAAGGCAAAGAAAAAAAGAAAAGAGCCCACCTCCAGTAGAAAAGAATACCCATGTACAGACTGTCATCTGCAACATTAAAGGAAAAATATGAAAAAAACATTTACTCTGACCCATCCGAAAATCAAATATGCCAGACTGATAGAAGCAGTACGGCACGATGTGAAAAAATACATCAAGAGAGAACGGAATAAAACGCTGCCGGATGGGGTTGACTTCTGGGATTTTGCCTGCAAATTCGGTAACACCGAAGAGGAGGCAAGGGAAGTTCACCTTGCGGAAATCAACAAATGTATTGATAAGGTTGAAGAGCAGCAGCTTGAATCGTTTTATCTGGAAATTGTTGCCAGGCCGGGACATAGAACGAAAAAGCCAAAGTCGCTCGAATAACCGATACCTCCAGACATGTTCTTGTACGCTCTTTTCTTTCGATACAATCAAGAGGGCGGCCGGCGCCGGCTGAGCAACAGGTTTATCACGGCAAGCGTTGAAGTGGAAACAATGAGTAGCAAGGATACGGCATTGATAATCGGCGTGGAACCATCGCGTACCTGGAGGTAGAGATTGATCGGCAGGGTTGTCTCGGAGCCGACCAGGAAAAGCGAGGTGTTAAAATTTTCAAAACTCATCAAAAAGGCCACCGCGCCGCTGCCGATGATGGCCGGGCGCAGAAAAGGCAAGGTAATATAGCGGATGACCTGCAACCTTGTCGCGCCGAGATTGAGCGCGGCTTCTTCGAGGGAGGGATCGAACTTTTTTAATCTCGCCGAGACCACCAGCAGGACAAAGGTGGCAATAAAGGAAAATTGTCCGAGCACCACCAGCCAGAAACTTGGCCGCAGAAAAGGGACATCGATGCCGAAGGTGTCCTCGAAGTAGATACCGAGGCTATTGGCGGTCAGCAGCAGAGATATGCCGAGAATAACGCCGGGGATAACCAGGGGGGTCAAGGCGAGAAAGTAGAGCGCCTGTTTGCCACGGAAATCTTCCTGCTCAAAGAGAAATGCTCCCATCGTGCCGACAGTCACCGAGAGAATCGACACCCATACCGCCGTCTGAACACTGACCCAGATCGATCTGATATTCGAGCTGTCGTGCAGCAGACCGATACGCTCCGGGCCTTGGGCCAGAAACCAGTCCAGGCTGAATCCTTTCCAGGGCAGGGCGGGAAAATTGGAGTCATTGAAGGCGAGGATGCAGGTAATCACCAGCGGCGCAAAAAGAAACACATAAAACAGAATAATATAGAGGCCAAAAGCGGTGCTGTAACCTTTTTGCCGTGGCAGTGTGCGAATCATGACAGGGCCTTGCCGAGTTGTTGTTTGCTTATTTTCAACCCGGCCCAGATAATCAGCGAGCTGAGGGCGAGCAGAAGAAAACCGAAGGCTGCGCCCTGATTCCAGTTGAAACTGGCGATGAACTCATTGTAGATCTGTTCGGTAAACCAGAGGGAGTTCTTGCCGCCCATTAATTTCGGCGTCAGGTAGTTGCCGAGGGCGAGCATAAAGACGACGATGGAGCCGGAGGTGATGCCGGGCGCGGCATAGGGAATGATGATGCGATAGAAAATGGTCATAGGCGAAGCGCCCAGGTCATGGGCGGCCTCGATGAGGCTGTCATCCATGCCTTCCAGAGAAGAAATCAAAGGTACCACCATAAAGAGCATGGAGGTGTAGACCAGGCCCATCAGCATAGTGATGTCGTTATAGAGCATCTCGATCGGTGCATCGAGCAGTCCGGCACTGATCAACAGATGATTTATTACCCCGCTCTCGCGCAGGAGAATCATCCAGCCGTAAACACGGACCAGCTCACTGACCCAGAAGGGCATGAGCAGCAGGACGGTGAGAAAGCCGCTGAGTCGGGGGGAGACGATTTTGGTGATATAAAAGGCCACCGGAAAGGTCACCAGAAAGGTCAGTATGGTCACTATGACGGCATATAAGGCCGTGCGGACAAAGGTATACCAGTAGATCTCTTCGATGAAAAAATTGCGGTAATTGGCCAGGGTCCACACCGTCTTGCCCATATCGTCCTTGCCGTGCAGGGACATCAACAGTAGCTCGATATGCGGCACAATGATCAGCAGCAGGAGCCACAGTAGTACCGGGGTGATAAAAATAAACAGCCCGAGGCGGAAATGCTTTTTCATGGTCCGCCACGGGGGTAGCAGCGACAGCTGTCGACATGGACTCCGGCCGGAACGGTATCGCCCTTGCTGATATGGGCAAACTGCTGATTCTGCGGCAGGGCGACCAAAAGTTCATGATCGACCCCTTCCAAGGTTGCCAGCAGTTTGGTGTTGGAGCCGTCAAAAAGGATATTCTGTACGGTGAGCGGAAAAAGGTTGATATTTTCACTCGATTCGGCAGGATTGAGAATAATCGATTCCGGGCGGATAAAAAGATCGAGCTTATCACCGTGGCAGTCGCCCACCGGGGTTGCACGCAGCACGAGACCAAAAGAAGTCTGCACCTGCAGGGGGGCGCTTACGATGACACGCACCGGCAGGATATTGGTTTCCCCGACAAAGCCGGCGACGAAGCGGGTGGCCGGATTACTGTAGAGATTTCTCGGGGTGTCGATCTGTTCGAAGCGGCCGTTATGCATGACCGCCACGCGATCGGACATTACCAGTGCCTCGGATTGGTCATGGGTGATATACATAAAGGTGGTGCCGACATCGGCCTGGAGCTTTTTCAGTTCGATCTTCATCTGTTCCCGCAGTTTCAGATCCAGGGCACCAAGGGGTTCGTCGAGGAGCAGCAGGGATGGCTCGAGGACCAGCGACCGGGCAATGGCTACCCGTTGCTTCTGGCCGCCTGAAAGCTGACTAATGTCTTTGTTGCCATAACCCGAGAGGTGGACACGCTCGAGCAGACTGTCGACCCGCCGGCTTATCTCCGGTGCGGCCATCTTCTGGCGTTTCAGGCCAAAGGCGATATTCTCCCGGACATTCATCATCGGAAACAGGGCCAGGTTCTGGAAGACCAGATTCACCGGCCGACGATTGGGCGGTACCCGGCTCATATCCCGACCGCGAATGAGCAGTTTACCTTCCGTTGGCTGCTGGAATCCGGCGATCATGCGCAGCAAGGTGGTCTTGCCGCAGCCGGACGGTCCGAGAATTGAGAAAAAACTCCCGTCCTCCACTTGAAAATTGAGGGTATCGACGGCGATAAAATCGCCGAAGGTTTTTTTGAGATTCTGGATATCGAGAACGGGCGCCATTATATTTCCATCGGACAAAATAAAATACCGCGACGCTTCCTGCCGTTAAAGAACTCCAGGCGGAGCGGTAAGAAGCGTCGTTAGGGAGAGAGGTCAGGAGGCTCGGATAACTTCCTTGGATCGCTGTTACTGCGCTGCCTTCACCTTATCAAGGATCTTTCCCTCAAGCTGTTCGATCTCGGCGGAAACCGGCGGATACCATTTTATGTTGTCGATATCGGCCGCGGTGAAGGAACGGTTGATGTTGTCGCGTACTTCGGCATCGAGGAACTGACCGGCCTCTTTTGAGGCGGTAGCGTATTTTTCCTGATTGGAGAAGACCGCAGCATTTTCCGGGCGCAGCATGAAATTGATCCACTTGTAGGCAGCGTCGACGTTCTTTGCCTTAGCCGGAATGGTGAAGGTGTCAATCCAGCCCAGAGCGCCGCTTTTCGGGGCGACAAAATCGATATCCGGATTTTCCGCATGGAGCTTCCAGCCGCCGTTGTCCCAGCCCATGGCGACGGTAACCTCGCCGCTGCGCACCATCTCCAGCAGGGCGTCACCGTTTGACCAGTAGTTTTTTACATAGGGCTTGGCAGCAATCATTTTGCCGGCAACAGCGTCCATCAGCGCTTTGTAGGCTGTGGCATCGTCATATTTGGCAAAGGGATCATCGCCGCCGGCAAAGGCCAGGGCGATAAGGGTTGGACGCTTCAGGCGGTAGCTGATGCGACCGTCATAGGCCTCGTCGAGCAGGGCGGAATAGTCCGTGGCTTCCGGGGCGAGTTTGGTGTTGACGATCAGCCCTGATGTGCCATAACAGAAAGGGACACCATAGGAGGCGTCGCCGACCCTGGTGTTCTTTTGCACCGCGGCAAGCATCGAAGGAATAATCTGGGCGTTGTCTATCCTGGCATAATCCATTGGTTGATAGATGTTGAACTCGGCCTGGACAGAGGAGATGCGATCCTGGCTAGGCTGGGCCAGGTCAAATCCGGCACCGCGGGTTGCGCGTAATTTGGCGATCATCTCTTCATTGTTGGTGAAAGTCAGCTCGACCTTAATACCGGTTTCTTGCTCGAATTTGTCAACGAGCTGCTGCGGCGCATAACCTTTCCAGGTAAGGATTTTCAGGGGTTCAGCGGCCTGGATGTTTGCGGCCAGACCCATCAGTACACATGTTGCAATGGTGATAAGCTTTTTCATCAATGTTCTCCTTTTTTTGTTGTGGGTTATGGTACTTTCCCGGTACCAAGATAACCGATACTATCCGCTGCGGCAGATTCGATCAATCTAATTCAAGGAGAAGAGTTGCGCCTAATACAATTTTAACAGTTGCGGCAAACGTAAAAGTCTTGAAGGTTTATTCCCGCTCTTTCAGGGCCGACAGGGATTCGTCGATTGAGCGATGGATAGTTATGAACGAGTCAAAGCCGGAAATCTCAAAAACCTCCTGGACATGTTCCTGCATGGCACAGGTGACAAAGATGTAGTGACAGGATTTGTACGCTTTGGCGATGTTCAGGATAACACGCAGGCCGGCACTGGAGATATATTCAAGATTGTTGAAGTCAAACAACAGGTGGGTACAGGGGGAGACCAGGAAATCCTGCAGCTCTTGTTCAAACTGTGGTGCGGAGTTCGAATCAAGGCGACCGTTGAGGGCAAAGATAGTGGTGTTGTTGTCTTTGGTTATCGTGGTTTTCATGTCTGTCGTAGCAGGTGCGCGTGGCTCCCTGTGCTCCTTAGCTAAGTTTTTTTTGTAAGGTAAGAATGTTCTTGTCGCTTTGTCGCGTATAGTGCCAGTAATCACAGAATTGACGTACCAGGAGGATGCCCAGGCCGCCGCATTTTCTCTGTTCGAGGGGCAGGCTGGTGTCGGGAATAGTACAGAGGGTCGGATCAAAGCGCAGCCCTGCGTCAATGATCTGAATTATCAGTGTCTGTCCTGTTTTCGTCAGGCTAATGTCAATTGGCTGCTTCTTGTCACAGTCACCATGCAAGATGGTGTTGGTGATCAGTTCATCGAGAATAAGGGTGATCTCGGCAATGGTTTTTCTGGAAAGAGACCATTGCTGCTCCAGAATCTGGAGTTGCTCCGACAGCGTGACAATTGCTGCCAGGTCATGATCTATCTGGAAAGAGATCTTCATAGTCGCGTGTCTTAGAGGACAGTTACTCCTGTTCTGCCGAGGCAGCATGCGGCGGCCTGGTGGATGTTTTTTCGCTCCCACGTATGCAGCTCTTTTAACAAAGCCTTTAAGACAAGTGGTGTCGTCTCGGGGAATTGTTCAAGTATTTTTGAAAACTGTTTGCGATTGATGGTCAGAAGAGTTGCCTCGGTTGCTGCCTCGAGGGTAAAGAGGGCGGGCATGGCCCCAAGAAGAGAAAAAAAGCCGAGAAAATCCCCTGCGGCATAGTGTTGAACATCCACTTTTGTATCGTCCGTTTGTTTGACGAGAGTCAGCTTGCCGGAGAGTATGAGATAGGCTCTGCCGTGGTCGTCCCCTTCCTCAAAGAGCACATCGCCCGGAGATACTTGCGCTCTTTCTGCTATAAAAGCTAGGAGTTTCAGCGCTTTGGCTGGGAAGGAAGAAAAGCAGGGCCTCTCTTTCAACAATTCCAGATTTTGTTGCATTTCCGGAACCTGATTATTTTCTGCCGTAGATGAGCTCATGGAGTATTCCTTTGTTTTCGATGAGTTCCTGGTAGGTACCGAACTCAACTAATTTTCCTGCCTTCATTACCGCGATCTTATCAAAGGTGTTCAGTATATCCAGACGATGCACCGCGGCAATGACTGTCCTCTTGCCCTTCCAGCGAGTGGTCATGAGTCGTTGAATTCTCGCCTGGGATTTGTTGTCGAGGGCCGAGGTTGCTTCGTCCATCAGAATGATTTTTGGTTGTTTGATGAGCACTCGGGCAATAGCCAGTTTCTGCCGTTGTCCCCCGGAAAGACGATCGCCCATGGTGCCGACCTGAAAAGACATGCCGAAGGCGGCGATTTTTTCGAGATAATCCTCTTCCACCAACAGGTGCATGATCGATTGATTGATGATTTCCTGGGCTTGGGGCAGCCCTGGTTTTATCCTGCCGAAAAAGATATTGTTCAGGATGGATTGTCCATGGATATAGTTTGTCTCGTTGTAGGAGGTAAAAAGATCCTGGCCGATTGCACGGCACCACTGGGGAAAAATTTTCCGAGCCGAAAGGATGAGTGCTTTGACATTCTCCGGCAGCCTGCTCATGGTATGAATGGAGGGAGTAAAGTTGAGCGCCAGGGAAAGAAGAAAGGATTGATCTTGCGGCGGAAGTGATGATAAAGACTGCTTTTTCAGCCTGATAAGTATCGTTTCACATTCCTCCAGGCGATCGGCGGGTACGGGGCTGTTTTTAAAAAACAGATCGACGGTGCCGACACCGGCGAGGATGTCGACCGCCTGCCCGGCGAGCTCAATTCCTAAAGAGAGCAGGGGCTGCAGGAGATCAACCGAGTGGAGGAAAGACCGAAACCGTGCATTGTCCGGGAGGAGATGAAAGGCAAATTCGCTGCTGGTGCTGGTACCAAAGAGAATGTTTTCCGCCACATTCGAGTTAATATGGTAGCTGTTGATATTATAGAACTCGACGTAGCTGGAGAGTTTCTCGCCGAATTTTTCCCGGAAACGCCGCCGGACACGAATAATCTTTGCGGCGGTATCTTCGTCGTCCGTGGCGATGATACTGTCTAGGCCGAAGCGCATGACATCGATGAAAAGCCCGACCTGCTGGAGAACCAGAATCATTCTGTCCAGGTCGATTTCCATCTTCTCCGCTGGCGGTTCTGCAGCTGCCTCGGTCGCAGCCCTGTAGGCATAGAGCAGGTTTTCTTCAATCGATCCGGTAAAAATGAACGGGTTCTGGGAAATATAACCAACATTCTGGATAATCTCATTTTTGGGAATCGTCGAAAGTTCACGGCCGCCCAGTTGAATACTGCCCGCGGTGTAATTGAACATTTTGCCGATGCTCTGAATAAGCGTACTTTTGCCGCCGCCGGAATAACCGACCACCGCCAGGTGCTCACCGGCTGCAAGAGAAAAGGAGATGCCGTTGAGGAGCCGATGCCCATCGGTGGTTTCATAGACGAGATTGCTGACATCGACAGTGCCGTTGAGCGGTGGACGGGACGTTTTAACAAGATCAAGGGAGAATTCAGGGATCGAATCAAAATAACTCATGGTGCGTCGGTAGCGCACCGAGGCGTCCTGATAGGTCTGATAAAAATCGATCAGTTCCTTCCAGGGATCGAAAAGTTTTTCCTGGGCGGACAAAAAGGCGACCATCGCTCCGAGGGCAAGCTCGCCGCGCATAACCAGATATCCGCCAAAGAGAAAGACCACGAAGGGTCCTAGACCGACAAAGTAGTTGTTGGTCGTTTTGATGCCGAAGCGAAAGAGAGACCAGCGAATCCTGATTTTTTTTAATTTTTCCGCGAGATTATCAAATTTTCTTCCTTCCTGCTGGTATGCGCCGTGCACTTGAATTTCGTGAATACCGGATATCGATTCGGCAATCTGGCTGGAAGTCGTACGTGACAGGTCAACCCTTTTCTTATTTGCTTTGTTGGCTTTTTTCTGCAGGACCGGGATAACGAAAACGACCAGTGGATAGATGAGCAGGGTGGCTCCGGCTAGTTTAGGGTTCAGCCAGAAGAGGTAGCCGGCAAAGGCCAGAAGAGTCAGGATATTAGTTACCGGCACGGCAAAAGCCATCCCGGCAAAGGTGCCGGCCGTGCTCAGTTCGGTCATGAGGGAAGAGACCACCATTCCCGGCTGGGTGGTACGAAAAAAGCCTAAAGAAAGAGTAAGGATGTGGTGGTACAGTTCCTTACGCATCGCCGTCATGGCCCTCTCGCCGATGACGGCCTGGAGATAGTTGATTGCCAGTTTCAAGCCACTGGCCGTGGTAATGGCGACAATGTAAATGGCGGAGTAGAGAATAAGGCCGTCAATATTGCGTAGGGCAATCGAGTCGTTGATGATGCGTTTCTGCATCTCAAGCGGAATAACCCGGGCAAAGACGATGAGAATAATAACCACCAGCAAGATGATCTGCAGTTTGAGATTATCCCTGAACGCCCAATAGAAGAGAGATTTCTCGGTTATTGGTGTCACTGCTGCTTTGCCCTGCTTCATTTGTTTCCTTGCGAGAGGTTCACCGTCGTCATGGGAGATTTTTATGGGGGAGTTGTTATGCCGCACTGCTTCTCTCTTATGAGAGATATACCACAAAAGTATTTATTTACCAGATTGTAACGCATGGCCGACGCAAGTCCAGCAGGGAATGACTTTTCCGTCGTGTAACCAGTGAAATATGTTGCGGCAAAGAGGAAAGGCGATCGAAAGGCGATCGAAAGGCGATCTTATGGCAAATAACTTGACAGGGTGTTTTGCACAATGTACTTTTTTTCGTTTAAGAAATCAATGAAGCACTTATGAACCTATGGACAGAAATAGATATATGTGGTACCCCCTTAGGGGAGTTATGTGCTTTTTTGCGCACCTTTTCTGTCAGGAAGAGATTTTTTAGTTGTTTTTTGTCGCCGTTTACCCCATTAATTGAAATCTTTGGGGTGCTGGTGAACGATTACAGATCCGGAGTATGCAGTCTTTTTGTGTATAGCGGTGAAACGATTACAGCAGATGTCGTTCAAGTTGCTCCTCAAAAGGATATCAAACTGGATATTAAATCTCCTTACGAGATGTGTTTTTTGCCATAGGGCCAGAAAAACATCCCATAGTATATTAATATTAAAGTGAATTATTTATGCTGAAAGAAAAATAAGACTCCGGCTGATGATGTGTGTCGAGTTTTGTTGAAAATTAAGAGGCTTGAGTATGAAAATTGATGATTTGGAACGGATGGAAAGTGAAGATCTGCGCACCCTTTCTTCGGCGGAGCGCCGAAGGTTTTTGAAATTTGGTCTGGCTGTCACCGGCATGTATCTCGGTGGAAGTGTCTTGTCGCTAACTTCTGCTAAAACGGTTCATGCGGTAGGCGTTGTGCCCGAAATCGGCAAGTACGACTATAGTCCCCATTATAGTATGGTTCTCAGGGAAAAACTCTGTATCGATTGTGAGCTTTGCAAGGAAGCCTGTGTCAAGACCAACCATGTCCCGGCCTATGGCTTTAGAACCACTATTCTTGAAAAACGCCGGTCCCTCGGTGGTGATAAATACGAGACAACCTTTATGCCGGTACTCTGCAATCACTGCAATCGACCGCCGTGTGTGCGGGTTTGTCCGACAACGGCAACCTGGAAAGATGAGAAAACAGGCATCGTCGTTATGAAGCCAAGTCGCTGTATAGGCTGTAAAACCTGCATGACGGCCTGCCCTTATAATGCACGGTATTTTAAAGAAGAAACGCGAGCTGTGGATAAATGCGATTTCTGTCTGGAAACGAAGTTGTCCAAAGGCGAGATGACCACCGCCTGTGTTGAAGCGTGTCCGGCGGACGTGCGTGTCTTCGGCGATCTGGCTGATCCGAAAAGTCGTGTGTATCAACTGGTCCATTCACCGGAAACCATGGTGTGGGTGTTACGGCCGGAAACAGGCGCCGTGCCTAATGTGTTTTATATAAATTCCTGATCCCGGTAAACGGGAAATAAGGCTCGAGAGTAATGTAATCTTCTCCATATGCAGGACGGGAGGAGTGACAATGATACGTCGGAGAAAAAAATGAAGAAGATTCTATTATTGATGATTGTCGGTGTTTTTCTGTTGTCTGGGGCGCTTCTTTCGGCGAGCGGCGATGTGCAGGTTGATGAGGACTATGATGAAGACACCTACGGCCCGAAAGAGCCCACTATTTGGGTGAAACCAGTGAGGTCAGTTGTTTTTTATCATAAACCACACACCATGGATGCCGGTCTCGATTGTGATTCCTGTCATGATGATCTTTTTGAAATGGAGTCTGGAGCCGCACAGGAAAATGAGGATTTTACCATGGCAACCTTGTATGAGGGCGGCTATTGCGGCGCATGCCATGATGGGTCAACGGCCTTTGCTTCGGATACTCGCTGTACAACCTGCCATATCGGAGTGCGAGGCCACGCCCGCCTGCTTGGTGACGATGGTTCTGCTGAAAAAGGACATTGAACCGAAAGAGTATGATAAGGCTTTAGCCACTGTTTGACCAAAAGGACCGTTCACGAACGGTCCTTTTGCTTTGTACCCCCGCCTAATTTGACCGCAGAATGCTCCCGTCTTTTCCGATTTAACCCTTTGCTATAACGCAAAATTCGCCCATATTGTCCTGTTGTTATTTATGTGACTGATACTATGTTGAAAAAACGACTGATGCTCGGATTTATTTTGCCTCTCGCGTCTTTTTGAAAAGACCCTCTCTTCTGCAAAATAAAAAATAAGTTATTTATTTCAGGTAGATGTAACCCTTCTTTTTTGGGCGCGAAGTGCGCCCATCGTTCGATGTGCCTTGGGCGTGTATTGCGTCCTGCTGGGGAAGGATGTCGCGGGAGTCTGTGCTCTTTTCTTCTAGGTGAAGAGGGCTGAAAGAACATAAAAACAATAGGATGTAATGCTCGTGGTCAATGTTGTCTGCCGCTTTTCTATCATGGCATACCTCTTGCTAGATTATGGTTAGCTTAGGGATGGTTTCGATAAAAAATATGAGGAGGTTGTTATGGCGGCTACACTACGGAAGCAAGGAATAGGCCGATCAGTTGAGAGTGTTTATTACAGTCTCCGGATCTTGATGGAGCAGGTCAGTGAATGGTTCTGGTTTGTTCTGTCGTTTGTTCTGTTTGTCGTCCTCGGCCCCTTCAGTGCTCCGATTGCGTTGATAGCCCTGTTAAAATTGGGCTCAGAAGACAATGACCATCGGGAGCCGGAATCTTTATCCGCAAAGTAACAGAAACGATTGTTTAATCCGGCAATAAATATCAGTCTTTAAAATCAGTCTTAAAGAGAAGGAGAAACGCACAATGGAAGGGAATATATCAATCACCACTGCATCGCCGTCAGTCAAGCTGCCGGCAAATAAGTTAATGTGGCTGAGTCTGTTTATGATATTTATCGGGGTGGCCGCAGCAGTCTATGCACAATGGGTAGGGCATCATCACGCCTTTGCCAACACCCGGGAGATGCCTTGGGGGATGCTTATCGGAGTGTATGCCTATTTTGCAATTATTTCCACTGGTCTCTGTGTTCTGGCTGCATTTAGCCATGCCTTTGGCGGTAATCAGATGGCACCTCTGGCCAACAGGATGGTCTGGCTGTCGATTATCTCGCTTCTTGGCGCTTTTATGGTCATAGGTCTGGAAATCGAAAATCCCTGGCGCATGCCCCTGGGGGTTGTCTTGTATCCCAATGTGACGTCGAACATCTGGTGGATGGGGACGCTCTACGGCATGGCCGTTGGAGTGATGTTTCTTGAGCTTTATCTGATCATCACCAAGCGATATTCGATAGCAATTTTTCTCGGAGTTATCGGAGCAATTACCGAGGCGCTGGCGAACAGTAATTTAGGGTCGGTTTTTGCCTCGCTCGCATCACGACCGTTCTGGTACGGCTCACAGTTGCCGGTGTTCTTTCTCGCCTGTGCCGTCTTGTCAGGGGCTGCGGCGATAGTAATGTTCACGCATTATAGTCATATCCTCCAAAAAAGACCAATGACCGATGATACCTTCCGCGGCTTGCAGACCGCCGGTAAGATAATGGTTCTTATGACTTTTCTGGTTACCCTCGCCACCGCATGGAAATTTGCCAACGCTTATAGTAGCAACGATGAAATGATCATGGCGGCCAATTCAATGATCAATGGACCGCTCTCCACCAGCTTTTGGGTTTTTGAGATAGGTATTGGTCTGGTTTTCCCGTGTTTTCTTCTGGTCGTCAGTCGTTTGAATTCAATATATGCCATGTCGACTGCAGCACTGATGATCCTGGTTGGCCAGTTTTTCTCACGCTATAATCTCGTTGTCTCCGGTCAGATTGTCCCTAGCGATTATGGTCTTGTCGGGGTGCCGCAGTACCTCTCCTATATGCCCACCGCCGCAGAGTATCTTCTGGTGGTTGCCGGACTCGGCGTCGTAGGTCTGGGCTTTGTTCTGGGAGAGCGATATCTCGATGGCATCTTTAATGCTAAGGATTCGCACTGATTGACCAGAAAGTAGTTGATATGACATATTCTTCCGGCGCAGCGAGTGAATTTGCCGCTGCACCGGAAGAATGATAAGGAGAAGTAGGCATGAAAGAAGATAAGGCCCTGTTCACCATTGGCACTGCAGCCGAAATGCTCGGCGTTCATCCACGTACTTTGAGAAATTATGAAGATGCCGGGCTCATCAGCCCTAAACGAAAAGGATCCTGGAGATATTACACACTGCGCGATATTCAGTGGATTGAATGTCTCAGAGAAATGGTCCACGAACATGGGCTCAGTATAAACGCCGTCAAAAAACTGCTCAAGTACACACCCTGCTGGAATCTTATCGATTGTCCTTTTGAAAAACGAAGACGTTGTTCCGCATTTTTCTCCAATACCCTCGTGCCTAAAAAGATTACCAGGATTGTTCCGCCACCGATGAATGATGATATAGCTATCTAGATATCAGTGCCTTACAGCTTGTTTTCTTGTTTTTTGCATGAAATAATCTGTCTCAAGGCACTTATCCCTGCTAAGCACAGGAACTGAAAAGAGTACCCGCAAAGGCAAAGCGTGGGCACTTAAAAGGATTTGCTTGTTCCTTGTTTGCCGCAGTGAGGCTTTGATAATTCTTCGTTTCCCCGCTTTACCCATTGTTGTCGTCACGTTGAATCTTTGGCTGTGTCGTGTCTTTCTCGGACCAGTTTCCTGCTGACAGTTTCGTCTCTCTTCCCGCGATAAATTTACCGACATGGTCGTTTTTTTTTCGGCCTTTTTGTATTTTCTGGTCGGAATCCTTGACCTCTTATGTGAACAGTAAGACGCAAAATACGTCCCATGTGAGAAATGGACGATAAATGCGTCGTTTGTGGTTAAGGAAAAAATGAATTGTTCGTCCGCGTGAAAAAGATGTAAGGCAAAAAATATATAATAATAACAATGCATAAAGATTGTGTTTGTTATTTTCATGTCGTTGCAGTTTAGAATAACCGCATATTTTGCATGATCAATAACTTGACAACTAGAATTGTAAGATGTAAGGATAAATTATGATTGAGGACAGTGGGCAACCACTAGTATGATTGAATGGCCGGATACTGGAGCAGGAGGTGTTATGGAAGGAATCTATTTCCTCATATTTTGGATAGGGAGTGCAGTATTGCACACATTATACGATCTAAAAGTGAAACCGTATGTAGATACCTTTTGGAGGAATGCCGGTAATTGGCCGTTTTCCTGAGAAAGATCAACATAAAACTAGTTATTTTTTTAGAGAGGTGAAAAAATGAACAATGTCTTGGCAGGAATCCTTCCCCAGGAAGGAGGTCTGGAAGCAGCCGGATCCGGCAAGTACACATTGACAATCGGGGTGCTGGCGTTGTTGACCGTCGTCGGGGTTGCCGCTGGAGTCCACTCACTCTATGTGGGCCATGAACATACCTTTGGGGTAAGCCGTGGTGTGCCCTGGGGGATCCTGATTGCCGCCTATGTCTTTTTCGTGGTGACGTCGACGGGGCTGTGTATTGTCTCTTCCGTGGGCCATGTCTTTGGTTTTGAAAATTTCAATCCTATTGCCAAACGGGCGGTGTTTATGTCCATTGGGACAATCATTGCGGGGTTTCTGGTCATTGCCTTCGAGATTGAAAATTCCTGGCGGATGCCGGTCGGTAATGTCATCGGAGCCAATCCAACCTCCAATATTTGGTGGATGGGGACCCTGTATGGCGCCTATCTCTTCTTTATGATGATTGAGTTCGTCATGCTGCAGAAAAATAATCATAAAGTCGCTACCAGTTTTGGTTTGGCGGGATTGTTAACCGGTATTGTCGCCCATTCCAATCTCGGGGCGGTCTTTGGACTCTTGAATGGTCGTGAATTCTGGCACGGCCCCTATATGCCGATTTATTTCATTACTTCGGCGGCGATGTCCGGTTGTGTGGCGATTATCTTCTTTACCTACATTGCCTATCGGTTCAATGGCTGGAAAATGAGTGAGAAGATGAAGAAATCGATGGAAAGTGTGGCGAAGATGGGGGCTCTGATGATGGGCGTCATCATCTTCTTCACCGCCTGGAAGATGATCACTGGTGTCACCGGTCAACCTCCTGGAAAATATCTGGCAATGCAGACGCTGTTAAGTGGTCAGTATGCATTGAATTTCTGGGTAGGTGAGGTGGCACTGGGCATGGTAATCCCTTTTTGCATCATTTTGGCGGTGAAAGGCCGGAATATGAATGCGCTGTTTATCGCAGCTCTGGCGGGCATGATTGGCATCTTTTTTATGCGCTATGACCTGGTGATCGTCGGCCAGCTGGTACCGGCTTACCATGGAATGGGACTAGTTGATTACCCGGAGTTGCATACTTACATGCCTACTCTGCATGAAAATCTCGTCGTGCTGGGCGGTCTGGCATTTTGCGGTCTGACCTTCTTTATGGGGGAAAAGTTGTTCCGTGGACATGTCTCGGAAAACCACTGAGCAGTGGTCTGATCCCCAATTTTTCTCTCATTGCCTGAAGTTACATTGGGGACGACAGTTACAATTTCATGTTGCGGGAGATTGCCCAGAGTGAAAAAGAAATCCAAGGTAGAGCCTTTACGGAAAGATTTGCCTATTTATCCCATTGGCGTGGCCGCGAAATTACTCGACGTTCATCCTCGTACATTGCGGATCTACGAGGATAATGGTCTGATTAAACCCGGTCGTGAGGGTAACCGTAGGCTCTACTCAACAAACGATATTACCTGGATAGGCTGTCTGCGTAGACTCATTCATGATGAGGGCATTTCCATTGCCGGAATTAAAAAGCTTTTGCGCTATGCCACCTGCCATGAAATAGCCGACTGTCCTAAAGAAATCCAGTGTACCTGTGATGCGATAGTCGACAAAGCGATTCCGAGAAGTCTTCGCTTGGCCGGCGATGCAGAAGCCGAAAGAAAGGCCAAGGAACAAGATATTGCCGCTCGCAAGAAAGCGCAGGATACAAAAAAAAAAGAAAAAACAGAGGATCGAAACGTGCAATGAAAAGACGCAAACACCCTCCTGATACTTTGTCTTTCAGTAAATAAAAAAAAGGTTTGTCCACATCGTCGTTGGGCAAATCTTTTTTTATGGAAGAAGAGCAGCCTCCGCTGGCTTACTCACGGTCGGCGTGGGCTGCTATCATCCCTCTGTTGAACATAAGCTGGGCCAGATAGAAAAAGAAGTGCAAGCGAAAAGGCAGCAAACTGTATCGTCCGTCGATGTTCAGACCAATTTAATGACAACCAGGGTGATATCGTCTTCCTGCGCCACCTTTCCTCGAAAGGCATCTACTTCTTCGATGAGAGCTTCCTGGATAATCCTCGCCGATTCATGCGCGTGCTCGCGGATAGCCTGCTGCAGACGCTGGTGGCCGAACATCTCATCGCTTCTATTGCGGGTCTCAAAGATGCCGTCCGTACTGATAATAATAATATCGCCCGCCCGACAGGTCGATATGGTGTTATTCTTAAAAGTAAAGTTGTCATCTACCCCGAGCACAAGCCCCGTGCCACCGAGTTGCGAAAAGGATTGAGTCGAGGCATGGAACACCACCGCCGGTTCATGGCCGGCCCGAACCCATTTAAGCTCGGATAAGCGAGGGTTGATCTCTAAAAAAAACATCGTTGTAAAACGGCCGGATTTCGAGCAGTCACGGGTAACATATCTGTTGATAACCTGGAGAAGCTGCGCCGGATTCTGGTAATCGCTCACCGCTGCAGTGAGAAAAGCCCTGACTGATATCATGAGCATCGCTGCCCCGATGCCATGGCCGCAGGAGTCGGCTACGGCGATGCCGATCTTGTCTTCCGGGAGAAGAAAGTAGTCATAATAATCACCGCCGGTTTCGTCGCAGTAGATGGAGGTGCCGCTTATCTCAAAATTTTCATGAAGAGGGCTGTGTCGTGGAAGAAGATTTTGTTGCACCTCTTCAGCCAGTTTCAGGGAAGTAATCAATGCAAATCGATGCCGCAATCCATCGATCATATGGTTGGTATGTTCGGCGATGATGCCGAATTCGTCGTAGGTGGCAACAGGAACCTTGGCTGACAGATCCCCTTGGCGCACCTGCTCTAGTACCCTGGTCTCATTGTCGAAAAGCAGTTTCAGATTGCGGGAGTAGGAGAAGATGAGGTTGACGATCAGCGCCATAAGGACGGCCATAATAAAAAATACTTCCCTGATGACCGCCAGTTGGGCCGCATGGATGGATTGGGCGTCCTGGACGGTCTGGGCAAGCCAAGCGATATCACGATTAAAAACCAGGATGAGGACGAGGGATACCAGAACTGAGGTGGTCACCGCCACAAAGGTGAATTTTCGGGTAATGGGAAATAGACGTTTGGGCGGAGATAGAAAAACATCTCTTGTTTCTGCCTGCAGAATAACCTTTCTCTCCTGCGTCAGGGATGAGTCAAGACCGATGAAAAAGCCTGCAATAATGCAGCCGATCATCAGTGAGGCGACACTGGACAGCGGAACATCAAAGACGATTTTATTGTAGATGCTAATAATAATACCAGCACTGCAGCACAGTGCAAAGTCGAGGACAAGAGCTCTCTTTGATTGGGTGAGAGACGTCGCGTTCTGGATCAAGACCCGGTACAAAAAAGGTCTGGCGAGCAGCACTAAGCCAAAGCCGGCAAGAATAATTGTCCCCAGGTGCACGGGGGACAGCGAGGCTAAAAATGGTCAGACCTGGCCACCATAAAAGGTCAGAGCGAGTACGGTGAAGGTATATTGAAAAACAATTCTCATCTTTTTGTGTTTAATTGGAAGAACATCAACCGCCTGAGTCAAGTATATTGGTTAGCTGGTATTTTTCGATTTTTCTTCGTAAGGTATCCTTTGAAATGCCCAGTTCTCTACAGGTAAGCATCTTTTTCCATTTGTTGCGTTGCAGAGAAAGTTCGATAGCGCTTTTTTCAATTTCCTCAAGTGAGAAGCCTTCGTAGGCCAATAGTAATGGAGTGTCCGCCTGCTTCTCCAGTCCGCCGAATGTTTCCGGCAGGTGTTCAAGCTGGATGTAGCCCCCGGGACAGAGGATAAAAGCGTATTCGATGATGTTTTCCAACTCACGAATATTGCCTGGATAGTTGTATTTCATCAAAAGTGAAACGACCTCATCGCTTATGCCGACAATATCTTTTTGTTTTTCCACACGGAATTTTTTGACGAAATGTTCCAGGAGCAGGGGAATATCTTCGAGTCTCTCGCGGAGTGGAGGGAGCAGAATGTTGACCACGTTGAGGCGATAGTAGAGATCGTCCCTGAATGTGCCCTGCTGGACCAGTTCAAGAAGGTCTTTATTAGTGGCGGCGATTATTCGTACGTCGGCCTGTATAGGAACGTTTGATCCCAGAGGTTCGTACACCTTCTGCTGCAGAACCCGGAGGAGTTTGACCTGCAGGGAATGGGGAATGTCGCCGATCTCGTCGAGGAAGATCGTGCCCCCTTCGGCGGCGGCAAAACGGCCGATTTTGTCTTTACGGGCGTCGGTAAAGGCTCCAGCTTTATAGCCGAAGAGTTCCGATTCTAACAAGGTGTCCGGCAGGGCACCGCAATTTACCACAATAAAAGGTTTGTCATTTCTGGCCGAGGCATGGAAAATGGCACTGGCCACGAGTTCTTTGCCGGTACCGCTTTCCCCGAGGATCAGCACATTGCTTTCACTTTTGGCTATCTCCGGCATGATCTGAAATATGCGCTGCATGGCGGGACTCTTGCTGATAATCTGATCAAAGGTATATTTTTTCGACAGCTGCTGCCGGAGACTCATTTCCACGCTGAGATCGCGAAACGTCTCTACCCCGCCCAGGACATTGCCGTCGTGGTCGACCAGCGGTGCGGCGCTGATACTCACCGAGACGTTCTTGCCGTTACGGTTTTTGATGGTAATTGTTCGACCTGCAACGGGCAGACCGCTGTAAAGACTCTCGGCTATGGCGCAATTTTTGCCGCAGATGGAGGAACAGAAGACATCGCTGCAGTAGCGGCCAATGGCCGATTCCCGGTTCCAGCCGGTGATCAGCTCGGCGGAAAGGTTGAACGACGTGATACGCCACTCGCGATCGACAGTGAAAACACCGTCGGCCACTGAATCGAGAATGAGTGCTCGCTGGAGGCGGTTGGTATTGTCTCTAAAGGACTGGACGCCCCCTATGACTTCGCCGTTATGACCGATAAAAGGAGCAGCGCTGACGCTGACGGGGATGGAGTAGCCGTCTTTGCCGATCATGAAAAGTTCCTGGTCAAGGAGGGAAATTTTCTGCTCCATGCAGATACTTAAAGGGCAGCTGCGGAAATTCTTACTGGACAGAAGGACCTCGGAGCTCAGTCGGCCCAGCACCTCGGATGCCGTATAGCCGGTAATTTTTTCCGCAGCTCGGTTAAACGAAGTGATCTTGCCTTGTGCATCGACGGTAATAATGCCATCGGCAACGGCTTGAAAAATAAGTTCGTACTGCAGGGTGGCGGTGATATCGGTAAAGGTTTCCACGCCGCCGATGACATTACCATACATATCGAGTATAGGGGCGGCACTCAGTTTTATCGGAACAGACTTGCCGTCTTTAGTCTCGATATAGGCCATTCGTTCCTGAATCACTGATTTTGTCTGAATGCAATCGGAAATGGCACAGTTGTTCCGGCAGATATTGGCCTTGAAAATTATTTTACAGCAATTGCCGAGTACCTCCTCTTCCTTATAGCCGGTAATTTTTTCCGCGGCTGCATTAAAACTGGTAATCTGCCAGTTTTTGTCGACGGTAAACACTCCCTCGGCGATGCTGTTCAGGGCAAGACGGCTGGCGGCCAGGGGTTCGGAGAGACCGGTAAAGCCGATAATTGCCCCGACAATGGCTCCGTTGGTTCCGGGGATGAGGATAATTCTCATCTGCACGGCGTTATTGTCACCGGTGACAGGGTTACTTGTTAATTCAACGTCAGGATGTTCTTCCTGTAGACTAAGGGAGATAATCTGGGAGCAGATGGTGGCAAAACGCGGGTCGGTTGAAAAGACCTCCCGACAGTGTTTGCCGATTATGTCCTTGGGGTCGCGGTCAAGAATGATTGCAGCTTTCTGGTTGCAGTTGGTCACAATCCAATTTTCGTCGACGGTCACATAGCTGGTCAGAAGTTCCGACTCAGCGACAGCGGGGGAAAACACCATATTCTCCTCAGTGGCAAGATTTAGTTTCATATGCAAAAATGATTTATTTCACTATATACTTAAACGGTTATTCGGACAAGTCTTAGTCTTGGAAGAGATGGGGTTGTCGGCGCATGAAATGTATGGGACAGGACAGGTGAAGGAGCTCCCTCCCCCCACTCTTCGTTGTTGATTTTTAGCGGAACGTGAAGATGAAGAGAAATAATGGAATAACAAAAAGGGAGAGGAGTGCCAACCGGCACTCCTCTCCCTTTTTGTTATTCCCCGGTGGAATGGACGATCCGCTAGCGTATCAACCGAAGCGGCCGGTAATATAATCTTCCGTCAGTCGGTGCTTGGGATTGGTAAAGATTTTATCCGTCGGGCCTACTTCGATGAGGTCGCCCAGATGAAAATAGGCGGTACGCTGGGAAACCCTGGCCGCCTGCTGCATGGCATGGGTGACGATAACAATGGAAAACTGGGTGCGCAGCTCGGCAATCAATTCTTCAACCTTGGCCGTGGCAATGGGGTCGAGGGCGGAACAGGGTTCGTCCATGAGGATGACTTCGGGGGACACGGCGATGGCTCTGGCGATGCACAGACGCTGCTGCTGGCCGCCGGACAGTCCCGTGCCCGGTTCCTGCAACCGGTCCTTCACTTCCTCCCACAGCCCGGCTTTCTTAATAGAGGTCTCGACTATCTCATCGAGCTCGGCCTTGTTCTTGGTGAATCCATGAATCCGGGGCCCATAGGCGACATTGTCGTAAATCGACTTTGGGAAAGGATTCGGTTTCTGGAAGACCATACCGACCCGTGCCCGCAGGGGCACGACGTCGATTGACGGATGGTAGATATCAATGTCGTCAAGGCGGATGTCGCCAATGACGCGACAGGAAGGAACCGTGTCATTCATTCGGTTCAGACAGCGGAGAAAGGTGGATTTGCCGCAACCGGAGGGTCCGATCATAGCCAGAACTTCATTGCAACCGACATCGATGCTCATTTTGTTGATGGCGCAGTTCTCACCGTAGTAGACCTCGACATCCCTGCAGGTCATGCGTGGATTGTCGACAAAAGGGCTGCCGACGGTTTTCCTGCCGGTCGTATAGGCATGCGCCTCGTCGGTTTCCCGGACAATGTCTGCGCTATGCATGGTCGGGAAGGCCGGATTGCTGGTTCTGGATGCGAGTTCCATGGTGTATTCTCCGCTATTCTAATAGGTATTGCTGTATACGGGGTGGCAGAGCTATCCCGATGCACCAGGGATAGCTCTGCCAGTTTTTCTTTGCTGCTGTTTGTGATGATTACTTCTGATTACTTCATATCCATAGTTTTGAGCGAGGCGACATTGTCACGAAACATTTCCCTTTCCTTTTTCGGCATAGGGATCATGCCCTTGTCGGTGAGGTAGCCTTCTTCTCCCCATGCTTTTTCGCTGGTGAATTCAGCAAGGAATCCCTTCATTCCCGGAATGACGTCCACATGAGCTTTTTTTACATAGAAAAAGAGCGGCCGGGAAACTGGATAGGAGCCATCGGCAATGCCATCAAAGGTCGGTGCTTTGCCTTCGATGCTTGCTCCATGAACGACGTCGGCATTCTGATCAAGAAAAGAAAAACCAAAGATACCTAATGCATTGGGATTTGCCTGTAGTTTCTGGACAATGAGATTGTCGTTTTCACCGGCTTCAATGTATGCGCCGTCTTCTCTCACGGTATGGCAGACCTTTTTGTATGCTTTTTTGTCGGTGCCTTTCATGGCTTTGATAAAATCAAAAGTTTTGGCGCCGCTTTCCATGGCAAGTTCAACAAAGGCATCGCGGGTGCCTGATGTCGGCGGCGGCCCGAGAACTTCGATTTTGGTGTCGGGTAGGCTGCTGTTGACATCCTTCCAGGTTGTATAGGGGTTGGCAATCAATTTGCCGGGGTTGGCCGGGTCGGGTACTTCTTTGGCGAGAGCGAGGAAGATATCCTTTCGGGTCAGTTTGAGAGCGGGAACCGTTTTAGAATTAGCAATGACGATGCCGTCATAACCGATTTTCACTTCAACGATTTCCGTGACGCCGTTGTCGGCACAGGTTTTCATCTCTGTTGCTTTGATTGCCCGGGAAGCATTGGTAATGTCGGCAAACTGGACGCCAACGCCGCTACAAAAAAGTTTGAAGCCGCCGCCGGAGCCGGTTGACTCAATTTTGGGCGTCTTGGAATTAGTGGTTTGACCGAACTGTTCCGCGACGACGGTGGCAAAGGGGTAAACGGTTGACGACCCAACTATGGAAATATAGTCACGGGCGGCCATGGCTGGAACGGTAAGAGCGAGGGTCAGAGCACCTGCTGCGAGAATACTTGTTGCTTTCATTTTTTTTCTCCTTGAAGGTTTGTTTTGTACGTTTGTCTTATACATTTGTTTGGTGGAACGATGGCAAAGATACTCTCCAATTATTAGGATTCCGTTACCATTTGGTTTCAAATTTCTTGCGTAGAAAAACAGCCAGACTGTTCATGGTGATGAGAAATGTCAGCAGGATCATAATTGCCGCTGCGGTTTTCTCGGTGAAGGCGCGTTCCGGGCTGTCTGCCCAGAGATAGATCTGTACCGGCAGAACAGCAGACGGATCGGTTATACTTCCCGGCACATCGACAATAAAGGCGACCATGCCGATCATCAGCAGCGGCGCGGTTTCACCCAAGGCCTGAGCCATACCGATAATAGTCCCGGTGAGCATCCCCGGCAGGGCCAGAGGAAGGACATGATGCGTCACCGTCTGCATCTTCGAGGCGCCGACGCCAAGGGCCGCCTCTCGTATGGATGGCGGTACTGATTTCAACGAAGCACGGCCGGCAATAATGATCGTCGGCAGGGTCATCAGGGTCAAAACCAGTCCGCCGATCAAGGGTGTTGATCGGGGTAGACCCCAGAAGTTGATAAATATGGCCAGGCCGAGCAGACCGAAGATTATCGAGGGCACGGCGGCGAGATTATTGATATTAATCTCTATGATATCCGTCCATTTATTCTCCGGGGCAAATTCCTCCAGGTAGACCGCCGCCGCAACGCCGATAGGAAAAGACAGCGACAGGGTGATGATCAGGGTAAGAAATGAACCTTTGACTGCTCCAAGGATACCCGCCAGTTCGGGTTCCCGTGAATCACCGGTGGTGAAAAAAGTTTTGTTAAACCTCGTTTCTAGTTTTTTCTCGATTATCAGTCTGTCAATCCAGACGAGCTGATTGTCCCGAATCCGCCGGTTTCCTTCGTCGAGATTACGGTCAATTTTACCTTTTATGAGCATGTCGACATCGTCATCGGCCAACACCCATACTTTCTGGGTGGTGCCGATTATTTTCGGATCGGCTTCGACCATATCCTGTAAAGTATAGGCTGCCGATGGACTGATAAGACTATAGAGTTGTCTTTTTTCCTGTCTCGATGTGATCTCGGGAAACATGGTGCGCATCGCTTCTTTCACCAGACCGGGATAATCGGCATTGGCCAGTTTTTCCTGGGTGAATTCTTCGGTGGCAAAATGCACATCCAGCTCGATATAGCTTTGTTTGAAAGCCGTGTAGCCGTCTGAGAAGATGGTGAAAAATAAAAACGCCACAAAAGACAGGGAGAGCGCAATAGCGGTTAATCCGAGACGTTTAAAATATCTCTCCGCACGGTAGCGTCGTTTAAGTCTTGTCGTCGGTTTCAGGAGGTCAGAGGTCGTATCAATACTGTTCATGGCTCTTTTATCTCAATAGTATGTTATCAGTTCTATATTGGGGATCGATGTCATGTATACGAATTATTCGTATTGCTCGCGGTAGCGGCGCACGACTCGCAGAGCAATAAAATTGAGAAACAGGGTGAAAACAAAGAGCAGAAGGCCAAGAGCAAAGGCGGCAAGCGTTTTTGGGCTGTCAAACTCCTGATCCCCAACCAGCAGAGTAACGATCTGCACGGTTACCGTGGTCACCGCCTCCAAAGGGTTGAAGGTGAGATTAGCGGAGAGACCGGCGGCCATGACTACGATCATCGTTTCGCCGATTGCCCGGGATACGGCCAGCAGGATACTGCCGACAATGCCCGGCAGAGCTGCGGGAATGATGACATAGCTGATGGTCTCAAAGCGGGTGGCGCCGAGGGCCAGGGAGCCGTCACGCATGGACTGGGGCACCGCATGGATGACGTCGTCGGAGAGCGAAGAGACGAAAGGAATGATCATGATGCCCATTACCAGGCCAGCGGCAAGGGCACTTTCCGAGGCAACCTGCAAACCAAGAGACTCACCGAGGTCTCTGATCAGCGGGGCAACCGTCAGGGCGGCAAAAAAGCCGTAGACGACTGTTGGAATGCCGGCAAGAATCTCCAGCATCGGTTTGGCCCAGGTGCGCATGCGCGAACTGGCATACTCGGACAGATAGATAGCGGCAAGAAGACCGACCGGAATGGCGACCGACATGGCTATCATGGCGATGAGCAGTGTGCCGACGAAGACCGGTACGGCGCCGAAGGCTCCGGAGGAACCTGCTTGATCGACGCGCATTGCTGTTTGCGGACTCCACTGCAGGCCAAAGAGAAACTCGGAAAAATTGACGCTCTGGAAGAATATCAATGACTCGAATACCACCGAAAGAACAATGCCCAGGGTGGTGAGAATAGCGACCGTGGAACAGGCAATGAGAAAGATTTTTATCGTGCCCTCAACCAGATTTCGCGCGCGTAAATCCTTATTGATACTTCGGTAGGCAATAACGGCGGGCACTATGCAGCAAAGGACGGTGCCGATGCCGACCAGATTTCTCATCCAGTTCCTGGTTGTCATATACAGGTCGGCGGCAGCCTCAATGGCCGGAGTGGTGTTATGTGCGCCAAAGCCACCGAAGGCAACGTTTTTCACCTCGTTTAATACGAGGCTGAGCTCGTTGGTGGACATCTGCAGGAGTTCAGCCGGCAGACTTTTTGCCACCAGAGAGGTGACGACAGTGTCCTCCACCATGCGCCACACGATAAACAGCAAGAGGGCGGGAAGTGCACTGCTCAGGGCGGTGAGCATGCCGTAATGGCTTGGCAGGGAATGCAGGGAGCGCATGCCGCCCGAGGCTTCGGCAATGCTACTGGCGCGAGAAGCCCCCCAATAATAGGCACCGGCGGAGAGGAGCAGAATGCAGGGGAGTAGTAAAGTATACATAGTCATTTCTCTCAATTAAAGCGGGTGATAGTGCCTTCCACGAAGTAAATGACTTCTTCGGCAATATTGACGGCACGATCGGCGATGCGTTCGAGATGGCGGGCAAGAAGATAGGTGTTGATGTGATAGCCGGGATGATCGGGGTCTTTTTTGATTCTTTCTTTTATGTCCACATAACAGCGATTTCTGCATTCATCGACGATGTCGTCATCATGAAATATCGATCTGGCCAGTTTGACATCGCTGTTTATCAGGGCATCAATACTGTTTTTCAGCATGGAGACGACCTTGTCGCTCATCTTTGAAAAATCATAGGAGATGGCCGCGGGATGATTGAATTTGGAAATATTGTCGACGCGCTTGGCGATATTGACAGCGATGTCGGCAATTCTTTCCATTTCGTTGTTGATTTTAATAACCGCAATGAGAAAGCGGAGATCAGTGGCCACCGGCTGATGCAGGGCCAGGATCTTCAGGCAGTCCTCCTCGATCTCGACCTCCATGTCGTCCACCTCGTAATCCGAGACAATGAGATTCTGTATGACTGCTTGATCCTGGGTTTCGATCGCCTGGGCTGCCGTACGCACACGTTCTTCGACCATGGTGCTTAGTTGGAGGAGCTTTTTGTTCAGTTTTGTCAGCTCGTGATGAAATGTGTAGTGGTGATCCATTTTGGTGAAATCCTCTAAGAAAATGTTATGTCACGCCATGCCGGACAGGCCGGGAATCGTTTTCCGGTACGTATGCGTGTTACAATAGAGGGAGATTGTTTATTGTCTGTTAGGGAAGTATTAAGATATGGTTAGGAGGGTGGATTGGGACTTGCAGCGGAGTAAAAAATGGTACACGATAGGGGCATATCGAAGAAAGGAAATCTGACGGGACTATGGTTTTCAATGCCGCTTGCTGTCAGAGGTGGAGTAGTTAAAAAACTGAAAAAAGAATACATTATGGCAAAAGTTAATGTTCTTGTCGTCGAGGATGAAGCGGATATTCAGCAGCTGGTCAGCTATAATCTTATCAGAGCAGGTTTTCATGTTACCTGCGCCGATTCCGGAGAAGAAGCATTGGAGCGACTGCGGACCGAAGAGATCGACTGTGTTTTACTCGATCTAATGTTGCCGGGGATAAGCGGCTTGCAGGTGTGTACGGCGATGAGAAAAGTTGAATCGAATATTCAACGTTCCATCCCGATCATTATGCTGACGGCCAAAGGGGAAGAGGAAGATGTGGTGGCCGGCCTCGAGTGCGGTGCCGATGACTATATAACCAAACCTTTTAGCCCCAAAGTACTGATCGCCAGAATAAAGGCGGTGATCAAACGATCATTTGCCGACCAGAGCGAGGCCGATGATTCGAGAAAATCGGTCATTGTCGTCGACGGACTGGAGATTGACAAGGGCCGACATGAAGTGAAGGTGAATGGCACCGATGTGCAGCTGACCTCGACGGAATTCAGCATTCTTTCTCTTCTCGCCGGAAAGCCCGGCTGGGTTTTTACCCGTCAGCAGATCATTGATTATGCCCGGGGCTATGACTTTCTTATAACCCCTCGAGCCATTGATGTACAGATTTTTGGCCTGCGTAAAAAACTAAACGAATACGGCAAAATGATCGAAACTGTCCGGGGTATCGGCTATCGTTATCGATCAGCGCCGGAGGCAGAGGCCTAGAGCTATGTGGAAACCCAATAAACTGGTCTGGCAGATTTTTCCGGCCAATATCCTGACTATTCTTATCACTGTCATTGCCGTCGGTTGGTACGGCACCAGTTCTTTGAGGGAATTTTATCTTCTGGAGACGGAAGGCGACCTCGAAGCCCGGGCCAACCTGATCAGTGGCAGAGTGACGGAATATCTGGCCGAGGGGCGGGATGAAAAGCTGCGGGAATATGCCGTCAATGCAGGGCGGGAATCGGGAACACGGATTACCGTTATCTTAGAAGATGGTAAGGTTGTTGCCGACTCTAATGAAAATCCGAAGATAATGGATAATCACCGGCATCGTCCCGAGGTGGAAGAGGCCTTTGCCGGTGGCATCGGCACGTCGAGACGATTTAGTAATACCCTTGATGAGATGCTGCTTTATGTGGCTCTTCCGCTGCGCGTGCCGTTGCAGGAAGCTGCGGGAAACAATGCAGGCGGTGCGGCAATAAATGCGGTGCTCAGGACCTCGGTTTCAGTTGCCTCATTGGATAAAACCCTCACGGCGATTAAAACCCGGATGGGCATGGGATCGATGGCGATTATGCTTCTCGCCGGTGTTATCACCCTGCTTATATCCCGCAATATCAGCAAGCCGTTGGAGCAGATGACCAAGAGTGCCGAGCAGTTTTCCCGGGGAGATTTCAGTGAGAGGATGTTGCCGATGGCGAAAAAAACCGCATCGCTTGAGGTGGTTACTCTGGCCTCCTCCATGGATCGTATGGCTGAACTCCTGGATGAAAAAATTCAGGCCATCGTTACCCATAGGAATCAGCTGGAAACTGTCTTTTCGAGCATGGTCGAGGCGGTTATCGCCATCGATACGGAGGAGCGGGTTATCAGCCTCAACGATGCCGCGGCACAATTGTTCAACGTGGACAGAAAGACCGCTCCAGGCCGGATAGTGCAGCAGATTGTGCGCAACGTCAATCTGCAGCAGCAAATCAGCCACACCCTGGCGAGTAAGGAATGTCTTGAGGAGGAAATAGTTTTTCATGATATCGGCGGTGACCGTTTTTTACAGACCAATATCGTCACCTTGAGCAATGGTGTCGGCGAGCATGTCGGTGTACTGGTGGTTATGAACGATGTCACCAAACTCCGTCGGCTGGAGAATGTCCGCCGGGATTTCGTTGCCAACGTCTCCCATGAACTTCGCACGCCGATCACCTCCATTCGTGGCTATGTCGAGACCCTGCTTGACGGCGCACTCGACATTCGCGAAGACGCCGAACGGTTTCTGCAAATTGTTCTGCATCAGTCCGAGCGGCTGACCACTATTATCGATGATCTTCTCGCCCTGTCGAGAATTGAAGAAGATTCCAAACAGGATCAGATCCGCCTTAAACAAGAGCCGCTCCGGCCGGTGATCGAGTCGGCCATCCAGACCTGTCAACTCAAGGCTGATGAGGTTGGGGTCAAGGTAGTCAGCGACTGTGCGGAAAATATTCTTGTCGAAATGAATACCACCCTCCTCGAACAGGCCCTGGTCAATCTACTGATCAATGGTATCACCTATAGTAAAAAGGGGGATACGGTCACGATTGAGGGCGTGGTCAGTGAAAATGGCCAGGGAAATACCGTGCGGATCGTCGTGCGTGACACCGGCTGCGGCATCGCCAAAAAACATCTGCCCCGGTTGTTTGAGCGCTTCTACCGCAGCGATAAGGCCAGGAGCCGGACGCTCGGGGGAACCGGACTGGGGCTTGCCATCGTCAAGCATATCGCCCAGGCCCATAACGGTAAAATCGAGGTGACCAGTGAGGAGGGTAAGGGATCGGAATTCACCCTGGTTGTCAAAGGATGCCTGCAGAGCTGAGCGGATACTGCGATATACTACCTGCGAGGCGATATGCGCAGCCATGAGAAAAGGCTTTGACAAAATCCTCGCCTGATTCTATATTGTGCGCACAATGAAGCGGGATTAACTCAGTGGTAGAGTGTTAGCTTCCCAAGCTGAAAGTCGCGCGTTCGAATCGCGTATCCCGCTCCAATGATTTCAGGCACTTATCGTTCACTCGGTAGGTGCTTTTTTTCTTCTTACCCCCCGGTTTTGTCGATATTATTTCAATGAGAAAAGGTGGGGCAATTTATAGAATTCAAAGCCAACAAATCATTGAATAATGACAGGAGTCCAGCAGGTCTGGCGTTGGCCAGCGAAACATCTGCCGCCGGGACGCAGGTTGATAAAAGGCGCGCTGACCATATTTAAGTACCTCATGAAGAAACAAGGAGAATAAAATGGTGGAAAATGAAATATATGACGTGATAATCGTCGGTGGTGGACCTGCCGGCTTGACTGCAGGGATGTATGCCATGCGTGCCGCTATGAAAACTGTGCTCATCGAACGGGGAGTTTTTGGAGGACAGGTAGCTATTACCAAGGAAGTCGAGAATTACCCTGGTATTATGGAGATTGGCGGTTTTGAACTGGGTGAAAAATTCCTGCAGCACGCCAAATCATATGACCTTGAAATTCTTGAAAAGGAAGTCAGCGCTACGGAACCGGGAATTGACTGCCATTCGGTACGTTTAGCCGACGGCACCGTTTTGCAGGCCCATGCGGTTATCCTGGCGGCCGGGGGCACGGCCAAAAAGTTGAACACCCCCGGCGAAATTGAGAATTTCGGCAAGGGAGTTTCCTATTGTGCGACCTGTGACGGTTTTTTTTTCCGGGGCATGACTGTCGCCGTTGTCGGTGGCGGCGATACCGCTCTGGAAGACGCTCTTTATCTTGCGAAAATCACCAAGAAGGTCTACCTGATCCATCGGCGAGATGAATTCCGGGGCAGTCGCATCCTTCAGCAGCGCGTATTCGCCGAACCGCGCATCGAAATTATCTACAATGCAGTGGTCACGAAAATTAACTCGGATACCAGCGGTGTAAGCGGCATTTCATTAAAAGATACGCAGACTGGTGATATTCGGGATTTAGATACCGAGGGTGTATTTATTTTTGTCGGCTTCGCCCCGAACAACCAGCTTGTTCCGGCCGGAATAAAAATGAACACCAGCGGATATGTTATTACAGACGAAAAATGTGAGACGACTCTTCCCGGTATCTTTGCGGTGGGTGATCTCCGGCAAAAGTATGCCAACCAGATTGTGCTTGCCGCGGCAGACGGATGCACCGCAGCCCTGGCGGCGGCACATTATGTCGAAACACGAAAAGCCGTATCGGAATGACAACGTGTTTCATTAGCGCCCTGTACGGATGGATGGGGAAAATACAACCCATCCATCCGTACAGAAGAAAACATCAGAAAATAGTAAACCCGCATTGAAGGCCCGGGCATGGTCGTGCACCGGCAAAGTCTTTAAGAAAAGATTGACCAGCAGGCATTCCTGAAGGTGCGGTGCACAATGTTGTTGAAAAAGACAACTGCTGCAAAGAAATGACTTTTCGAGACTGATCCTTTTTCCAGCTAAAGTTACTTGCCAAAAGAAATGTCAGTTGACATTTCTTGTTTTGCTGTCAATAATGGTTATCTATAAACAGTGAAAATCTAAATGCGGCAAATGGACAGCAAGTCGGAATTCTTTTCAATACCCCAAGGGGTAAGAATTTTGAGATAATGATATCAAACTTACAGAAAGATTCTTCAGAAATGCGTCTGCAACAGATGATCAAAAGGCTTAAAGAGAGTGATTGTCGAATTACGCCTCAGCGATACGCCGTGCTGGATGTTCTCGCAAGCAGTTCAGATCATCCATCCGCAGAGGGTATTCATGCGAAGCTCATTGCGCATTACCCCACGATGAGCTTGGCAACAGTATACAAGACTATACATCTTCTGAAACGTGAAGGAGAGATACTTGAACTGGAGTTCAGTGATCTTGGCAACAGGTATGATGGGAAAAAACCTTATCCCCACCCTCACGTGATTTGTACTGAATGTGGAAAAATTATTGATCCCGAGCAGTTAGACTTGGATGAAATCACCAGCAAAATGATGGAAGAAACCGGGTTTAAAATACTGGCTAATCGTCTTGATTTTTATGGAATCTGTCCTGATTGCCAGAAATAATATTTTTTTTGCATATGCTGGAAAATCATTATCTATAGACATCTTAACTCCAGTCCATACTATGGGCTGGATGCTTTTTACATTGCCTTGCATCAGAGACATCACGTAATAAATATGTTAGAAAATTTAGAGGTACGTCGTCTGGCCGTTGATTGCATACCGTTAATTGCATACTTAAGGTTTTGTCGTCTATGCAATGTTAATCAGTTACACGTGACACCACGTGATACGCCGTTTGTAACACCCACGCAGCACAAAGGGTGATTTTCAACAACAAAGGAGGTAACATTATGAGTGATAACAGCCAATGCCCCGTAACAGGTCAAAAGAGTAAGCACGCAGCGAAAAGGTCGAACCGTGAATGGTGGCCGAATCGGTTGCAGCTTGATATGCTGCGCCAGCATTCCTCCAAGTCCAACCCGATGGGTGAAGATTTCAACTATGCTGAAGAGTTCAAAAGTCTCGACCTCGATGCCGTAAAGAGAGATCTCCACAAGTTGATGACGGATTCACAAGACTGGTGGCCAGCCGACTGGGGACACTATGGAGGCTTCTTTATCCGTATGGCCTGGCACAGTGCCGGCACCTATCGCACGGCAGACGGTCGCGGTGGCGGAGGCACTGGTAACCAGCGCTTTGCGCCTGTCAACAGTTGGCCCGATAACGTCAACCTCGACAAGGCGCGCAGGTTGCTTTGGCCGATTAAGCAGAAGTACGGCAGAAAAATATCCTGGGCCGACCTGTTGATTCTTACCGGTAATGTTTCTCTGGAATCGATGGGCTTCAAGACATTCGGTTTTGGTGGTGGGCGTGAGGATATCTGGGAGCCGGAGAAAGACATTTACTGGGGGGCTGAAGATACCTGGCTGGGTGACGAACGCTATTCAGGGGAGCGGCAACTGGAAAATACCCTCGCAGCTGTTCAGATGGGTCTGATTTATGTCAACCCGGAGGGTCCGAATGGCAACCCCGATCCCGTTGCCTCCGGCGTTGATGTTCGAGAAACCTTCGCCCGCATGGCCATGAACGACGAAGAGACCGTCGCGCTCGTCGCCGGCGGGCACACCTTCGGAAAATGCCATGGCGCAGGCGATGCATCGCATGTAGGGCCAGAGCCCGAAGCCGCGCCAATTGAGGAACAGGGGCTGGGCTGGAAGAGTAGCTACAAGAGTGGCAAAGGCGGTGATACCATCAGCAGCGGCATCGAGGGAGCCTGGAAACCGAACCCGACCACTTGGGACATGGGCTACCTGAAGGTACTGTTCAAATACGACTGGGAACTGGTCAAGAGCCCCGCCGGCGCAAATCAGTGGTTGGCCAAGGACGTGGATGATGAAGACATGGTGGCCGACGCGCACGATCCGTCGAAGAAGCGTCGACCGATGATGACTACGGCGGATCTGTCCCTTCGCTTTGATCCCATTTACGAGCCGATTGCACGGCATTATCTGGCGAATCCGGAGGAATTTGCGGATGCCTTTGCCCGCGCCTGGTTCAAGCTGACCCACCGTGACATGGGCCCTCGGGCACGTTATCTCGGATCGGAAGTTCCTGCCGAAGAGCTTATCTGGCAAGACCCTGTCCCTGTTGTTGATCATGAACTGATTGATGATAATGACATTGCCGTCCTGAAAGATACAATTCTAGCTTCCGGTCTGTCTGTCTCCGAGTTGGTTGCAACCGCCTGGGCTTCGGCATCGACCTTTCGCGGATCCGACATGCGCGGGGGGGCGAACGGGGCCCGTATTCGCCTTGCTCCGCAGAAAGATTGGCAGGTTAACCAGCCGGATCAACTGGCCAAGGTGCTGGCGACCCTCGAAGGCATTAAAAGCGAGTTCAGTAAGAAGGTCTCTCTAGCTGACCTGATCGTGTTGGCTGGTTGTGCAGGCATTGAAAAGGCGGCGAAGAATGCCGGTCACGAGGTGACGGTTCCCTTTTCACCGGGACGCATGGACACTACGCAGGAGCAGACCGACGTTGAGTCCTTTGCTGTCCTTGAGCCTGAGGCAGATGGTTTTCGCAACTACCTCAAAACCAAATACATCGTTCCGGCCGAAGAAATGCTTGTTGATCGGGCGCAATTGCTGACACTGACTGCTCCGGAGATGACGGTTCTCGTTGGTGGCATGCGGGTTTTGAACACCAACTTCGGACAAACCAGGCACGGTGTCTTCACCGATCGTCCGGAAAGCTTAACCAATGACTTCTTTATCAATCTGCTCGAAATGGGCACGGTCTGGAAGCCGACCTCTGCCGATGAAGACGTTTTTGAAGGCAGCGACCGCAAGACCGGTGAATCAAAGTGGACAGGCACACGTGTCGATCTGATCTTCGGTTCAAACTCAGAGCTGCGTGCCCTGGCTGAATTTTATGCCGCGGCTGACGCTCAGGAAAAGTTTGTCAATGACTTTGTTGCAGCCTGGAATAAGGTCATGAACCTGGATCGATTTGACCTTGTCTGATCATTATAAAGGTGTTCGAGGGATGTGCTGTTGGATAAAGCAATTTTCCCTCATCTCCCGGCATTTCCGAAGTTAACGAAGAGCAACATATGAGCGCGGCATTTTGGTGAAATTAATAATGCCGCGCTCATGTTTGGCCTGCTTGTTCCAGTGCAACATCCCATGACAATGAATTATGATGGCATTTTTAGATGTAACAGGCGATCAATGGTTAGCCAGGCCACCAGGGTAAGGGTGGCCGATCCTATTCCCAGCAACCCGAGAATCCGGACAGCATCCTGCCAGCCAAGGGAAATAAACCACATCGAGCAGGCCCCGGTCATAAAGAACATAAAGATCATCAATGACGACGCCGACCCAACATCCTGCTCGACCTGTTCAAGGATAAGATTATTGCCGGGCGGCCTGCCGAAGGCAAAAAAGAAGGTGAGAAACCACATCGGTAGCGCCAATCGGAAGGGCTGCGGAATAAGGGTGAAAAGCATCGGCACGGAGGCAATGAGAACTCCCAGGTAACTGATTGGAAGCAGACGGGTAAGGTTGAATCGGCGTGCGACTCTGGAAAAAACCAGGGGGGCGAGCATAAAGGCCGAGGCATTGCAGGCAAAGATATAGCCATATTCCCGCTCGGAATATCCGAGTTGATGTATGTATATGTCCGATGACACGGCAATAAATGCAAAGAATGGTACACCGAGGCAGGATAAGGCCAGGGTGAGCAGGAAAAAACGCGGGTTGCCGATCAGCCGCATATAACCAGTAAAAACCCTGGTCAGTTTCTCCGTGTTGAACTCCTGCAGTGACTCATCCATCAGCCAGACGCCGACTCCGGCAACCAGCCCCATAATGGCCTGCAGAACAAAAACCAAACGCCAGGAGTACGATTCAATAATCCAGCCGCCGATTATCGGTGCGATCATTGGTGCAGCAGCGACGATTACCCCGAGCTGGAGGAAAATTCGTTGTCTCAGATTCCCGGCAAAGCGATCCTTGCAGATGGCAAAGGCAATGGCCGAGGCGCTCGCCGCCCCGGCGCCCTGGAGCACCCGGGCAAGTATCATCTGCTGAACGTTTTCTGCCACAGCGCAGAATAGGCTGGCAATAATATAGATTATCAGGCCAAAAAGCAATGGCGGCCGCCTGCCGTAGCGATCCGACAGTGGTCCGTAGATGAGCAGAAAGGCACAATAGGTGACGAAAAATCCGATCAAGGTCAGATTGACAACGGCAAGCGGCTGCTGCCAGGAATCAACCAGCAGTGGAAGAGCCGCCAGGTACATATCGGTAGAGAGCGGCGGGAAAGCCGCGAGAAGCGCAAGCAGAGCGATCGTTTTTTTCATATGGGGCGTGCTGGAAAAATAGGCAACTACGAACAAGATGAAGAGTTTTTACGACGCCATCAAAGAAGTCATACTACCACTTCGCCAGCAAGGCGCAACATCCTTTGCAGACAAAGCATCTCGCCGATAGAACCAGCGACAGGGGAGAGCGGAGAAAAAATCGAAAAATCATGGATAAAGAGAAACAAATGGGATAAATTTTCGGCAAAGCAGCAAGTGAGGCGGATAGTTTTGAGCAGGATGTTTTTACAGCTTACAAACAATCCGACAGTGTTATCTTTGTCTTTGTGCGGGCTAAATAAAAATGAAGAAAGATGTATCAGAGAATAAAACGCTGAACAATCAGGACCCGCATATTCCCGCACAAAGTTATGAACTGCGCATTTTGCAAGCGTTGCGCCGTATTATCAGGGCGGTAGACATCCATTCACACAAGCTGACGACCCAGTATAAAATCACCGGCCCCCAGCTCGCTTGCCTGCTGGCGGTGATGGAAAGCGGCCCAATAACCAGTGCCCGGCTGGCGCAAAAAGTGTACCTCAGTCCCAGCACTATCGTCGGCATTATAGACAGGCTGGAAGAAAAAAAACTGGTGCAGCGCAGTCGCGACAGCAAAGATCGTCGTCTCATCCATATCTGCATCACGTCGGCCGGCAAGCAATTAGTGGCAGCAACGCCGTCTCTTCTGCAGGACACGCTGGTCAACGCCCTTGTTGAACTGCCGGACTCCGAGCAGATCTCTATTACCATGGCTCTGGAAAAACTTGTCGATTTGATGGAAGCCGGCCATATCGGGGCTGCTCCTGCCCTGGAAACAGGCCCCATATCCCGCAAAAAATAAATATCTCCCCGGCACCAGCTTCCTCTACCTGCCAAAAGGTAGGATGAGGAGCAAGCTGGGGTGCAAGCTGGGGGCTCGGCTGCTCTTGGCACAGTTTCGCCCTTGACAAACAGAAATGTTTCTGCTAATATAGTTCATACACTAACCATTTGATCAATAAATGATTTTTGTTCTCCTTTTGAGCATCCTGTAAGAAAATAAGACAAAGAAAAGACGAAAAGTTTTCTGGAACCTGAAGCAAAAAGGATCTGGACGTAAACGTCTATAATCTGCCGCAGGTCGCGGTACAACCAGCATAGAGCTCAACGAACCTCAAGGAGACTGTCTGAGAAAAAACGCCAATTCTCGGGCAAGCTCCTAGCTTCGATGTAGATCATTTTGGTCTACTGTGAGGCACCTGTTCGTTGCATGCAAGGATTTGTAACATCATGACAATTAATATTTTTTCCAACAACCAGCAAGAAATAGCCGACAATCTCAGTGACGACAAAGTAGATCTGTCCCAGTGGAAAAACTGGCATTGGCAGCTCAAAAATTCTATCACCGATGTCGAAACATTCGAAAAACTGCTGAATATCGAACTTAAGCCGCTTGAAAAGCGGAAGGTCGAATTGACCATGAGGAAGTTTCCCATGTCGATTACGCCCTATTATCTTTCCTTGATCGATCGCAATGACTTTCGTAACGATCCGGTCTTTCGCCAGGCATTCCCCGACGCACATGAGCTGGAGATTGAAAAGTGTGATATGGCTGATCCACTGGCCGAGGACAAGGACAGCCCGGTACCGGGGATCACCCATCGCTATCCGGATCGGGTTCTCTTCCATGTCAGCAATGTCTGCTCCATGTACTGTCGCCATTGTACCCGCAAACGCAAAGTAGGTGATGTCGATTCGATTCCCAATCGGGAGCAGATTCGGGCGGGGATTGACTATATTCGCAATACCCCCGAGGTGCGTGATGTCTTGCTCTCCGGCGGTGATCCACTGATGCTGAGCGATACTCACCTCGACTGGCTGCTCACCGAGTTGCGGCAGATCGACCATGTCCAGGTCATTCGTATCGGCACCCGGATGCCGGTGGTTCTGCCGTATCGCATTACCGATGCACTGGTGAATATGTTGAAAAAACACCATCCGCTCTGGGTCAATACCCATTTTAATCATCCGCGCGAGATGACCAGTTCTTCCCGCCAGGCGCTGAAAAAACTTGCCGATGCGGGAATTCCCCTGGGGAATCAGTCGGTGCTCTTGGCAGGTGTCAACGACTGTCAGAGGATTATGAAAGCGCTGGTCCACAAACTTGTTGAAAACCGGGTCCGACCGTACTACCTTTACCAGTGCGATCTTTCCGAAGGACTGTCGCATTTTCGTACACCCATCGGCAAGGGCATCGAGATCATGGAAGCGCTCATCGGCCATACCAGCGGCTTTGCCGTGCCGACCTATGTGGTTGACGCACCTGGTGGTGGCGGTAAGATACCACTTATCCCCAACTACCTGATCTCGCTATCGACGAACAAGGTGATATTGAGAAATTACGAAGGGGTGATTACAACCTACACGGAGCCGGATAGCTATAAAACGAAATTCTGTGATCGGAATTGTGGCGATTGCCATCTACAACTCAAACTTGAGGATGGTGATGAAATGGCAATTACCGGCATAGAAAGGCTGCTTTCAGACTCTGATAAAACGATCAGTCTGACTCCACAAAATAACACCCGGATGGAACGGCGTGACGACAATTGATCGAATTGAATATTTCGGCAGTTCATTAATTCAGCATGGCCCGGGGAGCAACCGGGTCTATCTGATGAAACTGGACAAAGCTGATTTGCCGGGCATTCTTCATCACATCGATGCACTGGCCAGGCGAAAAGGGTATACAAAAATATTTGCCAAGATTCCGGCCGGGAGTAGAACTCTTTTTGAACAGGGTAGCTACCGGCTCGAAGCCGCTGTCCCAAATTTTTACGATGGTCGGGAAGATGGCCTCTTCATGGCCCGTTATTATCATCCGGATCGTCTGCTTGATTCTGCTTGCGAACGAGTTCAGTCGGTATTGGCACGAGCACGTGAAAAAGTACTCGAGCCGCATCATTATGAAATCAGTCAGGGGCTTGAGGTCCGTCTGGCGACACCGGCTGATTGTCTGCAGATGAGCGAATTGTACCACCAGGTTTTTGCCAGCTATCCTTTTCCGATAAATGATCCGGAATATCTGCAGCAAACCATGGCTGACAATGTGCTCTATGCGGGAGTCTGGCAGGATAAAAAATTATTGGCTCTCGCTTCGGCGGAAGTCGATGAAAAGATGGCCAATGCCGAGATGACTGACTTTGCCACCCATGCAAACGGCCGGGGCCGGGGCCTCGCTGGTGTTCTGCTGCAAAAACTGGAAACCCTGATGGCAGAGGCGGCTATCAAGACCTGTTACACCATTGCCAGGGCGACCAGCTTCGGTATGAATATTACTTTTGCCAGAAACCACTATACTTTCGCCGGCACATTGGTCAACAATACCCAGATCTCAGGGGCTCTGGAAAGTATGAATGTCTGGTACAAACATCTAGACCGGAATCTCTGATTCGTTCTGCCTTCTCGTCACGGTATTGCACAATCAAGCCTTCGCTATAACACACCTAAAACGGCAAAAAAATACGCTGAAACGTCATATGTCTTTTTCTACCATTGACGTTTCAGCGGCGGTATTGATTATGGCTATTGCTGTGTTGCGTGCTGTTGTCAGCAGCCTTCGAGCGCGGGTCTTTTCCTGGGTTTTTTCACGGTATCACTGGTTTCGCTGGTATCATTGGTACCGTTTATCATCTCAGCCGCCTTGTCCTTTGCTTCGACTGCGGCATCTTTAGTGGCGGAGACAGCGTCACTGGCCATTTCAGCAGCCTTCTCCTGGGTTTCTATTACGGTTTCTTTGGTTGTTTCAGCAGCCTCTTTTGCGTCTTCACTGCTGCAACCATAAGTAAACATTAAGAGTAAACCCACACATGCGATAACAATTATTTTCATCGATCGTCCTCCTCTTCTGTTGTTAGAGTGTACCGCGAACCTATTATGAGAAAAACATAATACTCTTGGAGTAAAAGATATAGGGGGAATTTATATATAGAATGAAATAAAAAGTGATTAATGTCTCCTTTACATTGGCGGTTGGCCTTTTCTTCGGCATAGCTGAGCGAAATAATGCCGAAGAAAAGCCTTTGTCGCAAAAAAGATGTCACAAACAGACAGCAGGCTTGGCTCTCACATCTCATTAATACATCAGAAAGGAGATACGCCAATAAATGAACGACATATTTTTTTTAAGACAGCTGCCGCCGCTTCAGTGGTGGCCTGCACTGCGTTGTAACCTGCATGACATACTGCAGGTCTCCCGCACGGTTTTAGCCATGTTCTCTTATTTACAGAGGGCCTATCTTGTCCACACCTCAGGTTCCCAGCTGCCTGGAGTGCAATATTCTATTCGGTAGGGTTCGATAACAATGATCGAATATTTCGGATCATCGGGACCGGAAAAGATGGGTGCGAGTAAGTCGTTCCAGAAGTTATGACGTTCTTCCTTGTCGGTGGTGACCTGGGCCTGGCCCTGGATTTGCAGATAGGGACGCATTTCCTGCAGGCTGGTGACGCCGCAGGTTAAATGCACATTAGGATTGTTTTCTATCTGTTGAACTTTACGTGAGTCGACAAAGGTCGCGCATCGGATTACCAGATCTCCGTCGCCGACCGTTACCACATAACGAACCCAGGGATTATTTTTCTCGGTCACCGTCGCTAAAGCGGCAAGCTGTGGTTTATGAAGAATATGAAGAATACGTTGTTGTAGATCCGCCATTGTCTCTGCTCCATGTAGAGTTTTTCTTGTTATACTGCATTACCATTATTGGTAAAGCAGATTACGCTGGAGGTAAAGGGGGGATGGCTATTTGTCGGCAATGAGAACCCCTGCCGCACACGATCCTTCTTATTATTTTTCCAGGGCCGTCACTCCGGTGCGGGCAATCTCGATAATGTACTGCCGCCCGACCTCGTCAAGAAAGGTATCGATGCGCCCGGTTGCCCCGGCTCCCTGGAGGATATGGATATCCTCGCCCTTTTGGTCAAGCACCTCAAAATTATATCGTCCGTGAAAGGATTCCAGGTGGGCGCTGTCGACTTCAAGTTTGACGATCGCCACTTCCCGCCAGTAGCTATGGTCGGTATCGAGTTCCTTGGCCGAGATCACCTCGGTGAACTTTTCCAGCTGCTTGATTATCTGGGTGACCTTTGCTTGATCGTCCTCCTGCAGGGTAATGGTCATCCTGCTGATCCCTTCAACCCGTGAGCTGCAGACAGTCAAGGTGTCGACGTTGTACATCTTTTTACGGATGAGCATCGATACCTTGTTGAGCACCCCGGGACGATCGAGCATAAAAGCCAAGATAGCACGTCGAATCATGATTTTTCTCCCTTGCTGTCACTGGTCGCTGTTTTTTTGCGCTTGGGCCTCTTGACGATCATGTCATTAAAACCGCCATCGCTGGGTATCATCGGCAGGATAACTTCACTTGCATCGCAGATAAACTCGAGCATAATCGGCCCCTGATGCTCTATTGCCTGCTGCAGGGCCGAAGCGATCTCTTCCGGCTTGTCGACTTTACGGTAGGGGATGTTGTAGGCTTCGGCGATCAGGCCGAAGTTGGGACTCTGCATTGGGGTTCCGGCATAGCGACCGTCAAAGAACAGTGTCTGCCACTGCCGCACCATCCCAAGATGGCCGTTGTTGAGCAGGATGATCTTCACGTCGAGCTGCTGCTCCATAATGGTGCCGAGTTCCTGGATGTTCATCTGGAAGCCGCCGTCGCCGCTGATTGACCAAACCCGCTCGGCGGGGCGGGCCAGCTTGACGCCGATGGCCATCGGCAGCGACGCCCCCATGGTGCCGGCACCGCCGGAGGCAAACCAGCTGTTGGTCGTCTGGTAGTTATAGAAACGTGCCGCCATCATCTGGTGCATGCCGACATCGGGAACGATCAGATCCTGGCCTTTGGTCAGTTCAGAGAGTTGGTGAATGATCGATTTCATCAGCAACCTGCCGTTATCACCGACGCAGCCGTCAATTTCCCGACGCAGGTCTTCGGACATCACCCGGCGAAAGCCGTCTATCTTTTCAAACCAGCGTCGTCGTGGCTTAAACGTCAACATTGGGTCGCCGAGCAGCACATGCAGGGTCCGGTAGACATCGGCGTTGATGGCCACCGAGCAGGCAACATTTTTGTCTATTTCCGAAGGGTCAATCTCAACATGGATAACGTCGGCATGCTGTGCATACTCGCTGAGCCTGCCGGTGACACGATCGTCGAAGCGCATGCCGAAAGAAATAAGCAGATCCGCCTCCATGATGGCCCTGTTTGCCTCGACGGTGCCGTGCATGCCCATCATGCCGAGGCTCAACGGATGATCGGCCGGTAGAGCCGACAGGCCGTGCAGGGTAAAGGCAATGGGGATATTAACTTTCTCGGCAAATTGCTGCAACAGTGCGCCGCTGTTGCTGTTGATGACCCCGTGCCCACAGAACATAACCGGGCGCAGGCTGTGGTTTATCATCTCAATGGCCCGCCGTAACGGCTCCCGCTCCGGGGTAGGGTGATAAAAAAAGCCGGGCAGGGTCGGGCGGCACTTTTTCGCATCAAAGCGGTAGGTGTCGGGCACGCTCTGGTTTTGCACGTCCTTTGGTATATCGATGACAATCGGGCCGCCCCGCCCGGTAGTGGCCACGTAAAAGGCCTCGTGCACCGTCACTTCAACTTCCGCCGCGGCAAGCAACATATAGGTCTGTTTGCAGATCGGCATCATCACGCCGATAACATCGCTTTCCTGGAAAGCGTCGGTGGCAATGACCCCGGTGGTAACCTGTCCGGTTATCGCTATTATCGGCACTGAGTCCATGTGTGCATCGGCAATACCGGTTGCCAGGTTCATTGCCCCGGGACCGGAAGTTGTCATGCAGACGCCGATCTGCCGAGTGTCGGAAGACAGCGAAGCCCGTGAGACGCCCTGGGCCATAAATGCCGCTCCCTGCTCGTGTCGTGACATGACGAAATGAAAATGACCCATTTTATCCATTTCGTCAAAAATCGGCATAATAGCCCCACCTGTATAGCCGAAAATGTATTTGACGCCATTTTCTTTTAAGGCCTGCAGCAGCAGCTTTTTCCCAGTCATGTGTACCTCTTTGAGTAAAATAGATGAAAACCAGGGATGTAGCAAGATTACCTGAACGGACAAGATTATGCCACACGGTGGCTTCTGTCAAGGGCGATTATCATTCTGTCGGCAATCGGGAAATCTGTCCCGGAAAATGCTCTTGCAAATTGTTAGTGATTTGTGGTTAATTACAATTTGTCACAAATCCAATCGGACAATCAAAATAACGGAGGTCTTCACGATGAGCGCAGGCACTCTGCAACCGCTTTCTCTGATAAACCAGCTGCTGCAGCCCAAAACATATGATCCGCCTGTTGAACACTGTACCTTGATCGAGACGCACATCTCCTGGGTGATCTTGGCTGGTCCGTATGCCTATAAAATCAAAAAATCCGTCAACCTGGGCTTTCTAGATTTTTCCACTCTGGAAAAGCGCCATTTTTATTGTCAAGAAGAATTACGCTTAAATAAAAGACTCGCGCCGGCGTTGTACATGTCCGTCGACCCGATAACCGGCACGTTTGACCATCCGCAATGGGGTGGTGACGGGGAGGCGATTGAGTATGCGGTGAAGATGCGGGCCTTCCCCCAGGAGGCACAGCTTGATCGCTTGCTGGCCAGTGGCACATTACACGCCCGGCAGATTGATCTGCTGGCGCAACACGTAGCAGACTTCCATAAGCAAATCGATGTTGCCGATGCAACGACGCCCTATGGCAACCCGGCCACAGTTCTGCAACCCGTTGAAGAAAATTTTACGCAGATCAGGCAACATGTACAAGACAGCGGAGCCTTGCACCTGCTCGATGAATTGGAATTCTGGAGTGGCGCTACCGCCCATGCCCTGCACTCTTTTTTTGTGCAGCGTAAATCGGCCGGTTTTGTCCGCGAATGTCATGGCGATATGCATCTGCGTAATATCGCCTGGATAGACGATGCACCGGTTCTCTTTGATTGTATCGAGTTTAGTCCGAGCCTGCGCTGGATTGATGTCACGAGTGATATTGCCTTTCTGGTCATGGATTTGCAGGATAGAAAGCAACCGGAACTGGCTCGGCGTTTCTTGAATCAGTACCTTGAATATACCGGCGATTATGCCGGGGTCGGGGGGTTGCGCTTTTATCAGGTGTATCGTGCCCTGGTTCGGGCCAAGATCGATGCAATTCGTGCCCATCAGGCGGGAATACATCAAGATGAACAAATTGAAGCCGAGAAGGATTTCTTCGAGTATCTCAATCTGGCCCTAACCTACGTCAGAACATCAAAACCGCAACTCATCATCACCCGGGGCATGTCGGCCTCGGGTAAGAGCACGGTAAGTCAGTCACTTTTGGAACATTTAGGTGCCATTCGTCTTCGTTCCGATGTCGAACGCAAGCGATTGTTTGGCTTGAAACCGGAAGATGATGGACAGGCTGCGGTGGGAAAAGGTATCTATAGCCCGGAAGCAACACAAAAAACCTACCGAAAACTAGAAGAACTGGCAACACAGATTCTCGATGCCGGCTATCCGGTCATTGTTGATGCGGTATTCTTGCACCATGAAGAGCGAGAACAATTTCGAAAACTGGCCAAAAGCAGACAGGCGCCATTTGTGATTTTGCAGTGCACAGCCGACGTCGAGACATTATATGAGCGTATTCTGCAGCGCAGAGACGATGTCTCCGATGCTGATTTGAAAGTTCTCGAGATGCAGCATACCCAATGGCAGCCGTTACAGAAGCATGAGCATATCAATGCGGTGACCGTTAATACCGCTTTGCCGATCGACATTTATTCGCTGGCTGGGAGAATAAAGACAAAACTTATTGCCAAGACACCTTGACTGTGTCGAAACAACAAAGTATTTTTACACGATTTTGGCCCTGATGACTTTTTCGGCGATGCAGAAGAAGTGTTTATTGTCGAGGAATTTATTACAGAGAAGGGCGGCATCGCATCGTTCATTATCGCTATGCAACAACAGAATATGGCTTGTAAACCACCTAAAAAAACCGGTTTTGCTCGAGTTCTGGCCGCCGGCTCCTATTCATTGGAGGGCTTACGCGCTACTTTTTCCACCGAAACGGCTTTTCGGCAGGAATTGTATCTTGTTGCTTTTGCTTCGACAGTGTTGCTTTTTTTGCCGCTGTCCTCCGAATGGAAAGGGCTCCTCTTTTTTACAACTACTGCCGTTCTTGTCGTCGAGTTGTTAAACTCGGCCATTGAGTCGGTGGTCGATCTCGCTTCCGCCGAGTATCATCAGCTGGCAAAGCGAGCCAAAGACATTGGCAGCGCAGCAGTCTTTGTCAGCATTGCTCTAGCTCTCCTGTTGTGGAGTTGCGCTGTTTATTCGATATTGTGTCGATAAAATATTGTCCTGAAAAGGTGTGTTTTTTTGTTGTATCTGTCACTTTTTTAACAGATCTCGTATTTCCGTAAGCAGTACTTCCTGAGCCGAGGGTTCCGGTGGCGCCGCTGGTGCTTCTGCCTCTTTTCGTTTCAGCGAGTTAATGAATTTAACGACGATAAAAATAGCGAAAGCAATGATCGCAAAGTTGATGACCGTCTGGACAAACTTACCGTAGCCGATGACGACAGCCGGCATTTCTCCTGCCGCTTCCTTGACGGTAATGGCCAGATTAGAAAAATCGACTCCCCCAAGCAGCACGCCGATCGGCGGCATAATCACATCCCCGACAAGAGATGAAATGATTTTGCCGAATGAAGCACCAATAATGATACCAACAGCCATATCGACGACATTTCCTCTTACCGCGAATTCCTTAAATTCTTTCAGCACACTCATCATCATATCCTCTTTAAATTAGTTGAGCTTTTTGGGAAAAAATGGTTGTTAAAAATATCGCCTGCAGCAAAAAAATATAAATTGATTGCAACAAGATACGCCCTTATATGAATACTGCAACGAATGTAATCTTTCAAGAAAAACCTGTCACCAATAGATAGTCAGGCAAAAGAAGTGGTAAGAAAAGCTGAAGCTATTTTGAGTAAAAGGAGTGATAAGAAGAGATGAGAAAAATAGCTTTTGGCTATGCAACCCGTTGTAATATCAGATGCGCCCATTGTGTGGCGGCGGGGGACATTGTCAATGATACAATAAAGATGGAGCTTGGTAGAGCGAAAGAGATCATTCAGGAAATGGCCGCGGCCGGTATAGGCGGCGTGAGTTTTACTGCCGGTGAGCCGTTTATCTATTTTGACGACTTGCTCGAACTCGTCAGTCTCTGCCGGAAACTAAAGATCTATACCAGGGTCGTCACGAACAGCTTTTGGGCTAAAACTCCAAAGAAAAGCGAACAACGACTGGAGATGCTCCAGTCGTCCGGTCTGTCCCAGCTGCGCCTGAGTTACAGCAGGTGGCATCAGCAACATGTGCCGCGGCAAAATGTGCTGAACGCGGCGAATGGTTGTCGGAAAAAAGGCATTGACTACTTTGTCTCCTTTGTCACTGATTTTACTAAAGAAGATGATTCATATGAAGAATTCCTCCGAGATAATAAGCTTAAATACTTCCCGGAACCAGTCATCTATGCCGGGCGGGCGGAAACCTTTGGCCGAAAAACGATCTGCACCGATTACCAGGAAAATCGTTGTACCATGAATCCCTATCTTGCTCCAGATCAGAATCTGTATGCCTGTTGCGATGCCGGTAGCCACTTTACCACCACTGATTTTTTCCTCCTTGGCAACCTTGAGAATCACTCAATCGATCAACTTTTTACCAGGAGCGAGAATATGCCTCTCTACAACTGTATCAGATCCATGGGCATTTCCAATATCGCTTCCTTTGTCGGCATTAAAGCACGAGAGATTGTCACCTATCGGAAATGCGAATTGTGCAAGGTGTTGTTTGATTCCCCGGAAATGCTCAGAACTTTGCAAGATGTTGCAGGATCTGCGTTGCCGAAGTGGGTCCGGTAGCACTTATTTTTTGCCTGTGCCCGCTCTGTCAGATGCCTGACCGCACAAAGACGCAGGTTTCGCTTGAAACATTTACGGAGGTGTTGTATCCAGAGGTTGTATCTTCTCGGAGGAGTGTCTTGCAGGAAATCCTCTACCGTCTAAAAGCTATATCACAAAAAATATGGCAGCAGGCGGAAATGAGGAGCCAGGTCGCTTTGAGCGGTTATCTGGAGTCATGTGAAAAAATATGGAAGGAGTGTTAGAGTAATGATCATTATGCCTATTGTAAAAACGTCACGAGTCCTCGTCCTTTTCCTGCTCTTTGGTTTGTTGCTTCCCTGCAGCGCTCTCTTGTTCAGAGCAGAAACGGTTTATGCCGCTGCCCGTTATGTAACACCCAGCGCTGAAGTAGTTGTCAGGACCGGCCAGGGAAATGAATATAAGATTATCGGTATGGTCAAAGATGGTGACGCTGTTGAACTTCTCCAGGAGGGTGATGACTATGCCAAAGTCCGTCTTCCTGACGGGCGAGAAGGATGGATGCTCAAAAGATTCCTCAGTGCCGCCCCCCCACTTTCTGTTGTTGTCGCATCTCTTCGAGCCGAAAATGAAAAAATGAAACAAAGAGAGATAGAGCAGCGGCAGCAATTTGAGGAGATCTCGGAAACCCTGAAAAGAACCGAGTCGGAACTCGCGTCGATCCTTACTGAGCGAGACCGGATCAATTCCGATTATCAGAATTTACAGGAGGATACCAGGGACGTGATTCTGATTAAAGAGGAGATGTTACAGGTCACAAAGGAAAATGAATTACTTGTCCAGGAAATAGCCGCCCTGAGAGAAGAAAATAATAAGCTGAACAAAGATAAATCGATCAATTGGTTTCTTGCCGGCGGTGGGGTGTTACTGTTAGGTATGTTTATCGGCAGAATGTCCGCCGCATCGCGCAAGAGAAAATCATCTCTCTTGTAAAGGTTGAAAAATTGTCGCCATTCGCCGGTAAAATCTTTTTCTGCAGACAGCGTATGCAGCGATTCTTGTTTCCTTAGTCCGGGGTGCTGACTTTTCTGGTCCCCGGATCATGCAGACTGCTTTGCGTCCTCGCTGCTTCTATTGCCTTGCGGCTCACTATACCGCCAGCGGTGTCTGGGGCATCGGTACCCAGAATTATGCTGACGATGATCTGTCTGTCATATTCATCGACTGGGGGCATGGGTAACAGCCGGTCATCCGTCTGTGAAACGCGGATCATGCCGGCTTTCATGAGCTCATCAAGGGTATCTGTAACCATCAACGGAGCATAATGAGGCAGATTGTCTGCCAGATTTCGGGCGGTGACAGGTTGGTGCTCTGTAAACGCAGTGTATATGTAATCCATGACGTCAAAGGCGGCGCTGAGTTTAACTGAGGGAGAGTCTTTGAAGGGCAGAAGTCGGTAGGTTTTTTCATTCTGAAAGGCATAAGCCACCTGGGCTCCGGTCAGGATAAACAACCAACCAAGATATATCCAGACAAGAAAGAGCGGCAGCGAGGCAAAAGAACCGTAAATCGCATTGTAATTTGCAACGCCCACCTGGAGACTGATATATATATTCTGCACCGTGAACCAGAGAAGTCCAGCCAGTAAGGCGCCGATCACCGCCGGTCGACTTTTTACTTTGGTATTGGGGAAAAAGATATACATCGCGTAAAAAGTCAGGGTGATAAATAGAATCGGTATCGGTTTGAGCAGAAGCGACTGCAGCCAGTCAAAAGGGATGACCATGTCCATTTTTGAGGCCAGCGCCGGGGTGTTGAGAAAGGCACTGGCGGCAAAAGTGATGTTGATGGAAATGGGTAGAAGGACCATCAAGGTCAGATAATCGGAGATCTTTCTCTGCAGCGATCGTGCGGCGGAGACTTTCCAGATGGCGTTCATTGCCGATTCAATATGACCAAGCACAAGCAGTACACTGATCAGAATGCCGACCATACCGATGGTTCCGAGGGTGGTAAAATTTGTTCTGTCGACATAATCAAAAAGCGTGTCGACGGCTGTCTGAAGATGGCCGGTGAGGTCGGTGGTTTTTTCCGCGGGCTGCAGCACGGCCATCGGGTGCAGCTGGTCGTCATAATCGCTCGTTTTAGCGCTCTTATCCCTCTCCAGGGAAGACATTTAGCTATATGTCACTTTTCGCAGCTGGTCTCCGCCCCCAATCCCCTTTACGACGGCAGTACTCATGGCCAGCATCGGGAC
>CAYPPR010000031.1:0-49402 GCA_964412665.1 uncultured Desulfopila sp.
TCTCCATCTGCTTCGTTGCTGCATTTTTTCTATCATTACGACGTACTTTAGTACGCCGAAATAATATAAAAATCTTACGCCTCGCATATGAAGTTTTTTACTTAGCCATCTCATAATCAGACCTTTAACGAGGTTCTTCATCTTTGATGAAGAACCCGTAGGAGTAATCAAGATAATGGAGGAAAAGATGAAGAGAGCTGTTGTTGCGCTGATCTTTCTGTTCTTGCTGTGTACTGTGCAGGGCAGCATTGCCGCCGGTTCCAAGGCGGGGGAAGGATTGAATACAAAGAGTCGATGCCCGGTGTGCGGGATGTTTGTGGCAAAATACCCCCAGTGGCTAACCCAAATCAATATGTCCGATGGCCGCTCCGAGTTCTTCGACGGGGTAAAGGATATGCTGGCCTATTATTTTAGCCCCGGGCAATATGGCGCCGCTGCAGGCGCTGCGGTAGAAGATGTCTTCGTCAAGGACTATTACAGTCAGGACTGGATTGACGGGCAAGAAGCCTTTTACGTGCTCGGAAGCGACGTCTACGGCCCCATGGGCCATGAACTGATCCCCTTTTCCGATCAGGCAGCGGCGGAAAACTTCCTCAAGGACCACCACGGCAAGAAGATCCACAGTTTTGCCGAGATCACCCCGGAAATGATCGAATCGTTACGGCAAGGGCATACGATGAAAGGGCATTCAATGCCGGCAAAAAAATAAGCAAGAATATGCGACCTTCTCATCATTTACTGGGTGTTGTGCTCGTTCTTGCCACACTTGCCGGGGGGCTTGCCCTGACGTCGGCAAGCAAAAGACGCATGCAGGAGGAGAATGTGCTGTTGCTGCAAAGGGTGGTTTTTCATCTTGGCCTGTCCGATCTTGCCTTGTCCACCGAAGCGCGTTATACCCGCCACCCGGCCATCAGCGATGCAGTCGTCGTTTCGATGGATCATCCGGGGGCGATTGACCATTTCCCGTCTACCTTTTTCTGGACGCCCCCGCAGCGGTAAGATATGATGAATTCTGTTGGCCGCCTGTTGAATATACTTGATTATGCCCTGTATGCCCTGAGAAAAAAACTATTGAAGAATGTCAGTATCTTCTGTCTTTTTACCCTGGTTATTTTTTTCTTCAGCTCCTTCCTGCTGGTGAACAAGGCCTTGACCGAAGCAGCGCAAAAGATACTTGCCACCGCTCCGGACATCACTGTGCAGCAGATGTCCGCCGGCAGACAGATTTCCATTGCAACATCCGCCGCAAACCAACTTACCGGCATCTTCGGTATCCGGAAAATAGACGAGCGGATCTGGGGTTATTATTTTGATGAAAGCAACGGGGCCAACTATACGGTCATCGGTATAGGGGCGCCATTCGTCGATTCTACGGCAACGGCGCAACTTGGTCTTGCCGAGGGGCGCTTGCCTGCCCTTGGCGAACAGGGCAAGGTGGTCATCAGTGACAATATCCGCCGGCATCTTCAGCTGGGAGAGCGAAAACACTTTTCTTTGTTCCGGCCGGATTTGAGTCAGGCCGCATTTGAGACAATCGGACTTTTTGATAAAAAAATGGAGATTGTCACTGCCGATCTGATCCTGATGACTCTGGCCGATGCCAGGGATCTTTTTGCCATTCCCGAAGGATATGTCACTGATTTGCTGGTGTATGTCGCCAATCCGAATGAGATTGACACCGTTGCCCGAAAAATCAGCGAGACCCTGCCGGGGAGTCGGATTATTACCAGAAATCAGATTCTGAAAACGTATAAGGTGGTATTTAACTGGCGCAGCGGTCTGGGCACGATCTGTCTGCTCACCGCTCTGGCCGCCTTTGTCATCATGGCCTGGGACAAGGCATCCGGTCTTTCCCAGGAAGAAAAAAAGGAGGTCGGTATTTTAAAAATCCTTGGCTGGCAGACCAGCGACATTATTTTTCTACGATTCTGCGAGTCCTTGACCGTTTCCCTGCTGGCTTTTCTGAGCGGTTATCTTCTGGCCTGGGTGCATGTCGTCTCTTTTGACGGCTGGCTGTTCAGACCGGTTTTTCTTGGCTGGTCGGTGGTTCGACCGGTTTTTTCTCTGGCGCCGCTCTTTGCCGTTGAAGATCTTTTGCTCATTTTCGCTCTTTCGGTCATTCCTTATCTCTGTGCCACAGCGGTTCCGGCCTGGCGGGCGGCCACGGTTCGGGCTGATTCGGTGATCTGATGCTCATTGACCTCGAGGCAGTGACAAAAATATATAATCAGGGGCAAATCAATCAGGTTATTGCCCTGAAAAGTGTCTGCCTGACCGTCGCTCAAGGCGAGATGGTCTGTGTGCAGGGACCAAGCGGCTCGGGCAAGACCACGCTGCTGTCCATTATCGGCTGCATCTTTTCGCCGACCAGCGGCCGGGCATCGATAAACGGTAAGAAAATATCCCGGTTACCGGATCATTTCCTCACCCTTTATCGCCGGGAATTGATTGGATTTGTTTTTCAGAACTACAATATGATTGATCACCTGACCGTGCTGGAGAATATCACCTTGCCCCTCATTCCCCTGGGTATCTCTCCCAGGGTTCGGGAAAAAAAGGGTGATCTGCTGCTTGAAAAGTTTGGCATCAGCCACCGGAAAAAATTTGCCGTCAACCAGTTGAGCGGTGGGGAGTTACAACGGGCGGCAATCGTCCGGGCCCTGATAAATGATCCGCCGATCATCGTCGCCGACGAACCGACCGCCCATCTTGACGGTATATTGTCGCTGGAGGTCGTCGACATGCTGGTGGCCTTGAAGGAGGAAGGGCGAACGGTAATCGTCAGTTCCCACGATCCGATTGTCAGCAAACATCCCGGTATGTCCCGAATAATCGAGGTCAGAGATGGCTTGATTATGCCAAATATCGGCAAGGCGTGAGCGGATACCATGCTTCTTAACTCCTGGTCGATTACCCTGCTGGTCACTTCCGTTGCGGCGCTGTTTTTAGCCGGAGGGGCGGTGAGAACCGCCATCAGGACCCTGCGGTTCTGGGACAGTAATGCCGATACGGCCAGGCAGATCGAACTGGAAAACGAGACATGGCTGTCCGCCCTGCTGATGCAGTACGGCATGGTCTTGCAGATCCTGGCCCTGCTGCTGCTGGTCCTGGCGGCGGATAATTACTCCGAGATCCTCATTGGCGCAATGTGCGCCACCGGGGCCTTTCTCACCAATGACTATGGCATACCGCTGCTGCTGGTGAAGATCTTCGGTATATTTTTCTATGGTTTCTGGATTGTCCTGCATCGCCTGGATATCAGCTCGGAACATTTACCCCTGACCCGAATAAAGTACGGTTATGTCTTGCTGCTGGTTCCTCTGCTGCTCGCCGATATACTTTTGTTGATACTGTATCTGGTTGATCTGCAGCCGGATATTATCACCTCCTGCTGCGGCGTGGTTTTCGGCGGGGCGGCCGGTGACGGAAAAAATCTTGTCGGGCCGATGCCGCTTTTTTTGCTGATGGCGCTTTTTTATGCTTTCGCCAGCCTGTTGTTTGTCGGCGATTTTATTTTACTGAAGAGAATCGATAAGGGGTCGTTTCCTGGTGAAAAAATAATCGGTATTCTTTTCAGTCTGTTATGGCTGCTCTTTTTCGCCTTATCCCTGTTGGTTATTACTGCGGTCATTTCCTCGTATATTTATGCCATGCCTTTTCACCGCTGTCCTTTTGATATCCTGAAAAAAGAGTATTATTCCGTCGGCTATGTCATATATTTTGCTCTTTTTACGGCAACTTTTTTCGGCATGAGTGGTGGCCTGACGACGCTTTTTACGGCTTTGCCGGATATGCGGCAAGCGGTTGCTTCCTTTCGTACAACAGCACTTCGACTCTGTCTTTTGTTGCTGCCTCTTTTTCTTATCGTTGTCAGCTGGTTTCCGGCCGTTTACCTCCTTCGCGGGGGGGATCATTGATTCTATTTTCTTTTTGTTTAAAATGGATATACTTTATTCAGTAAAGAGAAAATTAAAAATCAAGGAAGGAGAAGTCATGCACTTTTCCGGAGGTGATCATGCAGTCAGGCTCCGACCAGGTAATTGCCGATTTTGATCCACATTTTAAGATTTTTCACGACCTCATGTCCTTTAAGGTCCAGGAGATTCTTCTTATCTCCAGCCTCTATGATGCCTATATCATGGAGGAAGACGGCAACATCGCCACCAGGCTGATCAATGAATACCACGGCCTGAATTTAAGTAAACCGCCAAAGATTACCCGAGTCTCCTCCGCAGCTGAAGCGCTTGAGCTGATTAGCAGGAAGAGATTCGAAATAGTCATTACCATGCCCTACTTGGGAGGTATGGATGCCTTTCGACTCGGCGCGGCGATAAAAAAGATTCAACCCGACCTGCCTGTTATTCTTTTAGGTCACAACATGCGCTCAACCTTATCCGATAAGATTGGCACGCACGGGGTGGATAAAAATTTTCTCTGGTGCTGTCAGGCGGATCTGCTGCTCGCGATCATAAAGAATGTAGAAGATCATCGCAATGTCGATGCGGATACCAGACGGGCGATGGTTCGCGTTATTATTTATGTTGAGGATTCGCCACTCTATCGCTCATTGTTTCTGCCTCTGATTTACAATGAGGTGGTGAGACAGACCCAGTCGGTGCTTGATGAGAGCCTCAATGAGCGGCACCGTCTGCTGCGCATGAGAGCCCGGCCGAAAATTCTCATGGCGACGAATTATAAAGAAGCGCAGGATTTATATCATACCTATAAACCCTATGTTTTTGCAGTAATTTCCGATGCCACTTTTAGTAGAGACAGTCGCGCCGATGCCCAGGCCGGCTTTGATTTTCTCCAGACGATTCGCAGTGAGATACCTGATCTGCCGCTATTGATGGTGTCCACGGAACAACAAAACCGAGCCGAGGCGGAGCGCATTCCTGCCGTTTTTATCGATAAAAATTCTCCGTTGATCAAGGACGAGCTGCATAATTTTTTTCTGAAAAACCTCGGTTTTGGCGATTTTATCTTTCGCATGCCTGATCAGACGGCCATCGGACATGCGGCTAATCTCTTCGAATTTGAGAAACAGCTCCAGGTCATCCCGGAGGAATCGCTTCGATACCACACCGGCAGAAACCATTTTTCCAATTGGGTGATGGCCAGATCCGAGGTCATTCTTGCCCGCAGACTGCACAAGGATTATCTGAGCGATATCGAGGACATTGAAGGTATTCGCGCGGATCTGGTCTATAAGGTGCACTCGCTGAGAAAATTGCGTCAGCGGGGTGTCGTGGTAAAATTTTCGGCGGAAGACTATGATCCGGATGTGATGGACTTTGTCAAGATCGGCAGTGGTTCCATGGGCGGAAAGGCCAGAGGGATCGCTTTTATCTGGGCCTGTCTGCAGGGAGCCTTTGGGGAAAATTCCGTATTGGGCGGACATGGGGTTACTATCCCGAAAACCTGCGTGATTACCGCCGATGGTTTCGACGCCTTTGTCGATGAGAATAATCTCCATTTTGCCAAATTCTTACCTGATGATCAGGTTTGCAACCTTTTTCTGGACAATCCCTTGCCCGCCTGGCTGCGTCAGGAACTCCGCGCCTTTCTGCAAAAATCAGTCAGACCCCTCTCGGTTCGATCGTCGAGCTTGCTTGAAGACGGCCAGTTCAGACCCTATGCCGGGCTCTATTCGACCTATTTTCTTGCGAATAACGATGCCGACTTTGACGAAAGGCTCCGTCAGCTGGAAAGTGCCATTAAGCTGGTCTATGCTTCGACCTGGTTTGAGGGCCCCATGGCCTTTTCCAAAGTAACCGGCCACGGCCGTGAAGACTCAATGGCGGTCATTATTCAACAGGTGGCCGGGGATTTCTACGGCAACTTTTTTTATCCGGCGGTATCCGGCCTCGCCCAGTCGCATAATTTCTATCCGGTTATGGAAATGCGCCCCGAGGAAGGGATCAGTCATATCGCCCTGGGACTTGGCAAGACCGTGGTCGAAGGTGGCAAATCACTCTGGTTTTCTCCGGCCAGGCCGAAAAAACTGGTCCAGTTTGCAACCGTTGAAAATATGCTGAAAGACAGTCAGCGTGAGTTCTACGCTCTCGATATGACTCCCGGCAGGTGTCTGCGGCGCGATACCTCTAATCTGGTATTGCGAACCGTACAGGACGCGGAAAATGAACTGCCGGTGACCATGCTGGCCTCGACATATATTGCCGCGGAAGAGAGGGTCCGCGATGCCTGGCTGCCGGGCGTGAAAATTATGACCTTTGCCCAGTTGCTCAAATACCCCGGATATCCATTGGCGCAGATCCTCGCCGAACTGCTGCAGGCGGGCAAGGTCAGCATGGGTGGGGAGGTGGAGATTGAATTTGCCCTGCATCTTGAACCGGAAATTGAGAAATCCGTTTTTTATTTTTTACAGGTCAGGCTCATGGTCACTGGTGGCGAAATGGCCGATGTGCATATCTGTGATAATGAGAGAAGAAAAGCTTTCTGCTTTATCAAGGAGTCTCTTGGCCACGGTATTTTCTCGAATATGGCCGATATTATCTACGTCTATCCCGATACCTTTGATGCCTCGAAAACGAGAGAGGTGGCGCTGGAAATCGGCGTGATGAATCGACGGCTGCAGGATGAAAGAAGACCGTTCCTGCTCATCGGCCCTGGCAGGTGGGGTTCGGCCGATCCCTGGCTGGGCATTCCCGTACAATGGGCGGATATTTCCGGGGTGGCGGCCATTATCGAGGTGCGTAGTAATAAAATCAGGGCAGAGCCGTCGCAGGGCACCCATTTTTTTCAAAACATCACCTCCCTTGGCATCCCCTATCTGACTTTACATGAAAATGAACGGATCGAAGGTGAAACACAAGACGATTTTTTCGACTGGCAGTGGCTTGCACAGCAGCCTGTGGTCGAAAAAGGATCCTATGTTCGCCATGTTCGGTTGAACAATCCCTTTGTCTTGAAATGTGATGGAATAAAAGCTGAAAGTGTCCTGTTCGAAATGGAAAAACAATGTAAAATGATATGTAAGATACAGGGAAAAGAGGTAAGTAAAAAAAGAGGTAAGTAAACAAAAATCTATGCCAGAGGAGGATGCTCGTGGACGCCATAATCAGCCGAATTATTGATCGGGACCCGGACCAGAAGGAGTTTCATCAGGCTCTGCATGAGGTCCTGGCAAGCGTCAAACCTGTTTTTGATCGCAACTTCGAATACCGGCAGCTGGCAGTCCTTGACAGGATAAGCGAGCCGGAGCGGGTCATAATGTTTCGCGTACCCTGGATGGATGATGACGGCCAGGTGCATGTCAACAGGGGTTTTCGGGTAGGTATGAACAGCGCCCTTGGGCCGTATAAAGGTGGTCTGCGCTTCCATGCATCGGTGAATCTCGGGATTATCAAATTCCTGGCATTTGAGCAGGTATTTAAAAATTCCCTGACCACGCTGGCCATGGGCGGTGGTAAGGGGGGCTCGGATTTTGACCCAAAGGGTAAATCCGATAACGAGGTGATGCGTTTCTGTCAGTCATTTATGGCCGAACTCTATCGACACATCGGACCGAATACCGATGTTCCGGCCGGCGATATCGGCGTTGGGGCCCGGGAGATCGGCTATCTCTTTGGTATGTACAAAAAAATCAAAAATGAATTTACCGGCGTACTCACCGGCAAAGGTCTTGGCTGGGGAGGGAGTCTCATTCGCCCCGAGGCCACCGGCTACGGTGCCGTCTATTTCGCCGCTGAAATGCTCCAGACGCGCAGGGAAAGTATAGAAAGTAAACGTTGTCTGGTCTCAGGTTCGGGTAATGTCGCCCAGTATGCAACAGAAAAAATTCTTCAGCTTGGCGGTAAGGTCCTTACCCTGTCGGATTCATCCGGCTATATATTTGATGGGCAGGGCATCGATTCGGACAAATTGGCCTATGTCAAGCAGCTGAAAAATATTCGGCGGGGTCGAATCAGTGAATATGTCGAACAATACCCGGAAGCGGTTCATGTACCTGTTGACCTTTCTCTTGGCTACAATCCCCTCTGGGAACATGGAGCAGACTGTGCTTTCCCCTGTGCCACGCAAAACGAAATCAATGGGGTTGATGCCGTTCATCTGGCCAATGGCGGTGTACAGCTTGTCTGTGAAGGGGCTAATATGCCGACGACGCCGGAAGCAGTGGACATCTTTCATGACCATAAGCTGTTGTATGCACCGGGTAAAGCGGCCAATGCCGGTGGAGTAGCTGTTTCCGGGCTGGAGATGGCGCAGAATTCCATGCGTCTTGCCTGGCCGAGACAGGAGGTTGATGATCGCCTGAAGCAGATTATGAAGTCGATCCATCGAACTTGTCTGGATGCTGCCGACGAATACGGCGTGCGAGGTAATTATATGGCAGGAGCTAATATCGCCGGCTTTGTCAAAGTGGTCAACGCCATGCTTGATCAAGGTCTGGTGTGATGACTTTGACTGATAGCTCGGCGAGTGCATTTTCGACCAGCAGAGGAAAAAAGATGAGAGACGTCACTTTTACATACGATGAGAAATGCGCAGGAGAATTCTCCTTGCTGCTCTCCCGGGTAGAACACCTTTTTGTCTCTATTGATATAGGTTGTCCTTATGGTCTGCCATTTGTGGCACGGTTTCATCAGGCCACTTTTGCGCCTCTGAGTGAACGGGCGATGGAGCTTTTTCTGGCCGCGGGCTATCGGCGAAACGGCAACTGCCTTTATGATATGCAGTGCCCCCATTGCTCTGCCTGCATGCCCATTCGGTTGCACCCGGACGAGTTCCGACCGAATCGTAATCAGCGACGGGCGCTGAAAAAAAACCAGGATGTGCAAATGGCTATTTCGCCGTTGCAGCCTGATCAGGAGACCCTGCAGCTGTGCGAAAAATTTCTACGGGTGCGCTATCCGAGGGAAAATAATAATGCCCTTGGCTATTATCGGGACTTTTTCCTCAACAATATTGTCAACAGCGCCCAGATACAGTATCGCCTGGATGGCCGACTGGTGGGCACCGCTATTATTGATATCGGCTATAATTGGCTGAATGCCGTCTATTTTTATTTTGATCCGGACGAGTCGTCGCGCAGTCTCGGAACCTTTAATATCATGCGCTTGATAGATCTCTGTCTCGAATGGGAGATTGAGTATCTGTATCTCGGATATCTTATTCACTCCGTGCCGGCAATGAGTTATAAAAGCAATTTTCGGCCGCATTATCTCTTCTCGAAAGGTAAATGGCAGTGTGTGAAATAATTTAATTGCATCGTTTATTTTGTGTTCGCAGTACAAGTGATTAACATATAAACGTAGCTGAAAAGGTTGCGGCAGCATTATTTCTTCAGGGTAACTGTTTGTCTCTGAACACTTTTATTTGGAGATATTATGGCTGATACAAACCAAGATAACACCATCCCTACTCCTGACGCGATGTACTTTACAAGGGCGGACGGCAAACTGCAGTGTGCGATTTGTGCCCATGAATGCGCTCTACGCGAGGGACAGCGGGGGATTTGCCACGTAAGAGAGCGAAAGGGTGATGCCATCGTCAGCCTAGTCTATGGTCGGGTCGTTGCGGAACATATCGATCCCATTGAAAAGAAACCCCTTTTTCATGTCCTGCCGGGAAGTTATTCCTACTCAATTTCCACTCTTGGCTGCAATTTCCGTTGTCTGCATTGCCAGAATGCTTCGATTTCCCAAGTACCCCGAGATATGGATGTGTCCAATTCCGGCATGTATCGTCATCCGAAAACTATCGTGGCGACTGCCCTCGAAAATGATTGCCGGTCAATCAGTTACACCTATGTTGAACCGACTATTTTTTTTGAATATGCCTATGATTGTTCTGTCGCGGCGGTGGAAAAGGGACTGAAAAATATTTTTGTTTCCAATGGCTATATGTCCGACGCCGCCAGTCGAATACTCGCGCCTGTTTTGACGGCAATAAATATCGATCTGAAGTCCTTTAGTGATGCCTTTTACAAAAAAGTCTGTGGGGCGCGGCTTGCTCCGGTGCTGGATTCGATAGCTCGGTTTAAGGAACTCGGGGTCTGGGTTGAGGTGACGACGCTGGTCATTCCCGGAATGAATGATAGTGAGCAGGAATTGAACGAGATTGCCTCCTTTCTCGTCGGCATTGACCACCAGATACCGTGGCATGTCACCGGGTTTTATCCAACATATAAAATGATGGATGTTCCACCCACCGGTGGGGAAATACTCGTCAGGGCAAGGGAAATAGGTTTTGAACAGGGGCTGGAGTATGTCTATACCGGCAACAGACCGGAAGTGGTGGGGGAGAATACCGCCTGTTCCTCCTGTAAAAAGACGGTGATTAAGCGTCATGGCTTTCAGGTAGAGGCCAACTATCTGCAGGATGGCTGCTGTCCCCACTGCGGCAGTGTTATTGCCGGCGTCTGGGAATAACCATTGCGAGGGACTATTTCTTTTTTAAAAACAGGCCTCGGCTGACGAGGGTCAGCAGAATGGCAAAAAGAGCCGCGGCGAGACCGAGCAGGACGTTATAAAAGGGTGGAGCGGCCAGGGCAATGCGGATAATCAATGTCGACAGAGCAAAGCCCGAGTTTCGAAAAACCGCATAAAAAGATGGCTGGTAGCACTGCGAGATTAACACCACGAGAATATCCGTGAGGATTAAGAGAGTATAAAAGCCGTGCAGAAAGTCGGTATGCGCCGTGCCGGCCAATGTCGCAAGAGCACTGCTGACCCCCATGAAAATGAAAATTGACAGCAGTATTAAAGCGATACCTTTCTTGGCGGCGACAAAACTGTACAGATCCGCCGGCTGCATTTTTTCGTCGGTGGTCCGAGGTTGAACCGTATAGTAGTAGCCGAGCAGGGCAAAGATAAGCAATGCACCGAACCCATCTGAAAGTATGTATAAAACGGCTTGCTCATTGCCGAGAAAGGTTATCGGTTCAGGAAAGTAAGAGAGTTCTTTAAAGGCATTGCGCATGAGAATAAGGGCAAGAATCTCAAACTGTTTTCCAACCGACCGGCTAAATGAGCAGGGAATGGTAAAAACGAGGCTGATCACCTCGAGGATGAGGACCACAGTAAAAGCCGCCTGCACGGCAAAGAAATGGTTGTTCGGCACCACCGCTGCCAGAGAGCCAGGGAGCATGTTGCGACGGTTCAACTCAATACTGATGATGCTGCAAAGAAAAAAAAGTACCAGGGCGTAGGAGATCTTCCGGTGCATTTTTTCATGTTCCCACAAATGATGCAGTGGATCAAAGATGTAGGTAATCTTGTCGTAGAAAAAACTCATCAGCATTTCTCTTCCGGAGATGTATCCTGCTCCTTCATCTGACGGTCTTTCAGCTTGTTCCACCATTCAATCCTCTTTTGTACCTCTTTTTCAAAACCGAATTGCGATGGGCTATAGTATGTTTTTTCGGCCATATTCTCGGGAAAGTATCGCTGATAGCTATAATGGTTTTCATAGTTATGGGCGTAACGATATCCTTTGTGATAGCCCAGTTCCTGCATAAGTTTGGTCGGGGCGTTGCGGACGGAAAGGGGTACCTTGAGATGGCTTGTTTGTTCAGCATCAGCCTTGGCGCTGTTGTAGGCGCTTTCCAGGGCGTTGCTTTTCGGGGCGGTGGCCAGATAGACGGTTAACTGGCTGAGTGCAGTGTTTGCCTCCGGCATGCCCAGGAAATGCACGGCGTCTTTGACGGCAATTGCCTGGACTATGGCCTGTGGGTCAGCCAGACCGACATCCTCTGATGCTATACGCACCAGTCGTCGGGTGATGTACAGTGGATCCTCCCCGGCCTCGAGCATCCTGGCGAGCCAATAGAGTGCCGCCTGCGGATCGCTGCCGCGGATCGATTTTTGAAAGACCGAGATGACATTGAAATGTTCCTCGCCGCGCTTGTCGTAGAAGAGCGATTTCTTCTGTATCGATTTTGCCACGAAATCTTTGTTTATATGATCGCCGATCTCGGCATTTCGGCAGACCAGCTGGAGATCGTTCAGTGCTCTTCTTCCATCGCCGCATGCTTTTTGGGCGAGCAGCTGCAGAGCGTTGTCATCGATAGTCAATCGTTTGGCCATCTTGGGCAAGGCCCGGGCTAGAATAGTCTGGAGATCGGGTTCCGATAATGGTTCGAGGACAAAGACGTGACATCTCGAGAGCAGCGCGGAAATCACTTCAAACGACGGGTTTTCTGTCGTTGCGCCAATAAGGACGACCGCACCCGACTCAACATAGGGCAGAAAGGCATCCTGCTGCGATTTATTGAAGCGGTGAATTTCATCGACGAAAACGATGGTATTGCGGTTTTCGTAGAGGTGGACCTGCCGGGCGTGTTCCATCAGTGCTTTAACGTCACCGATTTTGCTCATCACGGCACTGAACGAACAGAAGGTGTGGCGGGTTTTCAATTCAATGAATTTGGCTATCGTTGTTTTTCCGGTACCGGGCGGACCCCAGAGGATAAAAGAGCCGAATTCGTCATGTTCGATCATGCGCTGCAGTGCAGTGCCGGTGGCCAATAGTTTATCTTGGCCGACTATCTCCGCCAGTAACTCGGGTCTGGCTTTCTCCGCCAGAGGTATTTCCGTTGGTCGGGGGGAGTTGTCAAAAACTGATATTTGTTTCATTACTTTTTACGCAGTTGAAGTCTTTGTGAAGCGGCAAAATTATTTTTTCGTTTCAGGTTATTTGCGGCCTGCTATACTGTAGTGCTTCAAAAATTATTTTCCTTGTTTTTTGTAAGAAAAGTCAAAAGCTCACAAGAGGCTTTGCTGAAAACAGCACCTTTTTTTGGAGGAATGAGTATGAAACAATATCTGGAATTATGCAGGCGTGTCATCGACCACGGTGAATGGGTTGAAAATACTCGTACCGGCAAACGCTGTCTTACCGTCATTAACGCCGATCTGGAATATGATGTCAGTGAGGGCTTGCTGCCGGTGTTAACCACCAAGAAACTGTTCTGGAAGTCGGCCATCGCCGAAATGCTCGGCTACCTCAGAGGCTATACCAGTGCGGCCGATTTTAGAAAAATCGGCTGCAATACCTGGAATGCGAATGCCAATGATAATGCAGTGTGGCTGGCTAATCCCTTTCGCAAAGGGATCGATGACATGGGCCGATGTTATGGCGCGCAAGGAAGGGACTGGCGTAACCCGGAAGGTGAATCCATCGACCAATTGCAAAATCTCTACGATGACCTGCGCCGGGGGATTGATAATCGCAGTGAAATAATGACCTTTATGAACCCAGGCGAGCGTGACCGTGCCTGTTTGAATTCCTGTATGCACACGCATACCTTCAGTATTCTCGGGGACAAGCTGTACCTGACTTCCTACCAGCGCTCGGACGATCTGCCTTTGGGCCACGGGTTTAATCAGGTGCAGGTCGGTTGGCTGCTGATGATCATGGCGCAAATAACCGGACTCAGGCCGGCACTGGCTTTCCATAAAATTGTTAACGCCCATATCTACGAAGACCAGCTCGAACTGTTACGCGATGTGCAACTCAAGCGGAAGCCATTGCCCCTGCCGAAACTGGAAATTAATCCGAAAATTAAAACCCTGCAGGATCTCGAAACCTGGGTCACTCCGGATGACTTTCAGCTGGTCGGCTATAAACACCATCCTGCCATTAAGTACGAATTTGCCGTTTAAAAAAACGGTTTTTACGGAATCAGTGACAACATCCTCAGTTGCGTACATCTTTGTCATATTTGTGTAAGAATGGCGACATATACTGGCCATCATTTAAAATACAGATATTGAAAGAGGTGCGTCATGCTCACGTCGGAACAGATGGACCAGCTTATTGAGGAATGGCGGCTGCGCAGTGTCTATGAAAAAACAGTGGCCTATGACGATTTTTTAAAAGAATACGGTGAATATGCCTGTTGGGAGGAATGGCTGGCTTTTTTGCAAGAGCGGCCTGAGTTGAGAGGTTTTGGCTGGGCACGCTCTCTTTCCGACCGTATTATTTTCATGAAAATGTGTTCGTGTCCGTTGTGCAGAGGAAAAAATAACCCCGGAAAAAAGTAATATATTGAGATTTGACTGTCGATTTTCTCTGGGGATTCGTTTATCATCAACACCTTGAATAGAGGCTATTTTTTTATTGAAACAGTTTTTTGGGGTAAAAGGTTTTGAAATATGGATAAGTCGGATGAGCGCAGAGTATCGGTTCGAACGCCATTTGTGTCAAAGGGATGCTGCACGGTGCATGAAACGAACAAGAACTACAGCGGCACCTTACGTGATATCAGCATAACCGGCTTGTTCATGGAGATGGATAGCTGCCCTGATGTCGGTCAAAAATGTGATAGCGAAATTGTCTTTGAAGGCGCACATAGCCGTCTGGTGATTGAGAATGTCAGAGGTACCATTTTACGCAGTGGTGACGAAGGCGTGGCCATACATTTTGATGAACGTTTGGAATGGTTTGTCCTGATCCCCCTCTATTTCCAGAAAATACATAATCAGCCGCCCCCCCGCTGACTTATATTTCTTGTTTAGAATTTAATGTAAATATAAAATACTCTTGAAGTTCAATTTCAACGGGGGTATTCTTCAACACTACGTATTTGCTTTATCCGCAGTTGGTTCTCGCGTCTATTCAATCCGACATTTTAGGGGAAATGCATATGGAAGCAGCGGTGATCACTCAGGACATGATGATTGTCTTTGGTTTGCTTGGCTTGGCTATTTTTCTATTTGTCTCGGACCTGTTACGTGTCGACCTCGTTGGCTTGCTCATGATGGTCCTCCTGCCGTTAACTGGTGTTTTATCGGCGGAGCAGGCGATCGCCGGTCTCAGTTCGAATGCTGTGGTGTCGATAATCGCCGTGATGATTATCGGCGCCGGCTTGAACAAAACCGGGGTGATGAATGCAGTGGCGGGACAGATCATCAAAATCGTCGGCCGGAGCGAAACCAGAATTATGGCGGTCATTTCCCTGACCGTGGCCATTATTTCCAGTTTTATGCAGAACATCGGTGCGGCGGCCCTCTTTATGCCGGCAACCATGCGTATCAGCCGGCAACTGAATTTCTCCGCCAGTAGAATTCTCATGCCCATGGGTTTTTGTGCAATTATAGGCGGTTGTCTCACTCTTGTCGGTTCAAGTCCGTTGATTATGTTAAACGATCTGATGGAGGCGTGGTGGCAGAATAATCCTCAAGCCGTCACCAATCAGCCCTTTGTTCCTTTCGGCCTCCTGGCAGTGACTCCCATAGGGATAGCGCTTCTTGTTGGGGGTATTATTTATTTTGCAGTCTTCGGTAAGAAAATCCTTCCGACCAGTGTCTGTAGTCTCGATGATGATGCATGTATGGACAGGCGGCTCCAGGAAATTTATGGTGGGGAAGTCGGGCATAGTTATGAGCTGGCCGTGCCGGGATTTTACCCCAGCCACACTCTCGGCGAGTTGGAGATCCGTCCACGATACCATGTAACCGTTATCGGTATTGCGAAAAAAGAAGGCTATAAGAAAGAGTTCGCTCCAACGAAGGATTCGGTTATCGAGGCCGGGGACTCTCTTTGGGTGATGAGCAGCGAACAAAATATCCGACGGCTGGCCGATGATCAGGGCTGGCTTATCAAGCCGGAACACGACGTTTTTGCCGATGAAAACTTTCCCGATGAGTCGGGGGTCATCGAGGGCGTTGTCATCCCACACTCAAATCTCAGTCAGCATACTATGGAAGAACTGCAGTTTCGTCGGCTCTTTCAGATCAATCCCCTGGCCATTGTCCGTGGGGATGAGATCATCATGGAGAAAATAAACGTCACCGAGCTACAGCAAGGTGATACCATTCTCATGCAAGGGCGCTGGAAGCAGTTTCGATTATTAACCGATCAGATGGACATTGCCCTGCTCGATGACATTCGGGGAGAGGAACTCAAACCTGAGCGTACCCGTTGCGCGGTTTTTTTCCTTATTATGGCTCTGACGCTGGCCTTGGTTTTTGAGGTGAAACTGTCCATTGCCCTGCTCACCGGAGCGCTGGGCATGATACTGACCAGGATCATTCCGGCAGATCGTGCCTATGAAGCGGTTGACTGGCGCACGGTCTTCCTGCTCTCGGGCCTTATTCCTCTTGGGACAGCCTTTGAGATAACCGGCACGGCGGCATATATTGCCCATAAGGTCCTCGCCCTGGTCGGCGATCCGAGTCCACTGCTGCTCATGCTGGTGATTTCTCTTCTGACCTCCTTTTTTGCCTTAGTCGCCTCCAATGTGGGGGCCGTGGTGCTAATGATTCCCCTGGCCATGAATATGGCTTCTTCCATAGGAAGCGATCCGCTGGTTGCCGCCCTCGTGGTAGCGGTTTCCGCGTCGAACACTTTTATCCTGCCGACACATCAGGTGAATGCAATGATTATGCGCCCCGGGGGATATAAAACGAAGGATTATATTCGGGCGGGACTTGGCATGACTGTCTTATATACCGGCGTACTGATGCTCTGTCTCAAATTCATGTATACCATTTGAGTCTTCAAGATCAATCAAGAATCTGGCTCAAGAAGAGCTGGGTTCTCTCGTGCTGCGGATTATTAAAAAATTCCTCGGGACTATTTTCTTCCAGGACTTCGCCGCCATCCATAAAGAGGACTCGGTGAGCGACACTTTTGGCAAAGCCCATTTCGTGGCTGACGACCAGCATGGTCATGCCGTCCTGGGCCAGGCTGATCATGACATCAAGCACCTCTTTGACCATCTCCGGGTCGAGGGCGGAGGTCGGTTCGTCAAAGAGCATGGCATTGGGTTTCATGCACAGACTGCGAGCGATGGCCACCCGTTGCTGCTGCCCGCCGGAAAGCTGGCCTGGAAATTTATGCGCCTGTTCAGCGATGCGCACCTTTTCCAGGTAGTACATGGCGATCTCCTCGGCCTCTTTTTTTGGCGTCTTTCTCACCCAGATCGGGCCCAGTGTGAGGTTTTTCAGGATGGTCAGGTGGGGAAACAGGTTGAAATGCTGAAAGACCATGCCAACCTCGGTGCGGATCTTCTCGATATTTTTCAGATCGTTGGTCAACTCAATGCCGTCGACAACGATTTTCCCGCGCTGATGTTCTTCAAGTCGATTAATGCAACGAATCAGGGTTGATTTCCCGGAGCCCGAAGGGCCGCAGATAACGATTCGTTCTCCTTTTTTAACGGTCAGATTGATGTTTTTGAGCACGTGAAAATCGCCGTACCATTTGTGCATGTTTTCAATGGTGATGATCGGGGAATCGTTCGTGTTTTTTTCTGCTTGCTTGGTATTCATCAAATTTTATCCTGGTTGCTGGTCTCAGTTGGTCGATTTAACGTCTTTACAGGCTGGTATCGAGTTCTCGTTCCAGCCGCCTGCTGTAGTTGGACATGAAAAAACAGCAGACAAAATAGATAAGTGCGACAAAAAGATAGGCCTCGGCCGAGTAGCCCATCCATTTTGGATCGCTCAGGGTGGTCTGTGTTGTCTTCAATAAATCATAAAGGGCAATGATGACCACCAGGGAAGTATCCTTGAATGCCGAGATAAGAATACTTACCGAGGGGGGGATGACAATCTTCAGTGCCTGGGGCAAAATAATCAGCCGCATGGTCTGAAAGTAGTTGAGACCAAGTGAATCAGCCGCCTCGTATTGTCCTTTGTTGAGCCCCTGCAGTCCGCCGCGAACCACCTCGGCGATATAGGCCGCCGTAAATAAAATGATCGCCACCTGTGCCCGCAGGATTTTGTTGATGATAAATCCCTCGGGCAGAAAAAGCGGGAAAACCACTGAGGACATAAACAGCAGACTGATGAGCGGCACACCTCGGATGAGTTCGATATAGACGACGCAAAATGATTTTATGATCGGCATTTCCGACTGTCTGCCGAGGGCGAGCATGACGCCAATCGGATATGCGGCAGTCAGGCCGAAAACCGACAGGAGCAAGGTCAGCGGCAGGCCGCCCCAGAGGTTGCTCTCCACGGATTCAAAGCCGAAGAGACCGCCTCTCAGCAGTAGGCCCATGGTGAAGAGACCGAGCATCCATGCATAAAACAGCGATTTCCGCCAATGGTTGCGGTTCTGGCTATAAAAAAGCAAGGCGATCAGAATAACCACCGCCAGCAGGGGGCGCCACTGCAGCTCGTGGGGGTAAAAGCCAAAAAGGATAAAGCGGATGTTGGCGGTAATAACCGACCAGCAGGCGCCTTCCCCGGCCTTGCACTGTTCGCCGGATGGCGCCCAGCTGCTGCTGATAAGCGCCCAGTCAACCAAAGGCGGCACCGACAGCCAGAGCAGATAGGCGACCAGCAGGGTTAAGGTCGAATTAAACCAGCCGTTAAACAGGTTGGCCTTCATCCAGCCGATAATGCCGATATTGGTCAATGGTGGCCTGATTTCTTCAGCCGTATTGAGGTGGAGACTCTTTTCCATAGGCGTGTCTATCTTTCCACGAGGGCGATTTTCTTATTATACCAGTTCATGAATGCTGATGTGGACAGGCTGAAAACCAGATAGACGATCATGATCATGGCGACGCCTTCGATGGCCTGACCGGTCTGGTTGATCGTGGTTCCGGCAACGGAGACAAAATCCGGGTAACCGATGGCGACGGCCAGCGAACTGTTTTTCGTCAGATTGAGCATCTGGCTGGTGAGTGGCGGCACGATAACCCGCAGTGCCTGCGGCAGGATGACCAGCTGCAGGACCTGACCCTGTTTGAGGCCGATACTCAAGGCAGCTTCGGTTTGTCCTTTGGTGACCGACTGGATGCCGGCTCGAACAACTTCGGCTACAAAGGCCGCGGTATAGAGAACGAGACCGAGAAGCAGGGCGGTAAATTCCGGGCTGACGGTTATGCCGCCCTTGAAGTTGAAACCGGAAAGCGCCGGCACATTCATTGTCGCCGGGGCGCCGTTTAGTAGCCAGGTCATGAGGGGCAGGCCGAAAAACAGCGCCAGAGAAACCTTGACAAGCGGGAAGATCTGCCCGGTTGCCGCCTGGCGTTTTGCCGCCCATCTTTTCAGGAAAAAAATCATCACACAGGCGACGACGAAGGCAGCAAAGACGTATTTATATGTCTCATCCCAGACAGGAACACCAAAAATCAGGCCTCTGTTGCACAGAAAAATCCCGGCAAGAGGGTTGAGTGCCTCGCGTGGGGACGGCAGAATTTCGTAAAAGAAGGCGTACCAGAAAAAGAGTTGCAGCAGTATCGGAATGTCCTGGAAGACTTCGATATAGATGGCCGATAGCTTTGCCACCAGCCAGTTTGATGAAAGTCTGGCTATACCCAGCAGGGTGCCGAGGATGACCGTAAGGATGACGCCGATAAAGGAGACCAGCAGGGTGTTGAAAAAGCCGACGGCAAGAGCCCGGCCATAGGAGTCTGCCGCGGAGTACTGAAAGAGGGTTTCGCCAATTTCAAAGGAAGCCTCTTTGGACAGAAAATCAAAGCCGGTAGAGATAGATTGTCGTTCTAAATTGGCAAGGGTGTTATGGACCAGGTAGTAACTGAGCAGGCCGACCCCGGCAAGGGTCAGAAACTGGTAAAAGATCGCCAGTTTGGCCGGATCTCGCAGAAACGGGATTTTTTCTTGAGCGGATGTATTCATATTCACCTGTGCGGCTGCCCGAAGGGTTCCTTCAGGCAACCAGTTACACAATGATACGGATTGCCTGTTACTTAAAAGGAGGTGAATACATCAAACCGCCGTTCGTCCAGAGCGCGTTGAGACCGCGTTCGATCATCAGGGAAGTGTTAACGCCGACATTTCTCTCAAAGACTTCGCCGTAGTTGCCAACCTGCTTGATGATATTGTAGGCCCACTTTTCATCAAGACCAAGAGCCTTGCCGTTACCAGGGGTCACACCGAGGAAGCGCTGTACCTTGGGATCGGTGCTTGCCATCATCTCGTCAATATTTTTCGAGTTGATGCCCAGTTCCTCGGCTTCAATCATTGCCAGCACGCAGTAGTTAACGATGTCTTTCCACTGGTTGTCGCCATGGCGAACGGCCGGGGCCAGAGGTTCTTTGGAGATGATCTCGGGCAGGATCATGTAATCGCTTGGAGCCGGCGCAACAGCGCGAATACCGGCTAACTGGGAAGCATCGGAGGTCATGCAATCACAACGACCGGCAAAAAAGGCCTTGGACAGTTCCGCGGTACTCTCGATGACCACAGGGTTCATCTTCATCTTATTGTAACGGAAATAGTCGGCCACATTCTGTTCGGTGGTGGTGCCGGGGAGGACGCAGACCGTCGCACCATCCAACTCTTTGGCACTTTTGACACCGAGTTTTTTCGGAATAAGAAATCCCTGGCCGTCATAGAAATTGACCTGGACAAAATCAAGACCAAGGTCCGTATCGCGGCTGAGGGTTTGGGTGGCGTTACGCGTGAGGACGTCAACCTCACCGGATTGCAGGGCGGTAAAACGGGTTTTCGCGGTAAGGGGGGTATATTTTACTTTGTCGGCATCGCCAAAGATGCCCGCCGCAACCGCCCGGGCGGTATCGACATCCAGTCCTTTCCAGACGCCTTTCTCGTCCGGTTTGGCAAAACCGTACAGGTCACCGTTGACACCGGCTTGAATGAAGCCTTTGGCTTTTACATCATCAAGGGTGCTGGCCATGGCAACCCCTGCACTCAAGCAAAACGCCGCAACCACTGTCGGAACAACTCGCTTTAATTCTCTCATCGCACATGCCTCCTTTGGAATTTTAGTATTCTCTTGCCGCATCAAGACTGTTTGTCACAGTCATTCTTCATATGTGCTGCACCTCGTACACTCTGGAGTGTGTGAGTATAAAAAAACGGATCAACAAGTGTGACAGTATTGTATAGGTATTCGATAAACAGTAGTCTTGTCAAGGTCTTTGGCGTGACCTGACGGAAATGTAAGAAATTGATTAATCAGGAGCCAGAAGCCTCGCCGATTGTTTGTGTTGAGACAGTCTCCCCCGCAGATTACCCTGCATTACTAAAATTTGGCATGGGATATATGCTGGGAAAGTTCCTTTGGCAAAAAGTCAAGATAGCTGAAAAGGTAATTTTCCAACTCAATAGTTTTGTTGAAATTTTGACGAATAAGTTGTTCTTTAATCGGGTTGTTGTCACTGTATCGTTCGAGAATATATTCGAGTCTGCCGTCGAGGGAAACTACCTCGTCATGGCGCACTCTCTTGTCGGCATAAAAGACCATCTCTTTCGTGCCGAAAATACCCCGGGCGTAGAGATCCGCTGCGAAATTTTTCAGGACGACATGTTCAGCTACGATCTCGCTGAGTTCGGGATAGCCGAGATCCAGGCATATCTGTCGACCAATTTCGGCATGACGGCAACCGGTTTTGATACAGAGGGTTTTGGCAATATCGTGCAGCAGGGCGCCGACAATCACTTCTTCTTTATCCGGCAACGGGCCCGGACTTTTGCCGGTTCTGTACAGACCGTCCACCAGGGTCTCGGCGACCCGGGCGACAACAAAGGAATGTGCCCGGATATTGTCAAGCATTTCGAACCTGTCGTGAAAGTTGAGGCACTCTTTGATGGACGGTATATTTTTAGACATAGATTGCAATAATTTGATATCGTGTCGCAAGTTTTTATCTGCTGCTCAGTTCGTGTACCGCATCGACGGCAATTTTTGCCTGTTCGGGTGGGGTGAACTGGTGAATGCCATGGCCGAGATTGAAAATATGGCCGTGCGCATCTTTTGCTCCTTCAAGTAAACGGCCAATGCGCTGCCGCAGTTCGTCTTTTGGCAACAGCAGGGCAAAGGGATCGAGATTGCCCTGCACCGCTTTTTTACCTACTTTCTTGATGGCGTCACCTATATTAATGCGCCAGTCAAGCCCAATGACATCGGCACCGGATTCAACAGAGAGATCGAGCAAGGTAGCGCCATTATTAGCAAAATATATCAAGGGAATATCATATTGTTTCAGGGCGGCAATAATTTTTTGTACATAGGGCAGGGCAAAATCAGCAAAATCGCAGGGCGCCAATATTCCTGCCCAGCTGTCAAAAATTTGCAGGGCCTGGGCGCCGGCTCTGGCCTGGGCCTGCAGGTAGAGAATAGTGCTGTCGGTAATTTTGTCCATCAGTCGATGGAACAACACCGGCTGGGTAAACATCATCTTCTTGGTTTCCCAGAAGACTTTGGATGAGCCGCCCTCGATCAAATAGGTCGCACAGGTAAAGGGGGCGCCGGCAAAACCGATGAGAGGCACTTTGAGTTCATTGCGCAATAATCTGATCGTTTCCATGACAAAGCCCGTCGCTTCGTCCGCGTCCGGGATAATTAATCTATCCAGCGTCTCTTGATCCCGAATGGTTTGCGTAAAAATTGGCCCACGTCCTTCATGGAATTCCAACGGTGCGCCCATGGCTTCCATGAGAATCAAGATATCCGAGAAAAGTATGGCTGCATCCATACCGAAAAGATTAACCGGCTGCAGGGTCACTTCAACACAGAGCTCCGGGGATTTACAGAGTTCGAGAAATGTCACATTACCGCGTATTTTCTGGTAATCGGGGAGATATCGTCCGGCCTGGCGCATAATCCATATCGGCGTATAATCGGTTTTTTCACCGCGGCATGCTTTGAGAAAGGTATCGTTCATAGGGGCTCGTTGGTTGAATGATATTTAAATAACGATATTTTTTCGATGAAAAACTATTTCGCGGCATCTTTGAGAACTATCTGCCGGGGAACATAGCTGCAGAATGGTTCCTGCGCGAGGAAGTCTCCGGTCATGGAATACGCCCTGGCGCGACAGCCACCGCATACTCCAACATATTCACACTTGCCACAGTTATCTTTATACCCTTTAAAATCCCGAAGTTGAAGGAAAAGTTTCGATTCCTCCCAGATTGTCTTAAAGGGCGTTTTTTTAATGTTGCCGGCGGATTTGGCAAAGTAGCTGCAAGGTTGCACCTCGCCGTCGACGTCAATCAGACAGATGAGTTGTCCCGCAAGGCAACCTTTTGAACCGCCGGTGGAAAACTGCAGGCTTCTGCGCTTGCTCTTTACTCCCTGTTCCTTGTCTTTCTGACGTACGATACGATAATAGTGTGGGGCGCAGGTCGGCCGCATCAACAATTCATTTTCTTGCTTTTCCACTTCGTAGTGCCATTCGAGGATCTCGTCGTAAACATCTTCCGGGATCAGTTCTTCCATGATGTCCTCTCCCCGACCGGTGGGCACTATCATGAACATGTACCAGGCGGTGGCGCCGAGACTTTTGACGAGTCGGTAGATCTCCGGAATTTCAGCTCGGTTGCGCAGGGTAAAGGAGGAATTCACCAGGAAAGGGATGTCATGTTTCTTGAAAAGTTTGATGGCATTCATGGTGCCGGCAAAGGCCCCTTGCTGATTGCGGAAGTTATCGTGGGTCTCGGCTTTGGCACCGTCCAGGCTGAGGGAGACCATTTTAATCTGTGTATCTTTTATGCTGCGGCAGACCTCATCGGTTACCATGGCGCCGTTGGTCGCCAGACACATACGAAACCCTTTATCGGTGCCGTACCTGGCAATGTCAAACACGTCGTCACGCAGCAGCGGCTCGCCGCCGGAAAGCACGAGAACCGGGCTGGCATAGGTGGCAATATCATCCATGATCGCCTTCGCTTCATCCAGGGAAAAATCCGGATGGCCGATAACCGCCAAGTCGGAAGAAGAACGGCAGTGCACACATTTGAGGTTACAGCGTCGGGTGATTTCCCAGGCAATCCACTTGGGTTGAAATTCCATTAAACTGCTCCATAAATCAAAATGACAGGGTGTCGCGGTCATACCGCGACACCCTTAAATATAATAAAATTAATTGGGTGGAGAAAAATCCTATTATTTTCCGGTCGAGTTGATGGTCGATGTAGAAAAAAAACATAAACCGTCAGGCTTGTAAATAGTAAGTATTTTCCTTGGGAAATAAAGAGAAGGGCTCTTGGCTGAGTTTGATAATGATCGGGGGCTCAAGGAGGTACTGATAAAAGCACTTCTCAAGGAGGTATTAAAAAGATTCTCGGCTTGTTTTCCGTTTACCGGGTTGCGTTCTGCAAGAGGAGACGCCAGAATATTCATATCAACTTTAAGATTTCTTCTGGCTACACGAAGTAGAAAATAATCTGGGAATGATTAATGTTGAAAAGTAAGCATAAAACACTGTGCGAAATCAATCTGATCAATTCCTGAAGCACCAGGGGGGTTGTAAGAATGAGGAGTTAGAGTAATGAACACCCAAAAAAGATGAGAAAAAGAACATCATTTCTAAGTCACTGAGGAGGAATATATGATTGATCTCAGCGTAGCTGGAAAAAGCATTACATTGGATGACGAGGGTTTTCTTGTTAATCAGGAAGACTGGAACTTTGATGTTGCCCGCGAGATTGCTAAAAATGCAGGCATAGAAAAACTGGATGATGATCAAATGGAAATTATAGAATTTTTGCGGAAATATTACAAAAAATTCAATGCATTTCCAATCCTTAACTATGTTTGTAAGCATGTTGGACAAAATAGAGAATGCCTCAATAATGAATTTGTCAATCCGATGATTGCCTGGAAGATAGCTGGGCTGCCCAAGTTGGACGGCATTCATTTTGTGGCTGTTGATGGTAAAAACTATAAAATGGAGGAGTGTTGTTAAGGAGGACGTTATGGCGGACACCAGAGATTTCGTAAGCGAGGTAACGAGAAAAATCGAAAAGCGACATGAAGAAATTGTCAAATTCAGAGTCATTGCCGAAGTCGCTGATCCAGATGATCAAATAACATTTTACCAGATCATCGAAGATATCGTCGAAAAAGAAAATGCAGTAAAAGAAAAGCTCGCCGCTTTTGATAAAAGTGGAGCAGTCGATCGGAAAAACATGGCCGATGAAATCGAAAAGCTCCAAAAGCGTGTCGAGGATGCTATTGAAGCTGCCAGGGTTAGAATAAACTGAGAGCTTGAGAGGTTTACTCGATCAAAAAAGAAGTGCAGGTGAAATTATATTACCAGGGACTTGCTTCGTCGACCGTTTAATCGAATTCGCCTCCTTCAAGCTGACCTAAGGCCTCGAGTGCAGCAGCAACAATATCGTCATCATCGAAAGCAAAGAACTTCTCCAAGAGAGCAACTGAATGACAGAGGAGATTGTAGCATTTCCTGCCAATAAAACTGAAGGCAGAAGAGAAAATCCCAAGGGGAGTAGATACACAACCCTTACAGCTTTTTAACCTTATCAGACCGACTGTCACCGACAAACAGGATATCAAATGGTGCAGTTCGATGATTATCCCTTCATCACTTTAGTAACGGCCCTGCCGATGCAATCGATGACGGCCGTCACCTGGCTGGCCGGTGTCGGCATGGCCAGTTGTCCGGCAATCCGGTTAATATGTGCCGCCTTCTCAGCAGCCTCGGGTATCGGGATGGAAGCGGCGATAAGGGCCGAGGCTATCCCTGTCACCGTATCTCCTGTTCCGCCCATCGCCTCAAGAGTTGGGACGCTTGGTGAATCAATCTTTGCCAGCACACCACGCCGATCGGCAATATAATCGGAGCTACCTTTGACCAGCAAACATCTTGCAGCATTCCGGTGCTGATAGGCCATGCTGATCATCTCCTCAACCCGATTGTCCATATGGAGGATAAATCCCCTGGTATAGAAGGGGTGGGGCGCCTGGTCATCGGCGAGAAACGAGAGTTCACCGATGTCGGGGGTAAAAAGATCGTATTCTTCCGCCTGCCCACTCATTTTGGCTACGTACATATACCCGGCATCGGCAATAAGAATTGGTTTTTTCGCCATACTCCGGAGAGCAAGAAGGACACGCCCATGCCAATCGACGTCAGGCTGGAGGTAATGAAAAACCATAACATCATGATTTTCCTTAGCGATATTTTCGGTAAGAAAGGCATATAGGCGGCGACTGCCGTTGCCCAGACCGATGTCACCGGCCAGATATGCCACGGGAGAAGGCAGGCCGAGGATCTTGCTGGTAACTATGGCCGCCGCCAGCAGGGCTGGAGTCCCGCGATTGACCTGGAAGTGTCTCCCGGCGACACTAATATGATGCCCCTCCAATTGCGCCGGCCCCACCAGCACCGGGACATCACCATCGGGAACGGTACCTACGATAGCGAGCATTGCCGTCCGATCTCCTCATAGGCCAGTTGCAAAGCATAACCGCACAAGGTGTGGCCGATATCACGTGGGCGGGGAGCATCTTCCAGAGTTCTGCCAACCAGCATAGCCGCCAGATATGGCACATCGGGGCAGCCACCGCCGGAAATATTGACGATAAGACCAGATTCCTTTTCGATACAGATTTTCATATTGGCTGCCCGGACCATCAGATACCGGCCATAATCGGTAGTCTGAAAAAGATCCACCGGTTGCAACAGGAGCCCTGTCACCGGAACGGTTTCCAGTGCTGCAAGACCGGATTCTTCCAGTATTCTGTTTATGTTCAGCCTTTCAATCAAGGGAAACTCGATCACCAGGTCGCAGCCACGCTGTATTTCCGGTGGAGGCCCCATGACTCTCACCGGCCACCCTGCCGCTTTGAGCAGACTTTCGGCCTGAATCACCTCGGTGGTGTTTTCAAAAACCAGCAAGCCACGATCCACCTTGGATCGGCCTTCATCAGGAGTTTTTGATCGAAATTTCTGCCTGAATCCTGAAAAAAGGGCCATTTTTACTCCTTGCCTATATTTATGCTGTACCCCTCTCCCGCTTCCGTAACATCTTGTACTTTCCAACCCTGGCTCGCAACAGCGCGGGTAACGTTTTCCCTGGAGGTGTCCGTATCAACCAGAACAATCATTTCACCGTCATTATCCGACTTGAGCGCATTGAGAACCAGCAGAACAGGCTGAGGGCAGGAAAGGCCCCTGCAATCCAGTGTAGTAGTCATAATATCACTCTCCTTAAGATACGGTTTTACGCATGGTCATACCTATAAATACACATACCACAAGGCCGACAATAACCGCGGCTATTCCATGTGGACCAACACCTGCGGGAGAACTCGCCAAGCCAAAATTATGTGAAAAGGCAGCGCCCACAATCATGCCGAAAACGAAAACGGCGGCATCACCATCTCCCTCACCCGTCATAAAAAGCTGACGTCCCGGACAGCCCCCTGCCAGCGCGAAGGCAAGGCCGGCTAGTACCATCCCGGCGAAATTCCAGACATGTTGCGTATGGGCCACCGGTTGATCGGCAAACCCCGGCTTGAATTGCCCCAGGATGAGGTTGGCGGCCAAGGCAAAGATAATCAGGGCCAGAAATCCGCTGAAAAGATGAGTTTGACGAAACAGGATAAGATCGCGGATTGCTCCCATGGTACAAAACCGGCTGCGCTGTGCCAATATGCCGATCGCAAGACCGGCTACCAGTGATATGATCAATGGAGCATGAGCGGCACCAGGCCCTTTGAGACTGTAAAACAGTACCCCGTTTTTCGCTTCACCATTGATTTGCGGAAAGATCAACATCAAGAACAGAAAACCTATCATGGTTAAAGGCATTAACCACCCCACCGACGTATACGTTGACTGAGCCCTCCCCAGAGTAAATCCCCTTTTCAAAAACTGTGCGCCAATCCAAATCCCCACCGTAAGCCCGGCAAGACCGATAATGGCATTCCCATCACCACCAGCCAGACGCAGCATGGCGCGCCATGGGCAGCCAAGAAAAACCAGGGCGCCTATCATGGCAAACACTCCGAGAACAAAACGAGCCACCGGCGCTGATCCGGCACGAGGACGAAACTCTTTGAAAAGATAAGCGGATATCAAAGCCCCAAGGACAAAACCTATAATCTCCGGTCGCATATATTGCACAACCTCTGCACGATGCAATCCCACCGCGCCGGCAATATCCCGCTCCATACATGCAACACAGATTCCCATATTAGCAGGATTGCCCCAGTTCTGCAGTAACGCTGCCAATACTCCTATAAAACCACCAACGCTTATTATGCCCCAACGGCTTGCAAGAAACCTTTTGACCGCCTCCATTACCCCACCTCCATTTTTTGGGCCAGGTTTAATAACTACGCTCTTTATTGGACCTCTTTTACCTTTGTTGTGTGCCATTGTCCAATACTGTATCCAAATGATTACTCGTGCTCTCATAGAAATAACCTATTTAAAAAACATGTTATTTATATGCTACACGACTGTCGCGGTCAGGCAGGAAAAGGAACCGGTTTTTTGGGGGCACTGTCTATGGCATCGTCAGACAGAATAACGGTTTCATCAACATCTACAGCGAGCCGGGCAAGGGGACGACCTTCATGTTCTATCTGCTAGGGTACAGCGAACAGGGAAACATAAAGTTGCAATGATCCACACGGCCAGGACAAGATCGTGTCTGTCGTGGAGGATGAAGCATCGATTCTCAAACTCATAGCCAGAATTCTCAATGATTTTGGTTATGTTGTTTATACTGCCAATAGTCCAAAGGAGGCAGTCAATTTTGTCAAAAGGCATGGCGAGACAATCGATCTGAGATCAGGTTCAGTGACCGGGTGTGAGCCGCAATGAGCAAGTCATTGTGGCCTATGGGAGTGTTGCCGCTTCTAATTTGGCACGAATCTCGGCATAATGGAAAGCCGTATCTATATCCAAGGGAAGTACATCAAGGACCGCGAGCAATTGTTCAACCTTCTTCTGAATCGAGGCAGACTGCTTTTTTCTCCGATCCAAAACGTAATTCACACACCACAACGATGCTTGTGCAAACCGTATCCTCACCCTTTTCAGAAATTCGCTGTGCAACACTACCAGCCGGATCGCACATCAGATTGGTCAGGATATTGGTATGCAAAAGATAAGTAAAATCCGCCATCTCACAACTCGATATCATCCAATGGCAGTAAGCCTGCATCAACGTCGGGAAATTTAGCTGCCAATGGCTGCCAGCTGGCTATGACCTTCAGCAAAGAGCGGCGTTGAACAGGTTCGATAATCAATTTGTTCCCTTCTGTACGAATCACCGAGCCTACTCCCCAAAAATACCATCAATACCTGAGAGTACGTTCTTACCCGATTTACTAACCGGTTTTGTAAAAGCGATTTGGCAAGCATATCTCAGGAAAAGGTACTGGAATTTGTGTTTCCCCAGACCAAGTTTCACTTAGAAGCTTGGTCAATTTTTCCCTACCATTTCATGAAGGGACCCGGGTCGCAATTGTCGTTGGTTTGATCACACTCGAGTTCCATCCAGTCGTAGAAGACTCTTGGTTGCCCTTCGATTGCGAAGATGATCCGCTTGATGGTCGGAAACTGCCCCAGAGTTTTCTGGATTTGTGTAAAAAACTCTGCATTTCCACAGCTAGAAGTGGCACCCGCAAGTTCCTGACGTCTGTCGTGTAGGTCGACGTACGCAATTCCAGCCTTGATCTTCAGTCGTTTCAATAGCCCTGCAGTGCCTACGGAAAAGAAGGATCGATAGCCTTGGGAGCGCTCCTCAGGTGTAGGCCCTATAAACAAAGCGTTGAGCGCGGCGGCAACTCCATTGGTGGTCAATGGTGATGATCTCGGAACCGGGAATGCCGCATCGCATGCCATCGCACTGTTGGCCAAATCGTCGTTGTTGAAATAGACGCTGAATTGGCTGTTGGGTTGCTCTCTATAGGGTGAAGGGATCGCCGAACAACCGCCTATGGCAACCAGAACAATTATAACGGCGGACAGAAAGAAAAGCGTCTTTGAGACCCCAGCGGGTAGAAGACACCTTGCCCGTCCGTTTGCAAAGCACGCAACATACGCGATATAGCCTTTCATTCAGGGATGTTCAGTAATCCGCGTTCGGCATCCCAAACGACCAGGGCATCCTCATCCACCTCGGTCTCGAACAAAACATTGTCGCCGTGAATCACGCGGATTGTTCTGGCCAGGCCGGTCTGATCGATAGCCTCCGACATAACCGCTGCTTTGTTCAGTACCTTCTCAGCGTAGTCTGCCTCGCTACCGCCCCCTGCGAGATCAGCACCACGATCGTTCGGGTTGCTTTCCTTGTACTTGTGACCAACACTGAAGGCGATTAGCCCTCCATTCGGGAAAAACCGCTGAATGCTCTCAACGAGGATTTGTGCCAAATCGGTTTGCCCTCTCTCACTACGGATAATATCCGCATGCTGAGGATTGCTCGCGAACAGTGGCTCAAGCAGGATGGCCGGCATCTTGGTATGCTTCAAGTTGCCGTCACCGCGGCCATTCCAACCACCGACCAGTATGCCGTTGTCGCCCCCGACCTTAGTTCCGAAAAATGTGGCGACTGCTTTGGCGTACCAACGACCCCAGTTCTTACTGGTGGGCGACGCATTCGAACCCGTCACTACAACCGCGTAGCTGGCGATGCCGGAAGAACTGCTGTTGAAGTGATGCTCGACATAGGCGACCGCCTTATCCGTGTTTGCCTTGCTTTGACGTGTTGTGTAATTACCCGTGTAGAAATTAACCTTGTACATGCTGGACCTCCTCTAAAACCGCATAAGCGCTGCCAACGCCTCCCGCTTTTCCGCTTCGGTCACCACGGAAGTAATCTGGCAGGCCCTGGTCTAATCAACTTTACCCTGCCAGTTATAACCTCCTATTTCCCCATTATTTGAAGTAAAGCGTGGATGGCGCAACGCATCTGCCTTGTTGTCTGTACCGTGGCTAATGAAGATCATTGACCTACTTCATGCGTGTTCTCACACCATCAGCTGACTTCTCGCCATCAATGTACCAGAGCGAAGCATCCATTATTTGAGATGGTTGGGGAAGTGACACATCTTCAAATGTAGAATAAGCAATGTTTCTTTTTTTGTACAGTCTTGTAGAATGTGACTCAACAAATAGCCATGGGCGAATGGATCTGGATGGCAGCAAAATCTGACTTGTCACAGAGGCATGACCAGTAATTATAAGCCCGATCTCACCACGACTGAGTTTCCCCCATGTGTCTGAATAATGGATTTTGCACCGTCCATCAAATCCTGCCATTGCCTCGTAAGTTGCAGATCTTACACAACGATTTTTTTATCTTCATTCCATTGAGCTCTGTTTCTTCAAATAATCCGGCCATCTTTCTCCTTTGACAAAAATATTCCAACTGCATTGAGGTTAAAATAATGCGATGTTCCTTTAGATTACCCTCAATAGGGTCTATATTTACATAATAGGTTTATCTATTATTTTTGGCTTGAGCCTATGTTCATTGAACCGCTTCATATCGGGAAAGGCATTGGTTCTATAATGTTCAATAATTTACGTGAGCGGTTTGTAAACGAAGGGATAGTCGAAATGGGAATTTTGTCAGATCCAAATGCTAGGGGATTCTATGAAAAAATGGGATGCCAATACGTGAGGGAATACCCCTCGACAATAAAAAATAGGACTATACCATATTTTTTGTTTCGCCTTTAGTTTTCTAAAAAGCGCTTTGACAACGTGGAGCGCAACATGATGCTGACATTGCTTGTTCCACTTTTATGTCAAACCATACTATATAAAGGCAGAATAAAAGCAATATCTAATGGAACAAATCGCATTAAAAAAGGGGTTAACCAATTGATAAATTTGGCTAACCCCTTGTTTTATTTGGTACACCCGGCCCGATTCGAACGGGCGACACCCGGATTCGAAGTCCGGTGCTCTATCCAGCTGAGCTACGGGTGCTGGTTTGCAGGAAATGGATACCATGTTCGAGAACCGAGGTCAATGGTAATGTCTTCAGGCGACTTATTTCGTCACAATTCTCAAGAACCCCCGACTAACCAGTCCTTTGGGGTCACTTTTTTGTCGGTACCGTGCAGCCTATTGCCCCGGCCTGCTTAAGGAAAAAATCATCGGTCATGCCGGCGATGAAATCCCGGACCTTTTCTTCAGGGCTGTATTTTTCCAGATAATGCGGGTTAATGTCGGTCATCAGGTCGACATCGTTCAACAGCCGCCGTGGTGAGTCGGTCAGGCAATGGAGGTAGTGATCGAAAAGCCGTATGAAGCATTCCCCTATGAGAGGGTTCTGCTGCTTGGTTTGCGGGGCCAGATAGATCTGTTCATAATTAAAGGTTTTCAGTTCCCGCAGGGCAACGGCAACATCCTCGCTAAAGCCGATAGAGGACGATGGCGTATCAGCGGCCAGATCGATGGGACCAACATGACTGTGGGTGATAAGATCAGTCACCAGAGTATAGACGATGGTCCCGTTGGTGCTGCCAAGAAGTGTCCGGCAGTTTTGGGGGATATCTTCGCGGGTGATCAAGCCGAGAATAATGGCGTCCTCAATATCCCTGCCGATATAGGCGATGGTATCGGCAAGCCGGACAACACAGGCTTCCAGCGTTGATGGCATGTTGGCCAGCTGTGAATTTTTTGACTTCTCTTCCAGCTTCCGGTCAAACTCGTCGAAGGTGGTGATCGGCGCGGGGCACAAGAATTGCGCGTGGATTTCCCCGTCATGACAGAGGATACCATCGAGTACCTGCAGGGTGAGGTTCCAGCCCTTGCCCTTGCGTTCGAGTTTATCGAGCAGACGCACCGACTGGATGTTATGTTGAAAAGGCGGCAGGCCGTGTTCAAGACAAATGGCCGAGAGAAAATTCTCCCCATCGTGGCCGAAGGGTGGGTGACCTACGTCATGGCCGAGGGAGATGGCCTCGATGAGGTCTTCATTTAAGCGCAGAAAACGGCCGATCGTTCGGGCGATCCGTGCGACCAGCTGCACATGCAGAACCCTGTGCGTGATATGATCGTTGGCCACCAGGGAAAAGACCTGGGTTTTGTCGATATATCTGCTGTAGGCCCGGGAATAGAGAATCCTGTCGGCATCGAGAGCAAATTGCTGTCGATAGGCGGCGGCATCTTCGGTGTTTCGTCTCACACCTCTTTTCGACAGGGTGGCGCCCGGCGACAGGCGCTGTGATTCCTCGCGGTCCAGCCTGGCAAGTTCCTTGAAAAGAGGCGAGAAGGTATTCACGGCGGTTGATTTATCCATGTCAGTATTGATATAGAAATAAAAAGTGGCTACAGTTCAGGTCAATGACAGTTGTATTTTTATACAATTATGCTCGCGACATTCTCTTAGATTAAGAAACATTTAAGGAAAAACAAATGAAGATTTCCATAGAGTATTGTGCCAAGTGAAACTACCAGCCGCGTGCCTCTAGTCTGGGGGCTGAACTGAAAGATGCGTTTGGGGCGGAAATAGAGTTGCTATCCTCTTCGGGAGGTGTGTTCGAGGTGGTGGCTGATAATACGTTGATTTTTTCCAAGAAAAGTCTGCAGCGTTTTCCGGAAGAAGGGGAAGTAGTGCATCTGCTGCAGGCCGTTCGTCGTTGAAAGTACCCGGCGGATCAGATTTTTTTAGGTGTGTCGAGGCAGTGAGAAACACAGCTTTTGCAGTTATCGCTTTGTTTCCCCCGCCTGCAGTAATCGGCAAAACCTTTAATCAACTCGTCCCCGCCTCGGGGACAGATCTGCATAAATTCGGTAAAACTGATCATTCGGGCAATAATTTCAGGCGGCGCGGCATGTTCGATGCGGCAGGCGCCTTCTTCGGCAATGGAGTCTTCGATGGTCAGCACTTCGATAAAAAAACGTTTCAGGGCATCATGGCGGAAAATAACGTCTTCCGCCACCTCTTTGCCTTCTTCCGTCAGGGTTATGGCTTCGTAAGGCGAGTAGTGGATAAGACCTTTTTTGGACAGCGCCCGCAAGGCTTCCGTTACCGAGGCGCGGCTGACATTGAGACGGGCGGCAATCTCCTTGCTTCGGGCCACGAGCTTTTCTTCAATTATGTGATAGATTGCCTCAATGTAATCCTCAAGGCTGGCACTGAGGTCCGTTTTTTCTTTCATATTCAATTGTTGTCGATTAACTGTTGTCGATTATTAGTGGGAGAAGGCGGCTGTCGAATTGGCCGACAACAGGCTCTCGAGACAACCGGCTTAAATCATAAATAAACTACTGTCCTTTTCCAGCAGAGTCAAGAAAGGACTTTTTAATTGTGAGGATGTTAATAACAACCGATGCTTTGTGAACTGCGCGTAAAAAATCTGGCCCTGATCGAGTTCCTCGAGCTGGGTTTTGACCAGGGGAAAGCCGGGGGATTGATCGTCATGACCGGCGAAACCGGAGCGGGAAAGTCGATTATGCTGCGAGCGATCCATCTCCTGTCGGGGGGCAGGGCATCGTCTGACTGGATTCGCAGCGGCGCCGAGAACTGTGAAGTGGAGGCCCTGTTCGAGATCAATCCCCACCATCACTTTCTCCTGCAAAAACTCGAAGAAGGCGGCTTCGGCGATGAGCCTTCGCTGGTCATTAAGCGCATTATCAGCGAGGCCGGGCGGAGCAGGTTCTATGTTAACGGCTCCCTGGCAACAGGTAAAATAGTCTCCGAGCTAACGGCTGAACTGCTCAGTGTCGCCAGTCAGCATGACCATCAGCAGCTGCTGCAGCCGGGGTTGCACCTCGACTACCTCGATACCCTGGGCGACCTCTGGGCGGATCGGTTGTTTGTCGGCAAGATATATAAGACCTGGCAGGATAAAAAGGCCGACCTGGCGACCCTTCGGCTGCAGGAGCAGGAGAAAGAACAACGGCAGGATTTTCTGCGCTTCCAGGTCAGTGAGATCAGAGAAGCGGCACTGCAGCCGGGAGAAGATGAGCAGCTGCTTGCCGAAAAGAAAAGACTGAAGAATGCCCAGACCCTGATTACGCTCAGTCAGTCGACGCACCGGTTGCTTTCCCATGATCTGATGGATCATCTTACTACTCTGCGGCAGAATATGGCGCAGCTGGCAGCAATCGATCCGGCCATCGTTAAACTTTCCGAAGATATTACCGGCTATACATTTCTCGCCGAAGACTACGTCAACGAGCTGAAAGGATACCGCGATTCGCTGGATAGCAATCCCTATCGGCAGGAGCAGGTCGCCGAACGACTCGATCTCATCCAGCAGCTGAAAAGAAAATACGGCGTGTCGGTGGAGAGTATCCTCGATTTTGCCGAGCAGGGCGAACGCGAGCTGGAACATCTGGATAATATGGATAAGGAAATCGCCGCTCTGGAAAAAGAGCTGGCGCTGCTTGAAAGCGATATGTGCGATCGGGCCAGGCTGCTCTCGGAAAAACGCATGATGACCGCCGCCACTCTGGAAGCGGCGATGAACGTCGAATTGTCATCGCTGGCCTTTCATCAGGCCGGTTTTCAAATGGTTTGGAAGGATGTTGCGCAGCTGCCGGAAACGATGCGGGCGACCGGATGGGAAAGAGGCGAGTTTTTCTTTTCCGCCAACCCCGGTGAGCCGGCAAAGCCCCTGGCAAAGATTGCCTCCGGGGGTGAGCTGTCACGGCTGATGCTGGCCATGAAATGCCTGTTGGCTCGAAAAGATATGGTAGAAACGGTCATTTTTGACGAGGTTGATGCCGGCATAGGTGGCGAGGCGGCCGAGGCGGTAGCCAGGAAAATTCAGGAGCTGTCGGCTCATCATCAGGTTTTCTGCATCACCCATCTGCCTCAGATTGCCGCCCGGGGCACCCTGCACTTCCAGGTATCGAAAAAAGTCGGTGACGGACGTACTCAGTCGGCCGTTGTCCGTCTCTCATCGGAGAAAAGGGTGCAGGAACTGGTCAGGATGCTTGCCGGGGATTCCGCTACGGAACAGACCCAGGCCTGGGCGGAAGAACTGCTGGTCAAAGGTGGTGCCTGCGCGTGAAAGAAATTAAAGCGCTGTCGCTCTTTTCCGGAGGGCTCGATTCCATCCTGGCAACCCGTCTGGTGATGGATCAGGGGATCGAGGTCGAGGCGATTCAGTTCGTCACCCCCTTTTTCAACTACGATATCCTCGAGGATATTGAGGCGCACAGGCAGCGAGTACTGGCCAGCTACGGCATTCATGTCATTGTCGTGGACATCAGTGCCGGCTATCTGCAGCTCCTGCACAACCCGGCACACGGCTTTGGTAAAAATTTTAATCCATGCATCGACTGCAAGATCATGATGCTGAGACGGGCGAAAAAGATGCTCGTGGAGAGAGGCGCGTCATTTCTCATTTCCGGGGAAGTGCTCGGCCAGCGGCCGATGTCCCAGCGCCGCGATACGCTCAACGTTATCGAGCGGGATTCCGACACAAAGTCGATTCTTTTGCGTCCCCTCTGTGCCCAGCTGATGAAAGAAACGGAGGCAGAGGTAAAAGGGTGGGTGGATCGGACTAAACTCCTGCGCATGAGTGGGCGCAGCCGTTCGCCGCAGATTGCCCTGGCGAAACAGTACGGTATTACCGATATTCCTGCCCCGGCCGGAGGATGCATTCTCGCCGATCCCATTCTCAGCAAGCGTATTGCCGGGCTTTATGCGCGTGAGTCGATGTTGCAGATAGAGGAAATCGGCGTGACGGATATCCGGCTGCTGCTGGTCGGTCGCCAGTTTATTCTGCCGGGTGGCGGATGGTTCATTGTCGGTCGTACCGAGAAAGACAATATCAAGCTGGAGAAACTGGCCCAGGCGGACGATGCGCTGCTGCACATGGAAGAATGGCCGGGACCGCTATCCGTTCTGAAAAAAGCCGGTAGCCGGTATGAGAACCGGGAAGTGCTCGAGGAAGATCTCCAACTTGCCGCCTCTCTGGTTGTCCGTTACGGCAAAAAACTACCGGCAAACACCAGCAGGGGCGATGTTACCTGTGTGCTTGGAACAAGCCGCCGGGTGATACACGCTTTGCCTCTGGCTGACAAGGTTTTCCAGGACTGGGCCCTGCGCTAGGAGACCGTCCGAGAAAAGAAGAAATCTACTTTGCAAAAAGCTCTTCGACAGTCTCTCGGTAGCCTGCCGGAGTGTGGCTCTTGAGGATTTTTTTGAGCAATTTTTTGTTTCCCGGAAAAGAGGCAATGAGGTAGAGCCAGAGATGTTTTACCCGACCAAGTAGATGGCTGGGTCCCGCCAGTCGCTCGGTGTATCTGCGGAACAGCTCGTCGTGAAAATTATAGAGCCGCTTTTTTTTCTCTTCTGTCGATTGCGGCGGAAAGCCTTTTATCTCCTCGGCAAGAAAGGGATTACTTAAGGCACCGCGGCCGATCATCCAGCGGTTGACTGTTGGGAAACGATCGGCAAGCAATCTGAAGGTCTCAATATCATTAATATCGCCGTTATAGGTGAGGGTATGCCTGCTGAGCTGCCGGCAGACGGCAAAGCCGTCAGGATCCGTGACTCCCTTGTAGAGCTGTTTGCCGAGTCTGGCGTGGATGATTATCTCTTTAAGCGGGAATTGGTCGAGCTGCGGCAGAAGCGCCCTGGTCTCGGCGTGGTTGTTGAAACCCAGTCGCGTCTTGATGGACAATTTGATTTCCAGTTTCGTCATGATCCTGGTGAGCAGGTCGAGAATCTCTTCAGGATAGGGCAGTAAACCGGAACCTCTCTTTTTGCGAGCGACCATCGGCGCCGGGCAGCCGAGATTCCAGTTGATATGCCTGTAGCCAAGATCTGCCAGCCGACGGGCCAAAACAAGAAAGTCTTCCGGGTCGGTGTGCAGCAATTGCGGGATGACCGGCAGGTTGGGGTTATTTTCCGGCAGCACGTCTCGGATCTGTTTATCCTCATACAATGATTTTTTTTGCGGCGTGATAAACGGCGCTACTGCTGCGTCAAAGCCGCCAAAGTGGCACGTCAGGATTTCCCGAAAGAGTGCCTCGGTAAGTCCGCGCAGAGGGGCGAGATAGAGAAAGGGCTGTAGCTGGTTCATAGGGCGTATCTTTTTTTCTTTGGCTGGATATGGTATCTTTATAACTTTTCCCCGGCGCTTCCGGGTGGTTTGTCGGGATGCATCACACGGCTGGAATATAGCCAAAAGCAGAAGGAAAGAAAAGAGTGTATCGGAAAAGGGGTGTATTGTACAGTGCTGGAGAATGTAACAAAATGTTGTAAAAGATATCCTGCGGAATTGCTGGAGGCGCTTTTGCGTGCAGCCGAAAAAAACGGCGTGCGGATGTATCTGGTGGGGGGGACTGTCCGCGATTGTCTCCTGGACCGGGGCTCCCATGATCTGGACCTTGCCGTCTCCGGTCAGGTGTTACCCTGTGCAAAATATCTGCAGCGCGAGCTTGGTGGTGGAACCCTGGTCGATTTGTCCGGCCCCGATGACGAGACCGTTCGCCTGGTCTGGCGGGGCGAACAGGTTGATCTAGCCGCTTTTCGGGCAGGTGTCACGACCATTGATGAGGATTTACGCCTGCGGGACTTCACCGTCAACGCCATGGCGGTGCCGCTTTCGCAGTTGCAGACGAAGGAGACAGCGCCGAACTCGAGCCTGCTTGATCCCACCGGAGGTCTGGAGGATTTGCGGCGGGGACGGGTCAGGCACTGCCCCGGCGCCTTTGTTGCCGACCCCGTGCGGATGCTGCGCGGCTACCGAATGTGTGCCGGCCTTGGCTTTCATCTCGACGAGGAAACGAAGGCGGCAATTGCCCGGGATGCGTCTCTGATTGAACATATTGCCGCCGAGCGGATATCCTATGAGTTGCAGCTGATTTTTGATTCGCCGCGAACCAGTGAGACCCTTCGCGATATGGCCGAGACCGGCCTTTTGCGCCGGCTGCTGCCGGAAATATACCAGGGCGAAGGAGTGGAGCAACCTGAATTTCATCATCTCGATGTCTTAGAACACTGCTTTCTGACTCTACGGATGATGGAGATGATTATCGCTGAGCCGGAACGGTTTTTCCCTGGGCATGGTGCGAAAATTAATGTTTATTTGCAAGAAAAAAGGGTGGGGCGATGTCTGAAATGGGCGGCCCTGCTACATGATGTCGGCAAACCGGTAACCAAAGAGATCCGCGCCGATAAAGATGATCGGGTTACTTTTTACGGCCATGATGAAGTTGGTCGGGAACTCTTTTCGCAGTTTGCTGATCGCTCAAAATGGAGTAAAGCGGATGCGCAGCTGGTCGGCAGCCTGATTGCCATGCATATGCATCCTTTCCACCTGTGCAATGTGCAGCGGGAAGAACCGGTTTCTAAAAGAGCGGCATTAAAACTCTGCCGCCGGGCGGAAAAGAATCTCATCGGACTCTTTTTACTGGCGATGTCGGATAGCCTGGCCGGCCTGGGAAAAAAGAAGCCCGCGCGGATGGAAGAAGAGCTGCTGACTCTTTTTGCCACGGTCGACAAAATGTATGATGAGACGATAGCCCCGGTGATGCACGGGCCGCGTCTTTTGACCGGCAAAGATTTGATCAGCGAATTTCAGCTTACGCCGGGGCCGCTTTTTTCGGAAATTATCGATGAGCTGGAAGCGGCCAGAGTCGAGGGTAAAGTGGTCGATCGACCAACCGCCCTTGCCTGGGTAAAAAAATATTTGAACGAGAGAGTTTCTTGAGGGACGCCCAGGAGGTTGTCCGAAAATAGCAATTTTCTCTCAGATCGAGGTAAACTTGAAATAATTACCGGAGGCATATTCTTAATATCGGAGTCAACGCTTACCTCCGAGGGTAATTTTTTCGAGTTTAACGAAGATATGGGAAAAAGGGCATTCTCGGACAGCCTCTAGGGGAACCGATACCCTATCCTGGTTTTCGTCTTGTCAAAGAAAAATAAATGGACTAAAACGTGCGTAAAATAAACGACTACTATTCGAGAAAGGCCAAAAAAGATAAATATCCGGCTCGCTCTATCTATAAACTGGAAGAAGTGCAGCTCAAGTACAAATTTCTCCACTGGGGAGACAGCGTGCTTGATCTGGGCTGTTATCCAGGCAGCTGGTCGTTGTATGCCTCGGAAGTGATTGGTCCGAAGGGGATTGTCGTCGGGGTTGATCTGCAGCAGGCGGATCAGACTGTCCGACCGGGGGGGGCGCCGATTCACTGGCTCTGCCAGGATATACTCGAGCCGGAAATGATCCTTATAGTCCGGAAATTTCGTCCGGCCTTTAAAGTAATTATTTCTGATCTGGCGCCGGCGACCACCGGCAATAAATGGACGGATGCCCAGAAATCACTCATTCTCGTTCGGAAAACCCTGGCCCTTGCCGAGGAACTTTTGTTGAATAAAGGCCACTACATCTGCAAGGTTTTTCAGGGGGAAGATTTTCCTGCCTTTGTCGATGAACTGAAAAAGCGTTTTACCATGGTCAAGGTGCTCAAGCCGAAGAGCTCGCGTATTGAAAGCAGAGAAGTATTTGTGTTGGGAATGGAGTATAAAAAGTAATCTCCGGAAATAAATTGATAGCAATAAAGGTGTTTAACGGGTGATATATGTCAGGACATTCTAAGTGGTCGACAATAAAAAGGAAAAAGGGTGCAATTGATGCAAAACGGGGCAAGGTGTTCACCCGTTTGATTAAGGAGATTACCGTTGCAGCACGCAGCGGCGGTGGCGACCCGGAAGGTAACCCGCGACTGCGGTCGGCAATTGCTACGGCCAAGTCGGAGAATATGCCCAAAGATAACATCACCCGGGCAATCAAAAAGGGCACCGGCGAGATAGCCGGCGAGGTCTACGACGAGATCATGTACGAAGGTTATGGTCCCGGCGGCGTGGCCATCCTCGTTGAATGTCTAACGGACAACAGAAATCGGACAGTGGCCGATGTGCGGCATTATTTTGCGAAAAATAACGGCAACCTCGGCGAATCCGGCTGCGTGGCTTATATGTTTGATAAGAAGGGCCTGCTACTTATCGATAAAAGCACGGTTGAGGAAGAGGTGCTAATGGACGCGGCTCTTGAAGCCGGCGCCGAGGATGTTGTCGAGGAAGAGAGTGAATTCCAGATCCTCACCACTCCGGAAGAGTTTGACGATGTACGTGGCGCTTTGGAAGAGGCCGGTATCAGCTTTTTGGATGCGTCCATTTCCATGATTCCGCAAAATACCGTGGAGGTGACCGATGAAAAGATTGGCCGTGCCCTTATGAAGCTGATGGAGAGCCTTGAAGACCACGATGATGTCCAGAATGTCTATGCCAATTTTGACATAGACGATGATCTGATGGAGCTGCTGTCCGAATAGGTAGCTATTAAGGCAGAGCTATTGTGGAGAGAATTATCGGCATCGATCCGGGGAGCAGGATTACCGGCTACGGCGTAATTGATGCCGATCGCGGGCAGTTGCATTTTGTTGCCTGCGGCGTGGTGAAAACGACGACAACTTATCCTTTTTCCTATCGGCTGAATGAAATCTTTGACGGCATAAATGAGGTAGTCCAGGTGCATGGACCGGCCATTGCCGCCATTGAAGATGTCTTTCTGGCCACCAATCCGCGCTCGGCCTTGAAACTGGGCCATGCCCGGGGGGCTGCCGTGGTCGCCGCCATGCAAAACGGGCTGGTGGTCTTTGACTATAGCCCCAGGGCGGTAAAACAGGCGGTTGTCGGCTACGGCCAGGCGGGCAAAGACCAGGTCCAGCATATGGTCAGGGTGCTGCTCGGCTTGTCAGGGGCGCCGAGCGCCGATGCTGCCGACGCCCTGGCCGTGGCCATATGCCATGCTAATCAGCTGCAACTATGATGGCCTCACATCCCCAGGTACTCCATTTATGATAGCGACACTCACAGGCAGGGTATTTTCAAAAGGTTTTGACCGGGCGGTCGTCGATGTGGCCGGTGTCGGCTATGAGGTGATTCTCTCCACCGACTGTGTTACCCGGATGCCGGAGAAAGGCGAGGATGCTTTTTTCTATATTCATACCAATGTTCGGGAAGATGCGATTACCCTGTTTGGATTTCTTGAGGAAGAGGAGAAGGAACTCTTTCTGATCCTGAAAACCGTGTCCGGGATCGGGCCGAAGTTGGCCCTGGCCATGCTTTCGGGCTTGCGGGTCGGCGAGATCTGCCAGGCGATCAGCAGCGGCGACATCAAAAGACTGACCACACTCCCCGGCGTCGGCAAAAGGACGGCGGAGCGGATCTGTGTTGATCTTAAGGAGAAGGTGAGTCATCTGGTGTCCGGAACGGCATCTCAGCAAGGCGGCGGATCCGTCGTGGTTGCCGTCGAAGGTTCGGTAGCGGCCGACGCCATCTCCGCCCTGATGAATCTTGGTTATGCCGATGGGGTCGCCAGGGCTGCCCTGGCCAAGGTGAAAAAACAGCTCGGGGAAGAGGATTTTTCTACCCGGAAGGTTGAAGTTCTTATTCGGGAGGCTCTTAGAGCACTGGCATGAACATTGAGGAAGACATCAGCTCCGATAGGTCCGGCACCCGTATTGTTGCTCCTGAGCCGCAGCTGCGCGAACCGGCCAATGACAATTCCCTGCGTCCGCAAAGGCTCGCCGATTATATCGGGCAGGAGCAGGTGCGCAAAAGTCTGGCCATCTTTATTCAGGCGGCCCTTGGACGCGGCGAACCACTCGATCACGCTCTCTTTCATGGTTTTCCTGGTCTTGGTAAAACCACGCTCTCGTATATTATTGCCAACGAAATGGGGGCGGGGATAAAAGTGACCTCCGGTCCGGTTATTGAGAAACAAGGCGATCTTGCCGCTATTCTTACCAGCCTGCAGGAAGGGGACGTCCTGTTTATTGACGAAATTCACCGTCTGAATCACGCCGTCGAAGAAGTGCTCTATCCGGCCATGGAAGATTTTCAGCTTGATCTGATTATCGGCCAGGGACCGGGGGCCAGGTCGGTAAAAATGGACCTGCCGCGCTTTACCCTGGTTGGGGCGACGACCCGAACCGGCCTTTTGACGCCACCGCTCAGAGATCGTTTCGGCGTTGTTCTGCGGCTGGAATTCTATTCGCCCGAGGAGCTTGTCACCATCGTCCGGAGATCGGCGAAAATTCTTGGCATGACCATTGACCAGTCCGGCGCCCTGGAACTCGGTAAAAGATCCCGGGGAACGCCGCGAATTGCCAATAGACTGCTTCGGCGGGTACGGGATTTTGCCGAAGTGGGCGGTCATGCGGTGGTTGACAGTGACGTCGCCAACGCGGCACTGAATCTTCTTGGCGTTGACCGCCTTGGCCTGGATGACATGGACAGGCGAATCATGCTGACCATTATTGATAAATTTGCCGGTGGCCCGATTGGTCTGGAAACTTTGGCGACGGTTGTCTGTGAAGAAAAAAATACCCTGGAAGATGTCTACGAACCTTTTCTCATTCAATCGGGTTTTTTGAATAGAACGCCACGGGGACGAGTAGCAACAGCCAGAGCGTACGAACATTTTAAACGGAAAATTCCCCGGCAGAGTGCCATACAGCAGTCTCTTTTTGACGATTGATAAGAGGCGGTACCTCCCTCCTTTCATAAACAGGATACTTCTATGCGTAAAACACTTGCAGAAATACGATCAATGAAGACAGAAGGAAAAAAGATATCCATGTTGACCGCCTACGACAGTTCCATGGCGCGATTATTGAGCGGTTGCGAGATTGATATTTTGCTCGTCGGCGATTCCCTCGGCATGGTCATGCTCGGCTATGATTCGACGGTGCCTGTGACGATGGATGAAATGCTCCATCATACCAAGGCCGTTCGGCGTGGCGCCCCGGAGAGTTTTATCATTGCTGATATGCCGTTTGGGGCGAATCATACCGGAGAGCGGGATGCGGTGAAAAACGGTATACGATTTCTGAAAGAAGCCGGGTGTGATGCAGTAAAACTGGAAGGCGGCCTGGAGATGTGCGGCGTGGTCCGTGCTCTTGTGCAGGCCGGCGTGCCGGTCATGGCTCATATTGGTCTGACGCCGCAGACGGCCAGTCAGCTCGGTGGCTATAAACTGCAGGGCAAGGGGCTTGATGATGCCCGGCGGCTTCTTGCCGAGGCAAAAGGCCTCGAAGAAGCCGGTGCCTTCGGTTTGCTGATTGAATGTATCCCGGATAAACTGGCGCAGGTGATCACCGAGTCGATCAAAATTCCGACTGTCGGAATCGGTGCGGGCGTTCATTGTGACGGTCAGGTGCTGGTCATTAATGATCTGCTTGGCATGTTCGATAAATTTACCCCGAAATTCGTCAAAAAATACGCCGATCTCTCGTCGCTGATCAAAGAGAGTATTCATCAGTATCATACTGAAGTAAAAGCAGGTTCCTATCCGGGAATCGAACACAGTTTTTCAAGTGATGCGGATTATAACAGCCTGTTACGTGAGTAATTTTTCCAGGATCTTTTTGTAACTTGCTCTGCATTACCTTGGGGCCGACTGATGACATTCAGTCGGCCCCTTGTTTTTTTGTCAATATTTCTCCCTCTTTCTCCTCGCCACCACTTTGCTCCACCACAAAAAAATAAAAATTATTGCTCGCAGGGTAATAATTTTTTAAACATTTGAAAACACGTGATTACTTGTCTTTTTGAGGCAATTTGTGCGTTGGGCATTTTGTCGTGGATTTTCGTTTTTTTGCTAAATGCTGTAGGGGGTTACCTTGCTATGCCCCAATATATTGTGGTTGTGCCATTCCTTGAGGAAATAGTTATCAGCTTGAAGTTACAAATTTATTTTCCTTGACACTGGGCCTGTCTGTTTATAAAAAGAGATATAGTGGTTGAAAGTGGGGTGTTGGTAATTGAAAGTGGTTCGGTGTGGTTTTGGGGAGCGTGTTTTTGACACAGAGTCGATTTCGAAGCAGAACGGTTCATGTGCTGGATACGAAAGGGAGGCTGAATCTTCCCAGTCGTTTTCGTGAAGTATTGCGTCAAAGCGGTTCCGATATCCTTATGGTCGCCCCTTGGAAGACCCATTTACGGGCGTATCGCCTTGCCGAGTGGGAGGCCCTGGAGACAAAATTGCTGACCCAGGGCGGAGAAATGGGAATCAGTAAATTTGTGCACTATGCGCTTGGTGGCGTCGTTGAATGTGTCGTTGATAATCAGGGGCGTATTCGTCTTCCTCCTGAATTACGCGCCGACGCTAATCTGACCAAGGATGTTGTCTTGACGGGCATGATCGATTGGTTTGAAATCTGCGATAAAGATGCTTCGCAGGCGGAAATTGACAGCACCCGTGACAATTTTGAAGAATATCAGGCAGGGTTAGCCAGGATGGGGATTCTCTAGTGGTCATTGAACATCAGGCAGAGCAGTTGCATACATCGGTGTTGTTGCCGGAATGTCTCCATTATCTGGCCCCGCAGACCGGTAAGGTGTATGTCGACGGTACCCTTGGTCTAGGCGGGCATACCGAGGCCATACTGTCGGCTTCGGCTCCGGATGGCAAAGTTATTGCCTTTGAGTGGGATGACAGTGCACTCCGGCACGCTCTGCGGAGATTGGACCGTTTAAAGGATCGATTAACGGTGGTCCGGCGAAATTTTGCCGAATTGGCCGAAGGATTGGACGAAATAGGTGTTCAGGAGATAGACGGATTGCTCATTGATATCGGGGTTTCTTCTCTGCAGCTTGACATGGGCGAACGCGGCTTCAGTTTTCAGCGTGATGAGTTCCTCGATATGCGTATGGACAACCGGGGTAAGACAACTGCGCAGTCGATTCTGGCCACCTGCTCAGAGCAGGAACTGGCTGATATTTTTTATTATTACGGGGAAGAAAGACAGGCCAGGCCGATTGCCAATGGGATAATTGAATACAGAAAAAAAGAGCAGATCCGCACCACCAAGCAGCTTGTTTCTATAGTCGCCCATGCGGTGCCGAAACGTTTTCATCCGAAAAGAATTCATGTCGCGACCAAGGTCTTTCAGGCCTTGCGCATAGCCGTCAATACCGAACTGGAAAATCTGGGCCACATCCTTGACGACGGCGTGCGGTTTTTAAAGCCTGGAGCCAATTTTTGTGTGATTTCTTTTCACTCTCTGGAAGATCGGATAGTGAAAAGAAAATTTAGAAATAATCAGCTACTGGAAGTACTGACTACGAAGCCTGTGACGGCTTCGCCCGAGGAAATTGCCGTCAACCCCCGGTCGAGAAGTGCGCGGTTGCGGGTTGCACAAAAGAGAATTTCCACTCTACTATAAATATCTGAGGGAGCCCTATGAATTATAACAATTCTACAGAAGCGTATATGCGGTCGATCGCCAAAATCGGCGGACGGCAGCAGATCGGATCCGGGGATCTTTTTGATCTGTCCGACTGGTTGGTTTTATGGAAACCTGTCGGCAGGATTCTGTTGATGATTTTTCCGGTGGTACTGGCTATACATATGTTCATTGGTTCTGCCGTGACAAACACCGACCAGACGATAGTCATGGTCGATAATCAGCGTCATGAGCTGATGGATAAAAAAATTGGGCTGCTGGCCCAACGGGCAAGCCTCTGGGCTCCGGACAATATAGAGAAACTTGCCGCGGAGAAATTAGCACTTTATGCAGATTCAGGAAAGCAGGTAGGATGGTTTGATCGAAGGTCCGGAAATTTTATCTATCCCTGATAAAAAATGATAAAAAAATCCCGCCTCAGAATGCAGAAACAAAACAAGGGGGGGCGGGTAATTCTCTCTCTGTTGGTTTTTGCCGCACTTGGAGCTGCTTTGTACCAGGTCGAACGACACTACGGTATTACCGATTTTTTCCAGGATCTTCTGCAAAGCGTACAAAGCACCTTTTCCGGCAATGGTCCAGCCAGAGGAACATTTTATGACCGAAATCTTAAACAGCTTGCAGTAACTCTTGACCGGGTTTCGGTGTATGTAAGAATTCGGGAAATTGATTCAATAGAGCAAGCGGCGATCCAGCTCAGTGAGATATTGGCCCTGGATAAGGATGCCCTGGAAGCCCAGCTGAAAAGCGGCGTGTTGAGACAGTGGATCGCCAAAGACATAAGTGAGGAACAGGAGGTCGCCCTTAATGATCTTCAGCTGCCGGGAGTATATTTGCAAAGAGATGAGAAAAGATATTATCCCAATGACTTCAAGGCGGCTCATATTGTCGGCTATGTCGAAAACGGCATAGGCCTGGCCGGGGTGGAATTCTACTATGATCGACTTCTGGCCGGAAAAAAAATAAAACAGCAGCAAGAAGAGCAGCCCCTGAGCAATGCGCTGGACCTTGTGCTGACCGTCGATCTGAAAATACAGGATATCCTCGAAAAAATCGGTGAAGATATTGCTCGCAGTGAACAGGCTGAGAAGGTCATTGTCTATCTGCTGGAAAGCGGTACCGGCGAAATCATCGGCGGCGTCAACCTGCCTGGGTTTAACCCAAATACCTTTACCAGATATTCTCAGGAACAGACGGAGAATATGTTTTTTGTTCCTCTCTGCATCCCTGAAAATTTCAGACTTTTCCTGCGGGATGCGACCATGCTGCATGCACATCCTGTGCATGATCTCTCACCCTCTGCCTGGAGTCTTGTCCCAGAGAATAATGATCTCGGCAGCCAGTTGCGTTTATGGGAATCGCTTGGGCTGCAGGAACCAATGGAAACTGATTTTTACGTACCGACCCAATCCGGCAAGGCGGTAGTGAGTACCCAGGAGCCGGTGGTTGAACCGGCTGGATATTTCGGTTTTGTCCCAGAGACCACTACGCCTTCACGGCTGCTGACAACCTGCTCGATTCTGTTGGGTGAAGGAAAAAAAATACATCCCTTTGTCGTAAAAAAGGTTGTTGATAAGGAATCGGGGGAAGAGGTGGTGTTCTCTGGAAAAGAGGAGAGCGATAGTCCTTTAGCCGTAGCCGACTGGTCTGATAATGCAGGTACTCGACTGAGGGCATTTTTTCGCGGTCAAGCACGATCGGGGGCATCAGGGTCATATTTTTTGAGAGATGATATCCTGGTCACTGATGTGCATGATGGACAGCGGCATTTTCGCGTCAATGATATTGTCTTTGCCACACTTCCAGCCGGAAGCAATGAGCTGCATATGCTGATAGTCGTGCAGCGCAGTCCCGAGGGAGTGAGCAGGAAATTAAACGAAAAAAGAAAAACTATCGAGCAGATTGTCGAAGAAAAAGTCGAGCGGATCTCGGTACTCCAGCAAATCGGCAAGTCTTTAGCCGATTTTGCTGAACCTGAAATCGGGGCGATGGATAATTATCAGGCGAGTGCTTATCTCACTCCTGAGTTGACCGCCAGTGTAAAAAACATTGTTAAAGAAGAACAGGCAAGCTCCGGAGTCATGCCGGATCTGAGGGGCTTGAGTCTGCGGAAAAGTCTTCGTCTCCTGCAGGGAATACCCGTTGAGCTGGATATCCAGGGTACCGGAAGAGTTGTCGAGCAAAAGCCTCGACCGGGCAGTTCCTTGAAGGGAATAACCGAATGTGTCTTGATTCTCGAAAAGCAGGAGAATATAGTTCCGGAAAAATTACCACTGGAACCGCTTTAAGAAGGCCGTGAGTTTGGCCTCCTTAAGTAACGCACTGATAATATCTTACAATACAATACAATGCCCATGGCATCTTCTACAACACTCCCGACTGTTGCATCTCTTCTCCAGGGACTGCAATACAGATTGATCTGTTCTCGCTCCGACAAGACAATAGACACACAGCAGATTACCGCGGTTGTCGTTGACTCGCGTCGGGTGACTCCAGGCTGTCTTTTTATCGCTCTCCCCGGAGTTGCCTGCGATGGTCACGATTATATCGAGGCGGCTGTTGCCGGCGGATCATCGGCCATAGTCTGTGGTCCCGACAGAGTAGCCGAGGCAAGGGCTAGAGACCTGCAGGCAGCCGTTTTGGAAGTAGAAGATACCGCCCGGGCATATGCCACCATCTCCGCAAACTTTTTTCATCAACCCGCGGAAAAGTTGCACTTTATCGGCATCACCGGGACCAATGGTAAGACGACGTGCACCTATCTCCTTGAGCATGTTCTGCTGCAGGCGGGCATGGCCGTCGGGGTTATCGGCACGGTCAACAACAGATACACCAACCGGCATGGAGAACAAAAGATTCTGCAAACCCGCTTTACTACCCCGGAGGCCTTTTTGCTTCAGGAATTGTTGCGGGAAATGGTCGATAATGGTGTGCACCAGGTCATCATGGAGGTGTCGTCCCACGCCCTGGCCCAGTCGCGTATCGGCTCGATATCATTCGATGTTGCCGCTTTTACCAATCTATCCCGGGACCATCTGGATTACCATGCGGGTATGGAAGATTATTTCCAGGCGAAAGCACGCCTCTTTTCCGATTATATGAAAAAGAGCGGGACAGCTGTGTTACCGAGAGTGCATGGGCAATTGGAGGAAAGAGAATGGCTGCGTCTGCTGCAGGGGATGTGTGACAAAAGTTGCAGCAAAACGATAGAATGGGGCGCAGAGGAGGGGGCGGATATCTGGCTGCGAAGTTACTCAACCACTCTTGAACAGACGGATCTCGTCCTGCAGACCTCTTCCGGCCGGCACGCCATTTCGTCGCCGCTGGTTGGGCGGTACAATATAGATAACATTTTGACCGTTTACGGGCTCTGTCTCGCACTAGGCCTTGATGAGGCCTTTATCTGCCGCGCTCTGGCCACGGCTGCCGGAGCGCCCGGCAGGCTCGAACGGGTCTGCACCGCTTCAGCCTGGGAAAGAAAATGGCCGGTGGTGCTCGTTGATTATGCACACACCCCGGCTGCCCTTGAAAATGTACTAGGAACACTTCGGC
>CAYPPR010000032.1:0-48265 GCA_964412665.1 uncultured Desulfopila sp.
TTTAGCAATGTATCTAATTGCTTACAATAATAGTAATCATTTGGGTTGCTTGCAATAATTATTCATTCGCCTGCCGCCCATCGCGGCTGGATTGAAGTGTCAGCGGCTGAGCTTTTTCTTGATATCAACGATTGGTGTGCCATTGAGGATATCAAGGCCGGACACCTCGAGAAGATTGCCGTTGATCGCCAGCACTTGCAGTTCTGAAATGGCTAGAGGATTCGGTCGCACAGGACTGCGGGTGTTAAAGACCCCGCTGAGCCCTCTTGACTTGTCTCCTCGCGGGTACACTTTGAGGGTGTCGCGGCGTGACTTGTGCAGCCAGAAAAGGACAACGATGGTTTGACCGGCAACAATACCGTCGAGTCCCTCTTGGTATTCGGGATAGATCTCCAGAGTGCCGGTTCTGTTCGATTCAGAAAAATTTTTCGGAGCATCCTCACGGCTGGCGATATCGCCATGCAGCACACCGATGATGTGTAATCTGGGTTGCTCCCCTCCCGTTGCTTTCAGCCATGCCACAAACGGGTCGATCCATTCTCGACAGGGCTGGTAAATCAGACCGTGGCCAAGATCAAGTGCCAGGACGATTTCCTTGAAACGCCCGCGTCCTGTCGATCTTTGAAAATATAAACCCGGCGTGATGGACAGTTTATCCGACCGATCATGGATCGACAGCACGTTGCCATACAATGTAAGAGATTCATCGACAAGACATTTTTCAAATAATCCGGCCAGAAACAGGTAATTAATGTCTCTTTCTTGGAGAATGTTGGAAACGTATGCGCCGATGACGCCGCCTTTTGAGGCGCCGACCACGGTAATGTTTCCCGGGGCAACCCCGTGAGCCATAAGTTTTCTAATCTGCGAGACGATGTTCTCGGCATATGGTTTGATCTCCGTGCCTTTTTTTCGTGCTTCACTTATGACGATAAAGCCTTCCCGGGCCAGTTCTTCAAGAATGCGCTGGTATTCGTAGTATCCGTGTTCTTCACTTTTAGGGCGGATTCCAGCCTCCTCGACGATCAGGCCGTGCAGATAAAAGAGGTATCGTTCTGTGCTGTCGGGGTTGTCGGGTACGTGCTGCAGGATTTTATTTTCCATCGCTTGCATTGTAAGCTCCTGTAAAGCTGGGTTAACTGTTGCTGTATGGGCCTCGAAATTTAACTTTTTCTCTATCCAAAGAACGGTGAACAAATAGCTTGGGCACCGGCTTATCCGGGTTGAGCGGGGCCGATGTCGGCCGAACTGTCTACCCAAGGCCGCATTCTGCATGAAATGTAACGAAAAATGACATACATGACACTAATTTCTTTAACTTTTTTAATTTTCATAATATGATCGTTAAAGACAGCCGGAATTACCTTCAAAACTTAAGGAGAGATGAATGACACTTACCAAGGCAGATCTGGTGCAGCAGGTGTATGAAAAACACGAAAATTTAACCAAGGCCCAGGCGACCGAATCGGTCGAGGCATTTTTACGTTTGTCGAAAGAGACCCTTATCAGCGGATCAGACCTGCTCCTGAGCGGGTTCGGCAAATTTAATGTCCGGGAAAAGAGTCCCCGTCGTGGACGAAACCCCCAGACGGGCGATGACCTGATGCTCAACGCCAGAAGAGTGGTGACTTTCAAACCATCCGGTATTTTACGCAACAAAGTCAACGCCGGGCAGTAAAAGAGCGAAAAAACGACAGGCCTTACTTGCCAGCTGAAAAGAATCAGGCGATGTGGTCTCTCGTTAATGTAACCAGGCCGTCAGGTGGCGTCCGAAGGGAGATGTGTGTTCCTGCCGACATCGGCCATCAGCTCCTGAGAGACTGCCTGGGCAAGCGATGTAATGGTATATGGTTTTTTTAAATACATGCCGGCACCGGATTCCTGGGCTTTCTGGACATTGTGACTATCAGAAAAACCACTGACGATTATGGCTTTCTGTTTGTCTTTGAACGTTTTGATGCTCGCATAGGTGGCAAAGCCATCCATGCCGCCGGGCATGATCATATCCAGGATGATAAGATCAAAGGTGCTTATCCGGCATTTCTGCACAGCCTCTTCCCCGGAAGAGGCAACATCAACCACATACCCCAAGATATGAAGAATCTGCACAGCTAAAATGCGTTGTTCTTCCATGTCGTCCACGACAAGAATTTTCTCGCCTTTGCCCATGAAGCTCTGCAGTACTGCTTCTTTCTGTTCCGGTAGAGCATCGCGGCTTATGGGAAAATAAATGCTAAACAGCGTCCCCTTGCCGGGCTCGCTCAAAATATCGATAAATCCCTTGTGGTCTTTTATAGCCCCCCAAACAACGGCCATGCCAAGTCCGGTCCCGCTTCGCCCGAGAATTTTGTTTGTATAAAATGGTTCAAAAATTCGTTTAATCTCTGAAAATGACATGCCCACACCGGTATCTTCGATGGACAATAAGGCATACTCCCCGGGCGGAACACATTCATAGCCGAAATATTCTTTGTCAAGATAGCGATTTTCCGTGGTAAGAGTCAAACTGCCGCCTTCCGGCATGGCTTCAAGTGCATTACAGAAAAGATTCATGAGTATTTTCTGCAAATGCACGGCAGAACCGCGGATGTTGAGCAGATCCTTGTCCGGTTTGACGGCAATTTCCATTGCCGTAGTATGCTTGACCATATCGCCGTGTTCTGGACTGGAAATAAATTCTTTTATAATATTATTGAGATTGACGACTGTCTCCGCGCCGATATTCCTTCTTGCCAGGGTGAGCAGGTCCTGCACTATTGCCGCAGCCCGTTCTCCTGATTTTTTGATCGTCTGCAATGGCTTGGTCATGGGATCATCCGCGGCTCTGCCGATAAGGAGCATGTCCGGATAGCTGACAAGTCCTGAGAGGATGTTGTTCAGATCATGGGCGACCCCGCCGGCCAGAAGACCAATCGCCTCCATCTTCTGCGCATTCTCCAGGCGGTTCTGGATCTCGATCTGTCCGGTTACATCACGAATGTCGATGACGTATCCGGCAATTGCATCACTATTGAGATAATACGGGCTGAGGGTGATACTCCAGTAGCTGGTGCTGCCTTGCTCTTTGCGCAACATGGTCTGGACTTGGACGACTTGTCCCTGCAGACAGGCCAGAACCGATTCTTTGAGCCCTCTGTCAAAAAAATCCAGGCCGAGTAAGTCCTGTATGGCTACGCCGGCGATGTCGCTGTCAGTCGCGGCGATTTTTTTGCGATAGACACTGTTTGCCAAAATATGACGATGCTCTGTGTCAACCAGCGCCATGGCATCGCACGAAGCTTCAACAATATGGGCAAACTTGCGCAGCTCTTCCTCGGTTTTCTTGCGCTCTTCAATCTGGTCGTTTAGTTGTTGATTGGTTGCAGAAAGCTCTTTTGTCCGTTTTTTGACCTCTGATCTGAACAATAAGGTCGCTGCTAAAAAGAATACGGCACTGCCGATGACGCCGGCGATAAGCTGCCAGACCCAGCGTGGTAATTTGGTTTTCGCATCAAAAACCAGCCAGCGGTTTATTGCCTGGTAGTAAACAGAATCTTGATCAATTTTTGCGGCAGTCAGGTACACGTCGATGGTATTGGCTATTTTTTCGTTTTTGTTCTTCGGAAAGGCATAGCGCAAGTCAATCGGGTTGAAAATGATCGGGGTATCCCGGACATTGTAGCCGGCCTTGTTGTCGTTGCCGTACAGCCGGTTGACGACTCCAATATTGACATAGTGGCTGCCGAGCATTTCAAAGATGGTCTCATACTCATCGGTTTCGATAAAGCGGCAGGAAATATCAAAGCTTTCGACCATTTTCTGTAACGCTTTAAAGTGGATATCACCCTGTTTGACGGCAATTTTTTTACCTTCAAGCTCGACCAGGGAGGTGATGTTCAGGAGTGCGGAAGTGTAAACCTCACCCCAGTTGGCAATCACTGTCTCATTGGTAAAATTGACATACGCCTCACGCTCTCTGGAAAATGCCGTGGCGGGAAGTATGTCTATGGTTCCAGTTTTGAGACTATGCAATACCTCGGAAAAATGTCCGACGACGTACTCAATATCCCAGTCTTCCCGCAATGCAACATCTTCTAGGATGTCGATAAAGAGTCCCTGGACCGCTCCGGTTTCATCGACAAAAATAGTCGGCTTGTTATTGTAGACGCCTACCTTCAAAACGGTTTTGGCATAGAGACTCGATGGGACAAACAAAATAAGAAGGAGAAGGGGTGCGAGAAGGAAGAGGAAGGAGGCGTTTTTCACGAAATATATTCTCCATGATCCGGCTGGCGTAAGGCGCATAGGTGTAATTTTATTCAATCGATTCCTCGGACAGCCTTCTAGGCCAGGACCTCGCGGACTTTGGCCGTAATTTCCTTGAGCGTAAAAGGTTTCTGAATAAAGTGTACATCCTCGTCGAGCACGCTGTGATGGCCGATGACATCGGCCGTGTAGCCGGACATAAACAAACACCTCAGGTTGGGAGAGAGCAATAATATGTTCCCGGCCAGATCTCGTCCGTTCATTTCGGGCATGACCACGTCGGTCATCAGCAGATCGATTGCTCCGGCATGTTCACCGGCCAGGCGTATGGCCTCGCCTGGAGTGGAGGCGGGCAGGACATTATAACCATGACGTTTAAGCATTGTCGCGGTCATGTCCAAGATCATCAGCTCGTCTTCGACCAGCAGGATAGTTTCGTCACCGTGTTCCGTCATGCGCTCGGTCTCCCCCTTTGACATCCGTTCGGTCCTGGGCATGTGCCTGGGCAGATAAATTTTAAAGGTAGAACCTTGTCCAGGTTCGCTCAAGACCTTGATGAAGCCGTTGTTCTGCTGGACAATGCCATAGACCGTGGCTAGTCCCAGGCCGGTGCCCTTGCCGATTTCCTTGGTCGTGAAAAAAGGCTCGAACAGCAAGGAGAGTGTCTCCGAATCCATGCCGCAGCCGGTGTCGCTCACCTCGAGCAGGACATAGTCGCCGGGATTGTACCCCACGTGGGCCGCACAATACGTCTCGTCAAGGGTGACGGTCTCCGTCTTGATGGTTAAATCGCCCATATTGCCCATATCGGCAATGGCGTCCCTGGCGTTGACACACAAATTGGCGAGGATCTGGTCGATCTGGCTGGGATCCATTTTCACCGGCTGCAGGTTTTCGCCCGGAAGCCAGACCAGGTTGATATCCTCACCTATCAGCCGTCGTAGCATGGTGATCATCTCCTGCACGGTGTCGTTCAGGTCGAGCACCTTCGGCGAAACAGTCTGTTTACGGGCAAAAGCGAGGAGCTGCCGGGTCAGATCGGATGAGCGCCTGGCCGCTGTGTTGATCTCCTGAAGATTAATGAACAGAGGATTGGTTGGGGCCAGGTCATCGAGGGCCATTTCCGTATGGCCGAGAATCACCCCGAGCATATTATTGAAATCATGGGCGACCCCTCCGGCGAGACGGCCGACCGACTCCATTTTATGTGCCTGGGCCAACTGCGTCTGCAGTCGCTTGTTTTCCTCTTCCACCTTCCTGCGCTCGGTGATGTCCCGTACACTGGCGATACCGCCGTTGATAGCCGGTTCATTCAAAAAACTTTGAGCGGTGGTCTCAATAAAGACCCATTTTCGGGTTTTGTGGATATGCCGATACACAACGGTAACGGTTTTTTCAGGAAATGTGACGGCCTCCTGCCAGGTGGCCATGACCCTTTGCAGGTCGTCCGGATGTATGAGCGTGTCAAGTGATCGATCTTCGAGTTCCGCAACCGGAAAGCCGGTAATTTTCTCAGCAGCAGGACTGACGTATCTTTGCCTGCCGTCAGCGTCAATTATGACCAGGCCGTCCGAAGCATTTTTGACGAGAAGGCGCAGTCGCTCCTCACTCTCTCGCAGTGCCGTGGTCGATTGTTTGATCTTGTCGCTAAGGCGGGCAATCAGGAAAAACAGCAGGATGGAGGTGCAGACAATAAAGAAAAGACCTTTGAAGATGGCTATGGTGGTTATAATCTTCGGATCGTGCACAAGCCAGTTCACGGCGGTATCGGAAAAATAAATCCAGGCACAGCCAAACAGGGCGTAAATAATGACGATCTTAATAGATTCTTGATACTTATCGAACTGTAACAGCGGTTTCACAGGGCCTCGTGCGTTGATGATAAAATGCTCTCTTTATGCTATATAAAATTGGGGCAATTTTGTAAATGGTCGGGAACTTTTTTGGGATGTCTGTCGGTAAGACCTGCTCCTTTTCTGCGATGACCCTTTAACGAAGCGCTTCACAGGAAAGGCACTGATAAAAATGTGCCTGCTGTTTATCATCAAGATCGAGAAAATGTACGGCAAAAAGCTCCTCCTCTACCCGGACAACCTTTGCCTTGAGGCGAAATGAAAAAATATTCTCATAATCTTCATGCAAGGGAATGACGAGCGATATTTCATCATTTTTACTTAAGGATACCGTCGGAGCCTGCACTGCACAGCCGCTTATGGAGATATCGACGACATATCCTTGGCCGTCCTGATCCTTTATACTGTAGTCAATCAGGCGTCGGTGCATCTGAAAACGCAGGCCGTTACGTCTGGCGGTATTTTCAAACTTCTCCTCGGCCTCTGAAAGAGTGTCGACATATGCCGTTTTGTACCCTTGGAATGTTGATGTTATCCTGATCAGTTGCTTGAAAAGGACACTCATTTTCCCCACGATCCGAACGACTTGGCCAGCCTGATTGGCAACCAGATAGGCCATTATCTTTCGAAAGGTGGCAATGCCGTTCAGATGTCCAAGGGTGCATTTCGAGAGATCGGTGATGACCCCAAAGCCGGGTTTGAGATCCGCCACGCAAAACCGGATATCGGTGTACACTTTGTCGAGTTCCTTTTTGCTTGCATTGGCCGAAAGTGTGACATAGAGCCTGTTCTTTTTTCTATCCGTTGTCACTTTTGATCTTTTTGGGTCAGCCAATTGTCTGTACCGGAACAAGTTATTTGACAATGCAACACATAAAAAAAATTGCTTGAGATTGGTGAATCACACGGGCAGTGATGAACACAAACAACGTGCGAATTTGGCGCCGGTTAGATCCGGTTCTGTAGATCTTTACTTTATCGTAGGGTATCACAGAAAAAAACTTCTGCCAAATTTCTCGTAGAGAGATGAGTGCAGTTTATCGAGGATAACTTTCCCGCTTTTCCTGAATCACGGACAGGATATTACGGATGTCTCTTTCGGCTCCGGTAAAACTGCATCCTCGGCCAGCGGCAGAAACAACCGAAAGGTGCTTCCTCGAGCAAATTTACTCTCAACGGTGACTGCACCGCCGTGTGCCTTGGCTATTCCTAAAACTATTGCCAGACTGAGTCCTCGGCCGATAAACTTTTTCGAGGAAAAGGGGTCAAAGAGCATCTCTCTGTCCTCATCGGTAATGCCGCAACCGGTATCCTGTACTTCTATGCAGGCATAGGTCGGCGATTGCGGTTGCCAGTCTATCGGAAAACGCTGTTTGACGGGAATATCCGCGGCCATAACCGTAAGAATGCGCAGCAGGACAGAGCCGTTATTCTGTGCGACGGCCTCGCCGGCGTTATTGATCAGGGCGGCCAGAACCTGTTGTATCTGATTGGCATCTCCCTCGATATGTGGTCCGGTGGTCGGCAGCTCTTTCTGTATGAGCACATCTTCTGGTGCGGCGGCCTGCAGCAGCGGCAGGATCCGGCGGCATGTTTCGGACAGATCGAGGAACGTATATTGCTCGCCCGCCAGGCCAAGATAGGTGAGCCTCTGGCCACTCATCTCAGCGGCTTTGTTCTCCTCCGCCTGTTGCCGCGCCGCCAGCATCGTGTTGGCCGACTGGGCGATATCCTTGAACTCCTGGTATTCCAACCGATCCGTATCGATAGTCGTGAATTCAGATGCGGCTTGCGTAAAGAAATGAGCAAAAGACGCCATGGACTTTTTGATGCTGCCGGCTATCGAACCCGCCCAGAGATAAATGAGCATCATAAAAACGACGAGGAAGATCAGCAACGTTCCAAGATTATATATGAATTTTTTTAGAAGAAGCTCTTTTTTACCGGCGATCTCCTGTTCAATGGTATCGAGATACACCCCGGCCCCGATTATCCAGCGCCACTGGGGGATGCCGACTACATAAGAGATTTTCGGCGACAAAACGGACGAGTTGTTTTTGTGCCAGGAATACTGTAAAAAACCGCTGCCGGATTTTTCAATTACATCGTGGTATTCCTGGGTTATTTTAATCCCGTTTGGGTCCGTCAGCTCCCAGATGTTGTCGGTTCCTTTGGTGATTTTGCCGTTGGTGAATAAGGGGAAACCGCCCTCGATGCTGCCGAAGAAATAGCCCTCGCTACCGAATTTTAGGCCGGTAATTTTGTCGAGAACCTCCTGCTGAATGTCAGCCGTCACATCATCGACATACTCCCCAGTACCGATCACCCAGTCATAGGGCGCAAACAGTTTGACGTAGGCTATTTTCGCAAAAAAATTGTTCTGTTCTTTTGGTTTGGTCCAGGTGTATTCATAAAAACCTTCGCCTTTTTCGTGGATCAAGCCCATCATGTCCTGCACGACAAATTCCCCATTGGCGCCCTGCGTGACCAGCATGTTTTGTCCTTCCAGCTCGGGGCGGTCGGCAAGGAGCTGTGCAATGCCGGTGAGGTTAAAGATAAAATAATAGCCGCGGCCATTGTTGAACCGAAGATTTCTCAGCGCCTCCTTGATCATGCGCTGAATTTCATCGGGCGTTTTCGATACACCGTTTTGCCTCTGGATATGCGAAGCGACGGCGTGCGCCTCTTCGACTCTTTCCTTGATGGTTTTCCTGATTGTCGCATCGGTTTGCCGGATGCGCCCATCAATATATGCGGCAGCGGCAGTTACCTCGTGCTGCAGCAGCTGCTTCTGGGATTCGACAAAGGCCGTCCGGGTGGTTTCGGATTCATGCAGAAAATTGATGTAATCTTTTGATATGAATAACAGAAACAGAATGCCCGTAGAAACCAGGGTAATGGACATCATACTCCGCAGAAATGTTCTGCTCATGCTTCGGACGGGTGGCATTTATTGTTTTCCTTCAATAGTTCTGTGTTTCGACTGCTCCGTTGTTTTTGAAAATACCTTGATCTGAGAAAAAAATGCTGTATTCCGACAGTCTCCTAAGGCTTATCTGTTATACGAAAACAAAATCTTCCGTTTAACATCGGAGGCCGCCTTGGTCCCGGTAAGCACCATGGTCTGTTTCAATTCGGCAGTGAGCGTGTCGATCGCGGTTTCAACACCCTGCTGCAGCCCGCCGACGGCGGCAACGGAGAACGGGCGGCCAACCATCACCGCATCGGCGCCGAGGGCAAGCATTTTCAGGACATCGCCTCCGGTACGGATGCCGCCATCGACCAGAATGGTGATCCGGCCTTTGACCCTGTCGGCTATATCGGCCAGTACCTCGGCGCTGGCGGGGGCGTGGTCGAGAACTCTGCCGCCATGGTTGGAGACGACGATTGCATCGGCGCCGGCGGTAACGGCCAGCTCCGCTTCATCCGGGGTCATAATCCCTTTGAGGATAAATTTCATGTCGGTTCTGCGGATGATTTCCGTCAGTTTTTCAAGTGGCTTGGGGGAAACAGGCCGGCCCATTTTGCGCAGGGTGATTAGACCGGCGGCGTCGATATCCATGCCGACGGTGTCGGTGCCGGTTGCCTGGGCCGCGTCAATTTTTCTATAGAGTTCTTCATCTTCCCAGGGTTTGATAAAAGGAATACCATGACCGGCGGCGGACTTTATGGCGGCAAATCCGGCCTGGTGGATGAAATCGGGCACGCCATCGCCGCTGCAGCCGATGACGCCTTTAGCTTTGCAGCCGTGAATGATGGCCTCGATATACTCTTCTTCGGCAACACCCCCCCCCATATTAAAAGAGACGCCGCCGATAGGCGCGGCCAGGACCGGCAGGGCAAGGTGTTTACCGAGTACGGTCACCGAGGTATCCGGTTCGGTGACATCATGGATCAGGCGCATATTGAATTGAATTCCGGCCAGCGCCTGCACATTATTGATAAACGTGGCGCCGCTGCCAAGGCCGCCCATACCCGGTACCTGGCCGGCGCAGGCCTTGCCGTTACATATCGGACAGACTTTACAGAAGGGTTGCATCATTTTTCTCGCATTGTCACGAATCTCTTTCATTTCAGTCTCCATGGATGAGGTAGTGCAGAGACCATTAATAAGCCGACAGTATGGAACACCGCTGGGTTAATGGCCTGGGCGTAGACAACAGTTCCTGTCGATTTACAATAAAACGGATCGTTCGGCAACTGTCGCATCAAAAGAAATGAAAATGATTATTACCAGCCATAAGCAGCCAGTTGCGTAAAAAAGAGATAAACAGCCAACAAAAAAACAGTGCCGATGGCCAGGCTTGCCGCGCCGCTTTGTAGTTGATCTTTGCATGAAACAATGCGTTTTTTCACAACGCTGATGAATGGATTTGTCCGGTGCTCTCTGGTCCGATCCGCTGGGCAATGACTGAAGATGATTTTATTGATGGTTTGCGTGTGCTCTTTCATTTGATACCCTCCTGTGTTGATCTTGCTGGAGAGTATAACAAGGCAGGGGTATCACAGAGTGAGTACCCGGTAATTTTTTTAAAAGAAAAGGAAAAAAGATTATTCTAAGCGGCAGTGACGGAGTTCTGTCGCCAGCATGGTCGAAAAATGGCTGACAAAGCTCTCTTCAAGGTCGGTGAATTGAACGGAAAATGCCGCATCACCGGCACGCATCACCCGTCCTTTGAGTTCGAGCGGTCGGTCGCCCTCGGTCAATTCAATGACGATAAGAACTTGATCATTTTTCGTCAGATGTGTGCTGCTTTTTGTGACAGCGCAGCCACTGGTGGAAATGTTCTGTAATATGGCCTGTCCCAATTGACCGTTGGCCATATAGGTTATCGGCTTCTCGGCAAGCTTGAAGCGGAGTGCCGCTCGTTTAGACTTTTTGCGTTTTGGTGTCATGTCGATCTGCCGTTGTGAAAATTTTATTCTCTATCGACAGAGTACGCTATTGCGAGATTGCCTGTCAAATTATCAGCACAAAAAAAATTGTTCTCATGATTTGTAACGGCATGGTTATGATGGTTTCTGATTGGTCTGCAGCAGATGGAGAAGCTCATCCTTGCCGAACCTGTAGCTTTGCCGACAGAATTCGCATCGCACTTCCACGCCGTCTTCTTTTTCCAAAAGGGAGCGAATATCCTCCTCCCCAAGTGAAAAAAGCGCCCCTTCCATCTTGGCCCGATTGCAGCTGCAGGCATAGACGAGTTTTCGCGAGCCTATGGTTTTATGAGGAACGTGCTGAAATAAAAGTGAGAGAATTTCAGCAGGACCCTTTTTGTCTAGAAGGAGCCGGGACAGAGGCGGCATGGTGGCGATTTCTGTCTCCAGCTGTGAAAGTATTGTCTCATCTGCCGGGGGCAGGGATTGGATGAGAAAACCGCCGGCAGCGCCGATTGAACCATCCGGCGCCAGATGAATGGCCAGGGCGATAGCCGATGGAGTCTGTTCGGACTGGGAAAGATAATAGGCGATATCTTCGCCGATTTCGCTGGTGTACAGTTCGATTGTGCCGGGATATTTCCGGTTGCCGCCGATATCCTTCACCACGGTGAGAAAGCCTGCTCCACCAAGACCGCCGGCGACATCTATGTGACCGTTTTTAAGTGGTAACTCGGCATGGGGTTCGGCGACGTATCCCCGTACCCAGCCGTCATAACCCGCCTCGGTGATAATCTTCTTGAGTGGACCGTTTCCTTCGAACTTCAAAAGAATACTCTGGCCGTCTTTTAGCAGTGCCGCCAGAAGAGCGGCGCCGGTCAGCGCTCTGCCGAGAGCAGCGGCAGCCAGTGGCCCGACATCATGGCGTCGGCACGCCTCGGTGACCAGTTCGGTAGTATTGCAGGCGACGCCGAAAAAATTGCCGGACAGCGAGATAACTCTTTCTAAACTATCAGTCATGGTTTCCAGTTATTGAGGATTAATCGGGTGCGACATAAAGATATTTCGCTGCATAGTATAGTATCAAACATGTTTGGAGCAACGGTGAATCTTTGGTGTAAATAATTTTACGTTTACGTACTCGTTAGAAAGCGGTACAGTTAATTATTTTTCACATCTCCATACCTCAACCTCAGACAAGGGAGTATTACAATGCGAATTTTTGTTCTCTGCTGTTTGTTATGCTGCAGTGTGCCGGCAAATGCCAAAGAGATTGCCGGAGTAATGGTGCAGGAAACGTTGCAGACGGAAGATGGTATTCAGCTGCAACTGAACGGTGCCGGTATCAGATCGAAGTTTTTTTTCGATATCTACATTGCCGAACTTTATCTTGAGCATCCCTCGAGTGTGGCCAGTGAGGTCATTGACAGTGCGGGACGAAAACGGGTGGTCATGCATTTTCTCTATGATAAGGTAGAAAAGGAGAAACTGATCGCCGGGTGGGACGAAGGGTTTGCCGGCAATACCCCGGCGGAGGAAGTGGTCACCTTGCAGGAAAGGATCAACCAATTCAACACAATGTTTGTCGATGCCAAAAAGGGGGAAAACGTTGTGCTTGATTATATCCCGGCCCAGGGGACGGTGGTCACTATCGCCAAAGAGGAAAAAGGCGTCATTCCCGGAAAGGATTTCAATGATGCCCTGTTGCGCATCTGGCTGGGTGAAAAACCGGTCAATAAGGGATTAAAAGAAAAACTGCTCAGTTTCAACAAGTAGGTTGTGAAGCAGGGTTGAACAATCAGAATAAACGCCGGGAGCCTCGGCTCTCCGGCGTTTGTCATCGTTCTTTTTACGCCGCCTGATGGTTGAGCGACATACTTTCCGCAACGGTACTGCGTTTTTCAAAAAAATGCAGTACGTAGAGAATGTGGTCGCGCATGGTCGCCTCGGCTTTTTGTGCATCCCGGTTTTTGATATGCTCGAAGATTATCCGGTGCTGGTCGAGGATATCTTCGTAGGCGACTTCATTATGCTTCATGTGGCCCAGACTCTTTTTTATGCCGACAAAGAGAAAATCATAAAAATTCCGCGTCAAATGCATGAGAACAGGATTCTTCGTGGAAAGGATAACCGCCATATGGAAAGCGGTATCCGCTGCTGTCGATATGGTGCCGGTATTGGCGAGGTCGTCCGCCATCTCCTGCAGGCTCAGCTCGATAGCCTGCAGGTCATTTTCCGATGCCCTTTGGGCGGCAAGCTTTGCCGCGTTGCATTCCAGCCCCAGACGGACCTCTAGAAGATCGACATATGTTGCCTCGTCGGTGCTCATTGCTCCGGAAAACGGATTTTCCTTGCGGGTTTCCGGGGAGCTGACAAAGGTACCCTGGCCCTGGATCTGGTGCAGAAGCCCAATCTGTACCAGCTTTTCAATAGCGTTTCTGACCGATGTTCTGCTCACCTCCATTAAGGCGGCGAGATCCCGTTCCGGGGGAATCTGCTGCTCCGGTTTATACACTCCTTTATAGATCAGTTCGCGGATCTGTTCAAAAACCTGGTAGGAAATACGTTTGGGGGTGATGGGGCGTATATTCATAATGGTCTACCGAAAAACGTCTAGTTGAAAAAAGTATATTTGAAAAAAGTATATTTAATTGTGAAGAAACGACGGCTCAGTTCTTTGTCTCCAACGATTCCGCCAGGAGCTCCATGGTATGCGCACAACGGATCGTCTCATCCGCCTTGCCGACGGCGCCCTTCAACATGATCATACAGCCGGGACAATCGGTGGCGACGGTTTTGACGCCGGTGTCCTCGATAGTTGCAACCTTATCCTTGGTGATCTGTCTGGAGATCTGCGGGTGGCTGAGAAAAGAGTAGGTTCCGCCAAAACCGCAACAGCGATCGGAGTTCTTCATTTCCTTAATTTCATGCCCCGAGGCCATAAGCAGAGCCCGCGGCTCCTTCCAGACATTGGAGCCACGCTTGAGATGGCAGGAATCATGGTAGGTAACAATTTGATTCGAACCTGACTCCGTGGTCAAACCCATCGCCTGAAGTTTTTTTGAAGCACCGAGGATATTTTCCAGAAATGCAGAGGCATCCATGGTTTTGCTCGAAAGAGCCATGGCCTTTGCCGACCATTGAGGATGATCGGCGAGCCGGTCGACGAAATCACGTTTCACCGCCATGGTGCAGGTTGGACAGATGGCGAGGATATAATCGACATCTGCCTCGGTAAAGGCCTGAACACTCTGTTTGGCCAGTTCCACCCCGGTCCCGGTATCACCGGCGTACAGAGCGGGAATGCCGCAGCAGTTCTGGCCTTTCGGGAAAACTACCTCGACATCCAGGGCATTGAGCACCTTGATCAAACTGACCCCCACTTCCGGATAGACAAAATCGGCGCCGCAGCCGACAAAAAAACCGACGCGGTAGAGCGGTTTGGTGACATGCTGCGGGATTGTGTCGAATTGATCACGGAAGGATTTCGGGGCAATAGACGGCAGGTCGCGCCACTCGGTAAAGTCTTTTTCCATGAAATGCAGGGGCAGGTGCCGGATAATGCGCTGTTCCGAGTCGCTGCTTTTTTTCTGGGTGACCGGACGCTGCAGTTTGGAAGCAGCCCGGACCATGCTGTGAAAGAGCGTACGATTTTTCATCACCGCTTTAAAAGCGATATTTTTCACAACGCCCATGCCGTATTCCTTGGTCACCTCGTTGCGTAAGTGCAGGATGATCTCTTCCAGATCAATTTTGGCAGGACAGACGGCCACACAGGACCGGCAGCCGATACAGGCTCTGGTGATATCTTTCGCCTTGTCCAGTCCCTCGTAAAAGGCGGTGAGGATAATGCCGATGGCTGAAATGTAGATCGAGCCGAAGACATGGCCACCGACGGTCTGGTAGACCGGGCAGACATTGGCGCAGGCGCCGCACTGGATACAGCGCAGGGCATTTTGACAGACCTTTGATTCGTACAGGGCTTCACGGCCGCCGTCGATGAGGATGATGTGCTGCTCTTTTTGTTCCCCGCTTACCGGCACCGCGCCGCGAATCCAGGTTATATACGAGGTCAGCAGCTGGCCGGTGGCGTTTCGCGGCAGGAGCCGGGTTATTTTAATGGCATCCTCCATGTTGCGCACCAGTTTATGGATGCCGGCAAAAACGACGTGCACTTTCGGCAGGGTGGCACAGAGTCTGGCATTGCCCTCGTTGGTGACCAGGCCGATGCCGCCGGTGTCGGCCACGAGAAAATTGGCACCGGTCAGGCCGATATCGGCATTGAAGTATTCCTTGCGCAGGCGCTGGCGGGCATGATCGACCAGGGTTTTGATCTCCGGAGAAAGGCGGGTGCCGGATTCCTTGGTAAAGAGTTCGGCCACCTCTTCCTTGAACATATGGATGGCCGGCATAACCATATGGCTTGGGCGCTGTCCGGCCAGCTGGATGATCCATTCACCGAGATCGGTCTCCGAGGCTCGGATACCTTGCGCTTCCAGGGCCTTGTTCAGGTGAGCCTCTTCTGATACCATTGACTTGGATTTGGCAATGAGTTTGGCCCCTTTCTCTTTGGCGAGCTTGATCACATAGTCGTTGGCTTCTTTGGTATCCCGGGCAATAAAGACCGTGGAACCCGCTACCTCGGCATTTTTGATGAATTCGGCGAGCAGCTCTTTGCGGCGTATCCGAACATCATCTTTCATGGCGGCGAGCTCGGTGCGCATCGCTTCAAAATCAAGGCCTCTGAAGGCGTTCTCCCGGGCTATCAGGTAGGCATCGCCGAAAAGGTGCAGCGCTTTGCTGAGTTTTGGGTTGGCGATAGCATCTTCAACACTTTTTTTGTACGTTTCGTCCGTGGCCATGGCAGTTTTCCTTAATCAGTTTTCAAATAAATCACTGGAGATGTCGTTGACCAAAAGAATGTGTACTTCTCTTGGACCATGACAGCCAATGGTCAAAACCCGCTCAATATCGGCGGTTCGACTGGGACCGCTGATGTAGGCAATAAATTTCGGATCATGTCCCTGGTGGAAGGCGGTCATCGGTTCGACCGCCGCCAGATTGTCTTCGAGGATTGTTGTCGGGTCGACAAGAATAAAGTGCAGCTCGGGTAGAGTTGTCGCCAGGCGAATTTCCTCATCGGTGCTTTCCAGAACCACCGTTCCGCTGTCGGCCAGGCAGAAATTGCAGAAGGTGACGCCCGCGCTCGGCATTTGGCCGGCATTTCTGAATTTTTCGGTAAAGACGTCAACCCCGGCCTCGGACAACAGCGCCCGCAGGTGATGGCGTCTGACCAGCGATGTCTCGGGAACAAGGGTCGTCCCTTTTGCTTTATCTTTGATATAGGTGACGGCATCCTGCAGGCTGTCCACCTGGTGAACTTCTGCCCCGACACGTCCGGCAGACTCGATAAAACGCGCGGTATTGTTGACTGTCATACACTCTCTCCTGCTCGTTGATGGTATGTATGTAACCTGGAAAAGATGCAATGGTTGTTTAGTGTGGGTATTTTTTTGCTCTTCAATAAGGTAGCAACTGTTGTGCCAGGAAAATTATTTATAGAATTAATGATGAAAATTCAATTCATTACCTTCGTGTCGGCAAGCCATCTTCGGCAATGAAATTAGGATGTGTCTGAAAAAAAGGACAAAATGCGGCTCAGTTACAGGACCTTGCGAGGGTGTTTGGAGGTATCACCTCGATTGAAAGTCAATTAACATATTAGGAATAAACAAAAATTTTGATATTCTGTAGCTGTCCGGAAAAAAGGAGGGCTGTACGGGACATACTTCTTATGCACCTGCTTAAGGTACTTTATGTCTGATAAGATGTTGTTTATGTGTGGTTAATTGATTGTCTTAAAAAAAAGACAAGAGGCTTTTGCCCAGCCTCGGTAAGAACAACATCACGGCGTTGCCTGGATCCATGATTTACAGAGAAAGATGATACTTTTTCAGAAGTGCATAGAAATGGGAACGTGAGAGGCCGGAAACATGCATGATTTTTTGCATATTACCATCGCACTGACGGATCAGTTCGCCAAGGTAGATTTTTTCCGCCGTATTCTTGAACTCTTTTAGGGGCAGAAGCGCGCTGTCGAAAATATCGTCAAATATTTTCTGGCCGACAGTCTGGACTAGAGGGTGTATCTGGCTATTTGTTGCTTCAATAACCTCTCGGCCGGTAAGTTGTGATATCTGCGCCTTGGCCACCTGGATACGCAGGCTTCTCGGCAGGTGCATAGCATATAGGGTATTCTCCCCGCCAGCATCGATTACCGCCCGCTCGAGAATATTAAAGAGTTCCCGGACATTGCCGGGCCATGTATATTCATTCAGGGTTGGGATGAAATCATCGCCGAATTTTTTATGTTCCACACCAAATTTTTCACAGAGTCGGCCGACCCTGACCATTGCCAGTTCTGCAATATCGCCGGTGCGCTGGTGTAAAGGAGGCAGGTGGACGCGCATGGTATTGATGCGAAAGAGCAGATCATTACGAAAGAGGCCCTTTTCAACCATGTCGTCAAGGTTCCGGTTGGTCGCGGCAATGAGTCGGAAATTACTGACCTGCTCCTTGACGGCGCCGATCGGCCGGAACTGTTTTTCCTGCAGAACCCGGAGAAATACTTTCTGGATGGACAGAGGCATTTCGCCCACCTCGTCGAGAAAGAGCGTCCCGCCATCGGCAGCGTTAATAAGTCCCTGGCGATCAAACTGGGCGCCGGTAAACGAGCCTTTTTTGTGGCCGAAAAGGGTAGATTCAACGAGGGATTCCGTCAGGGCGGTGCAGTCGACCACGACAAAGTTACCGGAGGAGCGGTTACTGTTTTTATGAATGATCCCGGCAAATAATTCTTTTCCCGTGCCGGTTTCACCGCTTATCAGCACGTTGGTGTCTGAACGTGCCGCCTTGGCAGTCAGATTGATACATGTTCTTATTTCCGGGCAGCTGCCGACGACTTCCTGCATGGCCGGTGTTACCGGTGCGATGTTGCCTTTTTTTTCCGTACGGTATTTCAGTGCCCTGTTGAGGGTAAGGGTGATGTCGCGAATGGAGGTCGGTTTGAGCAGATAGTCCCAGACGCCGCCCTGGATGGCCAGCTCGGCACCGTCCGGATTGCCCTTGCCTGTCAGGATGATGACTTCAGGCGGATCATTCTGGGCGAACAAGGACGGCAGGATCTCAAGACCATTGCCGTCGGGAAGGTAGACGTCGAGAAACACCACATCGTAATTGGTGTTTTTGGCAAGACGCAGGCCCTCCTGGCAGGTGTGAGCCATATCGGCATGGTAGGCAAGCCGGGTAACCAGGCTGACCATTGTTTCGCAAGCGTCAATGTCATCGTCTATTATAAGGATACTGGGCATACTTTTTTCCATTTTGTATCACCTCACGGATGCCATCCATGAGATCTTTTTTATGGTAGGGCTTGATGATCACACTGAGGATATTTGAGTATTCCTTTGCGGTGACCCGGGCATCGTCCCGACCGGAGAGAAGAATGACCGGAAGTTCGGGGAGCAGGCCGGCCAGTTTTGCGCCGCTCATAATCGGCATATCAAAATCGGTAATGAGCATGTCGAAATGATGGGTTCCGGCAGCAACCAGGCGTAATGCCGCTTTTGGTTCGCGGAGTGCGGTGACTGAAAAGCCCATATCTTCAAGCAGGCGCGGCGCTGTCTGCAGCTGATCTTCATCATCTTCAACAAAAAGAATATGTCCGCCAAGATCATGGAGGCCTCCCGGACTGCTCGAGAAGATATCCGCACAGGCGGCTGCTTCCGGCAGAAAGATATCAAAAGTAGTCCCTCCGGTATCACCGCAGCTCACTTGAATCGTCCCCAGATGACTCTTGACAATACCATGGACGACGGCCAGACCGAGGCCGGTGCCTTCTGATTTGCTTTTTGTCGAGAAGAAAGGATCAAAGATTTTATCCTGTATTTCCGCTTTAATACCAGGCCCGTTGTCTGATACCGAGAGTTTAATACCCCCCTTGCTGGCGGCTGTATCGGCCGGAGTAAGGGGATTTTTCTCGCAAGGCGTGGGGGCAAGCTCGATGTCGATCCGGCCGCCGCTGGTCCGCAGGGCATGGAAGGCATTGGTGCAGAGGTTGAGCAGGGCCTGATGCATCTGGGTCGGATCGGCATGGACAAAAAAATTGCGACCGGGGGCAACATGACTGCGTACCTTTATATCGGCCGGCATGGATGCTTCCATCAACTGGACAACTTCCTGCACCACCTGGCCCAAATCAGTTGGGCGAAAACCCTCACGCGACGGGCGGGAAAAAGAAAGGATCTGTTGGACAACCCTCGCCCCTCTCCTAGCCGCCTTGAGAACCCTGTTCAAGTCGGCTTCGGTCTGGCTGCCGGGGGTTACATCGCCGATGGCCAGTTCCGTGGAATTGATAATCGAGGTGAGAATGTTGTTGAAGTCATGGGCAATGCCTCCGGCAAGGGTGCCGATGGCCTCCATTTTCTGCGACTGCAGGAGCTGCTTTTCAAGGTTTTGTTCCTTGGTGATATTTTCCGCGGTGGTGAGGATGCCGACTATACGTTTCCCCTGGCCTCTGAGCGGTACCTTGTTGACCTCTATCCAGGCCTCGGCGCCACTCATGTCGTTGACCTTGCGACGTATTTTTCGGTAGGCTTTCTTCTTGTCAACGACGAAGCTGTCGGTTTTTATCGACCATTCACTGTAGTCTTTGTCGCTAAGCAGTTCCCCGGTTTTTTTACCGACGACCTGGAGAATGTCTCGGATGCCGAAAAAATCTATAAATGCCTGATTGGCGCCGAGGTACTTTCCCTCGACATCTTTCCACGAGACAAGCTGGGGAATGGTATCCATGAGAGTCTCCTGAAATGCCAGCTGGTCGGTTATCTTGCGCTCGACCTTGCGGCGTTCCAGCATTGCCGCGACCATGGACATCAGAGCGAGAAAGAGGATGACAAAACTGATTATCATCGTCCAGAACAGCTCTTTTGACAGCGAATAGAAGGCCTCCGGGGCATTGATTATCCTGCTGTTTTCCGGCAGGAGCTGCTGGTTGATACCGAGCTTGTCCATCACCTGGTAATCAAAAAGATACATACCGTCTCCCGGCTCACGGATGAGGGGAATATCATCGGCCCTGGTGCCGCTGAGGATCTGCAGCGCCATCTCGCCGGCTGTTTTGCCGTGCTCCACCCCGGAAAGTACTCTGCCGCCGACGGTGCCGTAGCCGACCATAAACTCCCAGGCGGTGTAGATGGGGACGGAACTGTGCTTATAGATGGCGGTCGTGACCTCTTCCGAGGTATAAAATCGTCCGTTGATGGTCTGATAATAGGGGGCGATAAACAAAAAGGTGTTGTCGGGCAGCGCGCCAACTTTTTTCTGTGTCTCTTCGAGACTGAGCCGGCTCCAGAATTCGACCTGCAGATCCAGATTGTTTTGCTCAAGGAGTTTTTCCGCCTGATGGCGAATGGCAATACCGGTAGTCGACGTATCGATAAGATAGACGAGGCGGTTTTTTTCCGGGTGGAGTTTTTGGGCTACCTGCAGGGTGCCGATAAAATCATAGACCTCGACAATGCCGGTAATATTACCTGCGGCAATATCGGCATCCGCGAGGTCGTTGACGCCGCAAAATACCACGGGAATGTCTTTGAAAAGACCGTGCCGGTACTTATTGACGAAGTTTAACGCATCGTTATCAGACAGAATAACGACGTCAAAGTGCTCATCTTTGAATTTATCCTGGTACAGTGCATACAGATTATTGGAGATACTTTCATAATTGTATTTCTTCGCATCCATATACTCAATCTGTAAATCCACTTTATAACGGCTCTGGTTTAACACGGTACGAATTCCCTCGAGCAACCCGTCTGACCAGTGATAGCCATTGTGATAAGAGTTGAGATAAAGGACGGTTTTTTTCTCCTGATCGGCAAGAGACAGCGGCGGCAGCATCAAGAAAAAACATACGATGGTGCTGATGAGGCAGGTAATGCAGACAGCGATGCTGCTTTGTGGGTGGGGATTTTCCGTCATAGTGCCTATGGGTGGTCGTTGGTCGATCTTCTAAGAGTCGAGATATAATACCTGCAAAACAGGGTAAAAGCAAAAAGCATACCGTGACGTTCTCTTTAGTTGCTGTTTTTGTTTTGGGGACAATCAACAGGTGCAGTTGTTTTTTCAGATGCACTTTCTCGGCGGATGTGTTTATGGTTTGCAGGATTGTTGCGCAATACAGTATGCCCATTCGACTTCTAATATAGGTGTTGCCAACCTGAAGCCACCTTCTTTGTGAGAATTTTCTATGGAATTCATGATAATCGCCCTACCCTTCGTGAAAGTAATTGCGGCCTTTTGTCTGATGCTGGTCGGTATCAGAAATAAACTCGGCCTGGCCCTGTCTATTTTGGCGGGCGGGCTGTTTATGGGGCTGATCTTCGGTTTGTCGATCGACGCGTTGTTTAAAGCAGGCAGCCTGGCGTTGGTGCAGGAAAAATTTCTTTTTCTGGTGACCATCGTCGGTGCAATACTCATTCTTTCCGATGCTCTGGAAAGGTCGGGCCAATCCGCTCGATTGATGGATGCATTATCCGGTTATCTGGTTCGGCCGCGCTTGCGGTTGATATTTTTCCCGGCGCTAATTGGTCTTTTACCGATGCCCGGCGGGGCAATTTTCTCGGCGCCGATGGTTAAGGCAGTCAGTGCCGATATGAGCCTTAAGAATGAAGATAAGGTTGTTGTCAATTACTGGTTCCGTCACGTCTGGGAGATGGCTTGGCCCCTCTATCCAGGAATCATTTTGACCGTTGCCCTGGCTGATGTGCCTGTGACCGCATACATCGCCAGGTCTTGGCCGGGGGTGATCGCCATGTTTGCTATCGGCTGGATTTTTTTTCTCCGGCCGGGGGTATTGGGGGCGACCACGCAGCCAAAGACAGCCGACCTGCCCCAAGGGAAAAGGAATCCACGCAGGGTGGTAACGGAAGGACTGCCCCTGATCATCGCCATAGTCGGGGCCATCGGGTTGGAGACGCTGCTTGCCGGCTTTGCTCCGGGTATTTCCTTTGAGTGGGGAGTCATTATTGCCCTGCTGGTCGCCATTACCTGTATTATGGTGCAGAATCAGCTTGGCGTCAGATTTCTTGCGGCAGTTCTGCGGAAAAAGAGTCTTTGGACGATGCTCATGGTCATCGCGGCGATCTTTGTTTTCAAGGACGTGATGCAGGCAGCGGGAATCGTCGAGGCGATGGCGCAAAGTGCCGGCGGCGGAGTTGCTCTATTTGCCGCAGCGGTATTTCTTCCTTTTCTGGTGGGGATGGTCGCGGGAATCAATGTGGCCTTTGTCGGGGCGACATTTCCCCTGCTGATTGGTCTTCTCACATCTCTTGGCATGGAAGACCGGATAATCCCGTATTTGATTTTGGGCTCATTTTCCGGTTTTACCGGGGTAATGATTTCTCCTATTCACATCTGTTTTGTTCTGACCTGTAATTTTTTTGAAACAGATCTGGGCCGAGCCTGGCGCAGGCTGGTTGCACCTTCAATCTGTTTCGGGCTATCAGGCGCCTTGCTCTTCTGGTTTTTATTGTTATAAAACCACCCCTCATCGTAAAAATGGTTTTTCCAGTAAAGAGGTGGCGGGGCGGCCGGACGCCGCGGCGTTATATCTCGGCAACACCTGAAGGAATGAGGCAGACAAAGACAAAGTCTTCACCACCGCCGTTCATGAACTGGTGCTCCTCGTTACCGGGGATGAAAACCACCGTGCCGCTGGTGACGGTTCGCCATTCACCGTTCTGATAGACCTGTCCTTTGCCGGAATGGACAAATATTTCGTGCTCCCATTCGTGCGCGTGCCGCGGGGTGAATCCACCCGGAGCGACGGTGAACACTCGCATACAAAAGTTGTCGGCCGCGTCTTCCTTGCCGATGACGACTCTGCCGGTTACGCCTTTGACTGTTTCGTTGTCAAATTTATGGGAAGGGGAATCCTGGTAGTCTGCAATTTTCATAATAGTCTCATTGCTCATATGGTTTTGGAAAACAGATAATAAAGTGCTTCAGGTAATAGTATAGAGAAATACCGGGAATGCAACTTTTTATAGTTTCTTCTTTGTGGCCTTACCGGTCAGCCCCATATAAATGGCCGCCAGGGTCAGGGCGACGCCTGTCCAGTTAAGGATATCGGTCGGCCGGTTAAACAGCAGGACATCCCAGACAAAGGCCAGGGCCGGCTGAAGAAGCAGGATAAGGCCGGTAAATGATGCACGAATTTTCGGCATGGCATTGGCTATCAAAACCCAGCCGATTGTTTGACTGAACAGGCCCAGGCCAAGGAGGGAAAGGAGGCTTTTGATGTTCGGAATGACAAATGAGTCACCGGCGTGGAGCATCTTTGCGGCAAGAAAGAGAGCGCAACTTATTGAGATGATCATAAGAGCGGAAAAGAAGGAATGACTTTTATCCGATTGAATTTTTCTCAGGCTGAGAAGAAAACCGGCATAACATACAGCCGTCAGCAGACCAAAATATATGCCGATTTTATACTCATTGTCCAGGGCGTTCCAGTTGAGACCGACGATGAGCAAGAGGCCGATAATTGCCAGAGGTATGGCGGCGAAAAATCTGGGTCGACTCTTTTCGCCGAAAAAGAGTATCCCGGCCGCAGCAAGAAGAAAGACCTGAAAATTGCCGAGAAGCGTAGCTAGCCCCGGACCGATGTACATGATACTTTCATGCCAAAAAAAAAGATCGAGGGCGAAGACAAAGCCGCAAAAAGTGATCAGGAGGAGCTCAGCGGGAGTGAGTCTTTTGAAATCTTTAAACCAGAGAGTGGCGCAAAGTAGAAAGATTGCGCCAAAAAATACCCGATAGAAAGCTGACGCCGTTGGGGGAACATCTGCCAGCTTGACAAAAATTCCAGAAAAACTAATTAGGAAGGCGCCGCAGAGTATCTGAAAAATCGGCTTATGCCGGAGATGTGATGTGTGCATAATTTTTACGACGCCATCATAATTGACGTTCGGTAATTGACGTTTGGTAATGGCTGGTTTTGATGGAAGTCGTAGCCCAAAAGAGGATTTGTTTGTGCTAAGATAGTGGGCATGATGAAATTTCGCACATGATATTTTTCACATGATGCGTCTTTGCCTTGTCGTTTTTGCTTATCGGCTGTTGTGGATTTAGAGAGTTGGAAATGAGTTACTTATCATAAATTATCAAATAGATATGGAATTATTGCTGACATTTCCAGAAGGTGTGTTCATTCGCCTGAATGCAGAGCACATTGACCTATGCACAGCCATCTTATTGTGCGCAGATATGGTGCTGGTGAAGCGCTTACCTAAATAGCCGGTCCTCTGTAACCTCAGTTTTTATATTGAGAGGCATCGAGGTTGTATTTTTTGCTTTTATACTGAATAGCTCTGCGGCTGATACCTAATAAATCCGCGGCATCCTTTTTGACCCCCTTCGTCTGTTTCAGTGCCCGGATAATTGCTTCTTTTTCACTCTGTTCAATTGAGAAATTCGCATCATTGCTTTCAGCCATGGGGATAGGCTCATCATCTAATTGCAAATCTTCCGGGAGAATCCGCCGGTCTTTGCAGAGAATGATGCCGGTTTCCAGGGCATTTTTTAACTCTCGAACGTTACCCGGCCAGCTTAGTGTCTGAAGCCAGTCCAGGGTTCTCTGCGGCAGCTCCAGACTGGGCAGGTTGTTGTTTCGTGTATAGGTATCGACTAAAAAACGAGTTAATTCAGGGATGTCGTCACGTCTTTCACGGAGCGGAGGAACCACAAGCGTCACCACCTTCAGCCGGTAATATAGGTCAAGCCGGAACTTCCCATCTTCGGCGTCTGCTCTCAGGTCGGCATTAGTTGCTGAAATCACTCGACAGTCAATCTCTTTTTCTTTGATGGCCCCAACTTGCCGAATGGTTCTTTCTTCTATAAAGCGGAGAAGCCTACTCTGCATCTCCTGGGAAATATTGCCCACCTCATCAAGGAACAGGGTGCCGCCATGGGCCGCCTCTATCAACCCTTTTTTGTCCTGAATGGCATGGGTAAAAGAGCCTTTTACATGGCCGAACAGTTCACTCTCCAAAATGCCTGAAGGCGTCGAGCCGCAATCAACAACGATGTACGGCTTTTCTTTTCTCGGGCTGCAGTTATGCAGCATTCTGGCAACACTTTCTTTGCCGACCCCGCTTTCGCCGAGAATGAGCACGTTGGCATTGCTTGCGGCGACTTTCATCAACAATTCCTTCAGCTCGGTCATAGGGACGCTGTTGCCCCAGAAGATACCTTCCTCATCTACAGGGGAAGGGGCGGCCTGCGGCTGTGGAATTGTGGCGATAATATGTTCTATTTTCCAGACAAGTTCCTTGCCGTCGAAGGGTTTAGTCAGATAGTCGACAGCGCCGGCCTTCACCGCATCAACAGCATCAGGAATGGTACCGTAAGCGGTAAGAAAGATAACCGGGAGCTGGGGAAAGATAGCTCTCGTTTTTTCCAGCAGCTCCAACCCGCTCATCTCTGGCATTTTTATGTCGGAGACAAGAATATCTAGCGGGTTCTGCTTGAGAATTTCCAAGGCCTCGGCCCCGTTGGCTGCCTTGTAGGTCTTGAAACCCGCAGCCGTCAGCCGGGCCTCCAAGACCTCTAATATAGAGAAATCGTCATCGACGATCAGGACATGAATTGTTTTGTTCATAAAGATTTTTGTTTTTCCTTAACATTCTCATCAATTGCTTCAAGTGCTGCAATCTGATTGTGGAGTTCTTCAATTTGCGTATGCAGCTTAGAAACGGTGGACATCATCTCGGAAATCTTTTTTTTCTGGTCGTCAATGAGACTGATTTGTTCTGTTTCACGAGCTATCCGTTCTTTTTCTTTTTCTGCTATGCGTTTGCTTTGTTGTTTCAATGAAAGCACAAGAAGCAGCCTGTTTTCCTGAAAAGGCGCGGTACCTTTGCCGGCATTCCATTTTTGCAGATTGCCGATCGCCTCAATGAATTGCTCCTCATTATCGGCCAACATCATCTGTGTACATGCCAGGCCGTAAAGTGCATGGTTTTCGGCTTCTGCAGATAATGCGCTGCCGTAGAGCCGCTCGTATTCAAGGAGCGCTGTTTTGAAATCCCCGTTAAGAAAGAGCTGTTCGGCAAAAGCCTGGGAATGCTCGGCCGGTACTGGGAAGGCCGGCAGCTGCATCCTGGTGCAGGAACTGTATAAGGCGAGCAGCAGCAAGGCCAGGATCAGCAGCGAGGAGCGCCGAAATAATTGTATGTAGAATTTTTGCATAACTCTTACAGACCTCCGAATATATCTTCAGCCGGTCTCTTAAAATACCTCTGTGTATAAAAGTGAATCATAAAATGAACCTTGTGCATCCGAACCTTATGCATCCTTATGGTCGAGTTGGTAATGTAAAGGAAAAGGTGCACCCGCTCCCTCGGTTATTTTTGACCTGGATTTCGCCACCATAACTGGCGACGATTTTCCTGGATATGGCCAGTCCTAGGCCGACACCATCGAGATGACCTCGCACTGTTTTGGTACGGTAATATTTGGTGAACACCAAGGAAAGTTCATCATCGGCAATACCGGGCCCGGTGTCCGACACGTGAAAGAGTACAAATTTCTTTGTTGTATCTTTCATCCAAGAGACCATCACGGAACCTCTCTCCGGAGAATACTTGATGGCGTTTCCAATGATATTGACAAATACTTGTTGCAGCTCTTCCCGTACGCCAAAAAGATCGGGAGACTCAGTTGTATCACTCACCACCAAGGTTACTTTTTTCTTCTCGGCAAAGGAAGCAAAAATTTCGGTACTGCTCAAGACCAGCTGTTTGGTATTGAGCCGGGACGACTTTTTTTTGCGCACATCGGACTCAAGAACCGACACATTGAGGAGATAATTGAGGAGCTTGTTAATGCGCTGTATTTCCACACCGGCAATTTTCAAAAATTTACGCTGTTTGTCGTTTATCGGTCCAAATACTTCCTCGATGATCATATTGACCGATTCCCGAATAGACGAAAGCGGCGTTCTGATTTCATGACTCAGGGTGGCGATAAACTCATTACGAATATTCTCCTCTTCGCTCAGTTGTCTGCTCATATCATTATACGATGTAGCCAGTTTGCTAAATTCTTCACCTCCTCTGAGGGTGATGGGTTGGTGAAATTTATCGACTGAGATTCGCTGCAGGCCCCTGGCCAGGGTCTTCAGCGGTCTAAAGAACGATCGTGTAATATACCAGATACCGATAAAGCCGACCAGAACGCTTAGTAAGAAACCATAAAGGCCATTTCGTGAACTGATCCGGCTTCTCTCATTAAGTTCCCCCAGGGCGAATTCAATCTCCTGTTGATTTTCTTGCTTGGCTCGGTTGATACCTTTTATCCAGGTCGAGACAACTTGCTCCGTGACCCAGTTCGAACCGATCTTCGGAAAGACCGCATTGTCCCATAAACCGATGCGATGTCGTCGATAGCTGTATTCGAGATCTCGCCATCTCTTGCCCTTGTCCCGGCCTGAAGCGGAAAGCACAACAACCTGGCTTAAGGCCTCTTCAAAGTTTATTTGGGCTTGCTGGAAATACTCCGAATAACGGTCATTCTTAAGGATATTCAGTTTCTTATGACTCGCGTCCATATTGAGAAGACTTGTTTTCAAGGTCTCAGTGAGCGCGTCTATTTTATTGTTTTTAACGACTATTTTTTCTGTCGTTTCAACCATCCTCTGTACATTAAACAACAGAATAAAGACAGTTCCGGAAAAAATAAGAAAAAATAGAAAGAAGATCAGAGAAAGTTTCTGTTTTACACCAAGTTTGACGCCCATTGTACTCCCTGTGCATGCTCCATCCTTACATCTTTTCAATTTTTAATTTTAGCAAAAGTTCCTGCAACTGTCACCTACTGACTGCCATCCGAAGATTTAGGTTGTTTCGCAAGCGCCCTCCACATTGGACTGTGTTTGAATATCTTGCGGGAGAGTATAAAAAATGCTATGAAACTGCGCGTAAATTTTGCGCTTTTTGCATTGGTGATGTGCATGTTTTGCCGGTCAGCGTCTTGCTATTGCTGTCCTGCATTAACTAACTACTAGAAATATTGTCTTAAAATAAGTTGGCACATCCCTTGCTTCGGTTTTGACAAACTCCTGTTCGGCACTGAGGCAACAGGAAATGATCCACCTCGTCTTTTTAAAAATACTATGAAACATATCGCTACCGCTCTATTTGCTGCAAGTTTCTGTGCATTCGGCATGATGGCCTTGGCTGAAAAAGTCACGTCCTCCGACTCCCGAGAATATGGCGAAACAATGAGTCAGCTTATTTTTCGTGAACAATGTATCTTGTCAGGCCTTGTTCTTGAAACGAAACGCGGGATTTCTATCACCACCAACCGGGGGACATTTCTTCTCAAAGGCATAGAGCTTGATACCTTCGTTGGCAAAAATGTACGGGTGACAGGAGTGATCAGGGATGAATCAATCTTTGCCGTGAAAATAGATAGTTAAGTTTCGAGTGTCAATCGAACTGCTTGCTCAACGTGCAGAGCGGTCGTGTCGAACAGAGGAACAGGTGTATGATCCTGCTGCAGCAGCATGGCTATCTCCGTACACCCTTCAATGATTGCTTCCGCAACTTCCCGATGCATTGTCTCGATAATGCGCAGAAAATGCATTCGCGATTCGGGTAATATTTTTCCCGTCAGATTTCCTTAAAAATAACATCATGGACTGTCCGACGGTCTTCCGGCGTGGGGACAATGACCCTCATGCCGTTTTTATCAATGAGTCTCCTCTTGTAACATTCCTACTCAATGACGGTTTCCAGCAGGTCGGTGACCTTTCCTGCATCGGCCTTGGTAAAGGCACTGTGCAGGGAGCGCATGACTTCCCGGAACACGGCAATTTTTGGTTTGGGAGAGAGGAGCTGGACATCAATGGTTTTCAGGTCGAGGATAATCTCTTCCAGCAATTCGTATTCGACACTAAGGCCGGCGAGGGCATCTTTTATTTCCTGCGTGAGCAGATGTATCGTCCGGCGATCATTTTCGTCGGCAACTGGCCCCTTACCAAGAGAAAAACCGCTTTCTGCCATGGCGGCAGCGGGAACAGCAATACCGAGCAAGGCCAGGCCTTCCGGGGTGATGCTGATGCCGCCGGCCAGGGTTCGCAGTTCTGCCTGGCCCTGCACCATCAATTGTTCGGCAACACTGCCCGCTTCGGTCTTGTCGAGACCAATCGCCGCACCGAGGTCATACATAGACACCTGCGCCTCGGTATTGCCGGCTGTCTGCCGATAAAGCTCTTCCAGGTAACTCTTGAGATTGAGGTCGTCGATATCCATGTGTAGGAATCCTTTCTTGAGAAATGCGGGAACGAAAAATATAATCAGGACAATCTACCATCACACTGCATAGGAGTCGAGCTGGATTTGCCGGTGGAACATCGCTCGGTGCTCATCTTTTCGGTGGCTGACAAAGAGGATGGTGGAAAGTTTTTGGTCGGCGATTTGCTCAAGAAGATCCAGCAGCCTGTTTCGGTGGACATCGTCCAGCCCCTGGGTAGGTTCATCGAGGATAAGCAGCCTCGGCTGTTTGATGAGTGATCGGCCGATAAGCACCAGTCGCTGTTCGGCATAGGTCATTCTCCGGAAAGGGGTAGCACTTTTTTCCGCCAGCGAGAGCCAGTTCAACCAGTACTTCGCGGCGTTGATCTCGGTACTTGAAACCTTGGTATACAGTCCGATTGAATCATAGAGTCCGGAAAGCACTACCTGGAGAGCACTGCCGGGAATTCGATGCTCTCGGTGCAGTGTTGGGGAAATAATGCCCATCTGTTTTTTAATGTCCCATATCGATTCGCCGGAACCTCGCTGTTTACCGAAAATACGCAGCGTATTGGCATAACATTTGGGGTTGTCGCCGGTGATAATGTCCAGAAGTGTCGACTTGCCGCAGCCGTTCCGGCCGGTAATGAGAGTGTGGTCCCCGCTGTATATGGTGAGGTTGAGGCCGGAAAAGAGTTTTTTGTCGCCGTAGCCGGCAAAACCGCCCTGGAGGTAAATGAGTTCGTTGTTGCGGCTTTCAGCGGCTGGTACCGGCTGAAGATTATTGCCGCTGATTGGCGCCGGGGGCGGCCGACGGGGTTGTTGTACGTTATGGAGCAGGGGCAGTATTTTTTCCCTCAAACCCGATGCTTTCAGATAACCTGATTCAAGCAGCGCCAGATGGCTGCACCACGGGGGGATGTCACTTTCATTATTGACCAGCAGGATAAGTTCGATGTTTCGGCCCAGTAATTGCTGCAGGGCGAGATTCAGCTCCTGGCAGCTCTCCTGATCAAGTCCGTCATAGGGATTCTGCATGACCAGCGTGGTCGCTCCGCTGATAAGTTTTTGCAAAAAGAGCAGTTTTCGGCTCTGTCCGGAACTCAGTTGGCGGTATCCCAACTGCAGGCAATGATGCATGCCGAAGGTTTTAAGAAGAGACAGATGATTGTGGTAATCAGGTAAAAATTGGCAGACCAGGGTGCCCGGATCGATTTTATCGAGAAAGTCTGTATCGTCGTTGCGCAATTCTTCTTCATAAAGCTCCTGCTGAGCCTGGAAGGACAAAACAGCCGGGTGCTGAGGGAGGTGCAGCATCTCCGCGGAAAAGTCCTTGAGCTTGCTGGACAGGAGGTCAATGAAACTGTTGATGCCCGAGTTATTGTCGCCATAAAAACACCAGGCTTCTCCGGGACTGGTCAAAAATTCGTCGATCTGCAGATTGTGGTGCTGAAAATTATGGATGTGCATAGAGCTATTAGTTATCAAAAAGAAAGGCCGGGCACTGTATCTGTAGGAGCCGCAATGTGCTCAGGCCAGGGTGTTATTATAAATTGTGATGGCGTCTTAAAAAATCTTTTCTGTGTCGACAATAAGTTGTTGCGGGAATATAGTCAACATGCAGAAAAAAGCAAAGGACGGCAACAGGACAGAAGTGACAGCAGCCTTGATGCTGCTTGCCAGGAACTTCTCTTGCAACTACGGTTCTTCTCTGAATGAGGACAATGAAGATGTCATCTGTCTTGCAGATATTGATATTTCTCCTGATCGGCTATCTTGTTTTTGTCGTTTATATGTACCTGCGCCAGGAGTCGTTGCTTTTTTTCCCGCCGGCGGCACGTTATGAAGGGCATGGCTATAGAGATGTCGAGGACTATCAGCTGACGCAGGAGAATGCCACCTTGCGGGGCTGGTTGGTCAACCCGGAATTGGTCAGGGAAAAGCTCATCATCTATTATGGCGGGAATGCGGAAGACATCTTTCTCAATATTGACGATTTCAGAGATATCACCGCCGCATCGCTGTTTGTCGCCTATCGCGGTTATGGGCCGAGCAACGGCAACCCCGGTGAGAGCGAGTTCTTTGCCGATGCCCTGGCGGTGATTGATGACATGATCGGCAAATATGCGCCGAAGGAGATCTTTTTGCTCGGCAGAAGTCTTGGCTCGGGAGTGGTCTGCTATGCTGCAGCCAACCGAGAGGTCCAGGGAGCAATCCTGGTCACCCCCTATGACAGTATCGAAAATATTGCCCGGTCGAGTTACCCTTGGCTACCGGTTTCACAGCTGCTCAAACATCGTTTTAATTCAATACGTTATCTGCATCGGGTGGCTTGTCCTCTGCTGGTCGTTTATGGTGGTCAGGATCGGGTGGTGCCTCCCGCGCGAACGAAAAATCTTATCAACCACATCGTTGGGGAAAAAGAAATCGTCTTCATCGAGCGGGCCGATCATAACACGATCGATATGTTTCCTGAATATTGGGCGGCCCTGTTAGGTTTTATCAATCACTAGAGGCTGGGATCGCCGCAACTGCAGCCGCGCTCGATCACCTGCTTTTTCCCGTTACTGTCGACGGCCACGTAGGTGAAGGCTGCTCTGGTCACCTGGAATTTTACATTTTCGCCCGTGGGGCTGTAGAGGATCGGCTTGACCCAGACTTCGAGGTTGATGGTAATCGAGGTTGTGCCGATTTTCACCACCTCGCCGTAGCAGCAGACGACATCGCCGACTTGAACCGGCTTGATAAAAGTTATAGATTCCACGGCGACGGTGACGACCCGGGAACAGGTTCTTTCCCGGGCCAGTATGCCGCCGGCGATATCCATCTGGGACATGATCCAGCCACCGAAAATGTCGCCGTCGGGGTTGGTGTCAGCCGGCATGGCAAGAGTTCGTAGGATAAGGCTGCCTTTGGGCTGGGTGTTTCCTTGCATGATCTCCGGATCCTTTTAGAGGGGTGATGTACAATGGAAGCTGAAATGACGTTGAAACCGCTACTGCTGTTTGAGATGGCTGTGCTGTCTTCATGCTGATCTGGTTGTATCTTCCCTGGCTACTTGTCTGTGTACCCTCTCACTGTATACAGTGCAGTTTTATTTTCAATCTAAAAAAAATGGTCAACGTCCGGCGGCGAAGGAAAAAATAAAACTCTAAAAATAAAACCCTATAACAGAGAACTCCTGCAGGGGACGGATCCCGGGAGGCGGTGTGATTTGCACAAATACTTGACAAGGAGGTAGCGAACTGAGTGGCAGAAATCGAGGAGTAAGGCACAGATAAATCTGTTTTGCCGAGATAATTACTTGAATTTTCACCCTCTATCGATATACCCTTTATGAGACTGTGCAAAAATTGTTGCTGCAGACGACGACCCGTAAGGACAACATAAAACATGTGAGGGAAGATGACTGGCGAAAAGAGACGATTCAGCCGGATTTTTTTTGATGTACAGGCCAGACTAAGGGTAGGTGAGATTATTTATTCGGTCGAGAGAATTGCCAACCTCAGCATTGGCGGTTGCCTGTTGGAAATTGATGGCGAGTTTACCCTGGGGAGTGGCTGTACATTTACCATTCTTCTGCCGCATATGGCCCCGGAGGTTGATGTTTTTGGGGAAATCGTCCGTGCCGGAAACGGAGAGGTCAGCCTGAAATTTGTGACGATTGAAGCGGAAGATCTTTTCCATCTGCAAAATATCATTCGCTACAACGCCGAAGATCCTGATGCGGTCGAGGAAGAGATAAGTGCGCATCCAGGTCTCAGGTAGTATCGCCGCAAGCGTTCGACGAGGAAAAAAGAGAATATTTAATGTTGAAATTGACAAATCCCCCAGCCAAAAAGAACCCGACCGATGCAGTAAAGCTGCAGCTGTATCGCACCCTGATCTTCGGGTTGTTTCTTTTTGTCCTTGGGGGAGGGTTGTCTATACCGTTTGTCTATGAAACCCAGACACTCTGGTACAAGACAGGCAGTGATAAAATCATGCTGCGGGTGGCGCAACTGGCCGGCCTTCTTGCCGGTGTCCTGCTTTTTGTCCAGATACTATTGGCAACCAGGGGGAAGTTTTTAATAAGACTTTACGGCGTAGCGACCCTGATGCGTCGGCACCGCACCAACGGCATCATCCTATCCCTCCTGGCCCTTGGCCATGCGATCCTCGTTTTAGCCCCGGAAGGGCTGACCAACCTGCCGATCGGGAAAAAATACTGGCCGGAAATGGTTGGTATTTTATTGCTCGGCATAGTGGTGTCGACGGAGATTTCAGCCCATTTCAGAGAAAATATGGCCCTCAATTACAAGCGATGGCGGGCAATCCATAAACTGCTTGGCTATTTCACTATGCTCCTTCTCTCGATTCATGTCTTGTTTGTCAGTGAGTCATTTGCGCATAACATACCGAGAATCGGCTTGATATCCCTTCTTTTTGGAACAGTCGGCTCGGTGGTTATCAGTAAAAAAGCGACAGGACAGGCGACGCGGGACTAGAAGGGATAGCTTAACGTTAAACCTACCTTGATTTTTTTTCCGACCTCATTAATATCTTGATCTCTATAAAAAATCCCACTTGGTCTTCATTTATTGCGGAGAGGAGAAAGGTTTCTGCTCCTTCTATTCTGCTTGCCCAAAGACCGGCGCAGGTCTTTTAAGATATTTACACCTTTTAAAAGAGATACTGAGAAGAGTCCCGGTGCGTTGCCTGTTTACCGGGGAGAGCATTCATAATCCCAAGGAGGATCCCATGAAAAGATTTAGTTTACTTACTCCAGCACTCATTTTTTTGCTTCTTGCCGGACAAACAGTGTCGGCGGCCGTACGAAATTGGGAGCTGGACAAGGCTCATTCCAATTTTTATTTTCGCGTTGGCCATATATTTTCCCAGATTGGTGGACAGTTCGACGAATTTTCCGGCGAAGTGAAATTTGATCCGGACAATCTGGCGGAAAGCAGATTCTTTTTTGAGATTAAGACAGATTCGGTCAACACCAATATCGCCAAGCGTGACAAGCATCTCCAGTCCGGAGATTTTTTTGATGCGGGTAAATTTCCGTTGATGACCTTTGATTCAGTGAAAATAACTGCTCTGGACAATAATGTTTACGAGGTACTAGGTAAATTCACGGTCAAGGGTGAAGTTTATGACCTGACCCTGCCGCTCGCCCTGGCCGGAGTCACAGGGCATCCGGCTGTTAATGGCAAAGATGTTATCGGCTTTAATGGTGAACTGACCATTGACCGCCTGGCCTATAAAGTCGGTACCGGTAAATTTTATGAGATGGGCCTTGTCGGCAAACATGTCGAAATTCTTGTCAGTCTTGAAGCACTTTCCGACAAATAGGTTGCGAAGGGATTCTCTTCCGGTGGGCTGAAAGAGTATGGAGGAGTAGCCACTTCAGCTCACCGTATTCCGTGCTTTGCTCCTTGTGGCAATGCCGGCCTCCTGGGTTGAGCAGCCAAGCCGGCTGCTACTGATGCTGCGTGGTAGATAAGGCGGTGGCATGATGCTTATCTTCCTGTTCCGTAAACAGTTCTCGTATCGTCTCCACCCGTTTCCTGTTGACCCCGAAATCCGCGTAACCGACCCTGGAGCCGGAACGAATGTGCATGATTTTTTCCTCCGTTTCCAGGCGCAGCTCGACATCATCGACAAAACGAAACAGTCTGGAGGTAAACGTAGCCCAGAGGTACGTTGGTTGGCGATCATTGATCTTGCCGCCAAGTTCTTCTATGACTGTCTGCATTATCTGCCAGGCCTCCTGTGGACTGCTCTTAAAGCTTATTGGCGTAACCGGGGTTCCGGCATCATTTTCACTAGAGACGCAGTTTGGACGATCCGGACATGGCCGAAGGTGACCCTCTGTCAGTTTACCTGCAGGCGGTGTACTTGAGCAGGAGAGCAGGCTCGACAGGAGAGGCAGTAATAAAAGTATGGTTCGAGGGGACATTGACAATCACCATTGCTTGCTTAATATCTTTCACTAATGCCCACGTTGTGGCACAAGGGACCTCGGCTTCTTTTCGAAAAGAAGCGGGGCAAGGAAATATACGTTGAACAAATGTTTGTAAAGGAGGCTCATTATGGCCCATACATGTAAAAGTTGTGGAGCGGTGGCTGATGATCCCGGTCATCTCTGCAATCCGACTGTTGAATCGATCTCCTGCACGTATTGTGGAGACAGCGATGTTGGAGCTACCCATGTGTGCAAAGAAAAACTTGCTGCAATGCAATTTTCCTGTGAATCCTGCGGCAGGGTGGCTGCAGACGACAGCGAACTCTGTAAACCCTTTAAGATTTCCTGACCTACCGGGAATCTGTCCAAAAATACTATCCGATTGAATGTTCTTTCCACAAAGGCCGTTTCGCACTGCGAATCGGTCTTTGTGGTTTTCTTTTGTCGTCTGCCTGGTCAACTGGATTTGGTTAAAAATCTATTCCCGGCTGTGGTTCGATTTCTTTTCTATAAGCGTGTTTTATTTCCCGCACCTCGCTGACGGTGTCGGCAAGCTCAATGAGTTCGGGGTGAGCGTCTCTTCCGGTGAGGATGACATGCATATGTTCCGGTCTTTCCGAGAGAATTTTTTTCACCTGGTGGAGGTCCACCAGGTTGAGCTGGAGGGCGTTGTTGATCTCATCGAGGACCAGGGTGTCGCAGTCGTCGGCCCGGAGAATATCGACTATGAGTTGGATGGCTTCCTGGGCATTTCTCCGATGTTCGGCATGGGAATAAGGGTTGCCTTCGATGCCGCAGAAGCCCTTGCCGGTATGATAGAGTTTTACCAGCGGCGCCAGTCCCTTCACTCCGTCCCATTCCCCTGAGTAAAGATCACCCTTCATGAATTGAACAATAGTGGTTTTCAGTCCGTGCCCGCAACCGCGCAGAGCCATACCCATGGCGGAGGTTGTCTTTCCCTTGCCGTTGCCGGTGATGATGACAATCAGGCCCTGTTTTCTTTTTGGCTCAAAGGTGGTGATGGTTATATCCTCGTCCATAGTTGTTTCTTCTCTTGTTACATAAGTGATCCGAGGGGCTATTAAAAGGGCGGGCAATATCAGAGAGTGTTGACCGGGCGCCGATATTCGGCAACGGTAAACGGCTCTGAGCCATCGGGATAATGTTTGCGGCTCACCTCAATAAACTCCTCATCGGAAAAGTCCGGGAAGGTGACATCGCCGTCAACTTCTCTTTCCAGAAGAGTGAGCAGTATCGATGTCGCCACCGCAAAGCCTTGCTGGAAAATATCCGCCCCGCCAATAAGAAAGATTTTCTCCGCCTGCCCGCAAAGTCGCAGTGCATCTGCCATGGACGCTGCATATTCGCCGCCCCGAGGGGTGTAGCCTTTATTGCGACTGAGAACAATATGCCGTCTTCCGGGCAGAGGCGCAGGAAAGGACTCGAAGGTTTTTCGCCCCATGATCATCGGATAGCCCATGGTCGTTTTTTTAAACAGGCGAAGTTCTTCAGGGATGTGCCACGGCATGATGCCATCCTTGCCAATGATACGGTTTCGGGCCATTGCGGCTATGATAATAATTTCCATAGAGGTGATTTCGGCAGAATAACTGAAAAAAATATTGTAATCAGCTTCTGTTTAATGGCAGAATAACTGAAAAAGATATTGTATTTTTACTGACACATCTGCAACAATAAGAAGATAAAGCATATAATTCAAATTATTTTATGTTCTATCTTCTGCAGAGCGTTGCGCGTCGACAACGCTACATTATGCTGAACGTAAAGGATATCGGCCGCTTATTTCGCCGCGCCGACTCTATGGCCGAGACAGGTGACTGTCGCCTGGGCGTATTGAAATACAAAGCAGTATCAGGTCAAGGCTTGCAGCAAGAAAAGATTAAAAGAGTTGGAGGAGTTTGATGAAATTACATTGTCCCCACTGCGGTGTCAAAGGCTCGACAGAAGACTCGTACCTTGGACGAAAAGTTAAGTGTCCAAAATGTCACGGTATCTTTGAGGTTCTGCCGGATGTGGCTGCTGAGTCATCTACCGAGGCTTCCTTTTCTGCGGCGCCCTCTTCTCTGCCTGTCGATGTGCAATCTGCCCTACCTGAGGTTGATATACCAGCTGCCGTGGATGTCGATCTCACTGAGCAAGAGACCGAGACCGAGGCGGATACATTGTTAGCCGAAGAAGAGGCCGAGGTGCCTTACGAACGGAGCGGGGATGTCACTGCACCGGAACCGCTTACAACATCTGCCGCGGAGCAGGAAGAAACCCTGGATTGGGAAGATATTGCCTCGGAGATTGATCTGCAGTTGACCGAGGCGACCATGGGAGAAGAACAGGAGGGACCGGCAGCGCTCAGCTCTTTCGAGGAAGAGCTTGAAAAATCAGTTGACGACTTTGATCTTATGGAAGAATTATCACCGCATGATGATGCAGATAACCCTGCCGTGGTGAGAGACAAAGATCAGGAGGAGATTTCTCTTGCCGAAAGCAGCGAAAAGGATATGCTTGATGATGGCGTAGAACTTGAACCCTATGGGATCGACAAGCAACAATGCTGGCAATGCGGAAAAGAAGAAAACGTTGGCGAATCCTTTACGGCAAAGGATGGGCGGCTCTACTGCCTTACCTGTGCTCCGGTCAACGATACGGAAAGGGAGAGCGAAACCGTTCAAGAGCAAATGAAAGAGGAGACGTTTTCCCCTGAAAAAATGAACATCGGCACGATGGGACCGATGAACGATGTCGGCAGCGGCTTTTCGGGTGCATTTTCTCTGGGCGAGGTCATTGGCGAGGCCTGGGCAAAGACCAAAGGGGCAAAGGGAACTATCTGGGCCGGCACGGCGGTTATGTATGGTGTTATCCTGGTTATTGTTGGCGGGGGAACTCTACTGCTGCCGCCATTGGGCGGTGGGCAGGCCAATGCGACAGGCATGGTCGGCAATGTACTGTTTCAGGTTGTCATTGATGTGCTTTCTGTTCTCTTCACTGCCGGTCTTCTGTTCATGGGCATGAGACAAGCGGCGAACAAGAGCATTTCCTGGCAAATGATCTTCAACGGTTTTTCCGTTGCGGTACAGATCATTCTCGCTGCCATCCTGCAGTTTATCCTCGTTTCTCTTGGTTTTCTGTTCCTGGTGCTGCCGGGTATTTATCTCGTTGTCGGTTACGCCCTGACCATCCCGCTTATCATTGATAAAGGCCTGTCGCCATGGCAGGCGATGGAGACGTCGAGAAAGGTTATCCACAAGATATGGTGGAAGATGGCGGGCTTATTTGTCGTTGTCGGTTTAATTTTATTGGTTTCTCTGCTTGCTCTGGGCATTGGACTCATCTGGACCTGGCCGATGTTCATTGTCCTGGCGGGGGTTGTGTACCGCCATCTCATTGGGGATTTGGAAAAAGCCGCTTGAACATAATACAACAAGTATAATCAAAGGAGGACGGATAATATCGTCCTCCTTTTTACGTTGTGAAGAAGAAAGCAAGGAGACGTTATGGGAACAATTAATCCCGCATTGTATTGGCTCATCATCGGGGTGATGCTGTTCTTTCTGGAACTGGCGGTACCCGGGTTTATCCTGTTCTTTTTTGCAGTCGGAGCACTGTTGACTGCATTGGCCGCCTGGTTATTCCCGCTTGGCCTCGCCTGGCAGCTGGCCCTTTTTATCAGCGCGTCCCTTATTGCTCTGTTTGGTCTAAGAAATATAATCCAGCAGAGGCTGCACACGCCCCCCTCGGAGGAGGATGAGGAAGAAGATAAGGATGTTATGCGCGCTGTTGCCGGCGAAAAAGGCGTAGTCAGTGCGACCATCGCTCCTCCCGCTGAAGGAAGGATTCGATATTCCGGGACGACCTGGCGGGCAACAGCCGATGAAAAAATCGATGAAGGAGAAATTGTTGCCATAGTTGCCCAGAAAGATCTCATCATTCATGTGGAAAAAGTTTGACCCTGCACCCGGGGTTTGCTCTCTAGGAGCTTGTCCGAGAATAGACATTTTTTCTCAAGTCGAGACGTTTTGAAAAAATAAGCGCAGGTATATATATGATATTCCGAGCATTATTTTTTAAACAACGAAGATTTGGGGAAAAAGGGCATTCTCGGACAGCCTCCTAGCTCATTTAGTCGACAAGGAACCCCTTTGACAGGGAAAAGGAAAATATGGAACAAAATTTGATTGCTCTCGGCATTATTCTACTCCTCATCATTGTCGTGCTTTGGAAAACGGCGGTGGTGGTCCCCCAGCGCTCTGAATATGTCATAGAACGACTCGGCAAGTATCGTACAACCCTGGAGGCCGGTTTTCACATCCTCGTTCCGTTTTTGGATATTGTTGCCTACCGGAGAATATTGAAGGAAGAACCGATAGATATCGCTGCACAAACCTGCATAACCGCCGATAACGTGACCCTCGAAGTTGATGGCATCCTCTATCTGCAGGTGGTCAATTCGAAAATGTCCGCCTATGGCATTGACGATTATCGTTTTGCCGCCACCCAGCTTGCCCAGACCAGCCTGCGCTCGGCGATCGGCAAAATTTCCCTCGATAATACCTTTGAGGCTCGGGAAAGTCTTAATGGCCAGGTGGTGATGGCCCTTGATGAGGCCACTGCAAATTGGGGCGTCAAGGTACTCCGCTATGAAATTAAAGATATTCAGCCGCCCAGAACGGTCCTCGAAGCGATGGAAAAGCAGATGAAGGCCGAGCGGGAAAAACGGGCGGAAATTGCCCGATCCGAGGGTGAGAAACAGGCGATTCTCAATCGGGCCGAAGGGGATCGGGGGGAGGCTATTTATCTGTCCGAAGGTGAGAAAATTAAGCGGGTCAATGAGGCGGAAGGCCGGGCACTGGAGATCCTCAAGGTCGCCGAGGCGACTGCCGAAGGTATTAGAAAGGTTGCCGAAGCCCTTTCTTTTCCAGGAGGCAAAGAGGCGGCTAATCTTGAAGTGGCCAAACAGTATCTCACCGAATTCGGTAAACTTGCTAAAGAAAACAACACAATGATCGTTCCCGGAAATCTCACCGATATGAGCAGTATGATTGCCTCGGCAATGGCTACCTTCCAGCACGTTCAGAAAGAAAGGGGTATCGCCGGTGATGAGCCGGAGATCCGTTCACGCAGTTGACGACACCGCATCCCCGCACTAAGGTGCAGCTTCTGCCCGACAAGCGAGGGAAAAAGTATCCTCTCGGGTTTATTCATCTGTTGATGGTCATCTCGGCGACCCTGGTTTCTACCTCCTTTATCGTTGGTGCGGCAATTACCGCGGAACTCGATCCCGCTGTGCTGACCTTGGTGCGCTTTACCCTTGCTGCTTGTATTTTTGGGCCCTGGGTGCATTTGCGATACGGCTTGAGATTTTCTTTCCCGCTTTTTTGCCGTTGTGCCCTGATCAGCGGCTGTCTGGTGATTTTCTTCTGCTGCATGTTTTTATCTCTTCGTTACACCAGTGCCCTCAATACCAGTGTTATCTTTGCCCTGGTACCATCTATTTCAGGTGGCTACGCCCTTCTTTTTTTAAGAGAGCGCTTGCGAAGAGAGCAGTTGCTGGCCCTTGCCTGCGGGTTGATCGGGGTGATCTGGGTGATTTTTCGCGGAGATTTGTCGCAGTTTTTTGCCATGCAATGGAATAAAGGGGATGTCATCTTTCTCGGCGGCTGTTTCGCCATGGGGCTCTATACCCCTCTGATTAAACTTCTGCACCGGGGGGAGCCGATGGCGATCATGACCTTCTGGGTGCTGGTGACCGGCAGCTTCTGGCTGCTCCTTTTTGCCGGGAGTAAACTCTCCACTGTGAGCTGGTCTACCGTGCCGCTCTTTGTCTGGGGGGGGGTGGCATATCTTTCCGTATTTACGACAATAGTAACTTTTTTCCTCACCCAGTACGGGGTAACCTATCTCGGCTCCACCCGGGTCATTGCCTATTCGTATCTGTATCCTGGGCTGGTGCTGATCATTGATCTCGCCCTGGGACACGGGCTGCCTCCGGTCCGTGTCATTCCCGGAGTCCTTGTTGTCCTTGTGGCCATGGTTTTCCTGCAGAAAACCAGGGAAGAACGTTGATCAGGTATCCTTCTTGACCAGATGCAGATAGAGGTCGCCTCTGCCCTGCGGGCCGGGCCGGCCTTTGCCACGGATGCGCAGTTTCCGGCCGTCTTTGCTGCCGGGCGGAATGCTGACTTTCAGGGTTTGTTCTCCATTTTCTCCGTAAACAAGGACCTGGATGGTTTTGCCTCGCTGAAGTTCGTCGACGGTGAGGGGGGTATGATAGGTTATATCAAGATCGACTAAATGGCCTTGAGACGGTGTGCTTTTACGGGTCTGCCGCATCTCTTTTCCTTTACCCATGCCGAGCAGTGAGCTGACCGTACTGCCGACCGACTTAAGCACGGAGGATTTGCCCGAAAGACCTTTTCGTGCGGCCCCCGTCAGCAAAGGCCTGGCCAGGGAACCAAGAAAGAAAATACCACCCACCAGAATGCCGCCCTTGCCGCCGAAAAAACTTCTTTTAACGAACTGTGAGCTGTGTCGGAAACCGGAGCGTTGAAATTCACGCAAAATACCGCTGAACATCTGTTGAAACCGTGGATCTTTAAAGAGATCCCGGAGAATATCTTCCTGACTATAAGTGAAGCCGTCGCCGCCTCCGGCCTGGCCGCCGGTAAATGTTTTCCCACTCGCCCTGCAGGCGTCATATTCACGCTTTTTTACCGGATCGCTCAGGACGCCATATGCTTCGGCTGTCTCTTTGAAGCGTTCTTCCGCTGCCGGGTCATCCGGATTGCGATCGGGATGATATTGCATGGCCAGTTTGCGGTAGCTCTTACGGAGCTCTTCCACGCCGGCTGTCCTGGTTACTCCCAGTATTTTATAATAGTCTTTCATGGCTCAGTTGTGTTTTACAAGGTAGATACGGTGCTGATCAAATTGTACCTCGACATAGTAAAACGGTTGGTGCGAAATAACAAATAAATATCAAGCCGCATAGAGGAGACCGGCTTTTTTCAGCAGAGACATAGAGTTAAAGCAAAAGGAAAGTGCCACTGTTGTAGCTGGTGAAGAGGAGATAGAGAGGAGGAATGACAAACAGCCAGGATCCTTTGCGGCAAAGGATCCTGGCTGTAATACTTCTTTGTGTCGATGGCGCTATGAGCTACGACACTTTCTCCTTATTGAAATTTCATTTCAAGCGTCTCGGTGTGATAGAGATGGTTGATCTGTGAATTATCGAAAACAGCGATTCCGAATGGATAGCTCTTACCCATATCGGTGAACTGAACGTCCTGGGTGTTGACATTTTCACCTTCGGTTTTCAATGATCGCATAACCTCCAGAGTCCAGGTGCCATCCGCATAATTGTTGCGGGAAAGGATGTCGGCGCGACCACCCATCATCGGTGCAATGTCGATTCCGGGCAGGACATCGCCTTCCTTGAAGGTATCGACAAAGGGCACTTTTTTACTTGGAATGACGTAGTACATATCATCTTCGGTAGGATTCAGGTTCATGAACGCCGGGGCGGATTTATCGGCATTGTCATTGTTCTTGTATCCGCCTTTGCCGGTATCGCCTTTACGGCCCCAGCCGGCATTTGCCTTGGGGTCGGTGTTGTTGTCGACATACTGGTCATCAAACATGCCCATGGGCAGTGTACGAACGTATTTAGCATGCCACATATCGATGGTTTCCCCGGCGGTCTCGGTATACTTTCGTCCGGCAGAGGTATCTCCAGGTTCATCCAGGTGACAGGTGATCATGCAGCCTTCGGCCTCAAAACCCTTGGTGTTGATGTTCCAGAACATGGCAAACTTATCTTCGTAATAGGTATTATCATGGCCGGTGTCATCCTTATTGGCCAGTTTTTTCCAGCTGCCATCGGCCTGTTTTACCCATGGAAAACGCTCGAGACTTTTCGTCGGATCCTTGTAGGTAATGAGGTAATAGACATTTTTGTCATCATACAGGGATTTAATGCTGACATCGGTCTTTTGCATGCCGAGATAACCGTTGCTTGGCTCATAGGGCAGTTCATCAACAGTCACGGTGATTGCTTTGGCACCGTCCCAGGCCTTATCGGCCAGGCCATCGAGAATGATGGGGGAGCTGGTTTTAGTGCTGATCAGCGTCTTGTCGGCAGCATATGCGCTGGTGCCGAGAGCGAAAATACTGGCCATGGTGAGAATTCCAATTGTTTTCATAGACATCTCCTTTGAATTGGGTTTTCCGTAGTTGCAACTCGAAAACGACTTGTACGGTTGGGAGTGTATGCAAAAGATGGAATCGATTCCAGATAAAGGTTTTTCGCAGAACGCTGTTTTCTGTGAAGTATGCTTCACAGCTTCGTGCTTTACTGGTTGTATTTATTGAGGAAATCTTGTGGAAAACAACTGCAGGCAATCGATTATTTTTTCCCCTTGGTGGGTGAGACGGTAGGCTTTGCGCCGATCCTGGCAAATCAAGTTGTTCGCTTTTAGGTTTTTCAGATGAAAATTCACCTTGGTATGGTCACTGATTTCCAGATGACGAGTGATGTCCATAAAACGCATCGTTTTCTTTTCTGCCAGGACGGTGAGAATATTTCGCCTGATAGGGTTGGAAAGACAGGTGAGAGTGTCATCCATTACCGATTCAGGCGGCAGTTGTTCAAATCGTAATTTCTCGAGCTTGCGTTTTACCGCAACGAGTAGCTCATCGCGCTTGAATGGTTTGGCCAGGTAATCGTCGGCGCCGCTTTTCATGGCTGTTACGGCGTTGTCAACGGTCGAAAAGGCGGTGATCATGATGACCTTCATGCCCGGGTATTTATTTTTTACCAGAGGAATGAAGGCCATGCCGCCCATGCCGGGCATCATATTGTCAACGATGATGAGACGGGGAATTTCGTGGTCAAATTTCTGCAGAGCCTCTTCCGCCGATTCGCAGCCGATTGCCGCAAAACCGTTATCCATGAGAATCTCGATAATACTCTCGCGCAGATCCTCGTCATCATCTATGACCATGATAGTCTCAGTTGTCATACACTAGCACCGGAAAAGATACAGTCACTTTTGTACCCTGTTGCATGTTGCTGGTCAGAGATATCTCTGCTCCATGTTGTTTGATTATATTATAGCACACTGCCAGACCGAGGCCGGTACCTTTGCCGACCTCTTTCGTGGTAAAAAACGGGTCGAATACTTTAGCTACATTTTCCTCGGCAATGCCATGCCCGGTATCGCTGATCGTGACAATAACGTAGTCGTTGCGACGCAAGGTTTCAATGGTGATTCTGTCTTCTTTTGTGCAGGCATCAATGCTGTTTAATAACAGGTTCAGAAAGGCTTCTTCAAGTTTCCAGGAAATACCCATGATTTTTGGCACATTGTGCAACTGCAGCTGGATAATTGAGCTGAGTTCCAGGTTTTTCAGCAGAGAGGTCGTACTGGTCAGTACCTGATTGAGGTCGGTGGGTTGCAGTGCTGTTTCCTTTTCCCTGGAAAAATGCAGCAGCTCCTTGGCGATCCGCGAAGCCCGGTCGGTGTTGCGCTCAATGGCCTCAATTTTCCGGGTAATCTTCTCATCGTCTCCGACCAGATCCTTGAGCATTTCCAGATTAAGCGAGACATTCGTCAGCGGATTGTTGATTTCATGGGCGATGCCGGCGGCGAGTATTCCCATGGAAGCCAGTTTTTCCGACTGGGAAAAGCGCTGCAGTTTTTCATCGATTAATTCACGCTGCTCGAGACTGAAAACCGAAAGAGCCCTGATGGTAAAAAACATGATCAAAAAAGCGCTTAATCCACGGAAAAGTATAATTTTAACGTCGCCGAAAGGAATGGCCGCATTCGAGGGCACGATCCCGGTCAGGAAGGCATAAATGATCATGAAACTGCCGGCCAGGATGAAATTGGTGGCTACGTTTTTGGAAAACGATCGTACGGTCCTGGAGTACATTATCAGGCCAATGCCGGACAGCAAGCCGCCGGGAAAAGCGAGAAATCGACGAATATTGGTATCCGTACCGCTGTCAACATCGAAATATGTTGCGACAACAACCAGAAAAAGGGCGGACACGGCGATTATCGTTTTGAGAATCCGGGGAGTAGCTTTCAGCGCATGATCGCCGTACAGGGTAATAATATGAAGAAAAATTCCGAAGTAGAGCAGGAAAAGAAAAGAGACGCTGACGACGCATCGACGAAGTGAAGAAAAGAAGAATGTTTTAATATCAGGGTCGAGTTGTTCCAGGAGTTCCAGCCACTCATGGAAGCCATGGACAATGCCGAAAACAGCGAGCAACCATATGATTCTGGCAATGCCAAGCTCGCTGAGTCGGATATCTCTTGCGAGGATCGCTACCCCCAGTGTGAAAAAAGCCAGGCCGTAAAGCAGATAGAGGATAAAATTCCAAGTCATCGGATTACATGCATTGTAGTTGCATCAAAAGAAGGGAGCGGCACTGGTAATCGCCTGCATTCCTGAAAAAATACTGTTTTTTGAGTGAAAGGTAGCCGAGTCATTTATCAGCATCAAATGTAATTAACAAAACGAAAAAAGAGTAGTCGGTAGGAAAAAATTGAGCGTTTCGTCAAATCTGTTATATTTGTCACAGGAGATAATTTTGCTTGATGGAAATACTTTTATTGTACGAGAGCGATAAGGAAAAGTCTATTTTTTCCTTTTTTTCCTTTGTGCCTGATGGTTTTTGCAATAGTATGCCAATTAGTTCGCGTTCTTGCCGTTTGGTGAAATGAGAAAAACTTCATCCCGGTAAACGGGAAATAAGCAAGGATTTATTATAATACTTCCTTGCCGGGTGCTCTTCTCAGCACCCCATACAAAGAGAATTCGTGACTGGTGAACGTTTACGCAGTATGTCCATTGGGGGCATCGACTATACCTTAACGTCAAAAGGAGAATCTGTATGAAGATTACGAGCAGACTGGCAGTAACCATGATGTCTTGTTTTGTTTTCGCCCTGACCGCTGTGCCGCAATATGTCCAGGCGGAACAGAATTTTGTTACCATCGGAACCGGAGGAGTAACCGGCGTGTATTATCCAACCGGCGGCGCCATTTGCCGCCTGGTGAACAAGGGCAAAAAAGAGCACGGAATTCGTTGCTCAGTGGAGAGTACCGGCGGCTCGGTATACAACCTCAATGCCATCGCCGAGGGAGATCTCGATATGGGTGTTGCCCAGTCTGATCAGCAATATCGTGCATATAACGGCACCAGCACATTTGAAGAAGTCGGACCAAACAAAGACCTCAGGGCAGTTTTCTCACTGCATCCTGAACCCTTTACCGTTGTTGCCAGAACCGACTCGGGCGTTAAAGAGTTTAAAGATCTTAAAGGCAAACGGGTTAATATCGGCAATCCTGGTTCCGGCCAGCGGGCGACCATAGATGTTGTTCTGGAAAAATATGGCTGGACCACTGATGAGTTTAAACTGGCTTCGGAGTTGAAGGCTGCTGAGCAGTCCTCGGCACTGTGTGACAATAAGGTTGATGCCATCGTCTATGTGGTCGGCCATCCAAACGGTTCGATCAAAGAAGCAACGACGGCCTGTGATGCGGTTATTGTCAGTGTGGCCGGCAAAGAGATCGATGAGCTCATTGCCGACAATCCTTATTACCGTACCGCAGTTATCCCCGGTGGTATGTATAGTGGAACCGATGCCGACACCAAGACTTTTGGCGTGGGTGCAACCTTTGTTTCCTCGGCAAAAATACCGGCAGATACTATTTATCAGGTAGTCAAAGCTGTCTTTGAGAATTTTGATGATTTCAAGAAGCTGCATCCTGCCTTTGCCAACCTGAAAAAAGAAGAAATGATTAAGGATGGTCTTTCCGCGCCGCTGCATGACGGAGCTGTCCGTTATTACAAGGAAGCAGGATTGATGTAAAATTTTCATCAACGGCAGGTCGTCTCGGTTATGACTTGCCGTTGATGGCGTTTGTGCGTTTTTACGACGCAATCAGTATTAACTTTTCTCCAATTCGTAGAGCATTGGATAGTGTTGCTGGGCACAATCCGGACAGAGGCCGTGACTAAATTTTGCTTCTGAGTGATGCTGGATGTACTCCTCAATACCAATCCAGTCCCCATTACGATCTCGTATCTGTCGACAGTGGGCGCAGATCGGGATAATTCCTCGAAGCATTCTCTGGTCTTGTATCTTTTTTTTCAGTCTGTTATTGCTTATCCAGCTGCGTTGGAGTGTTTTTTGATATCGATCAAGGAGGCGACCCGCCCAGTAACCGGTCATACCGCCTAAAAGGCCGGGTGCAAGATAACGAAACAATTCATGTTCAGCTCCTGATCCCTGGAGTAGCAGGCGGCTGAGACACGGGAAAATGATGGCTGCCAGGATGGATAGCTTGTGTTTATATGCGATGGTTTGCCGGAAAAGCATGGTTTTGGGTGTCATATCGAGACCACTTGTAAGGTACAGGTAGAGCAATGAGTAGGGTAATGACGGAAAAGCAGGAACAGGCAGAGTGTGCGGGAAATACAATGGGTCGTATCGGCATGCGACCCTATTGGGTGCTGAATCTTTCCGTTCTTATCAGGGCGGTTCATCAGGTTGGCGCAGCGGTGTTTCTGGCAACTTACCTGCTCGATGGGATTGTTCATCGACCCTCCTTTTATCTGGTCCTTGCGTTTGTTAGCGGTGTGGCCTTGCTTTTTACCGAATGGATGCGCCATCGGCAGATTTACCGGGAACTGTGCGGCGTGACTACTGCCTGCAAGCTTCTTTTGCTCGGTGCGGCCTATCACGGCTTTCTTCCTGCGCCCATGGCCGTTTTGCTGGCCTTTGTTCTCGCCTCTGTTGGTGCGCATGTACCAAAAAAAGTCCGGCACCGATTACTTTTTTAGTTCCATTCTCCAGAAAGCCTGTCACTCAGTTCAGTACCCTCTTGAGGGGTATTATAACCCTGAAAATCGGATAAAGCACACATCTTAAGCCAAAAAAATAACCCCACAAGCAC
>CAYPPR010000033.1:0-47104 GCA_964412665.1 uncultured Desulfopila sp.
TGAATATCGAGAAAATATTTCGTGTTATCGGCTTGTCGTTACTGGAAATGGGATTGGCAGTATATGATTTTTTTCAGGGCATCTTTCGACGCAAGAATCTTTTTAAGGAGTTTAAATTCATATTTTCACGAATCGGTGCCTGCATCGTCGTTCGCGAGCTGGTTCGCCTTCATGTAAAAATTGATATTGCCCGTGGTCTGCCGATCATTCATGCAAATTTTGTCGGTTATGATGAGCACTCCCATCGTCGCAATCCCAATTCCGCTTTTGCCCTTTGGACTCTTAAGGGGATTGATGCAACGATCAAGGATGTGGTGCATAAAGCCGTGCGTTCGAAAGACCGTGTCTACCATATCTTTATCTACTCCGATCATGGCCAGGAAGCGACCGTGCCGTTTTTAATCGAAAACCGCAGAACGCTTCGCAAAGCAATTTACGAGGCCTTTCAAGAGGGTCCGCTGAAGGATTACAGCTTTGCGGAACCGAAAAGTGTCATTTCTCATATCAATCTCCATCAACGCAACAGGAGCTTTTTCAAGAACACAAAAAGAAAAAACGGCTGGGGCAGTGTAATGGAACGCGTTGCCGACGGGAAGATCCATATCACCGCCATGGGCCCCCTTGGCCATATTTATCTGCCTATCCACCTCGACCATAAACAAATGCGGGAATACGGCTGGCGATTGGTCCAGAAGGCCAAAATCCCGCTGGTTTTCTACAAAGAAAATGCCACTATTATCTGTGTCACCCCATCCGGTTCCGGAACGCTTGCGCAAAAAGCGGTGGAAGTGTTTGGTGCGGATCATCCATTTCTTAGCGAAGTATCACAGGACATGGAAGCCCTCTGTCACCACAGGGACGCCGGAGAATTCATTATTTCAGGCTGGCGGCCGACCGGCAAGCCTCTGAGCTTTCCCATTGAAAACGGATCTCACGGCGGTCCCGGGAAGAACGAGATCCAGGGATTCGCGATTCTTCCGAATAACCTGGATGTCCACGATCAACCTTTCCTGCGGGCGTTGGATCTTCGCGAGCATGTCAGATCAATTTTCAGGAAAGATTAGCCTCTTTTGGTACCTTTAAAAAAGACTGCTATCAAAGTTAGAGATTTATAATAACGTTATGTTTGCGGAGTCGAAGTCCGAGAAAAATCATTGCTACTCCGAAAACTATTGCATAAATACCGATCAGCCAGATCAATGTCACGGCGCCAATGCCTGGATTCACAAAGAGAACAACGCTGAACAGAATGGAAAGAATACCGCTCAATCCCAACAGCCACTCTCCTTGGATCTCATTTCTAAGACTTACAGCGGCAATTATTTCAAGCACTCCAGTCACCATTGCCCAAAAAGCGACCAGCAAAACAATGGCCAGCACAGTGATGCCGGGCCAGATTAAGGTAAAAACGCCAACTGCAATTCCCAGGAGGCCCTCAAGAAGCAATACCCCCCAATTTAATCCCTTCCCTCTTCCCTTCAGGGAGACATAAAAAGAAACAACGCCGTCGACAACAAGGAAGGCGCCAAAGAAAATTATCATCACCTCAAGAGTGATACCGGGAAGAAAAATTGCAATCAGTCCAAAGAGGGTTGCCAGGGCACCACGTAATAAAAACGACCACCAGTATTTACCATATATTCGAAACATAATTTCCTCCAGCTATGTACTCAATATCTTATGATTTTCGTCCATCCCGAAGAGTCATCTCAGGAAGAATAGCCCAGTTCTTTTGTTGCTTTGACTATAATTGAGGCACTATGTTGAAGAGCCTCGTATTCCTCGTCCGAAAGAGATGGCCACACCTCCGAGACAATGCCCTGCGAGCCGATAATACGGGGAACCGAAAAACAAATAGCGGGCAAGTTTTTGTCTGCCTTGCCAAGACTTGTAACGCTCAACACGGCATCTTCATTATCACGAATCGCCCGTACGATACGGGAAAGTCCAGCACCAATACCGTAGTAAGTTGCTCCTTTTCCTGCGATTATACGCCCAGCCGCTTTACGTACGCCGTTATCAATTTCAGCCTGGACACTTTCCGTTATGGGGCGGTTAATCTGTCTGGCAAAATCCATTAGGGGCACTCCGCCGATATGCGCGCTTGACCAGGTGAGAACCTCCGAATCACCATGTTCACCGACCACGTAGGCGTGGACAGAACGGGACGAAACGTGAAGATAATTCCCCAGCAAAGAACGGAATCTGGCTGTGTCGAGGAGTGTACCTGATCCGAGGACTCTTCCCGGTGGAAGCTGAGAAATCTTTGTGGTAATCTGGGTAATAATGTCGACGGGATTAGATGCGACGACGAAAACCGTCTCAGGGGCCGCTTGCATAATTTTTGGGATAACCTCTTCAAAAACGGCGGCATTTCTCTCCAGGAGCTGCAAGCGGGATTCTCCCTCTTTCTGTCCTACACCGCATGACAGAATCACCGCTCGACAGGATTGCAATTTTTCATATCCGCCGGCTGAGATCCTCACAGGAGAGGCATGCGGCGTCGCATGAAGAATATCTTCAGCATGGGCCTGGGCGAGTTTTTCGTTAAGATCAACAAGAACTAACTCGGTAGCGACTCCTTCAAGAGCCATGGTATAGGCGGCGGTACTCCCGACAAAACCGGCTCCAACTATTCCAACTTTCATGCCCTATTCCTCCTCTTTCGGTTATGGGTCACGATCCGGAACTGCCTGATCAATTCGCTGCAAACTACAGACCAGAATTTTCTTTCGTAGCATTCACCAGGATATTGTCCGATGCCTGACGGGAGAAGAAAAAAAGGCATATGGAATGGTCTTTGCAGAAAACATGCTAAGATTTGTCGAAATCATCTTACCGTCAGTCGCTTGAGTTTTGCTTCTGACAGCAAAGTGGAAAATTTGTTCACCTGTCAAGTTAAAGCAAGGGGTTATCGTGAAGATAGAATTGAATAGAATAAAAGATATTCAGGGTTATGAGTTGGGCGCACAGGACGGCAATTTGGGTAAATGCCGTGATTTCCTTTTTGATGATAACGATTGGGTGGTGCGGTATATCGTCGCTGATACGAGAAAATGGCTCCCCGGCCGTAAAGTCATCATCTCGCCGATCTCAATCGATGCAGTAGACAGATCAACGCACACCTTGCATGTTGAATTGACCAAAAAGCAGATCAAGGAAGCACCGCCACTTGACGCTGACGCGCCGGTGTCTCGCCGATACGAACGTCAATTCAATAATTATTATGCCTGGCCTTCCTATTGGGACGGGACTTTGACCTGGGGGCCCCATCCATATCCAAGCCTGTTACGGCGACCGGATCAGGTACGTGACGTCACTGAAATGCCCGATGAAAAAACCCATCTGAGATCAACCGAGGAGATAATCGGATATAAGATTCAGGCTATCGATAGAGATATCGGCCATATCGAAGATTTTATTGTTGAAGAGAGAACCTGGATAATCAGATATCTGGTCATAGATACAAGCAACTGGAAGCCTGGAAGTAAGCGGGTAATCGTCTCCCCGACCTGGGTAGATATGGTAGACTGGGGAAGAAGTTCCGTTGTCATGAAAATTTCCAGCGAGCAAATCAAGAACAGTCCTGAATATGACCAATCCATACCGCTCACTCGTGAATATGAGAAAACAATCTTCGACTATTATGGACTTCCCTATTACTGGTAGATCGTCAGTGGCGTAAAGAAAACAACCAAAGTCGCAGGGTTATTTGGGTAGTACTATGATTTTATGGACTGATCATTATGAAAACCGTTGGTATTGAGAAAAAAGAAAGATCTGAAAATTCCGGCAAGCCTGTGCCGTTATATTACAATGCTGATGCAGGAAGTTCTGCGAAGATATTGGCGCAGTTGCAAGACGATTCGCGCATTAAGATGGAACCGGTATCCGCCGCAGCGATGGAAGGTGTATGCAAAAGGACTGTTAAACAGGGAGAAAAACGATTACTGGTCAGCGGAGGGGACGGAACAATAGCCCTTACTGCGGCACATCTTACCGATAACCATCTTGAACTTGGCGTAATACCCGGCGGTACCTTAAATCATTTTGCTCAACGTGTCGGCATTCCCTCAGATCCAGCTGAAGCCCTGGAGGTGGCTCTTCATGGCAAAGCGCGGTCGGTAGACTGCGGCTACGTAAATGAGGTACTTTTTATTAATACGAGTTCTGTTGGAGCATACCCTGTATTTGTCCGCAGTCGTCAAAATTTGCAAAACCGTATGCCTTACTTCCCGGCAACAATAGTTGCCGGCTTTCGCCGGTTCTTAAACTTCAGACGTGTCCGGGTGAGCTTGTCCGGTAAGGTCTTGCGTACTCCGTTGGTTTTTATTGGTGTAGGAGAGCGAAATTTACGCCTGCCGGCAGTGGGGCAGGTAAAAAAACAGGGCTCAAAGGGCCTGCATCTCATTGCAGTTAATTGCAGCACCGGCATTGAGGTTCTGACGTTGCTGATTACCTCATTATTTTTCGGCATAGACCCGTTACAAAAAAAAAGACGTATTGAAAATCAATTAGTAGATCATGTTGAGTTGCATTTTCATCATCGTAAAAAACGTATTTTTGTCGCCCTGGATGGCGAATTAGTTCCGCTTCATCCACCATTGAAATATCATTTCGCACCTGGAGAGATCATGGTTGCACTGCCCCATAAGTAAATTGGTATTTCTTAATGTTTACAGGGGCGTAATTATCCCCCTGCAGATCCTACATCACGCTCCATCACTATACTGTCCCGAAAGTGTAACAACAGGGGCTATTCTATTTCTATAGCGACAAAGTCCTGTTCCTTCGGACAGGTTCCGGAAAGAGTGGAATGTAATTTGGTCGAATTTCCAAGGCAGAACAATAGAATTTATAATACAGGTCTAATTCTTTTGAAATTTTCTCTGGCATGCCATTTGCTAGTACTTGCTTTACATCAATGCGTATCAGACGGAAAATTCGTTGGCATTGGATATGCCGCCAGATTAAATCTCATCCCGGTGGACACAAAACAAGCCGGAAAGCGTGGAGGAACCTTTCAAAGAAATGTCTCTGACCCTCGCCCATATTTCGGATCTGCATTTTGGTCGCGAAAACCACCGAATCGTCCAGGGACTCTTGCACAACCTGGAAGAAATTGCGCCTCAGCTGGTTGTCATAAGTGGTGATCTCACTCAGCGCGCCCGTACGAGCGAATTTCTGGCGGCACGTGCTTTTATAGACAGTTTGCAGTGGCCGAGTCTGGTTATTGCCGGCAATCACGACATTTCGGCGGACAACCTGATCGAACGTTTTTTTCATCCCTGGAAAAAATGGCACAGCTATATTGCCGACACTCTTGAACCTGTGGTCAGAGATGAGAGTTATATTGTTATCGGCGTCAACACGGCAAGAAGAACAGGATATTATTTAGATTGGTCGCGAGGACGCATCAATCTCAAACAAATCGCCATTATCGCAGGGCATCTGAAAGAGGCTGGAAATCGTCTGCGCGTGATTGCCGCCCATCATCCATTCTGGATTCCGGAGAAATATAGCCATCGCCGGACAATCGGAGGGGAAAGGCTGGCATCGAATCTGCTGAAGAAAGCCGGGGTTGATATTATTATGAGTGGTCATGTCCACTTAGCCTATACTCACATTCTTAATGGCATGATTATCTCTCATGCAGGCACAGCAATATCGAATCGCCTGGAAGCAGATTATCCCAATAGTTTCAAGATTGTTCGTGGCGACCACCACAACGTATCGGTCGAGACCAGAGAGTGGAAAAATAATCGTTTCGTAACAGCAGAAAATCAGTTTTTCAGTCGTAGTCAGGGAGAATGGAAGAAACTTGTTGCTCTTTAGAGGAACTTTGCAGGAAGGCTACAGACGGTTGTTGTTTATCCAGTGAGAATTTTTTATGCATCTCTACCAGGTGATAGGTCATCGCTTTGTAAGCCCCTCAGTCACAGAAAAACAATGGGTTCCACCGTCGTTGTGGAACAGAATGTTTTTCAGGTGAAAATCTCCATGGCTTTGCACCATCCACCGAGGGTGCGAATGGATAAGCTGTAGTTCTGTCTCGAGGACATGGTCGCATATTTCCTGAACCCGGTAGCAATGTGGATGATCATGTTCATGAAGGCCTTTGACGTACCAGTTGATTCTAACCAAAACCAATTTCTTTGAACCGTTACGCCGCAAAAATTCTTGCAGAAACCGCAACGCAAAAACACATTGATCAACCATCCTCAGTGCGCGCATAGCGACTCCGCGCACCTCTACCAGTAATACGGCAGATTGTAGTAATCATAGAGGGCGGTTTCATAATCTCGGTCAAGGACGATTGTCGGGTCGTATTCCTGACTATTTTTAATTTTTTCACTTGGGACATCGACGGTTAAGCAACTATCACTCCAGTCGACCTTCTCAACCCACTGAGGCGGGATGATCACCTTCTTGCCGACCGGCAACCAGTTAGCGGTATCAACAATCAGATAGCGTATAATCCATGTCTCCTCGTCGAAAATAAAATCTTTAATGTGGCCGATATCAGTGTCGGTTGCCTTTATGGAATATCCGCGCACTTTTTCAGCTGACCTGAGATGAGAGTGAACCTCGATGTCGGCTACTTGTTTATGGAGCTCCTCAGAACGTTGCAGCAAACGAGGATAGGGATAATGTCCCCAGGTTAAGGGCCCTTCCCAATAGTTGCCCCATTCATGATATCGATTGAAAAGTATTTCGTATTGTCGCGAGACAGGTGCGTCTGCCTCAAGGGGTGGAGAATCTTTTATTTGATCTTTGGTCAGATCAACACGCAGTATCTTTGTTGCTTCGATCGATGCACACATCGAGATAGGAGAGATAAGAACCTTGCGTCCCGGCAGCCATTTCCGGGTATCAGCCACAACATAGCGCACCGCCCAGTTTCTATCGTCAAAGAGAAAGTCACTGCACTTTCCTATCTTGCCGTCCTGGGCACCGAGTTCGAATCCTTGTATTTCTTTCATCCTTTTCAATTTTGGCATGTTTTCCTCCTCTTGATATGTACGGCATTGATTGCTCTACTTAAAAATCCTCAGCTGGCTATGGAGAGGATGTATTATCTGCATTTTCCATGTTCATCCCATACACGGCATAAAAGGTTATCGGTACCACCAGCAGAGTAAACAGGGTGGAGGCGAACAAACCAAAGATCAGGGCCCAGGCGAGTCCGGAAAAAATCGGATCGAGAGTAATTGGCCAGGCGCCTAAAGCTGTGGTAATCGCCGTCAATACAATCGGGCGCATGCGAATCGCCCCACTTTGCAGGATAGCTTCCTTTACTTCCATTTTTTCGGCCAGTGAATCCTGGATAAACTCAATAAGAACCACTGAGTTCCTGATAACGATACCACCCAGGGCTATCATGCCGATCATACTGGTGGCGGTGAAGTAAACCAGGTTCTCATATCCGCCGACCTGGCCTCCGGAAATCAGGTTCAACAGCCAGAACCCCGGCATGATTCCGATCAGTGTGAGGGGAACAGCCATCATGATCAAAACCGGCATGAGAAAGGAATTGGTCTGAATAATCATCAAAATAAAAATGCCTGCCAATGCCGCGGCAAAGGCAATACCCATATCACGAAAAACCTGCAGGGTAATCTGCCATTCCCCCTCCCCTGCCCATTCTACCCGGATTCCAGCCGGTAGTGGCTTTTCGGCAAGCCTGCGCTGCATGTCGACGATCGCTTCGACCGGCGCCCGCCCAGCCATTTCGGCAATGACATAGACCACAGGCTGCAGATTTTTGTGAAAGATGGTCTGCTCTTCGACTACTTGCCGCACAGAGACCAATTCGGCCAAAGGCACCATCTGGCCATCAGCTGTGGCCATTGGAATCTGGGTCAGCCTGGAGAGGTTGCTGCGGGCCTGCCGGGGCAGAATCATTCGTACGTGCAGAGGTTGCCTTTCATCTTCTTCATGGACTCGTGCCGGGGTCGCACCACCGACCGCCATATGCAGCGTCCGGGTAATTGCCTCGGTTGACACACCATGCAGGGCTGCCTTTTCCCGATCGACGACAAAATCATACCTTTTATGGCTCGCCTGCGCCAGGTCGTCGATATCGACGACAAATGATTCTTCTTGCATTATCTGTTTGACATGTTCAGCGGAGGCAATCAGCTCTGCATAGGATATATCCGCGGTGCCGTAGAGTTCAGTGACAATGGTGGAAAGCACCGGCGGCCCTGGAGGTACTTCCACGAGCTGCATAGTGGCCCCATTATGCTCGGCTATTTCCATGAGTGCATTTCTCAGTCGCAGGACGATCGGGTGGCTTTTCATGACCCGCTTATCTTTATGCACAAGATTGATGCGAATATCAGCCTGATGGGGTGCCAGGCGCAGGTAATAATGCCGGACCATGGCATTGAAATCAATAGGAGAATGTGTTCCGACATAAGAGGTGTAACTGGTGACTTCAGGGACTGTGCGTATGAATTCCTCAAAATTCCGAACCACACCATCGGTTCGTTCCAGGGGAGTTCCTTCCGGCATATCGATGATGACCTGGAACTCATTCTTATTATCAAAAGGTAACATTTTCAAGGGAACCAGACGAAACACCACCAGCAGCATCGAAACGATGAGCAATATTGCAATGACAATCAACAGCAGCCACCGTTTGCGCCGTGACTGAAGAAACGGGGTAACCATCTTGCGATAGAGGGAGAAAATCCAGTTGGAAGTTTCCTGCTTTCCTGCTGCCGGCTCGCTCACGTCTGTGCCGGCGGATGAATGGTTGCGGAGGAGTCGGTAGGTCATCCAGGGAACGACGGTGAGGGCAGCCAAGGAAGAGAATGTCACCGTCAGCGGCACATTAACGGACATTGGCGCCATATAAGGACCCATCATCCCAGTGATAAAAAAGAGTGGCGTAAAGGAGATGATAATGGCTATTGTCGATATAATTACCGGGGGCAGCACCTCATTGACAGCAAAAAGGGTTGCCTTGAAGGGGTCACGCTTCCCCAAAAAAATGTGCCGCTGGATATTATCCACGTTGGTAATCGGATCATCGACCACCAGGCCAAGTGACAGGATCAGGGCAAAGAGAGTGACCCGGTTGATGGTGTAACCAAAGAGATAGTTGAAAAACAGCGCCAGAGAAAAACTTATCGGCACGGCTACCGCCACCACCAGCGCTTCCCGCCAGCCCAGAGCAAACGCAAGCAAAGCCACCACTGTAATAATGGCAAAAAACAGTGTAAAGAGCAGCTCGTTAACCTTTTCCTGGGCTGTTGCCCCGTAATCGCGAATAATCGTGACCTCGACATCGTCCGGGATCACTTTTTCCTTGAGTCGGTCAATCTCAGCTAGAATATTTCGAGAGACATCGACAGCATTCGTTCCCTGTTTTTTGGCGAATGCCAGGGTAACGGAAGGAGATGTCAACGGCTGATCCTGCTGTTCATTGATCTGACGGTAACGAAAAGAGTGCCCGATGCGGGTGTAATGGATTGCTTCGGCGGGACCATCAGTAATCTCGGCAATATCGCGTAAATAAATCGGCCGTTCCTGCTGAACCCCCACAACAAGCTCACGAACATCTGCAACTGATTGAAGAAATGAACTGATGGTTACGGTAAAATTTTGATTGAAGCGGTCGATATTGCCTGCAGTCAGGGCTGAATCTGCTCCCGCCAGGGCCTGACTGACTTGCAGCATGGATATATTGTAGCCCGCCATCTTCTCGGGAATCAGCTCTACCCGTATTTCCCTCCCGCGGCCTCCTATGATATAGGTCCTCGAAATATCTTCCAATTTAGACAGACGCCAGAGAACTTCCTCGCCGATACGCCGCAGCTCGTGATCGCTGTATCGTGTCGAATGCAGGCTAAGGTTAACGATAGGGACATCATCAATTTCCATCGGTTTGATGACCCATCCCTGTACAATCGGGGGAACCTGGTCGATGTTCATGTTAATCTGGTCATGCAGTTTAACGAGAGACTCAACCATGTCCTCGCCGACATAAAACCGGACGGTGACAATTGCCATTCCCCGGCGGGAGATAGAGTAGACATATTCCACTCCGTCAATCTGCCAGAGCAGCTGTTCGAGCGGAGTGGCAACCAGTTTTTCCACTTCTTGCGGATCCGCCCCCGGAGCCTGAACATAGATGTCAGCCAAAGGCACGACAATCTGTGGGTCCTCTTCCCTTGGGGTGATGGAAATAGCTGCAGCTCCCAGACACAGGGCGACCAGCAGCACGATCACTGCCGGAGTACCGGACAAAAATGGCCGCACTATGCCTGCAATGAGACCGACTGATTCCTGTTCATGTTCCTGTTTATGTGTCGCCATGAGCTTTCGGCTCCTCTACCAGCACTGTTTCACCCCCGCTTAGCCCGGACAGAATTTCTATTTTGCCGTCATACGTATTGCCGGTTTTTACAGAGCGCTCCTGCCAACCAGCAGTGCCTTTTACCATAACCAGTTCAAGCTGACCTACCCGGCGCACCGCCTGAGAAGGGATAAGTATGACCGGCACTTCAGCATAGGGAATCATCAGCTTGCCGTACATGCCCGAATAGACTCCTTCAACCTCCGGCAGGGCGGCTTTGACCAGAAAAGTCCGAGTCTGAGGGTCGATAAAGGGAACAATTTCATCGATAGTCGCCTCTACCGCCTGATTGAGTGTGGACAGCTGGACTTTTCGTAAGTCCCCCGGCCTGACCGAGTTAATCAGACTCTCACGGACATTGGCCTCCAACTGCAGCCCGCCTGCCTCGCGAAGAATAAGTAACGGTTTGCCGGGGGTGGCCATGTCGCCGGGATCAACAAAACGTTTCAGTACCATGCCTTTTGCAGGCGCGACAATGCGTGTGTAACTCAATGCAATCCCGGCTTCATGGACCATTTCTTCGGCAAGTCGAATACCAGCCGCAGCGCCGGAAAGACCATCTTTGGCTCGTTGCCGGCCCGCCTGCGCCTGGAGGAACTGGGAACGTGCCTGCTCCAGTTCCTGTTCGGTGGCAGCCTGGGCAGCATAAAAATTTGACGTCCGTTTGTACGAGGAGTCAGCCTCGGCAAAAACGGCTTCGGCGGCATGGACCCTCTCTCTGGCCTGCTCCCGCTGGGAAATGGCCGCCTGCAGTGATTGTCGGGCCTGGGAGAGTTTGGCATTCAGCCGGGCATCTTCGAGCCGTACCAGGACGTCACCTTTCTCAACAGGATCACCAGCCCGAACCAAGACTTCCATCACCTGGGCGATAACCCGAGGCTCGATGCGGGCCTGGATTTTCGGTACAACGGTGCCCACGGCATTGTACCATTGCGTGACGATCGCGATTTCGACTTTGGCCGTGACAGCTTCGGAAGAGGTGCGCTTTTTTTCCGGCTGAACCGTGCCGGGACCAACTTTGTCTTCAGAGAGAAACCACAACAGGAGGATTACTGCAGCCAGAGCAATAACTATGCTGGATAACAGGAAGATTTTCTTTTTCTTTTCCATCTGCCCCTCCCGGTCGGGAAAATACATTAATTATGTTTTCCTGCTCAAGGCTGCCCTGCCCAGACCCCAATTGAACGGGCAACCTCGGCGAGCGCTTTAATTTTATCGTATCGGGCGGCCGTGGCCCGGGTGCGGGCTCGGTTCCAGTCGAGTTCGGCCTCGAGATAACGGGTAACAGGCACCGCACCGCCTTGATAATGCTCTCGCACCAGCCGGAACGATTCCGCCGCGCTGTCAACGCTGCTTCGCGCAACCTGGTAACGGATTCCGGCTTCTTCAAGGTTGAGATAAGCGGACTTCACATCAAGCTTGATACCGAGAGTGGTCTGGTGATCGGCTGCCAGCAATTCCAGAACGACGGCTTCGGCCTGTGCAACTTGCGCTCCTCGGGAAAATCCTGTGAAGAGATCCCAGTGCAACAGGAGTGCGGTTGTCCAGTTATCCCTACTCGCGTCATAATCAAGTCCGTTGTCATCCACGTAATACTTGGCCATAAGATCAAGCCGCGGCAGATAGGCTGTTTTCGCAGAGTCCAGGGCCATGCGGGATTGTATCAGCTGTTTACGGACCTGGGCTAGTTCCGGCCGTCGATTTACCGCAACAATAACTCCCTGTGCATAGGTATCAGGAACCTCGGGGACTACTGTTGCGGAAGCCCCAAGAATTAAACCCTTTTCCGTCAGAGCCGAAGGTTCGAGTCCCATCAGGTTAGCAAGGGCCGCACAGGCAAGCTGATAGCGGTTTCTACCAGCGACAAGCTGTTCTCTGGCTTGGGCCAGTCGGACGTCCAGGGAAAGGAGATCGGATTTCATCTCCGCTCCTCCTTTATAGCGAACCGTCATGATACGGCACTGTTCTTCCACTGCAGTAACCGATTCCTCGGCTATCTCAATGAAATCCTCAGAAGCCAGTGCATCGTAAAATGCTTGAATGACCTGGGCCGTCAAGTCGTTTTCAATTCGATGGCGATCAAGTTCAGAGATTTCCTTATCCTGACGGGCCATCAGGACAGAAAGATAATCATTGCCACCATTAAACAGGTTGATCTGTCCTTTAAAACCGGATTCAAAATTTTCAAACCAGCCGGGGTCATTGAAATCTACTTTCTGGGGGAGCCGGCGCTGATCAATTTTCTTAAAGAGATAGGCCGATGGAGCGTCACCCTGCATGTATTCGGTGTAAAATTGGACCTGCGGCCAGAAACCGGTATCAGCAAGCTGCAATATTGCTTTAGATTGCTGAATGCGCCAGGCGGCGCCGATGACATTAGGATTGTTCCGTAGCGACACGTTTATGGCATTTTGCAGCGTCAGAGGAAATTGCATATCATTCTGAAGTTGCAGATTTCCATCGGCAATCTTTGCGTATTCTTCATTGACCGACAGTGGGGAAGGCCCGCCGTTGTATTCTTTTTTTATGCTGTCATAGGAATACGGTGCAATCCTCACACAACTGCTCAGGCAGACGAGCAAAAATATGACTAACCGTAAGTGACAGGTCCGGTAACTAGTAGGAACATATAGCATCTGTATCCTCAAATGGACGCGATATCTTGGACGTGATATTTCAACGGTCGACACGTTTGCAGACAAACATGCGTCATAAAGTCAGGCAATGTCCATTTCCTGAAACAGCCTTCTGACAATTCACAAAGGGTATAAGTGTGCATTTTATTAAAACCGCCGAAACCGGCAGTCAGCTTCCCAACTTTTTCGATCGAAGGAGACAGGTGTTGTCTTCAGGATCAAAGATGTGCAGTTTGTCTCTATCCGGTTGTAAACGAAGAATATCACCCCGATTAATCCGCTGTGATGGATCAATTCTGACAACTCCCTGGAGTTTGCTGTTTTTGGTTATTGTTCGATCCAATTCCTCGGGAAGAACAAAGAGCTGGTCTTCATTATTTGCTTCCATTTCAAAATGGACGAAAGCATCTGCGCCCAGCCATTCGACCATGGCGGCGGTGGCCGAAAGCACGGGTGCGTCTTGGTCTTCATCTACTATGTGCAGATGCTCCGGGCGTAGGCCGACAATTACTTTTCTATCAGAAATCCTTTGCGCCATTTCCGGCAGATCTAACGCTTCTTTCGTCATCGGCAAATACAATTTGCCTTTTTCCAGCCGCCCCGGGAGAAGATTCATAGCTGGAGATCCGATGAAACCGGCGACAAAAAGATTGACGGGATCATTGTAGAGCTCTCGAGGGGTGCCGACCTGTTGCAATAATCCTTTGCGGAGAATAGCCAAACCGATGCCCCAAAGTGATCGCTTCAATTTGATCATGGGTAACGTAGATCATGGTTGTTTTCAGCTGTTCCTGAAGACGGGCAATCTCATTGCGCATCTGGCTCCTCAATTTGGCGTCTAAATTGGAAAGCGGTTCGTCCAGCAAAAAAACATCCGGCTCGCGAACGATGGCTCGGCCCATTGCCACTCGCTGTCGTTGTCCACCTGAGAGACTGCGCGGCATTCGAGTGAGCAATTCACCCAACTCCAGAGCCTCGGCAGCCTTTTTGACCCGACGTTTGATTTCCTGTTGTTCCATCTTTGCAAGTTTGAGCGGGAAAGCCAGGTTGTCCTGCACACTCATATGGGGATAGATGGCATAGCTCTGGAAAACCATGGCCATATTTCTTTCGCGAGGGTCAAGATGGTTGATTAACCGACCGTTAACCCGCACCTCCCCCGAGGAGACGGAATCCAGGCCGACGATGATATTCAGCAGGGTTGATTTGCCGCAGCCTGAGGGACCGAGCAGAATGAAGAATTCACCGTCGCCGACAGTGAGAGAAATATCCTTGACGGCTTCTGTGCCGTCGGGGAATATTTTGCTGATATTATTCAGTTGAATTTCTGCCATTGTCACCCTGTGATATAGTCGTAATTCATCCCTTAACAGCCCCGGCGGTCAGTCCCGCGACAATACGACGCTGGAAAGCCAGGACCATAATAATAAGTGGCACGGTAACGACAACCGCGGCGGCGGCAATAGAACCCGTCGGTTGTTCGAAACGGGAGCTGCCGGTAAAAAAAGCGATGGCCGCAGGAACGGTTCGCGCTTCATTGGTAGAGGTCAGTGAAATTGCAAACAGAAAATCATTCCAGGCAAAAATAAAGACAAGAATGGCGGCACTGAAGACCCCCGGTGCGGCCAGTGGGGCAATGACCATTCGAAAAGCCTGAAATGATGTCGCGCCGTCAACCCGGGCGGCCTTGTCCAAGTCCCAGGGGATCTCGCGGAAGAAGGCGGCAAGGGTCCAGATTGCCAGCGGAAGAGTCAGGGTCATATAGGGTAATATGAGGCCCGGCCAGGTATCATAGAGACCAATGAAACGCCACATATTGAACAACGGCCCGACAATGGATACCGGTGGAAACATGGCGATGGATAAGGCAAACGCCATAAATAGTCTGCGTCCTGCGAATTTAATCCTGACCACGGCATAGGCGGCAAACATTGCTATCAGAATAGCCAGGAGTGTCGAGAGAAAAGCAATCCCCAGCGAGTTCCACAGGGCGGCGGGAAACTGCGCGTCGGTGAAAATTGCCCCGTAGTGTTCGAAGGTGATGCGTTGTGGCCAAAAACGATTATCGCCCAGGTCTGCCGGATGTTTCAGGGAGAGTGACAGGATCCAGACTATAGGGGTGATGGCATAGCAGACCGCCAGAAGGCTGCCGGCAGCCCAGCAGAGACGGTCAATGCGGTTCATTAAATTATTCACGACTCCTCCTCGCCGGTCAGGGTGCCGGCAATGCCGAAACCACGCAGATAAGCTGCGGCAATCACCAGAACACAGAGAAAAATGAGAATCGATACCGCCGAACCAAGGCCCAGATTGAGTCGGGAGATCAAGGCATGGTAACCGATAATGGAAACTGTTTCGGTGTGTTGTGCCCCTCTGGTCTGGACATAGACTGAATCGAAAATACGAAAAGCATCAAGAGTCCGAAAAAGTAAGGCGACCGCAATGGTCGGTTTCATGATCGGCAGGATTATCAGAGTAAATCGTTGCCGGGCCGATGCGCCGTCTACCCGTGCAGCCCGCAGCAGGTCTTCCGGCACCAGGGTGAGACCGGCCAGCAGTAAAAGAGACATAAAAGGTGTCGTCTTCCAGATTTCCGTGAGAATTATGACCAGAAAAGCGCTCCAGCGTCCACTGAACCAGGAAAGTTCCAGACCAGTCAGACTATTGACGAAGCCGGTGGTTGGCAAAAAAGCGAATTTCCAGATCAACGCAGCCACCACGGTAATAATGCCATAGGGAATGAGAATCGAGGCCCGTACCAGCCTGCGGCCAACAATTGCCCGGTGCATCACCAAAGCAAAGATCATCCCCAGCAACAGTTCGACACTGACCGAACAGAAGGTGATAATAACGGTATTGAGCAATCCTTCCCACCAGATGGGAGAACTGAGAACGGACAGATAGTTCTCTACGCCGATGTAGCTTCGACTGTCGGGAAAACGGAGATCATAACGGAAAAGGCTGAGCTGGAAAGCATAGAGAATAGGATAGGCGGTTACTGCTGTCATGGCAATTAAAGCCGGACTACAGAGGAGCCATCCGAGCTTCTGGTCGTCTAGCCGGGGTGATTTCATAGCAATCCCTCCGAATGGAGGGCTCGATCTATTTTCTCCCGCAACCGACGTACGTCTTTTACGGGATCGATGGAACGCATCGGATGCAGGGTATGGCTGATAGCCAGGGAAATATCGTTGTAGAGCGGAGTCTGGGGGCGTTGCACCCCGCTTTTGAGGGTTTCCAGGAGAATATCGGCAAAGGGAAAGGTCTCGCGAACTTTGCTGTCTTGATAGAGTGCGGAGATTGTCGGGGGAAGGCCTCCTTTTGCCGCTGCCAATCGCTGATTACTTTCCGAAACCAGACAGGATGCCGCGGCAAAGGCCGCCTGGCGATGTCTGGAATAGGCGCCAATACCGAGGTTTATGCCGCCTATAGTAACCCGGCTTGGCTTTTCCGGCGAGACGGCGGGCCAGCGAGCCCAGCCCATGTGTTTGGCAATATCCGGGGCATTCTGCCGGATGCTGGGCCAGACGAAGGTATAGTTGACCATGAAACTGGAGTCTCCGGCCTCAAAAGCAAGCCGGGATTGATCTTCACGATTTATAGCCAGGGACGCCGGTGCTGCCGGAGATAAGGCCAGGCGATGCATCACACCGAGGGCCTTGCGGGTTGCGACATCGTCCGGCAGCACCTCATCTCCGGCGAGAATAGAACCTCCGGCGGAAGCCAGCAATGAGTTGAAAAATACCGTCAACCCTTCATACCGCTCACCCTGCACCTGAATTATGCCCCTTTCCCCAAGGGATTCGGCCAGTGCAATCGTCTCCGACCAGGTCTTTTGCGGGGAGGCAATCCGATCGGTTCGGTACCAGAGGAGCTGGGTATTGGTGGTGAACGGTGCGGCCTGGAGATGACCATCATAGGTTGCACTCTCCACCGCACTGTCCAATCGTCCTTTTGTAACCCTGTCAGCCAAGTCCGCAGGCCACGTTTCTATCCATCCGGCAGCAGCGAATTCCGCCGTCCAGATGACATCCATGCCCAGTATATCGATGTCGGAATCACGGGCGGCCAACCGTCTCACCAGCTGCTCTCGCTGTTGATCCGCATCAGCAGGCAGTGGAATAAGTTCAATGGTGTATTGACCACCGGACTGTTGTGAACAGGTTTCAGCCGCCTCGACAAAGGCACCTGACGGCTCATCGAAGACATACCAGTTCAGTGTCGGAGTTGTGGATGATCTCTCGTCGGAACAGCCTCCTGCCAAAAGCAGCACCAGCAGTACCGCGATGACTATAAAGAGGATCCTGGACGCACCCGCTCTCTGTTTAATCGTTCTCTGATCTGTCGGCATAAATATTTACATGCAAATTTCATGCGACATATACACTGGAAAACTATTTTTTGTGACAATTCATTTACCACACGTATTGTCTCTGATAATGGCTGCTTTGTCGGCTTTTACGCTGCGCCTTGTTACAAGAAAAAATCCTTGAATAACCTGTTCGTCCTTTCTTATGAGAAACGGTCCTGTACAAGAAGAAAAAATTATATTGATCATCAGGAGAATCCTGTAAACCGAGGCCTTTGCCACTTTTAAAGGGGGTGTTTACACCGGCATGTTTTTTGCTCGATACTTTCCATAGGTCAATTTTATCGACAAATGGCGATACTATGGAAAGAAAAGCAGAATTATAGCGAATCGACAAGATCGATATGGAGGTAACAAGGAATGAAAAATAACAACCGACAGTATACCTGTCCTATGCACCCGGAAATTATCGAAGACGGTCCCGGATCCTGCCCGAAATGCGGCATGGCTCTTGAGCCGATGACCGTGCAGCTGGAAGATGATGACGAAAATCAAGAATATGATGATATGCGTAAGCGCTTTATTTTTGCAGCGATCTTTACCATACCACTGGTCATAATCGCCATGCGCGATATGATTCCCGGCGGCCATCTCATTGAAAATCTGGCTTCGACGAGGACTCTTGGCTGGATTGAGTTTGTTCTAGCGACACCTGTGGTGCTCTGGGCAGGCTCTGTCTTCATGGTGCGTGCCGTACAATCACTGCAAAAGAAAAGTCTCAACATGTTTACTCTCATTGGTCTCGGGGTTTCCGTGGCATATCTGTACAGCCTTGTTGCCGTCTTTTTACCAGATATTTTCCCCGCTGCCATGCGCGGGTCGGAGGGTGCCGTCGGTGTCTATTTTGAGGCGGCGGCAGTTATCGTAACCCTCGTTCTGTTTGGCCAGGTGTTGGAACTCAAAGCTCGCGGGCAGACTGGTGCAGCCATCAAAGCCCTTCTCGGCCTTGCCCCCAAGACAGCACGTAAAATTGACGAAGATGGCCAGGAGACGGATATATCACTTGAAGATGTCCAGGTTGGTGATCTGCTCAGAATCCGTCCGGGAGAAAAAGTACCGGTCGATGGTGTCGTGACGAACGGTTCAAGTTCGGTGGATGAATCGATGATTTCCGGCGAACCGGTTCCCGTCAAAAAGCAGAAAGACGACAAGATTATCGGCGCCACCGTCAATGGCTCCGGGACCTTGACAATTCAGGCCGAGAAGGTCGGCAGCGACACCGTTCTGGCTCAGATCGTCCAAATGGTTGCCGAGGCTCAGCGAAGTCGCGCCCCTATCCAGAAACTGGTTGATGTGGTCGCCGGGTATTTTGTTCCGGCCGTTATTGCCTCATCTGTTGTCGCTTTTATCGTCTGGTATTCTGTCGGCCCTGAGCCAAAACTGGCCTACTCCCTGATTGTAGCAGTATCGGTTTTGATTATTGCCTGTCCATGTGCTCTTGGACTCGCCACTCCCATGTCAATTATGGTAGCTACCGGCAAGGGAGCAGGTATGGGAGTACTCTTTAAAAACGCCGAAGCAATTGAGATAATGCGTAAAATTGATACGCTGGTAATAGATAAAACCGGTACTTTAACCCTTGGCCAACCGCAACTGACCGATGTGGTCGCTGCAAATGACCTGTCCGAAAAAAAACTTCTGTTTTTTGCCGCAAGTTTGGAGGCAGTAAGCGAACATCCCCTGGCAGCGGCGATTGTCACTCAAGCAGGTGAACGGCAGATCAAAACCGCGGAAGTCAATGAATTTGCATCTCACACGGGAAAAGGTGTTTCCGGGACAGTCGAGGGAGTGAAAGTATTACTGGGCAACCTGAAATTGATGGATGAGTTTAACATCGATACTTCATCGCATAGCGAGCGGGCAAAAGAGATGCAAGTGGATGGACAGACGGTGATGTTTGTTGGCGTTGATGGCAAATTTTCGGGTCTGCTAGCTGTTTCCGACCCAATTAAGGAGAACACCCCTGCCGCCATTGAACAACTTCATAACGAAGGACTGCGGCTTGTTATGGTGACCGGAGATAATCGTGCCACCGCCGAGGCGGTTGCCGGTAAATTGAATATCGATGAGGTCGTGGCGGAGGTTCTGCCGGACGAAAAGGCGGCGGTGATAAAAAAGTACCAAGAGGACGGCCGGATGGTTGCTATGGCGGGAGACGGTATCAACGATGCACCGGCTCTGGCACAGGCACACGTAGGTATCGCCATGGGTACCGGTACGGATGTAGCAATGGAGTCAGCTGGAATTACACTGGTCAAGGGCGATCTCACCGGTATCGTTCGAGCAAGAAAACTGTCCAATGCAACAATGAAAAATATTAAGCAGAACCTTTTTTTCGCCTTTATCTACAATTCGCTTGGGGTGCCGGTGGCAGCCGGAATATTGTATCCGTTCTTTGGTATTTTGCTATCGCCCATCATCGCAGCTGCTGCCATGAGCTTTTCTTCCGTCTCCGTCATCGGCAATGCCCTCAGGCTCAGACAAATGGAATTGACGTCGTAAAAGACGCCTCCGCTCTGTCGCTGCTGCAAATTTCTTAAAAAGTCATCTGTTCATGCCAGAAGGCAGCATAAATGCCATTTTGCTCAAGGAGTTCGTCATGCGTCCCCTGTTCGACCAGTCGACCATCCGAGAGAACCAGAATGGTGTCTGCGTTAGCCACTACTTTAAGCTGATGGGAAGCAACGATTAAGGTCCGATTTTCAGACAGACGATCGAAAGCCTCCATAACGAGACTCTCGGAGGCGGGGTCAAGGCTGCCGGTAGGTTCATCAAGAAGAACGATATCGGCATCCCTGAGAAAAGCCCGTGCGATGAGGATGCGTTTCACCTGTCCGCCTGAGAGCCCGGTTTTACTGGATCTGAGAACAGTATCATAACCTTTGGGAAGCTCCAGGATGAAATTATGTGCGTTGGCTTTCCGGGCTGCGTCCTCAATCTGTTGTTGATTTAAAACCTCATCCGGTCTTCCTACGGAAATATTTTCCCGGACCGTGGTGTGGAAAAGAACCGCTTCCTGAGTGACCATGACAATATGTTCTCTCAGTGAATCAAGGCTGAGCTCTCGAATATCCTTGCCGTCAATGCGAATTACTCCATGACGGATATCGTAGAAGCGAGGAAGCAGGTTTAAAAGTGTCGATTTGCCGGATCCTGACTTGCCGACCAGACCGATCTTTTGTCCTTTTTGAACGATAAAAGAAAGATCCTGTACTATTAAATTGTCGTCGTACCCGAAAGAAACATGGTCAAATTCGATTTTTTCTTTAAATACACCCATCGACTGGGCATCAGGTTTATCGCAGACCCCTAAGTCGCAGGGAGTAATGGCCATAATTTTTTCGATACGCTCATTGCAGGCCATGGCTTTGGTTATTTTGACGAAATATTTGGTGAATTCACGGATCGGTTTGTAGCTGCTTCTCAAATAGCTCATAAACACCAGCAGTTCACCGGGTGTGATGCGGCCGTCTTTAATGCTCGTTACTCCGAACAGGATGAGTATAGCGCTTCCAACGGCCAGGATAATATTGGTCAGAGAAGTATAATATCCCTGCCAGCTACCGGCCTCGACCGCTGCTGTCCGACTAAGGAGACTGGTTTTTTCCATACGTTCGATTTCATTTTCTTCCAGACCCAGCAATTTGATCCATTTGTGGGTTTTAGTGGCCACTTCGGTCAACGAAGAGATATCTGCTTCGTGTCGGCGTCTTTCCCGTGTGACACGTTTTATACGTACACCGAAAAAGTAGGTAGCCCAGACCAGAACCGGAGCTATACTGAGCGTGACGAGGGCCAGCTGCCAATCAACCCAGAGCATGATTGCAGCAATACCGATAAAGGTGGGAAAACTTCGACATGCAAGTACACAGATACCTTCAACAAGTTTTTTGGTATCATCGGCATCGGTAGTTATACGCTCGATAACTTCACCGGGTTCGGTTCGGTAGAAATGCGTCACCGGCAAGTCGAGGATATGGGTAAAGAGTCTGATACGCAGTTTCTGGACAACAACCTGGGTCAGCTTGATCATGGTGATATCCTGCATATACAGACAGATGCCATTTATACAGGCCATGGCAATTAAAGCAAATACCATGATAATTAACAGATATTGAGATATCGGTTGCCAATATGCGCCTGACATTTTTTTGATTGTTTCAGGCACGGGATTGTCGAGGATGATATAATCAAAGATGATCTTTAAAGGCCATGGATGAATGAGTGAGACCGCCGACTGAATGATCAGAGCAAAGGCAAGGCCGACGAGCAGAGAACGTTCTCCCTCTAAAATAATCCTTAGTTCCGTACGTTTTCTCATTGCTTTTCAAATGGTAGCCCGCTTATGCCGCCCTCATTCAATGATCGGTGCACGCTATCCCCGGTGAACGGGAAATAAGCCGGGATGAGTCACTGCGGTTTTACAGCAGCCGGTATGGTTGTGCCCGTTTGGTCCATGCACTGTCGGGATAATTGTTCAGTAGTTTTTCGTAAGCCTCTTTCAGCTTTCCTGGATTTTTCGTTTGCTTATATAAGGTTACACCGCAGAAGTATACGGCCTCCGGAGCCGCTTCGCTTTCTGGATATGTCTCGATGATGCTTTTCAGGGGAATCATTGCAGTATCAAATTCCTCGGCATCGAAACGTACTTTGGCTATGCCCAACTGGATCATGGGAATAAACTCGTCCGGTTCCCAAAAACCGATCTTCCGCTGGATTTCTTTGCCATTGAAGTCAAGTACAAGGAAAGTTGGTGTCCATATCTGGTGGTAATCATCATCGATCGGATCGTCGTTTACATTGATCCGCAGTGGAACCAAATAGGTATTGACAAGGTTGACGACGTCCTTCGTTGGATACGTAACCGCACCCATCTGTTGACAACCTATTCATTCAGGATTGTAAAAATCCAAAAGAATGGGTTTTCTTGTTATCCGAGCGGAATCAATAGAATTTCCCACATTGGTCTGCCAATCAATAGAAGAAATAGAAGGCATTTTGGAACTCCTCTTTGTCAGGTTTTATGTTTCCAGCAACAACGAATTCTGTTGCTGTTTATCTCTTCTCTTTAATCGCAAAATTCCGGCCTGAATAACCATCTGCAGTATAAACTCTTTGTAACTCTGCCAAGCCCCTTCATATTCGAAGAGGTCGCCAAACTACTTCGTTGGCTTCCCTTAAGGCAATACATCAAAATCGGATAGTTGTCCTGCCCCATGAGACGCTGAAAGTAGATCGATTACCGTCATTGACCACTTATGGCTGCTTTCATGACTGCTTTTCGGAAGTATCTTTTGCGGTGCTGATCCCGAGCACCTTCCACAAGGGTCAAAAACTTTTTATTGCAGTGAAAAAGGCAACAATCGCCATTACCAACATGACAATTCTCCAGATCGGATCAAGGGGTGCGAAAATAGCCACAAGAAGCAAAAAGGCCCCTGAAAAAAATCGCAACTGCCTGTCAATACCGCCAACATTCTTTTTCATTACCGTTATCCTCCTTTGATAAGTGAAAAACAAGTGCATTCGAATGACAATCCTGCAGGATGCATGCCATTTGTATATTCATCTCGATATCCCTCTTGCTTCAAGTTGGTCTGGAAATTGCAAAAAATAAGCCATACGAACCAAGTGTTGCATCAAATCAAGCGGCGGTCTGTGGAATTCAGAAAACTCCTGAGCTGTTTGTTAGTCATTTTGATAAGTCCGATGATGCCGGACAGCTTGTGGGTAAAAGGTCCTTGAAAGTCACTTAAGGTAACAACCATGGACATGAAAAAAATTGTCTTACTCAGGCATGGAGAAAGTAGCTGGAATAAGGAAAATCGCTTCACCGGCTGGACGGATGTGCCGCTCAGCGAGAAAGGCAGGAAAGAATCCGAAAAAGCCGGCCGAATCCTGGCAGAGCAAGGGTACGGTTTCGATATCGCTTATACCTCCGTGCTGAAAAGAGCTATCAAAACATTATGGATTGTCCTGGAAGAGATGGACCTCATGTGGATACCGATAGTCCATAGTTGGCGTCTCAACGAGAGACATTATGGGGCGCTGCAGGGACTGGATAAAGCCGAAACGGCCCGGAAGCACGGTGAAGATCAGGTCCATCTCTGGAGACGGGGCTACGCCATAAAACCGCCGTCTCTGCACCGCGATGACCCACGATACGCAGGCGCCGATCCACGCTATGCCGAATGCGATACCACAGAGATTCCACTAGTGGAATCTCTGGCGGATACCGTTGATCGTTTCTTGCCTTTCTGGCATGAAAAGATGGCCGTGGACATTGCGGCCGGCAAAAAACTGCTGATTGCGGCCCACGGCAATAGCTTGCGAGCCTTAGTCAAATATCTCGACAGGATTTCCGATGAGGAAATAGTTAACGTAAACATCCCTACGGGTATCCCGCTGGTCTATGAATTAGGTGATGATCACAAACCTCTTCGCCACTATTACCTGGATGGTTGATGCAACACCAAGAGCTACAGGTTGCCCTTTTCCTGGTCCTGTTTCATAAGTCATTTGTCCTGCAGTATCGGACAATGCCCCTGTTTCTGAAAAGATGTCGACTTCATCAACAGGCTGTAACATCTGTGAATTCTTTTACTCAACCTTAGATGTCGATTGTTGTTGCCGAAGGAACCATAGCATAAAGTCCGGCATGATAATTGAACTATAATTAAAAATAACCACGGAAGATGCGGGACAAAGCGAATCTCTTGCAATGCTGTGACATCACAACGTCTACATACACCCAAGGGTTCAAATGTCCGAGGTAGTCAAACAGTCGAAAATGGTGCAGCTATGAAAAAAGAGGAATATGTCAAATGGTTTGAAGATCTCTCGGTAACTGATATCGCGGATGTCGGCGGTAAGAATGCTTCTCTTGGAGAGATGATAAGAGAACTGGACAAAAAGGGCGTGCGTGTTCCCGGAGGTTTTGCGACCACAGCTCAAGCCTATCGGGAGTTTATAGAAGCCAATAATCTGCAGGGACGTCTTGGAAAGGCCCTGGACAAGTTTCGAGATAAGGAGCAGTCCCTGGAAAAAACCGGCCGGACGATCCGGAGGCTTTTTATGCATGGTGAGTTTCCGGAACCGATTGCAGAGGCTATAGCGAATGGGTATCGGGAACTTTCCAACCGATATGCAACTGACAATGAGGGCGAGGAAAGTGAGATCAGTGTCGCTGTTCGCAGCAGCGCCACCGCCGAAGACCTGCCCGAGGCGAGTTTTGCCGGGCAGCAGGAAACCTTTCTCAATATAACCGGCGAGCGAGAACTGATCGAAGCCTGTCGTAAATGCTACGCATCATTATTTACCGACCGGGCTATTTCCTATCGTGAGGAACATAAATTCAATCATCTGGATGTTGCTCTCTCTGTTGGGGTACAGAAAATGGTGCGAGCAGATAAGGCTGGGTCGGGCGTTATGTTTTCTCTCGATACCGAAACAGGCTTTCCCGATGTAGCCATGATTGACGGCGTCTGGGGCCTCGGTGAAAACATAGTCCAGGGAGCGGTAAATCCCGACGAGTTTCGCGTCTTCAAGCCGCTGCTGAAAAAGGACGGTATGTCGCCGATTATCGAAAAACGCCTTGGCACCAAGGAAAAAACCATGGTGTATGCTCAAGGAGGATCGAAAACGGTGAGAAACACCAATACTCCCAGAAAAAAAAGAGACAGCTTTGTACTCACCGATGAAGAGATTCTCACTTTGGCCAGGTGGGCCTGCACCATAGAAGATCATTATGACAAGCCGATGGACATGGAGTGGGCCAAGGATGGTGAGACCGGTGATCTTTTTATTGTTCAGGCACGGCCAGAAACCGTGCAATCGCAGAAAAAAAGTAGCGCACTGAAACAATACAGTCTGAAGGAGCGGGGTGAGGAACTGGTTGTCGGCCTGGCGGTCGGTGATGCCATCGCCTGTGGCAAGGTCAGTATTTTGCACGATCTGAAGGAAATGGAGCACTTTGAGGATGGCTCGGTGCTGGTAACCGAAATGACTGATCCGGACTGGGGACCGATCATGAAGCGTGCGGCGGCAATCGTTACCGAGCACGGAGGCCGGACAAGTCACGCCGCAATCGTCAGCCGCGAGCTGGGTATTCCGGCCGTTGTCGGAGCTGCAAAAGCTCTGGAGAAGCTACAGGGCCGCGAACTCGTTACGGTGAGTTGTGCCGAAGGAGCAAAAGGCAAGGTCTACGACGGAGAACTGGCCTACTCTGAAGAGGAAATCGATCTTGAGTCTCTTCCTCAAGTAAACGTTGATATCATGCTGAATATAGCAACTCCCGATGCAGCTTTTCGTTGGTGGAGTCTTCCCGCCGACGGCATCGGATTGGCCCGTATGGAATTTATCATTAATAATATCATCAAGATTCACCCCATGGCACTTATTCATCCCGATCGGATTGAAGACAAGGAGGTTCGTCGGGAAATAGCTGACCTGACCCGCGGTTATGAAGATTATCCGGAATACTTCGTCGACAATCTGGCTCGTGGTATCGGCAAGATCGCTGCTTCGCAATACCCAAAACCAGTCATCGTCCGCATGAGTGATTTAAAAACCAACGAGTATGCACATCTTATTGGAGGAAGCTATTTTGAACCTGAAGAGGAAAACCCGATGCTTGGTTTTCGAGGTGCCAGCCGCTACTACAGTGAAAGATACCGGGCGGGATTCGATCTCGAATGCAGAGCTATCCGGCGAGTTCGTGAAAAGCTTGGTTTTGATAATGTCATCGTAATGATCCCCTTCTGCCGCACAGTAACGGAAGCCGACAAAGTGATTGAGGTGATGGCTGAGAACGGTTTACAACGGGGCAATAACGGACTTGAGATCTATGTAATGTGCGAGATTCCATCCAATGTGGTGCTTGCTGCTGATTTTGCTAAACGGTTTGACGGGTTTTCCATCGGCTCAAACGATCTGACCCAGCTGGTACTTGGCGTGGATCGGGATCTTGCCGATCTGGCCGAGCTGTTTGACGAACGTAACGAAGCAGTGAAGCAGATGATTGAGACGGTCATCAAAGAGGTGCATAAGCAGGGAAAAAAGATTGGTATCTGTGGTCAGGCACCAAGTGACTATCCTGATTTTGCAGAGTTTCTTGTCGGTGTCGGTATAGATTCCATCTCGCTGAATCCCGATTCGGCCATCGCGGTGAGGAAGCGCCTCGCCGAAAGCGAACAGCAATAGAAGGCAGGGGGAACCATATGAAAACACCCTATACCATTTCGACAACCAATATCGATGCTCTCATTTTTGATCTTGATGGAGTGATCACCGATACGGCATCGGTTCACGCAGCGGCCTGGAAGAAGATGTTCGACCGCTTTCTTCGACTTTATGGCAAACGAGCCGGCGTTGCTTATCGACCCTTTGAAATTGAGACCGATTATCGTCGTTATGTGGACGGCAAACCTCGCCTCGACGGGATAAGAAGTTTCCTCGAATCTCGGGAAATCAAGCTGCCGGAAGGCAAGCCTGAAGATCCGGACGATGCCGATACCATCCAGGCGCTGGGTAAACGCAAGAACGATAATTTTCTGCAGCAAATCGAAGAAGATGGTGTCAAAGTCTATAAAACAACAGTGGATCTGATTGATAAAGCGAAAAATCTCGGCCTGAAAACTGCTGTTATTTCATCGAGCAAAAACTGCACCATGGTTTTAGACTCGGTAAAGCTATTAGGTCTTTTTGAGGTAAAGGTAGATGGAATGGATTCGGAAGATAGGGGCATTGTCGGCAAGCCGGCTCCGGATATCTTTCTTGAGGCGGCCAGACAATTAGGGGTGGAGCCGGAGCGGGCTGTGGTAATCGAAGATGCCGTATCCGGTGTCCAGGCCGGTCGAGCAGGAAATTTTGCGATGGTTATCGGGATCGCCAGGACCGGCGGCAAAGATGAGCTCTTGCAAAATGGCGCTTCCGTGGTGGTGGCAGACCTGGCAAAAATTAAGGTAGTGGGAGGTCCGGACCAGAAGCGATCGCTTCCTTCTGCTCTTGATGACTTTGACGAAATAGCCCGCCGGACCACCGGAAAACAGATCGTCGTTTTTCTGGACTATGACGGTACGCTTTGCCCTATCGTCGAAACTCCGGAGGAGGCAATCATGAGCGAAGCTATGCGCCATGTAGTGGCTCTCTTGTCCCGGCTGTGCCCGGTCGGGATCATCAGCGGCCGAGATGTTGCGGATGTGCGGGATAAAGTACGGATTGAGACCGTCATTTATGCCGGAAGTCACGGTTTCGATATCGACGGCCCGGCAGGCTTGCAGGTGGAAAATACCATCGGAGAAGAATTTCTTCCCGCTCTCGACAAGGCGAAAAAGGAGCTTTCCCGAAAGCTTGACGATATTGACGGGGTGCTCGTTGAGCGAAAAAAATATGCTATCGCCGTTCATTATCGGCGGGTGGCTTCCGACATGATCGACCAGGTGGAAAAGGCGGTTGACGAGGTCCTGGCCGGAACCTCGGGGCTTCGAAAGACGCACGGAAAAAAGATCTTCGAGCTGAGACCCGAAACGGACTGGCATAAAGGAAAGGCCTTGTTCTTCTTGCTTGATAACCTGGAATTGAGCGGAAAGGAGGTGTTGCCCTTTTATATCGGAGACGATGTGACCGATGAAGACGCGTTCGCGGCTTTGCAGCAACGGGGTATCGGTATAGTGGTCCGCGACCGGATCTATGAATCTGCCGCTGGTTATAGTCTCGACAGTCCCAATGAAGTCCATGAATTTCTGCTTAAATTGACCCATCTTTTTGGGAGCGTGTCGTGAGCGCCTGGACGCTTATCTATGAAGAGTTTGACCCGGAGCAGGAGCGGTTGCGCGAGTCTCTCTGCACCCTGGGGAACGGGTATTTTGCCACCCGTGGTGCGGCGCCGGAGATCGAAGCGAGTACAGCTCATTATCCGGGAACGTACCTTGCCGGGGGATATAATCGCCTGGAAACCGAGATTGCCGGTCGGGTCATCGGAAATGAAGATTTGGTGAATATGCCCAACTCGTTGTTCATGCAGTTTCGTCCCAAAGAGGGCGATTGGTTCGATTTCTCATCCGGAGAGGTTCTTTTGTACCGTCAAGAACTAAATTCGAAAGAGGGCTTATTATCCGGAACCTTGCAATTCAGGGACAAGAAAGGGCGAGGTATTGTCCGGAAAATGGCAAGAGGAGTTTACATGGATCTAATCAGAAGAAAATGGGGGTGTTAAATATGACCAGCAAGGTAGCGATCAACGGTCTGGGAAGAATTGGCAGGGCTGCGCTCAAGATCGTGTTGGATAATCCTGAACTGGAATTGGCGGCTATAAATGATTTGTTACCGGTAGAAAATCTTGTCTACTTGCTGAAATATGATTCGGTTTATGGGCGGTACGAGAAAGAGGTGAAAGCCGGCATCGACAGTTTGAATATCGACGGAATCCAGTACCCGATGTTCAATGAAAAAGATCCAACCCAACTTCCCTGGAAAGATCTGGGAATCGATATCGTTTTCGAGTGCACCGGGATTTTCCGAGAAAAGGAAGGCCTGGAGAAGCATCTTCAAGCCGGTGCACAACGGGTCATTCTTTCGGCTCCGGAAAAAACGGGTGAAGTAGAAATGGTGGTTCATGGGGTAAATGAATTATCGGGGTCTCCGCAACTGCTGTCCTGTGCCAGCTGCACTACCAATTGTATCAGCCCCGTTGTTGAAATAATCGGCAGAAGGATTGGCATAAAAAAAGCTGCCATGACCACCATTCATGCCTACACAACAAGTCAAGCGATTGTCGACGGACCGAAGAATAAGTGGAGCAGAGGCAGGGCTGCGGCAATAAATTTCGTGCCAACGACGACCGGAGCGGCAAAAGCCACCACCAAAGTACTCCCGCAGTATAGCGGTAAATTCGACGGCGTCGCGATCAGGGGACCGGTTGCAGTTGGATCCATTGCCGATCTCGTTTTCGTGACAGAACGAGACGTCACCGCACAGGAGATTAATTCGATCTTTCAGCAGGAAGCTGAGAGCGATCGATATCGTGGAATCTTGGGAGTCACCAAAGACCCCTTGGTCTCGTCGGACATCATTAAGGACCCTCATGCCTCCATTGTGGATCTGAATATGACTCAGGTGATCGATGGTGATTTGCTCAAAGTGATGAGTTGGTATGACAACGAGTGGGGATATGCCAGCCAGATGGTCAAACAGGCGGCACACATGGCTAAAACTTTATGACATCCGGCGAGCAAAGTGTAGCCGCCAGTCCAGCCAAAATAAATTGTTAGGCTGGCAAATCATAAGCGATCGTATCGCTGGAGGTTCCATGGTGAAAAAAACCATAGCGGATATGGCTATCAAAAACAAAAAAGTTCTGGTCAGGGTAGATTTTAATGTGCCCCTAGACAACGGCAAGGTGGTTGACGACTCCCGGATCAAAGCGGCCCTTCCTACCATCGAATATCTTCGTCAAAACGGTGGAAAGGTCATGCTCTGTTCTCATCTGGGCCGTCCAAAAGGAAAGCCGGAGGCACGTTATCGTATGGATCCGGTAGCCAGGCATTTATCTGCTTTACTGGGATCGGAGGTTAGAAAGATTGATGATTGCGTCGGCTCCGAAGCGGAAGATGCCGCACAACAATTAGAACCGGGAAACGTCCTGCTTCTCGAGAATACAAGGTTTTATCCGGGTGAAACCGAAAATGACCCTGGATTTGCCTCGCAATTGGCCAAACTTGCAGATTTCTATGTGAACGACGCCTTTGGTGCGGCGCATCGCGCCCATGCCTCGACGGCAGGTGTGGCCAGTCATCTTCCCGCTGTAGCGGGGTTCCTGATGGAAAAAGAAATTGAAGTTCTGGAACGGCTGCTCAAGGCTCCCGACCATCCGTTTGCGGCCATTTTTGGCGGTGCCAAAGTAGCCGACAAGATCGGTGTAATCGATCGTCTTCTTGACATGCTTGATCTCCTTCTCATCGGCGGAGGTATGGCAAATACCTTTTTCAAGTCAAAGGAGCTTCAGGTGGGATTGTCCAAGGTAGAAGAGGAACACCTTGAAACGGCACGGCAAATTCTAAGCAGGGCAAAAAACAAGGCGGTGCTGCCAATCGACGTTGTTGTTGCCGAAGCATTCGACGTCCAAGCACAGCACCGGGTAGTCAAACCCGAACACATACCTGCCGAAACGTATATCGTCGACATCGGCCCGGAGACGATCGAATTGTTCCAGGGGAAATTAGCAGACGCCAAGACCGTCATGTGGAACGGGCCATTAGGCGTCACCGAGATGGCGCCTTTCGCCGCCGGAACGGAGGCGATAGCCTACTTCCTGGCGGACTCCGAAGCTGTCAAGGTGATCGGCGGCGGCGACACATCGTCGGTGATCAGTCGCCTCGGACTTGAGGAAAAGATGACCCATGTCTCCACCGGCGGAGGGGCCTTTCTCGAATATGTCGAAGGTAAGGAATTGCCCGGTATTGCGACGCTTCTCAATAAGTAACCAGTTCATCCGTCAATTTTCCTGTCGATCTGAGTAATGCTACCAAAGCAAGCACGATTGATGCGTGAACAATGATTAATTTCGGAGCCAAAGGAGCATAACATGAAAAGATTACAAGGTTATGTTGCAGTAATTACCGGTGGTGCCCTAGGTATCGGCAAAGCTTTTTGCGAGCTTTTTGCCGAAAGGGAACAACAATAGAAGCTAGGAGGAGGCATGTACACAGTACTACTGGTTGTCATGGTGGGGCTCGGCCTCTGGTTGGCCGTCAATGGAATCTTAGCCCGCAGGATACCGCAAGTCGTGGCCGGAGGGGTTTTCGCTATCGGTACCGCTGCCTTTTTTTGGTTTATGGGATTCTGGGGCGAGATGCTCTGGTTCGATGCTCTAGGCTATGATGAACGTTTCTGGGATGTATTCTGGGTGCGTTTGCTGGCTGGAGTTACAGGCGTTATCTTTTCGGCAGGATTGGTTTACCTGCTCACCCTTGGCTATTCGGCCCATAAACAAATACTGCGATACGGTGCTATTCTTCTTGGTGCTCTGATCGGGTTGAACTGGGGTATGGCAAACTGGGAAAACATCCTTCGCTTCATATATGCTGCTCCTGCGGACCTACGGGAACCGATTTTCGGTAAAACGGTGGGTTTTTATCTTTTTCGCCTGCCGCTATTTGATACCGTAAAGAATCTATTGTTTCTTCTCTCGCTCATAAGCCTTGCTGCAACGACGGCGGATGCCTATCTCGAATTCAATAACAGCAACGAAGTCAGTATACAGCCTCGTGCCGATGCTCACCGGATTAATGCCGTTTACCGCGCAGCCGCAGTGTTCTTGATTGTCATGGCTTTTGCCATGTTTCTCAAGCGTTACCATCTGATGTACTCCGACATAGGTCCCATAAAAGGTCCGGGGTGGACCGATGTTAACATTCGACTGCCTGCCATGATCTTTATGATCGTGGTCATGCTGACAGCGACAGTTGCTCTGCTTCTGTCCCCTCTTCGTCGTTTTATGGTACAGCGATTCAGCCGCCATACATCTATCTTTGCTGCCGTGACGTTAATTGTTATCGGCCTGCAGACTGTTTCCCTGTTTCTTTTGCCGGCTGCTTTTCAGCGATTGCGGGTAGAGCCCAATGAAATCACTTTTGAAAAACCATATATTACCCATAATATCAAGTTTACCCGACACGGGTTCAACCTCACCGAAGTGGAGGAAAAGGAATACCCTGTCAGTGATCGGTTTACCGAGGATATGGTTGAGAAAAATCGGACCATATTCTCCAATATTCGTTTGTGGGACTGGAGGGCTCTGGATGCGGTCTTCAAGCAATTTCAGGAAATCCGGCTGTATTATGAGTTCGTCGATGTCGATGTCGATCGTTACATGATTAACGGTGACTACAAGCAGGTGATGGTTTCCGCCCGGGAGATGGAATTGGACAATCTGCCGGCGCAGAGCCAGACTTTTGTTAATCGCCGATTCAAATATACCCATGGATACGGTATTACCATGACCGATGTCAGTGAATTTACCAGTCAGGGCCTACCCCATCTGCTCATCCGGGATATTCCGCCCAAGAGCAGATATGACACAGTCAAAGTCCTGCGACCGGAGCTCTATTATGGCGAACTCACCAGAAGTCCGGCATTGGTGAACACCACAGAAGAAGAGTTTGACTATCCCAGTGGAGAAGGAAATGCCTACATACAGTACCCCGGAGAAGGCGGGGTCGTATTGAAAAATCTCTGGCGAAAATTTCTCTATAGCTGGAAGTTTGACGGTCTGCGGCTCTTTCTCTCGGAATATCCGACGAAAGACAGCCGCATCATGTTTCATCGCCAAATCGCTGAACGGGTAAGAATCCTGGCGCCTTTTCTCGAGTTTGACAACGATCCGTATGTTGTACTGGCCGAAGGCAATCTCTACTGGATTATTGATGCCTATACCACCTCCAGTTACTACCCTTATAGTGAGAAGTTTGTACCGGAGGGGAGGATCGGTCCAGTACAAAATACAGCAGGTCTCTATAGTGAGGATAAGCTGGGCAGGTTCCGCGGCAGCAACTACGTTCGCAACAGTGTCAAAGTGGTAATCGATGCCTTCAATGGTTCTGTCGATTTTTATATCTTCGATAAACATGATCCGCTGATTCGTACCTGGCAGCGAATTTTTCCAGACATGTTTAAAGCCGAGGATGAGATGCCGTCATCACTAAGGCAACATGTCCGTTATCCGAGCGACATGCTCCTTTTGCAGGGGCTGGTTTATGCAAAATATCACATGACCAATCCGGAGGTATTTTACAATCAGGAAGATCTGTGGGTTCGGGCAACAGAAAAATATTATGGCCGGGTACAGCCGGTGGAACCTTATTACATAATGTGGGAATTGCCGGAATTGGGCCATCCTGAATTTGTCCTTATGCTGCCGTTTACTCCGAAAAATCGTCAGGTGTCCATAGGTTGGATTGCCGGCATGTGTGACGGCAATAACTACGGGCGATTCCTTGCCTATAAATTTCCCAAAGAGAAACGGGTCCTCGGACCGCAGCAGGTGGAAACTAAAATCGACCAGGACAGCTTTCTCTCCGGTCAGCTGTCGCTTTGGGATCAACGCGGTTCCCGGGTTATCCGTGGCAATGTACTTGCCATCCCCCTGGAGAAGACTCTGCTGTACGTCGAGCCAATTTATCTGCAGGCGGAAACCGCGGCTTATCCGGAATTGCGGCTGGTGGCGGTCATGCATGATGATCAGCTCAGCTATGCTGAATCTTTTGATGAGGCCTTGCAGGGACTGTTCAAACAGACGAAATCACAACTCTCGGAAAGTGCTTCCCTAGGTGCCGCAGCACGTACGGCAGAGGAGCTAACACGTTTGGCCAAGGAGTCTTTTTCCAGCTATCTCAGTGCCATGGGTGAGAAACGTTTTGAAGATGCCTCAGCTTCCCTGCAGCGCCTCGAATCCTTGTTGCAAGATCTCTCTCGTCAATTCGGGGGTGTTGAAGAGTAACAGGGAAAAGGGCATTCCAGGACAACCTCCTGAATGCTGAGACATCAGTTATTTTACAATGTGGTTCCACTTAGTCACATAGCCAGTGGCGACAAATATTGATGAACCCGACAGCATGTATTATTTTAAAATAAATAGCATCAAATGCTGCCATGCAGGGAGTAGCGGTTTCTTACGGCCACAAAGCATATGCGTCCTGCTGCTACATCCAAGTAGAGTAATAACCGTAGGGAGTCCCGAAAGGATATCAAAACGAGTCGGAGTTGATGAATATGAGTTGATGAATATATAAGGAGGAAACTATGTATACCAAAGAGCAATTGTGTGATAAAATTACAGAAATATACCCGGAAATCGGTGAATGCGGCATAGATATAGATGTACGTTTCGTCGCCGAAAAGAACGCTTGGGTGGTTGATCTGAAAAAAGATTCAAATGAACTGATACATTATCTTGATGTCCCTGAGGCCGATGCCTGCATGGAAGGAGATAAATGTGTGCCGCTTGGCCTTGAAATAGCACAACTGCGAAAAAATATAGAACGAAAGCAGTTTTAGAACCTTACCTTTTTCTTCAAAATTCACACGATGCTATACTTGCGTTACCACATCGTGGTGGTTAAGATTTGTTCGCAGTAGACAGGAAGTCTCCTTTTCTTGAGCTTTGAATGGTTCAGAATTGCGGGACTTCAATTTTTTTGTAGTACCTTGCCTCATCTCTCATAAATGACGAACTCGAGGGCTCGATATTCGATTCAGCCAAGTTTGACAACGGCAAACGTCAAAAAGTGAGTACTCAATGGAGAAAAAAATTGCGTGACCCACATTAAGAAGGTAGCTTGCAGCATCTGGTTAACTGGCTCTCTATGATTAAGAGCTTTTAGGGTCTCCCTGGAAATCATTAGCTTTAGCTTATCTTAGCATTAGGAGGTTGTTTTATGTCAACTGCGATACAAGCTTTACTTGCAGCAGCACCAATTATTGTAGCAGCCGTTTTGCTTGTCGGCCTTCACTGGCCTGCCCGACGGGCCATGCCTGTAGTTTATCTTACCGCAGCAGGCATTGCTCTTTTTTTCTGGGAAATGAGTATCAATAGAATTCTTGCCTCAACAATTCAGGGTATGTTGGTCACGGTTTCCGTTCTGTGGATTATTTTTGGCGCGATCATGCTGCTCAACACGCTGCAGAATTCCGGCGCAATTTCAACAATTCGGGCAGGTTTCACGAATGTAAGCCCGGACCGGCGCGTTCAGGCCCTCATCCTGGCCTGGCTTTTCGGCTGTTTTATTGAAGGTGCTTCAGGCTTCGGAACCCCTGCCGCCATCGCCGCACCATTGTTGGTCGCCATAGGATTTCCCGCCTTAGGTGCGATCATGATCGGCATGATGATCCAGTCGACTCCGGTTTCCTTCGGAGCCGTAGGTACACCCATTCTCATAGGTGTAACCAATGGACTCGATCATATAGAACTTGGCCGACGACTCACAGAGGGTGGTTCGAGCTGGGAGAGTTTTTTACAGCTCATCACTTCGGAAGTGGCCGTGGGTCATGCCATCGTCGGCACCTTGATGCCGCTCCTGATGGTCATAATGCTTACCCGTTTTTTTGGCCGAAACAAGAGTTGGAAGGAGGGTTTTGCCATGACGCCTTTCGCTCTTTTCACAGGTTTGGCCTTTACGATACCGTATGCCCTTACCGGCATTTTTCTTGGGCCTGAGTTTCCCTCCCTCGTCGGTGCCCTTGTCGGCATGGCTCTTGTTGTGCCGGCAGCCCAGAAAGGTTTTCTTTTACCGAAGACTGTCTGGGATTTCGCTCCCCAGGAAGAATGGCCGAAGGTCTGGTTCGGCACCATTACCCCAAAACCACCAAGTGCTGATGAACGGAAAATTCCGCTTGCCATGGCCTGGACGCCGTATCTGCTGGTTGCCGCGATTCTGGTTGCCAGCCGAGTTATCGCCGATTTTAAAGCCATGCTATTGAGCTTTTCCTTTGGTTTACGGAACATCCTCGGCGAAACGGGCGTCAGCGCTACCATAGAACCGCTCTATCTTCCCGGTGGTGTTTTACTTTTTGTCTGTCTTGTCACCCTCTTTCTGCACAGGATGAAATTTTCCCAGCTTGCTTCTGCAGCGGGAGCTGCCGGGAAAACGCTTATTGGTGCCGGATTTGTTCTGATCTTCACCATCCCGATGGTGCGCATTCTCATCAATTCCGGGGTCAATGGTGCTGAGCTGGTTTCCATGCCGGTGGCCATGGCCAGTTTTGTTGCCGAAACCTTTGGTTCCATATATCCACTCTTTGCCCCGACCGTCGGCGCTATTGGGGCATTTATCGCCGGCTCCAACACCGTCAGCAATATGATGCTCAGCCAGTTCCAGTTCGAAGTGGCAAACGCACTCAGTGTCTCTGGCGCAATCATGGTTTCCTTACAGGCTATCGGCGCCGCAGCGGGCAACATGGTCGCTATTCACAATGTTGTTGCTGCCTCGGCGACAGTGGGCCTGCTTGGACAGGAAGGCCGGACGCTTCAGCTGACCATTATTCCCACGATTTATTATGTGACGGCCGCGGGTATCCTCGGTCTGCTGGCCATTTATGTCTTTGGCCTGACGGATCCCCTTGTCGCGCTGTAACGGTAGATTTATTTGTTTGGATCATACTGGAGAGCATCAATGAATAAGAAAATCAACTCGGTATTGGTTCTCGGTCTTGGTAAAGTCGGACATCTTGTTGCCCTTCTGCTTCATGAGACCGGATTCAAAGTAACTGGAGCCGACCTGAAGGTAGCCGAGACATTTCCGTTCCCGGCCCAAGCACTCGACGTAACCAGCGAAACGGAGTTGAGCAAAGCCCTTAAGGATCATGATGCTCTCATTTCCTGCCTGCCATACCGTTTCAATGTTCGGGTAGCACGAGTTGCCGCACAATGCGACACGCACTATTTCGATCTTACCGAGGATGTGCAGACCACAAGAGAGATAATGGCATTGAGTCGAGACGCATCTGTCGTCATGGCTCCACAATGTGGACTTGCCCCTGGCTTTATCGCCATTACAGGAGCTTCTCTTGCCAGTACCTTTGACAAGATACGATCTATTAAATTGCGTGTCGGCGCCCTGCCGAAACATCCGACCGGCTTGCTCGGTTATGCCTTTAACTGGTCTCCGGAGGGGGTCGTCAACGAGTATCTCAATGACTGTGAAGTCATTGAAGGTGGTGTGCGAAAATGGGTATCACCGCTGGAGTGGCTGGAAAAGATCGTCATCGATGGTGTACAGCTCGAAGCGTTCACCACTTCGGGAGGACTTGGCACCATGTGCGAGACCTATGATGGTCTTGTCGAGAACCTCGACTACAAATCGATCCGATATATGGGCCACGCCGCCTTGATGAACTTTCTTCTGCATGAATTGCTCATGCGTGAAGACAAGGTAAATGCCGGCAATTTGCTGGTCAACGCCAAACCTCCTGTGAGCGAAGATGTTGTCTATATCCATGCCTCTGTTGAGGGCTGGATCCATGACCAACTCACTCGGGAAGAATTTGTCAGGGCATATCCTCCCGTTATGATAGCAGGAAAAACCAGAAGAGCCATCGCCTGGACCACGGCTGCCTCCATCTGTGCTGTCGTTGAGATGGTCAACAGCGGCGCTCTGCCGAACAAAGGTTTTATCAAACAGGAAGAAATCCCCTTAGCCACGTTTCTTGCCACACATAATGGACGTTTGTATGATGGCCAGCACCATGGCGGCAAACTGGTCTGATCGGGATTTCCGGATCATTGATACCGCAGGCCGCCATCGGGGTCTGCTGCAACCATGCCCTGATGCTGGGCCACCAGCTCCAGGCCATGGTTAATAACCTGTTCCAGCTTTAATTCTTCATTCACCTGCAGACGGCCGTCACCGGTAAACAGAACGACCTGCCTCTCCGGAAAGGCAAGGGCAGCACCGATAGCAGTCGGCAGCCCAAAACCCATGGTTCCCAGCCCACCGGAAGTGAGAAGTTGCCGGGGTCTGCTGAAGGGGTAGACCTATGCGGTCCACATCTGATGCTTACCGACATCGGTAGCCACAAAACAATTCTCATCGAGTAATTATGAAACCTTAAGGATCAGGCCATATGGTTTGTCGGGCACGACTGCTTCGGGCGAAGTCATCGGATACATCTCCTGCAGGACCTCAATCTGACTCCGCCAAATCTTTCGCTCGTTTGGTCGGATGAGAGGAAGCAGGGCATGAAGACAGTATTTTTTCAATATTACTTTGCAGATCAGAGATATTATACGGCTTGGGCAGAAATCCGTTGGGCTGGCTACCCTGGTCCTTGTTAAAGATGAAATCACTTTCGGAATAGCCACTGCTCAGCAATATCGGTATAGTCGAATCGATCTTTCTGATTGATTGCATGGCTTCAATACCATCCATTTCTGGCATGGAAATGTCCATGACAATCCCACAATAGTGGACATCTCGGCTTTTCACCTTGTCAACAGCTTCCTTACCATTGACAGCTGTAGCCACGGTGAATCCGAGGTTGGTTAGAATTTTCTTACCGACTTCCAGGACAATTGCGTCATCATCGACAAGAAGAATGTTACCAGACAACTTTGTCACCGGAGCTTTCACAATACCTTGATTGATCATCTGTTGTACTGAGGACTCATGGGCCGGCAACACTATCCGCACCGTTGTTCCGCGCCCTAAAATACTTTCAAAAGTCAGCGCCCCATCATGTGTCTGCATAATGCCTGCCGACAAGGCCAGCCCAAGTCCCCTGCCGAAAAACTTGGTCGTATAAAAAGGTTCAAAAACCTTGGGCAGATCTTCAGCACATATCCCTTGTCCTGAATCTTTTATCTGACAGAATGAATACATGCCGTTTTCAAGATTGTTCTCTTGAAAAAATATGGGGAAATCCTTCGTGGTAAAATAATCGATCCCAAAGGTAATTTCGATGGTTCCCGAATCATTCTCAAACGACTCGACAGCGTTGATTAATATATTCTCTATCACCTCTTTTAACTGTTGTTGATCGATAGAACAGTAAAGTGTGCGGTTTGAAGGGACGATCTGTAGATCAATTTTGGAAGGCAGATGTTTTGCAGCGATAACGGCTTCTCTGACCACTTTCAGCAGAGACACCTTACGGCGAGTGAGAGGGTTCTGTCCAACATAACTGAGCATCATAGAACCTATCTGCGATGCTCCTTTAGCAGCCTGGAAGGCTTGCGAAGCCATTCGATGCTTCTTGGATTCACCAGGCAGAAGAAGGGTCAAGAGTTCCAAATTACCCTGCACGCTTACCATGGCATTGTTAAAACGATGTGCAATAGCACCAGCCATGTTTTTCAGGCTTGCGAGTTTTTTCAGTTCTTCCCTCTGCCGGGTTATTTCCAGCCGTCGCTCTTCCTGCTGTTGTTGCTCGGTAATATCGCGGATTATTATCATTTTTGAGATGGTGCCGTCGGTATTGGAGAGAGGAGTAGCAACTATATCAAATCTGCGGCCATCTGCCATGGTAGGCTGGTAACGAACCTTCCTTGCCTGCTTGACGACATCTCTTAATCTGCAATGGGGACAGGGATTGCCCTGTCCCATAATTACTCTATGACAGATTCCTTCAGGATCATCACCAAACCAGGCGACCATCGTCTTATTCATCATGCGTAGACGATAATCCGCATCGATAACACACATTCCCAAACCTATATCATCAATTGCCGTAATGTAGCGCTGCAGCTCTACCTGGATTTGTAACAATACCTCTTCCGCCCGCTTACGTTCCGTGATCTCAACCCGCATCGTTTCATTAACTTTAACAAGGGCTTCGGTTCGTTCGGTTATTATATTGTCACGGTAGAGGATCTCCTCATTGTGTCTGGCCTGAATCTGTTCCGCACCATCTATTAATTCCCTTACAGAGGGCAACGCGTAGAGGGTTCGATTCCAGATACGATGCAATAAGCCAGGATCCTTGAAAGTAATTTCGAAGTCATATATTGCCCGGCCAGTATCCCCATATCGCTGTGGCCCCTTCTCAATGCAGGTCGCCCTGGCCCTGGGATTGGTAACCCCGGCAAGTCCGGCATAGGATTCAAACAGGCCGAGGTGCCAGTTGACGGCAAAAGCCTTCATAATAATATCCGGCTTGTGAGTAAGGCGTATCACGACACACCCCTTGGTAAGCGAACGGATGACTACCGCTTTTGTTCTGTTGTATTTATCGTTTTCGCTGACAATTTTTTTGATGAGCCGATACGGCCCGATAAGCGGAACGCCAACGGCAATTTTCAGACGGGACTGGGTTTTATAAAAAGTTGATCCGCACTTGTAAGCAAAATCAGGATCGGCACAATGTTCCTCTATGGTGCAATAAAAGGCCATCATAAAAATGTTTGAAAACCAGTAATCGACACACTCGAGGTGGCTGACGGCAACAGGTTCAAGGTGATTGGTCTGTCGATTCCTTATAAAAAATGGACCTTTTATCGAGGTATCTGCAACGAGACGATGGATATCGACTTGCGGATGATACGTTCGAAGACATTCGATTAACCACAGGGTGTTCAGGCCGGAGACCTGTTTTTCCATCGACACCTGCTCTGTGCCGATGACATTGCCACGCACCGCTGCCCAGTCAGTCCGATCAGCTGCAATTGTGGTTTTAGCGTTCATGTCGGTGTTGACCATCTTGTAATCTTAGTAAACAAGAAAGATAGGATTTCTTACATATGCCAGGATAAGGTTAAGGCAATCATCTGGTTTTTTTGACTATGTGTTCCATTGAATACAGAGGAGGCGCCACTATTGGAAATTTCTCTGTCCTCGTAGAAATCATGTGCATAACTTATTCTTCCAGTGATATTCCCAAAGCGTTTTGCAGCCCCTACAGTGAGAGTATGTTTGTCTAGACCACTGACAGCCGGCTCAAAATTTTCGTCGGGCACGGGGTTTTCTTCATAGAGATACCCACCGGAAAGCCTGTAACCTGAATCGGTCTGGTAACTCATGCCGAACATATAGCCCCAGACATCATCCCAATCCTTGATTATTGTTCTGGCGGTCTGACCAGCCACGGGCAGCTGGGTTGTCACCTCAAGTTTATCATATGAGGAATACCGCTCTAATCTGGTGGCTACCTCAAAAACCCATTTGGAAGAAGGCATATAAGCAATACCTAAAAAGAGCTGACCCGGCAGGTTCAATTCCGAATCGGCGGATGTTGCAGGAAAAATGGTCGTCAACAGGGGATTATCGTTTTTCGGGAGATCAAAACGCACATCGCCCGAAAGATCTACATCCACAGCGCTCCTATAGGAGGCGCCGAAGGCCAGTTCTTCGGTCGGAGAATAGGTTGCACCGATATTCCAGCCGTACCCGGTACCCGTTGCGTCAAAGGTCTGTCCGCCATCAGGTAATCGGAAGGTTTGGAGTGGCACCTGTTGCTCCAGCGACGCATCGGTATACACCGCTCGAAATCCCACGGCGACTGCCAACTGATCCGAAAATTTATAGGCAACGGAAGGGTTCATGTCCCAGGTCGTCAACTTCGATTCGGTTGTCATATATCTAAAAATTGTATCGTCAGAAAATTCACTGCCCAAGCCAAAGCTGTTGTTCACCGTAAAGGCAAACGAAACCGCATCCGACAGTCTATAAGTTGCCGCTAGATGTAATGGCGTATAGAGTTGTGATTTTGATTTATAGGTGTCCGCAGTGAAAGTTGATTCAACCTCTTTTTCAGGTCGGATCAAAGTAACACCTCCGGCGACATGCATGCCTTCAAAAGCAAGCTGATGGGTGGGATTATAAAAAATGGATGAGATACCCTCGTGGTGAGCAACTGTCGCATTTGCGACCCCCATAGGCCCCGCACCTTGAGTAAAATTTGACAAGCCCGCGCCCTGAGAAACGAAAGGCGTCATAACAAAAATCAAAACCATTGCGATGGTTGAGAACAACTGAAAACTCATCAAAGAAAGCAGGGCACGTCTGGCATTTTTAGGCTGACAATTATTTGATAAAACGTAATAACACATATAGATCCCTTCAGATAAAAAATGAATTCCAGAACATATTCTTCGTGAAAAAGTATTGGAAATCTCGATAGACAAAGTGTAACGGCCGACAAACGTCGCTCTAAATATCCAATTTCCCCTAACATAACCCAAAGAGACTTAACGTATTTGTCTATGAAATCATAGAATAAAATAAAAACAACGATGGAATATGCTCTATAAAGCGTTATAGATGGGCTTAAGTAATGACGTATATTTTGATCCTTCGCATTACTTCTCTAATATCCAGTGGTGCGCGAATATGGAATTGATAGGAAAAGCCAGAAAAGAGCAGTTCTGTAATCTGGGGACATCATACCAATTAACGAGGTGCCGACGTTAGTTGGTATTGTATGGTCCCATATTGTTTACCTTATGGGGCAGTGTACCGGGCTTGAAATATCTTCCCTGTCCAGGGGCTTAACAGGATCGGAGAGGCGGTGTTTGATGGCTTCCAGTTCATCCAAATGTTCAATGAACAAATCCACAATCCGCGGGTCAAACATGCCCCCCTGCTCCTGGCGGATGTGCTGGAGCACTTTTTCCCTGGGCCAGGCCTGTTTGTAGACGCGGTCAAGGGACAACGCGTCATAGACGTCTGCCAGGGCGTTGATGCGGGCCAGCAGACTGATTTCTTCCCCTTTCAGCCCGCAGGGATATCCGGTACCATCCCACCGTTCATGGTGCTGCAGAGCGATGGTGCGGGCTGCGGCCATGAGCTTCTGATCAGAGATACCCAGGATATGATGTCCAATGGTGGTGTGATGCTTGATGGTCTCGTATTCCTCGGCGGTGAGTGTGCCCGGTTTGTTTAAAATGGCATCGGGGATGCCGATCTTGCCGATATCGTGCATGGGGGAGGCGGCCCTGAGCAGCATAATGTCTTCCGGAGCAAGACCCAACTTTTCACCGAGCAGCGCTGAATAGGCGGCCACGCGCTGCACGTGGTTTGCGGTATCGTGCGAGCGGGTTTCAATGACCTCGCTCAAAGTCGACAAGAGGTCCAACTGGGTCTCGATCATTTCGCGGTTCAAGGCCATTATTTCCGCGTTACCGCGGTTGATCTTCAGTTGCCTGAGCACATTCTGGATTAACAGGACAATGATCACGCTGAGGACCGCGATAACCACCAATGCAGAGAGTATGGCCGAGCGATGAATCTCAAAATAAGACAGGGGCCGGTTGAGTACGACGGCGTTTTTCGGCAGGCTGGACAGGGGAATCGCGAACCGCTGCAGTGCCTGGTAATCATAGGTATGCTGGTTTACCCCCTGCAGTTGGTCGTACACCGCCGGCGGACGCGTTCCGGCAAGGCGTGCCAGCAGGGTCTGTGCGGCCTTCTGCCCATGCCCGAAGGCGCTGTTGACACAGCCGCCAACCGCTCCTGAATCCAGCTGGAAATCCCAGGCCACATACACCGGTACCGTAGCATTGGCGGCAATGGCACGGGGAATTTCTTCGGCCGTGAACACCTGGCCGGCAGCATCCTCAAAATAGACCAGCAGATAAATGAGTTCGCCGGCAACGCGCTGTCGGGCAAACTGAATAAGGTCATCACCGGTCATCACCGGGAGGAGTATAACCTCCACCCGGCTGGTCAAAGGTCGCACCTGGTCAAGGAAATCCCGACGGATCGATTGCCCGGTCAGGGTGTTGTCGATCATCACGAAAATTTTGCGCGTCTCCGGGTGCTGCCGTAAGGCCACGTTGAGTGTCTCCAGATGGGCCACGCTCTCAAGAATGATGTGCATGTCGCCGGCGTTATCCGGGATCGACTCCAGATCATTGATACCGCAGGCCGCAATCGGGACCTGCCGAAACAGTTCGTCCCGATGCTGCGCCACCAGGTCCAGGGCATGGTTGTCGGTGAGAATGATCCCGTCAAAAGATGCGTCCCGGTATTTCTCACGGTAAAGCGCAAGCAGATGTTTAACGGAGTCGGGCGAGGAATAGTGCTTGGCGTCCATATATTCCACCCGGTAACGGGCCTGCACCTCCGGCGCCTCCAGCACCGAGACAATCCCCGCATGCAAATCCCTGGTCCAGGAGTAATCCGGCGCGTAGGAATGGAGCACAAGCACCCTCGGTCCTGGGGCTGGGTTGTCGATAGCCGCAGAGGTCGGCAATGCCGCAAACAGCAGCAGCAAAAGGACCACAAACAGCCGAGGGCAGCGTGGGCAAGCAGGAGGAGGCATAGACAAAAAATAGCACATCCCACGCCGGTTCTCAAGCCGGAAAAGCTGAGGAGGCAAGCCGATCTCCTCGCATTAAGTCTTCTTCACAGATATGTCGCCAAGCTGGTGAAGACCGCATGCCCTGCCTCGTGCCGCTCTACACTGAGCACATCAGGGAGTTTCTGCAATTGCTTAATAACCTGTTCCAGCTTCAATTCCTCATTCACCTGCAGCCACATCCGGCTGACTTCCCCGGCCTCCACCGGTACACAGACAATTCCTTCAAGGTTATAGGCGCGTCGCGAAAAAAGACCACAGATGTGCGACATCACCCCAGGATGGTTGTTGACTTTGAGTTCAAGTACCATAATCGCCGAACACGTATCTTTATCGTATTTTTCAACATGCGCATTTTTCTGCATTACACCCTCCAAGCATTGTACTGTTAGAAGCTCCCGGGGGAACAATTGGATACACCTCTTCCTCTCTGCCGATGGGAACATTGATGAGGCACGGCCCGGGTTCGTCAAGAACTTTGCGTAAAAGCTCTGGAAGATTACAGCCTTCCTGGGCGTTAAATGCCTTCATACCAAACCCCTTGGCGATGGTTGCAAAATCTATATCGATCTGGAAATCCGAGGCAAAATACTTTTTCTCATAAAAAAGATTCTGCTGCTGACGCACCAGTCCGAGGGATTTATTATTCATGACGATGATCTTCACATTGACCTGCTGCTCAACCGCCGTGGCAAGTTCCTGGATATTCATCTGCAGACTGCCGTCACCGGTAAACAGAACGACCTGCCTCTCCGGAAAAGCAAGGGCAGCACCGATGGCAGTCGGCAGCCCAAAACCCATGGTTCCCAGCCCACCGGAAGTGAGAAGTTGCCGGGGTCTGCTGAAGGGATAGACCTGTGCCGTCCACATCTGATGCTTTCCAACGTCGGTAGCCACAAAACAATTCTCATCGAGCAATTCGGAAACCTTAAGGATCAGGCCATACGGTTTGTCGGGCACGACTGCTTCGGGCGAGGTCATCGGATACATCTCCTGCAGGACCTCGATCTGACTCCGCCAGATCTTTCGCTCGTTGGGTCGGATGAGAGGAAGCAGGGCATGAAGCGTCTCTTTAACATCTCTGATAAGACCGATATGGGCAGTCTTGAGTTTTGACAGTTCGCTCGGGTCGATATCCATATGAATAACATTAGCGTCCGGACAAAACTCAACGATTTTTCCGGTTGCCCTGTCGTCAAACCGGGCCCCGGCAGCAATAAACAGGTCACATTGCTGCAGTGCCATATTGGTTGAGCGCGCGGCATGCATGCCAAGCATGCCAAGGGCGAGACGATGGTCCGAAGGCAGGGATCCAAGCCCCATCAGGGTCATGGTTGTCGGCAGAGAACTTTTTTCCAGCAGTGCTCTTGCCTCCTCCGCCGCGCCTGCATGGATGACGCCTCCCCCCAGGCAGAGAATGGGTCGCTTGGCCAGGTTTATCATCTCTGCTGCCGCCCGCACCTGTGCATCTTCCGCCATTTTTTGTTGCAGGCGAGTTCCGGGCACCGGCCATTGGTCAAAGGAAATTATCGCGGCCTGTATGTCTTTTGGCACATCGATCAAGACAGGACCGGGTCTCCCTGAAAGCGCCAGTTCAAATGCTTTGGGAATTATATACAGCAGTTGGTCAACGGATCTGACCAGATAATTATGCTTGGTGATAGGGATAGACATGCCATAGGTGTCGACTTCCTGAAAGGCATCGGTGCCGATCAGCGAGGCAGGGACCTGACCAGTAATACAGATAATGGGAATCGAGTCAAGATAGGCGTCCGCGATGGCGGTGAGAATGTTCGTTGCCCCAGGACCGGAGGTGGCAAAACAGACCCCAGCCTTACCTGTTGACCGGGCAACGCCCTGGGCAAGAAAGCCTGCTCCCTGTTCATGCCGACAGAGTATATGTTTAATCGAAGGTGATTCAGACAAAGCATCATAAAGGGGGAGATTCGCTCCTCCAGGTATTCCGGTTATCTTGGTAACACCTTGACGCTCAAGCATTTTGATGATCAACCGAGCTCCATTCATCGTGTACATTTTTTTCTCCTGTCATGTGGAATTGTGCGTCGGCAACCGGAGCGAGAGCAAAAAAAAACCCCCGCCGGCGAAGCGCCGACAGGGGGGTAAGTAATTGTTTTATTATGTTTTTATCCCGTCATGGCACTCCGCCGTCAACCTTTCGGACCACTACCACCACACTAACGACTAGTGCCACGCTAAGAATAACGCTGTTAATGGTTGCTGAAGGTGAATGCATTTGTGTCTGAGCAGAATAGAATTAAATAAAAATCTGACTGTTCCCTCATTAATTAGCAAAATTGATCTGCCCGGTCAAGTTCTTTTTGGTTCAGCAAAAGACCACGGCCACTTGCGCTTTAATTTGGCAGGCACCTGCTTATAGAGACATTAATAATTTTTCAGCTTAATTTGATTAAGGAATATGTAATCGTAAGGCGGAACGAGAAGCTCATCCGCCGCTTCCAGCGGTCGGCTGAAGCGGATGCGTTGAGCATTTGATTGTGCTACGTTGAAAATGTGAAGCAGTAGATTATTGTGAGTTTATAATTTTTCAGCGATGTCTTTATAGTATTCAATTGTTCTAACTCGATCATCTGGTAATTGTTCGCCCTCTTCCAAAGACAAGACAACGCGTCTATTTTCAATTGCCGGTTGATACTTTGGATCAATTGATAATGCTCGCTCAAAGGCCTTTAGAGCTTTTTGTTTTTCTCCCTGAAATGCGTAACACAGGGCAAGATTACTAAAAGTCTGCGCATTTTTATTATTTATACTTGCCACTTTTCTAAATCCTGCTATTGCTTTTTCATAATTTCTATTTTGCATTTGCGAAAAGGCCGCATTAAATTCATTCATTGATTGAACGTAAGTGTCTAGAGACCAGCGATTTCCGTTTTGGACCGGTAGCCGAGCTGTATGTTTAAAATTTGAATA
>CAYPPR010000034.1:0-47084 GCA_964412665.1 uncultured Desulfopila sp.
TGAGCCCAGGGAACTTCGCCGACAAATTTATGCAATGATTGTGCTGCGGTGATGCTGCCAGCCGGTTTTCCACCGGTGTTTTTTATATCGGCGACCTTTGATTTTATCTGTTTTACATACATTTCGCCCAAGGGTAAACGCCAGAGGGGCTCTCCACATATCCTGCCGGCATCAACAAGCCTAGCCGCCAGCTGGTCATTATTACTCATCAGTCCGGAATAGTGATGGCCAAGGGCGATTATCACCGCCCCGGTAAGTGTGGCCAGGTCAATGACACAGGCAGGTTGGTATTTTTCAATACCATAGGCTATGGCATCGGCCAGGATAAGTCGGCCTTCCGCATCCGTATTTTCAATTTCCGATGTAATACCGCCATAATGGGTTATGACATCCCCAGGTTTTACTGCACCGCCGCCAGCCATATTGTCTGTTGAAGGTATAATGGCCACGACATTTACTCCAGGACGTTCCCGGGCAATAGCCTCCATCGCGGCGAGGACAGCAGCGCCGCCGCACATATCATACTTCATGTCCATCATTCCCTGAGCCGGCTTAAGACTGATCCCCCCTGAGTCAAAAGTCAGGCCTTTTCCAACTAATAGTACCGTATCCGCTTTTTTTTGCTGAGTATATTCGAGAATAACCATCTTTGGCGGATCTTCGGAACCCTTGTTAACAGCAAGGATACCTCCCATCGCCAAACGGGTCATGTCGGATTTTTCCAGAATGGTGCATTTTAGCTTTAATTCTTTTGCAATTTTTTTTGCTGAGTCGGCAAAATGCCACGGGGTCCAGCAGTTTCCCGGCTCATTCGCCATATCCCTTGCAACACAGGCAGCGAGTGCGCTGTTCACTCCCTTGTCGATGCCTGTGCCGATTTCCAATCGGTTACTCTGAATAAAGAACTCAATTTTTTTTAATCCTGGATAACTATCATCATCTTTTTTTTGATATTTTAAAAACTGATACGCACCGAGAAGAATGCCTTCAGCAACATACTGCCCGACCAAGGCAGGATCCAGACTACCAAGTTCAGGAAGAGATATGCCGACAGTCTTCACCATGTTTTTTTTACACTGACCGGCAATAATTCCCCCAGCCGTTCGCAGCAGCTCAAATATGGCACCGGCATCGGACATTGCCGCAATATCCCCGAGTCCAAGCAACAAAAGTCTTTTGCATGGTGGTACCCCCTTAACCGAACAGACAGCAGGGTATAGTAGAAAACACTGCTCTTTTTTGGCGGAAAATTCTTTAAACCCATGCAGCGACGATAAAAGGGGCTTAACCAAGCTGTTACCGACAAGTTTACCTTCGGTGTCTTGAGCAACAAATGCTACAAGAAATTCCCCTGTGTACTCTTCGGCTTTTTTTTTCGCAACAACAACCTTTGTGGTTTTCATAGTCTATCCATTTCCTGTTCATGATATTTTATTCTCTCGCTCTTTATTATCCGGTAATTTACAATATAATTCAAATATCGATATAGAATAGTTATATATCTATCAACAAAACAATTTCCCTCTGTTCGCTGCACATTATGTTGTGGGGATACAGGCAACTTTTCTCAGGTGACATACCGGTGCTTGAAACATTATTTATTTCAGTTTCCCTTGCTATAGTCATCTCCGCACTTTGTTCTATATGTGAGGCGATGTTGTACAGCATTTCCCCTAGTCAAGTTGAAATGCTGAAGAAAAGCGGTCATCCCTCTGCCGAACATCTCCAGCATCTCCGTGCCGATATAGAAAAACCGATAACCGCAATCCTTACCCTGAACACCATTGCCAACACCATTGGGGCATCCGTTGCCGGTGCCGCCGCGGCCAAACTCTTCGGTCAGGAAAATCTTATTCTTTTTTCTGCAGTTTTTACACTGACAATTCTCATTTTCTCCGAAATTATACCGAAGACCCTCGGCGTCGCCTATGCCTTCAGGCTAGCCCCTCTGCTCACCTACCCTCTGCGTGCGATGGTCTTCGTCCTTACCCCAATACTCTGGCTTTCAAAATTCATCACCAAACTGCTGCCGCAAAAAGTTGAGGATTCTATATCCTCGGAGGAAATTCAGACCATCGCCGCACTCTCCAGACTATCAGGTGACATCGAAGAAAATGAGGCAAACATTATCAACAACATTCTTGAATTAAAAGAAAAAATTGTCCGACAGGTGATGACCCCGCGGACTGTAACCTTTTCCATAAACGAGCATATAACCGTGGGTAACGCCATGGCAACTTTGACCGAATTGAGCAGCCATAGCCGTATCCCTATCTACAATCGCGAACCGGATAATGTGACGGGGATTGTCATGCGCAAAGATGTTCTTCAGGCTGCCGCGGAGGGTAAAAACAAGTTGCCCTTGGCCAGGTTTAAACGACCTGCTCATTTTGTTCCTGAAACCGCCCCGCTGCATCGTGTTTTTATGGATTTTTTCGAGAGACGACAGCATCTTTTTGTTGTCGTGGATGAATACGGGACCATGACCGGCGTAGTTTCCATGGAAGATGTCATAGAAGAAATTGTCGGCCAGGAAATTATTGACGAATCAGACAAAACAAAAGATATGCGGGAACTTGCCAGATCGAGAAATATTGCGTCACGCAAGAATTTTAAAAAACCTGGCGTCCGTGCATTGGAAAAACCAAAGGACACCCCACCATCCTGACTGTAAACATTTACCGGTATCGGGAATGAGGGATCTTCTAATTTATTGCGGCCAGGCGAAGGGTGACCTTCATTGTTCTACCGTTTCTAACAATGGTAAACGGTACTTCCACGCCGACCTTATAACGTTCAAGTTCGGTAAGTAATTCCTCTAAAGACCTAATAGGGGCTCCCGCCACACCAATGATAATATCACCGAGGATAATTTCTCCGCGATATTGCGTCGTCGGCTGCAGACCGGCCTTTTCAGCAGGACCGCCGGATTCGACACCTAAGATCAAGACGCCTTCGATCCCCAGTCGTTGGGCGAGCCGCTCATCGGCAAGTGTCGCCCCAATCCCGGGACGAATGATTCTGCCGTGTTTAATAATCTGCGGCACGATACCGTTGACGACATCGACCGCTACGGCAAAACCGATTCCGGCATAGGCTCCGGAGGGACTGAATATTGCTGTATTCACACCTATAAGCCTGCCGGCACTGTCTAAAAGGGGCCCGCCCGAATTCCCGGGGTTGATCGCGGCATCAGTCTGAATTACCCCATGTATCACCCGGCCGGTAACAGCTTTGATCTCCCGGTTGAGGGCTGAGATTATGCCGGATGTTATGGTTTGATCGAGCCCAAAAGGGTTACCAATGGCAAAAACTTTCTGGCCGACGAGCAAATCCTTTGAGCTGCCGATGGCGATTGGTTGCAGAAGATAATCTGGGGCATCTATTTGCAAAACGGCGATATCCTTGTCAGGAGCGACACCTACTAAAACAGCCTTCCACGTAGAATTATCGGCCATGGTCACCTGGACCCGGCTGGCATCACTTATGACATGGTAGTTGGTTACAATACGTCCTTGATTATCCCAGACAAAACCCGAACCTGTTCCCTGGGGAATTTCAACGGCATTTAAGGAAAAGAATCCCCGCCGGAGGGCGATACTGGTGACATAGACAACCGCTGGAGAATTGGTGCGGAATATGTCAATCGTGTTCTGTTCATCAGCAGCCAGGTCGCCACGGGCGGTGATGGCTCGCGGTTCAGCATTATAACTGCTGACAAACCTTTTGATGGGTGTGAAAAGCAGCCAGATAGCCAGACAGGCAACAACAATAATTGCAAGAGGTGATGTTCTCATAAGCAAGAGAGTTTCGCAAAATTATTCTGCTATGCACCAGATATCAGAGGTTAAGAAAATACTTGGCAATCATAAAAAACATCAGGACCCCAAGGATATCGATAGAGGTCGTGACAAAGGGCCCAGTGGCAATTGCTGCATCGACATCAAATCTTTTCAGGATGAGGGGAATCATTGTTCCTAGGGTGGCGGACATGACCATACAGAAAAAAATAGACAGGCCGACGACAACACCCAAAAGGGCCGGTTGCGGAAACCCGATAAAAGCGACGATTCCAAGAAACAATCCATAGATTAGTCCCAAAATGAGCCCCACGCGCATTTCTTTTAATACGACCCGATAAGATTCATCGAGATTGATCCTGCCGGTGGCAATCCCCCGCACGACAATAGTAGAAGACTGGGTAGCAATGTTGCCTCCCATACCAATGACAACAGGAATAAAGGACGCAAGGGCAATCATCTTTGACAGCTCCTCCTCAAAAGAGCCGATGATCAACATCGCCATCACCCCGCCTATCCATGAGGCAAATAACCACGGCGCCCGGATAAACGCACTTTTAGTAGTTGACTTGAGTAAAATTTCTCTGTCCTTACCGGCACCGGCCATCTGCAAAAACTCTTCAGAGGCCTCCTCGCGGATAACGTCGATAATGTCATCGACCGTAACGATACCGACCAGGGTGTAATTTGAGTCAACCACCGGGACAGCGAGGATATTATATTTTGCGACAACGTGGGCAACTTCTCCCTGGTCTGTATCGGTCGTCACCGAGATGACATGAGGATTCATGATATCTTTGAGTTTGCGCTCCGCGGTGTGCATCAACAGTTCCCGCAGAGAAACCACCCCGGATAGCTTATGGTCGCCATGGGTGATGTACAGATAAAAAACCATCTCTTTTTCTTCGCTTCGCTTCTGCACACTTTTTATGGCCTCGCTGACCACCATTTCCTCATCAAGGTACATAAAATCAGGAGACATTAACCCACCGGCGGTCTCGGGGTCATAGCGCAGAAGTTCCTCGACTTCATCCCGATCTTTTTTGCCCATGTGTTCTCTTATCTCATCGGCAAAAGTATCAGGCAGCACCTCGAGAATATCCACAGCATCATCGGATGGCATGTCGGAAAGAATATCGGCCATATACTGTGGAGTAAGGCCTTTGACCAGATCCGTGACCAACAACCCATCAAGTTCGCTCAAGAAGGCGCCGACAGAGTCCGTTTTAACGATGATATTGAAGACCGCCGTTCTTTCCGTCTCTGTCAGATGGCGGTAAACCCAGGCCATGTCCGCCGGATGGGTTTTCTGGATGAGCTTCATCAGATGATCGATTGCCCCCCGCCTGTTTAAGCGTCTGACCATATCAAGGATAACTATTCCTTCATTACCAATCATTTCTGTTTTCTTTTTAGTTTCCATACCATGCACCATAGAGCATTGTAAGTGAGGGTTTCCCGGCAGAGTTCGGAACAGACACATCGGTGCGCCAATGCACTGTACTAGAAGCCGCCTAGTGGAAGAAAGATGTATTTTGGACAACGAAAATGATCAGTAGCCCTATGGCCATGGCGAGCAGGCCAACCGACCGGAGTCGGCCAGGGCTAATGGCACTCATTTTTTTAAGCCATTCCTGCATCGCCTCGGGTGCGGCCACATACGGCATGCCTTCCAGAATCAAAACAAGACCAATGAGAAGTATAAATAATTTCATAGAGGATTATCTAACAAAACAGCCAAAATATATCAACATGCACTTCACCATGCATTCGTTTCCATCGTTTTTTATCGTGATTTGATGCAATTGCATTGCTTTTTTAAAGCTCTCTTAATATTATGACAGATATCATTCCCTGAAAACTGATCTTTTTCCTGATCAAAAAATATTACAATGTACAATCTTTAACTATGAGCGAACCAGCAAAGAGCAAATACAGTGAAGCCGGCGTGGATATCGACAAGGGCAATGCCTTTATCGAGGACATCAAAGGCATTGTCGCTGCAACCCACCAGCGCAGCGTTCTTGGCGGTATCGGCGGATTTTCTTCCCATGTAGCTATCGATACGACGAAATATAAAAAACCGGTAATTGTCAATTCGACGGATGGTGTTGGTACAAAGCTCGTTATCGCTCAACTCTGCAATAAACATGACACTATCGGCATTGACTTGGTGGCCATGTGTGTCAATGACCTTGTTGTCGGTGGAGCGGTACCTTTATGCTTTCTCGACTATTTTGCCGTTGGAAAACTGCAACTGGATATCGCCAAAGAAGTTATTACCGGTATTGCTGAAGGCTGCAGGCAAGCGCAATGTTCTCTTGTTGGAGGAGAAACAGCGGAAATGCCCGGTCTCTACAAAGACAAGGACTATGACCTTGCCGGCTTTGTTACCGGCATTGTTGACCGCGATGCAATCATTGATGGATCGGATATCCGTGCCGGTGACCAGATAATCGGCCTGACTTCCAGTGGCCTGCATTCGAACGGCTATTCCCTGGTGCGAAAAATATGTTTTACCGATCATCAATTGGATGTCAAACAGCACATCGACGAACTTGGCTGCACCTTAGGCGAAGAGCTGCTGCGACCAACTAAAATATATGTCCAGGCGGTTCTTAACGTGCTGAAAAATTATCCGCTCAATGGCATGGTACACAATACCGGTGGCGGGTTTATCGACAATATTCCGCGTATTCTGCCCAAAGGCTACAAAGCTGTCCTTGATACAAGCACCTGGCCCTTACCGCCTGTTTTTCCATTTCTGCAGAAGTTAGGGGAAGTTCCGGAAGAAGAAATGTATCGAACCTTTAACATGGGCATCGGCTTGCTGGTCATCGTTAATGAAGCACAGGCAAAAGATATTCGTCACCATTTTGAAGCAGTTGGCGAAGAGGCGTATATCATCGGTGAAATAGCTCCGATGGCGGCAGGAGAAACGGCCGCGGTAGAAATCCGACGATAATACTCTTTTCATTGATAAAGCCAGGTGACGTGAAACATCCTGTATCATCTGGCTTCATTTTATTTATACAGCCCCGCAGTCACCTTCTCCGCCCCCGATTTTTTCCAGAGCATGGGGAATGACCGGTAGAACAACCGCCAGATTTTCCTTCACCGCCTTCAGACTGCCCGGCAGGTTGATTATCAGACTGTCTCCGCGTATACCGACTTTTCCTCGGGACAGCATGGCCCGCGACGTTTTTAAGAGACTGGCACTGCGCATGGCCTCGGCCATCCCGGGTATTTCCCGCTCAATAACCGAGGTCATAGCCTCGGGGGTAATATCCGATGGTGAGACACCAGTGCCGCCGGTGGTAACGATCAAGGATATCTTCTCATCATCGACGAGCCTGATGAGACTGTCGATGATGGCCTGTTTGTTATCGGGAATAACGTGATAAGACTGCAGTATATACCCTTCTTCAGCCAGTTTTTCCTGCAGATACCGGCCGCTGGTATCTTCACGCTCCCCGCGCGACCCCTTGTCGCTCATGGTCAGGACCGCAAAAGAATAATTTTCATGCATGTCAGCTCGGATCAACAGTTAATTGTTTTCTTCATTTGCTTCGGCAACTATCTTTTCGGCAATTTGAACTGGCACTTCTTCATAATGTGAAAAAGAGATAGTAAAACTGCCAAGTCCACCGGTCATGGAAGTAAGGTCCGTCGCATAGGACAGAATTTCAGACTGGGGAACCTGGGCGTTAATCACTTCGAGTCCCTCGGCGGAGTCCATACCCATAACCTTACCGCGACGGGAGTTGAGATCGCCCATGACATCCCCGACATTCTCTTTGCCGACCTTGATTTCCATGTTCATATAGGGCTCGAGCAAAATAAGACCGGCTTCTTGAGCACCTTTTTTGAAGGCAAGGGAGCCGGCAATCTTGAACGCCATTTCCGATGAATCAACATTATGGAATGAGCCGTCAACCAGTAAGATTTTCACGTCGATAACCGGATACCCGGCGAGAACCCCTTTTTCCATGGCCTCCTGAATGCCTTTATCGACTGCGGGTCGGTATTGCTGTGGAATGACACCACCGACGATTTTATCGACGAATTCGTAGCCGCCACCCGGGAACGGGGAAATCTCTATCCAGCAATCGCCAAATTGACCGCGACCGCCGCTTTGTTTTTTGTGTTTTCCCTGTACCCTGGCTGTCGATCGAATCGTCTCCATATAAGGAATTTTCGGGGTACTCAGCTCCATCTGCACGCCGAACTTTTTCTTGATCTTCGACCCGACGACATCAAGATGCACCCTGCCCACTCCAGATAGCAGCACCTGTTTGGTTTGCGGCTGACGGGTAAGGCTCAGAGTCAAATCTTCATCGAGCATTCTGGTTATTGAGGAAAAAAGTTTTTCTTCATCGCCTTTTTTAGCACTGACCGCATAAGAAATAACCGGTTTTAACGGCTCGGGTGCCTGTAAAATGACCGGATCGGACGCATCACACAGCGTATCTCCGGTGGCGGTTTCCTTTAGTTTTGCCAGCGCAATAATCGCTCCCGGCCCGGCACTCTCGACAGGTTTCTGTTCTTTTCCCTCAAGTATATAAAGCTGCCCAAAACGCTCGGTGGTCTTTTTAGTGGAATTATAGAAAGTATCGCCTTTGAGGATGCCGCTGAAAATTCTTAAAATGGTCAGCCGCCCGGCATAGGGATCGGCCATGGTTTTGAAAACAAGGGCGGTAAAAGGACTCTCCGCGGTCGGACTGATTTCGATGCTTTCATCGCTTTCCACTTTCTGGGCGACAATAGGCTGACGATCCGATGGACAGGGCAGGAGTAGATTGATGGTATCAAGAAGAGGTGCCGTTCCTTTATTCAGGGTCGCCGCACAGACACATATCGGGGCCAAAGTTGCCGAGGCTACGGCCTGCTGCAAACCTTTCAACAACTCGTCCTCGGTCAGTTCGCCTTCTTCAAGAAATTTTTCTATTAACTCATCATCGGTTTCAGCGACATTTTCCATCAGATTTTCACGAAGTGAAGCTACTTCGTCAGCTAAATCAGCAGGGATTTCCGTTGCCTGAACGCCACCCTTATCACCATCGAATAGAAAAGCCTTGCCGGTTATTATATCGACATAACCTCTAAAATCATCCTCGGCGCCTATCGGCAACTGGATGACAACCGGGGTAAAAGCCAGGGATTCTTTTATCTCATCAACCGTTTTCTGAAAGTCGGCCCTTTCACGATCCATTTTGTTGACGGCGATTATCGTCGGCAGCTTTCTTTCCTTTATGATATTGGAAAATTTGATGGTCTGGCCCTTCACGCCAAGGACGGCGCCTATGGTGAACAGCGCGCTGTCGCATACATGCGATGCAAAAATAGTCTCATTGAGAAAATTGTCGTCACCCGGGGTATCAATAAGAAAGATACTATGTTTTTTCCAATTGTAGTTATGAAAACTATTATTGATCGATATCTTCCTGGCTATTTCTTCTTCTTCGTAATCCATCGCTGCATTGCCGTCATCAACCTTGCCAAGTCGGTTAATTTTCCCAGCCGTAAAAAGCATTGCCTCAGCAAGAGAAGTTTTACCACAATTACCATGACCAATAATCGCAACGTTCCTGACCATATTTGTTTCCTGCATTCGTATCTCCTCTAAAACGACGATTTATCAATGCCCTATCCAAATCACGACAACACACTCCATGCTCGCTTGTCTTCCTGCATTGCAAAAGACAGTACTCATATATTCAATTTCAAAATACAAAGTCAAGAGAGAACAGCCCCAACAAACTGTTTCAAAAAAAAATTTACCGTGGAACCACCTGATTCAAATCAATATCATGATTTTCTGGCATATTTTTTATAATAGGGGTATTCTGTCGACGCGAATCACTCATTTAGATTTTTCCCGGATAATTTTCAGTTGACCGACCAGACAGCCAATAAAAGCATAATGGCCAAATCGGCCGCCACCGTCGGCATTGCCGTCATGTGCAGCCGCATCCTCGGCCTTGTCCGGGAACAGGTATTCGCCGGTCTTTTCGGCGCTGGGTACACCTACGACTCCTTCGTCGTGGCGTTCCGTATACCTAACCTCCTAAGAGACCTTTTTGGAGAAGGAGCACTCTCTGCCGCATTTGTCACCGTTTTTTCGGCCTATGACACAAACCGCACCAAGGAAGAGACCTGGCGGCTGGCAAGCAACGTTCTTACCGTTATGCTCATTCTGCTCAGCCTCCTCACCATTCTGGCGATTATTTTTGCCGGTTCTATCGTCTCGCTCTTGGCACCCGATTTCAGTTTAGTCGCCGGGAAAACCGCACTCACCGAATTACTGACCCGGATAATGCTGCCCTTCCTCGTTTTTATCTCACTTTCTGCGGTAGTAATGGGGATTCTGAACACCAAAGGGCATTTTTTCGTCCCGGCAATAGCGTCCAGCTTTTTCAATCTCGGCTCACTGATTGGTGGCACCAGTCTGGCGTTTATCCTGCCCCATTTTGGCCAGCCGGCGATAGTCGGCATGGCGATCGGCACACTTATCGGCGGCCTGATGCAGCTGGGTATACAAATACCTTCTCTGGGGAAGACCGGTTTCCGCTACAGACCAACCTTCGACCTCTCCGATCCGGGCCTGCACCGGATTTTCAAGCTGATGATACCGGCCACTGTCGGCTTGTCGGCCACGCAGATAAACATCTTTATCAATACCAACTTTGCTGCTTCCTGCGCCGAGGGTTCTGTTTCCTGGCTCTATTATGCCTTCAGACTGGTACAGCTGCCTATTGGTGTGTTCGGTGTTGCCCTGTCAATCGCCATGCTGCCGGTATTGGCCAAACAGGCGGCAAAAAAAGATATTGCGGCAATGAAGAACACCATGGTGTCATCTCTAACGATGGTTTTTGCCTTGACCCTGCCGGCCACCGCCGGTCTTATCATCCTTGCCGAACCGATAATCCGGCTCATTTTCGAGCACGGTGCCTTTACCGCGCGGGATACCGTAGCAACGGCCAATACCCTGGCCCTGTATTCGATTGGCCTGTTTGCTTATTCGGCAAATAAGGTTCTGGTACCGGCTTTCTATGCCCTCGATAAGACACGCTATCCGGTCATTGCCAGTTTTTTGGCGATTATTGTTAACATCATAATAATCAATCTGACTATTGACCGGTTCCAGCATCTGGCAATTGCCTTTTCTACCTCCTGCACCATGCTGCTCAATTTTCTTTTTCTTATGATTGTCTTGTATAAAAACCTGCACGGTTTTTCCCTTACCTACCTCGGCAAAGGCCTGTTAAAAATCCTTCTTGCTACCCTGGCCCTCTCTGGTTTGCTGTGGATCGCGCTGCCGTATTTTACCGACTGGCTGCACAAGTCAGTTATCTACCAGGGCATTTCATTATGTGTGCTCATCCTTGCGGCGGCACTGCTGTATGGCTTTGTCCTCCACACCTGCAAGCTTTCCGAAATGAACATCTTCACCAATGTCATCCGCAGAAAATTCTTCAAATAAGCACCTGCTACTGATGCGGCACCTCGGTTTGACTCGTAGCTTTCGGTAACGACTCGATTTCTTGACGTAATTTTTCAATCTCTTTTTTCAATAAATCAATATCCTCCATACGAGCCAGATGCATTTTGTCGATGGTGTTTTGCACAAGGGTCTCGGTCTGGCTTTTCATCGATTGACGTGATTCTTCGGCACGACTGAGCATTTCCTGAACCAGTTTTTCGCCCTCCTGCTCCGACATTTTCCCTTTGTCTATCAGATCTCTTGCCAACTCTTCGGCTTTATCTCTTGTTAGAGAAGCAATGCCGATTCCTGTCAAAACAGCTTTTTTCATAAGATCTATCATCTCATTCTCCATGTAATGGTGGGATTATCAGCACGTCGCTCCAGCGAAAAACTCATCCGCTCGCCGGCGTGCCTCTTCAATGCTCGTGCTGTTCTGGATGGCGGCAGCCAGGTGGTGGCCGAATGGAAAAGAAACAGCAAAATAGCGTGTAAAATGTTTTAGTCGACCAAGACGTCTTTCCGGTGCAAACCTCTGCTCAAGCAGAGTTATAAATTTCGAGTAAATCCACGATTGCTCCTTTTTTTCGCAGTTATCGCCGATACCGTAAATTTCTCTTGCAATATCTGCACATAGCCACGGTTGCGCTACTGCTCCGCGGCCTATCATCAGGCCGTCCGCATGGGACAGCTCCAGACATTTTCTCGCATCGGCTACAGAAAAGATACCGCCATTTGCCACAATCGGCACGGTAACCGCATCTTTTATCGCCCCTATAGCCGCCCAGCGCGGCTTACGACAAAATTTCTCGCCATTTAATCTTGCATGAATAGTAATCATGTCTACGCCTTCCGTCTCAAGAAAGAGGCAGAAAGATCGCAGTTGCTCGGCATCCAGGCTATGCCCAAGGCGAATTTTTACACTGAGCGGTAATTCGGTACTCTTTCTCAGTGTGTAAAGGATCTTCCGCAGCTGCCGGTAATTTTTGCCAAGCATGGCACCGGCACCCTGACGTCTTTGCACCGGTGCCGGGCACCCGAGGTTAAGGTCAACTCCTTCTGCGCCGAGCGCGTGCAGTTTTCTTATCGCAGGTTGGATATCTGCATCATTTGCAGTAATGATTTGATATATAAGCGGTTTTTCCGACTCGTCCCTGATCAATAGAGGCGAGCAGAATTCATTGTCGTGGGGCAGACGTTTCGCGGCAAGCATTTCGGTGAAGAGCAAGCCGACGCCCCCCTCGGCCTGCACCAAACTGCGAAAGGCCGAATGGGAGAGACCGACCATGGGTGCCAAAACTATAGGAGGAAAAATTTCCAACCCGCGCACGACAATTTTTTTATTATGAAATTGATTTTGCACAGAATTCTAAAAGATATTTATATAAGCTCTTTGCCCGATGAGAGTATCCTTTTGAATATCGCCCCATCGATTTTTTTGGAAAGTTTAACATGGATGGAGTAATCCTGCAAAACCGGTTCATGTAACCTGACCCCGACGATGACACCATTTTGCTCCGACAACTCCTCGTCTTTTATGAAAATGATTGTTCTGATATGCCTACCGAGGAGAAGCCTTGCGTTGTCCGTTTTTGAAATTCTTATGGTAAAAGCATAGCCTAGCCTGGAAATATTGAAAAGTTCTCCACGAAAAACCCGTTTCTTTTTGTTGCCGAAGGGATCCTGTAAAATATTTCTGGTATGGAGAAGGACCGAGTGACGGGGGTATTCACGCCGATCTTCTCCTGACATTTTTAACAATTCGGCGACCTGCACATATTTTTGACAATACCTGCGCAACGTCGTTTCGATGATCGGATAGTTTTCCGCCAATTTTTTAAACACTTCTCTTTCAAGAACATGCACCTCGATGTCACTGAGAGCTTGCAGGGTAATGGTCCAAACCGAAGGAGAAAAGAATTGCTCTCCCCCAAGCACATCGCCCGGCTGCATTCTTTTCAGAAAAACATCTTTGTTGCAGACAACGCAGCCAAGACTCACGTAACCCGAGTTGAGAAAATATAAATTATTATCAGTCTCGCCGCTCTGTACGAGAACATCTCCCTTACGGTAGTTTTCCTGTTGCAGTGAGTAGTAGAGATGATTGAACTCTTCGGCGTCCATTTCCTCATATAAGTCTTTCCAGATTTCCAGATGATAACTGGTAATCGTGCTACTCTTTTGCTCGGCAATGAGTTCGCTTAGCTCGATAACTTTGGAAAAGGCCATCGAATCAATTTCCAAGAGCCTGTCTTGCATTGCTTCGGCCAGGGGAAAATCTTTTATTTTTGCTGCAGCCATGGCCCGATTATAAATCAATTGTCCCGCCTGTTGCGTCTTACCGGCACGAACAAGCAACTGAATCTCTTCCTCGGCCTTTCTTATTTTTTCAAAGGCTAATTGCTGCAGCACCGGATCACTGTCAAAAGAGACAATATCTGCTAATTTATCGACCTGCTGCAAGGTATGCCGTAACTTTGGTTCGATAGTTTTTAATGTTTGATCGATCTGCAGTAAATACTGTTCCGCACCGTGCTGGACTGTGAAAGCATCCTGCATTTTCTTTAACTGCTCGACACTTTGTCTGCAGGGAAATTTTTTTAATGCCTCCGTGACAGCACGCAGCAAGTCAAGCCCCGATTGGCCTGAGAAGTTTGTCTCTCTCTTGGCAAGTTCGAGAAGGGCGCCGAGAACCTTTTCGTTATTATCATCTTGTTCGAGAAGCAGACGTATTATAAAAATTTTCAGTCGATTGTGAACTACGCCAAGGCCGTCCAGCAAACGGGATTGCATCATCTTGCCGCCTAATTTCAGAATGCAACTGATCATTTCATGTTGTACCCGTGCATCAAAATGACCGACGTAGCGCGCAACAAGACAATAATGGCTGTCGATACCAATTTCAGAAATGAGACAGATGACGTTTCTGACAACGGCCCATGGCGGATTTTGCTTGAGACACTCCTGCAGCGCAGGAATCGCAACTTCGCCGAATGTCGGGATAAGATCCAGCAAAGCGAGTCTTTCAACTTTGCTGTTGCTGTGGATGACTCTATTGAGCAGAGAGATGACGGCCTTATGGCCAAAAGAAAGCAGAATATTATGCGTGACCTGCTGCTGATCATTTTCCAGCAAATATTCATCCGTCAACTTTTCAACGATAGCTTTTTTCGCAATGGTCTGTAGCGTGTTGCTCGTCAGACTTTGTATGGCCCTGCTCTTTTTCAGGTTCCCTGACTGTATCCGTTGGAGAAGGATAACCACCGCCTCGGCCTCAGCCCAGTAGGAATTATTCAGCAACCACAGCACCAGCTCTTCCAGCCTTTTAGTCAATACGGAAAAACCAGGCAGTATTTCCGTCTCAAATGCAAGCCAGTTGCTAAGCCCCTGAATTAATATGAGGAGAATCGCCTTATCGTATCGGTCCTTTGGTCCGAGGTGGAATTTTGTCGCAGACGACAGTAATTCCAGAGCTCTTTCCCTGACCGGCATTTCTACAGCTAGGGCGCTGTTCCCAAGACACCGAAAAACATCAATTATTTTTTTGTTATCAACCGCGTGCGCCGAAAGAAACTTTTTCAGTTCCGTGAAAAATTCCTCATTTTTCAGGACCTGCGTTTTTCCCTGGGTAAAATCCTTGAGCATGTATGCAAACCGTAGTTCTCGACGGTTTATTTCGGAAGCAGCGAGGTTTTGTTTGACGGTTTCGAGAATCTCGCTGTTCCTGCCTACTTTTTTTTCCATCTGAAAAAACTCATATAAGTTGTGTTGAAGCTCACTACATCTAAAATGCCGCCCGGAGGTTACATACCATACCGCCGAAGAACTTTACAGTGAGAGAATTATCTGCACTGTAGATATAATCGATATGGCAGCATACCTCTATTTGAAATGTCATACCTACTATTGTTGTTGAATTTTCCAGCCAATTACACTAGATCTTATGTCTTTTATCTTGACGCAAGGTACCATAGGCCACATCATTATTAGTCTAGCTTGGAAAGACGATACATCGCCGGCCAACGAAAACTATTGATAAATCACTCCAATAAAATTCCTCAGTAAAAGACACAACTACCCATGCAAAGCCGAAGAATAGTCATCACCGGGATCGGACTCGCCGCACCAAATGGCGCAACCTTACAGGAATATAGAGAAAAACTGATCAACGGCATCAGTGAAATACAGGAAATCGAGCTGAGATACTTCGGCAAGGCTCCAGCCGGAATATGTTCTTTTCCGGAGACACTCTATCGCAAAAAGAAAGAAAATAAAAAAGGCACCCGCGCCGGTTGTCTTGGGGTCTATTGTGCCAATGAAGCGCTGAAAAACGGTAATCTGGATATTGCCAGGTACGATGCGGCAAGAATAGGCGTGTACATCGGCCTCACCGAACACGGAACGGTGGAAACGGAAAACGAAGTCTACAACATCAGCCAATACGGCCACAATACCGACTACTGGACCCACCACCATAATCCTCGGACGGTGTTAAATAATCCCGCCGGTGAAATTACCATGAATTTAGGTATTACCGGTCCGCATTACGTTATTGGTGCCGCCTGCGCCGCAGGAAATGCGTCGCTCATCCAGGCAGTGCAGATGATGCGGCTTGGCGAAGTCGATATGGCTCTTGCCGGCGGGATATCAGAATCTGTTGGATCGTTCGGCATTTTCGCCAGCTTTAAAGCACAGGGTGCCCTCGCTGAAGCGGACGACCCGAAACTGGCCTCGCGACCATTCGACATGGATCGAAACGGCATCGTTATCTCCGAAGGAGCCTGTGTATATACCCTTGAATACCTTGAAAAAGCGCAGGAAAGAGGTGCACACATCTACGGCGAGATCGTCGGCTATGCAATGAATTCGGATGCCCGAGATTTTGTTCTCCCCTATGGCAAACGGCAAGCGCAGTGTATGCGCCTGGCCTTGACAAGAGCCAAACTGCAGCCGGAAGAGATCCATCTCATCAATACCCATGCGACGGGCACCAAACAGGGCGACATTGAAGAATGTAAGGCCATACGTGAAGTCTTTCCCGACAGCCCGACCACCTATATCAACAACACAAAAAGTATTATCGGCCATGCCATGGGTGCCGCCGGCGTATTGGAACTTGCCGGCAACTTACCGTCTTTTGATGACGGCATTGTCCACCCAACCATTAACCTTGAAAACCTCGATCCCGAATGTCAGCTCAATAACCTGGTGGTCAACAAAGCGGTTCAGGCAAAAGCTATCGATACGATACTGAATAATTCCTTTGGAATGGTCGGTATCAACTCTACGGTTATCGTCAAAAAATATACAGCCGACTAATTTTTTTGCCTGTTTGTTTAAAATAAATATAAAAAAGAACGCACAGGTGTGTTATAAGAGGCGTTTTGCGAAGTGTTTTGCCATTAATAAAATACATACTCTTTTGAAATTGTAGCGCGTGTTCATATTTCAAACATTTTTACCATACGTCGAAGCCGGAGAATTTCATGACAAGTGACGAAATAAAAGATCTTATACTGGAAATTATAGAAGATATTGATGATGAGGCAGACTTTGCAAGTCTTGATGCCGATCAGCCATTGCGGGACCAATTAGATCTCGATTCCATGGATTTTCTTGATATCGTCATGGAACTGAGAAAACGACATAAACTGCAGATTCCCGAGGAGGATTATCCTCACCTCGCCACACTTAACAGCTGCGCAACCTACCTCGAACCGCTATTAAAAGACGCCTGATGTTGTGAAAGTTCCCTTTTTGGTTATTGGAGGTGGCCTTTCCGGTCTGGCTGCCGCCATTCGAGTAGCACGGTTCAACCCCAGTGTCCTCCTCTTAGAAAAACACTCCCGACTTGGTGGTCTCAATTCTTATTTTTACCGAAATAAAACGCTCTACGAAACCGGTCTGCATGCTATAACCAATTATGCCGGGTCAAAAGATAAAAAAGCACCGTTAAACAGATTGCTGCGGCAACTCAAACTGCGCAGAAACGAGCTCACTTTTTGTGAACAATATCAAAGTGAAGTTGTTTTCAGGGGCTGCACTTCCCTGAGATTCTCCAATGATTTCGAACTGTTTCGAAGTGAAATCAGCGACAAGTTTCCAGAGGCAGGCGACAGGTTGCAGAAACTACTGGCCTTTCTTGGTGAATTTGATCCCTTTGTCCCTACCCCGTTCAACTCGACCAAAAAGTTTCTGCTGGAGATCCTGGGTGATGCACTCCTCGTTGACATGATTCTCTGTCCGTTGATGTACTATGGTTCCAGTCACGCAAATGACATGGATCTGTCCCAGTTTGCCATCATGTTTCGGGCGATCTATCAAGAAGGGATGTTTCGCCCACAGGGGACCATTAAAGATTTTCTCGACCTACTCGTTACCCACTTGCAGACGCTGGGGGGGGGATTACGAACGAGCTGTGGGGTAGAAAAGATTATCCATCACCAGGGCACCGCCATCGGCGTACAACTATCATCCGGCGAAGAGATCGAGTGTGACTACCTTCTTTCCACCATTGGCCGGGATGAGACGATGTATCTTCTTGGTAAGACGCCGCCGCCATGCACACCGACAACCGGTGATGGCCGTCTCGGTTTTGTCGAGACAATCTATCAGGTTCCTGAAAAAAAGGCATCCCATCTCACTTACGACAAAACAATTATTTTTTATAATGACGGCGAGCAATTCTCATACAAAAAACCCGAAGATCTTGTTGATTTTGCCAGCGGGGTGATCTGCTTTCCAGGGAATTTTCAGGGCCTGGAACGAAAAACTTTGCGAGAAATTCGTTCAACCCACCTGGCAAATTACGCTCTCTGGAAAGAGCTCTCAGCAGATGCAGAACAATATAAGGCAGAAAAAGAGCGCACATCCCGCCGCTCCGGCCAATGTCTGGAGAATATAATTGGCGGTTTCACGACAAATATTGTATATAAAAACTCATTTACGCCTCTAACTATTGAGCGCTACACCTCAAAAATAGGCGGAGCCATTTACGGTAACCCAATCAAGACAAAAGACGGAAATATCGGATTCAACAATCTTTTTCTTGCCGGTACCGATCAGGGATTTCTGGGAATTATCGGCTCGATGCTCAGCGGGGTGTCGATCGTCAATCAGCATATCCTGCCCAGATTATGAGGTAACTGTTAATCTATCCTCTTTCACCAAGTTGTTAATTATGCCTGTTTCATTTTCCCAACTGGACAATCAGTACGATGTCATTATCATCGGGTCAGGTCTCGGTGGACTGACGACAGCCAACCGTCTGGCCTACTGCGGGCATAAGGTTTTGCTTGTCGAGCATCATCATAGGTTAGGCGGCCTCTCCACCTGGTTTAAACGCCGTGGTCATATTTTCGATATTTCCCTGCATGGCTTCCCCTACGGTATGGTCAAAACCTGCAAGAAATACTGGAACAAGGCGATCATGCAGTCGATTGTCCAACTACCGAATATTGTTTTTGACAATCCGCAGTTTACCTTGCGCACCACCTTTGACAAAATAGATTTCACCAAGCTGCTTCGGTCGCAGTTTAAAATTCCCGAGGAGAAAATCAACAGCTTCTTTGCCACCGTTGCCGGCATGAATTTTTATGATGATCAGTCCATGACCACCAGGGAACTGTTCGAGCGATTTTTCCCCGGCAGAAGCGATGTACACAGGTTGCTTATGGAGCCGATCACCTACGCCAACGGATCGACCCTGGATGATCCGGCTATCACCTACGGCATTGTCTTCTCCAACTTCATGAACAAAGGCGTCTTTACCTTTGAGGGCGGTACCGAAAAATTGATCGGGATGATGACCGAGGAACTGGAAAAAAACGGTGTGACCATCTGCACCAAGGCTAAGGTGGACAAGATTATCATAGAAAAAGGCGAGGTCCGAGGCATCTCGGTACATGGCGCGACAATTTCCGCCAAAGCAGTGGTTTCCAACAGCGGCATAACCAATACCATTCAAAATCTCACCGACCGCGAAGTGTACTCTGATGCATTTCTTGAAAAAGCCGATAAGATTCGGGTGAACACATCGAGCTGCCAGGTATATCTCGGCATCCGACAGGGTGATAGAATCGATGACGTCGGGGATCTTCTCTTTACCTCCAAATCGCCGGAATTTGATTCAGAGGAACTTCTCGACATGCAGACTAAATCAAAAACTTTCTCCATCTACTATCCCAAAACCAGACCGGGTGCAGACCAGTATACCGTCGTCGCCTCGATGAACAGCCGCTTTGAAGACTGGGCGAACCTCGACGAAGAAAGCTATCAAAATGAAAAGCAGTCTCTGGTCGCCAGAACGATAGCGGATTTAGATAAATATCTGCCCGGCGTAAAGGAAAAAATTGACTGGGCGGAAGCGGCAACGCCACGGACATTCAACAGCTATACCCTGCACACCCGGGGTACATCCTTTGGCACCAAGTTTGAAGGCTTGGACATATCTCGAACAATATTCAAGGAGGTAGCCGGATTATTCCATGTCGGCTCGGTCGGAATTATCATGTCCGGCTGGCTTGGCGCTATCAACTATGGCGTTATCGTTGCAAATGATGTAGATGCTTTTCTCAGGGCATAAGGAGCGAAATGATGGATTTTACCGGACAGATCGTTCTTGTTAGTGGGGCAACACGAGGTATAGGCAGGGCGATCGCTGGAAATTTTCTTCAGGCAGGGGCGGATGTCATCGGCATATATGCCGGAAATACCGACGCCGCCGCATCATTTGCCGAAGAATTCAGGGAATATTCCGCCCAGCTGTTTCTTGCACAATGTGATATCACAAAAGAGGCTGAGATTGCCGCCCTGTTCACAATGGTTGAAGAAAAATACCAGCGCCTTGATATATTGGTGAACAATGCCGGCATTCGCCGGGATGCTGTCCTCGCTTTGATGCAGAGCGAGCAATGGCAACAGGTAATAGACACCAATCTGACCGGAACGTTCTACATGGCCAGGCAGGCGGTACTGCTTATGATGCAGAACAAATACGGCCGAATCATCAATATCACCTCGCCCGTCGCCTCTTTAGGTTTTCCCGGCCAGGCTAACTACGCTGCCTCCAAGGCGGGCCAGATCGCTTTGACCAAGACACTGGCAAAAGAAGTGGCGAGGAAAAAGATAACCGTCAATTGCGTATCTCCTGGATTTATCACCACCGACTTTATCAATGACTTGACTAAAGAACAACTGACGGCCTATAAAAAAATGGTGCCGATGAACAGGTTTGGTACCCCGGAAGAAGTTGCGCACGCGGTTCTTTTTCTGGCAGGACATGAAGCGGCGTATATAACCGGTACCGTTCTTGAAATAAGTGGCGGGCTGTAAAAATGGACACTTTAGCGGAAATCACCTCTCTCATCCCCCACCGTGCCCCTTTTTTATGGGTTGATACAATCATTTCTTTTGTCGACGACACAATTGTCACCGAGAAAACCATTCCGACCGACCTCGATCTCTTTGCCGGCCACTATCCGGGAAACCCGATAATGCCGGGAGTCCTTCTCTGCGAAGCTATTTTTCAGAGTGGTGCCCTGCTCATGGGGAAGATGAGAGTGGCGCGAAGTAAAGATATGGCCGCGCTTCCGGTTTTAACCCGCATCAACAGCGCCAAATTCAAAAGAAGTGTGCACCCGGGGGATACTGTCCGTATACAGGTCAAAATGTCGGAAACCATCTCCTCGGTCAGCTTTTTCAAAGGCAAGATGACTATTGGCGGGAAAACGGCTGTCCAGGTAGATTTCGCCTGTACAATGACCTCCTCGGTCCTGTAGCTTTTTTGTTTTAAGACAAAGCCTTCGCCCCTGCAGCATAAAATCTTTTCATGCAATTGACCTGTTGAATTTTTATTGAAAGCAGGTAAGATATTAGCTTCTCAAATCACAGCACTTTGACAACAATTCATCTTTTGTAAATTACCGCCGCAACCGGGACACGCAGCCAAAAATCATTGCTCGTGTTTTCTCTCTATTAGGTATTTCTTCGTGCAGCTATCAATTTCCGATATGATTTTACATGCGGGCCCGGTCGGCCAGCTGGTCATGCTGACCCTGCTCATTTTTTCGCTTGTGTCCTGGACCATAGTGATAATGAAGGCTCGTTTATACAAAAAAGTCCGTCTGGACTCGGAAGACTTTATCGAAACCTTCTGGAGTTCATCCAACCTCAATGAGGCATTCACTGCTGCTGCGGAGTTTGCCTATTCTCCCCAGGCAGCAGTTTTTATTGCCGGTTTTAGAGAACTCGAAAAAATAAATAAAATTCGCAATAGAAAAGATGGTGGCCAAACATCGGATACCCTCGATATGCAACTGGCTACCATGGACAATCTCAAACGGGCCATCAGGAAAGCGGAATCGCAGAAAATAAATCAACTGGGCAGCAGTTTGCCTTTTTTAGCCACGACAGGCAGCGCAGCGCCTTTTATTGGCCTTTTCGGCACCGTATGGGGTATCATGGCTTCTTTTCATGACATCGGCCAAAGGGGCTCGGCTTCTCTGGCAGTTGTCGCCCCCGGTATATCAGAGGCATTGGTGGCCACCGCGGCAGGACTTGCTGTTGCCATTCCGGCGGTCATCTTTTATAATTACTATTCTAATAAACTTGACGAAATCGATGCGGAAGTAGCCAATTTTTCCACCGACTTCCTCAATCTTGTGGAACGTGACATGCTGAGCAGAGTATAGAACAATGGGCCCAACAAGAAGTAACGGTAGAAAAAGACTCGTTTCCGAGATCAACGTGACGCCGCTCGTCGATGTCATGCTGGTCCTGTTGATAATATTTATGGTGACAGCTCCAATGATGACGCAGGGGATCGATGTTGATCTCCCTGAAACGACCTCAAAGTCATTGCGTCAGGAAGAAAACCCCATTGTCGTAACTATTAACAAGGAAGGGCATCTCTGGTTCAACAAGATTCAACTAAGCCGTGCTCTGATGATCCAGGAGCTGCAAAAAATTTATACTGTAAATAAAGACCAATCTATCAATATCAACGCCGACAAGAACGTTACCTATGGACACGTGGTGACGGTTATGGAAGATATTAAATCAGTTGGTTTTGATAAGGTGGGCATGATTACCAAGCCGCCTGAAAAAGAGTAACAGCGTGTTTCGCCTGTTTCAAACTACTGCCATGATGTCGAATGACTGGAAACTGCCGCTGAATGTTGCAATCGGCATTCACGTACTTATCCTGTTGGGGTCTCTCTATTTACCTGGTATATTTAAGAGCAAACCGAAATTTGCCGACATTTACACAGTGAGTATTATCAATATTGCCGAACCCACGGCAAGTACGCCACCTGCCGCACCCACGGCAAGTACGCCACCTGCCGCACCCGTCCAGAAAACGAGCCCACCTCCGGTGATTGCACCTGCGAAAAAATCACAAAAAGCCGTTCCGATTGCTGCTCCCGAGGAAACAGTCTCTCCGACACCGGCCCCACAAAAGGCTCTTTCTCTGAAACCGATAAAAAAGAAAATAATCCAAGATATCAAACCGACAGAAAAGGTCAAACCGCCGGAAAATCAGGTGCGCAAGCAAGAGATAGAACGAAATAAAAGACAGTTACTGGCAAAAGCAATCAGGGAAGAAGAAATCCTGACGGCACAGGCTCAATTGGCTCAGGAGGCTCTTGAAGCAGAACGAAACTTGCTCCAGCCATCACAACCGGTCAATACTGTCAATAATGTCCCGGCAAGGTCGCCTGCAGACTCAAACAAGCAGGCGGCAACCGCTGCCGGCGGCGGCAGCAATAATCTCATTGAAAGCCAGTATCTGGCGTCGGTTTTCAACAGGCTGCATCAATACTGGGCGCCACCTGAGTACTTGCAGCAAAATCCGGATTTAACTGCTGTCGTGGTTATTACGATCAACCTTGACGGCAACATTGCCAATATGCTTTTTGAAAGCAAATCCGGCGACAGGGTTTTTGATCAGTTTGTCAACTCCACCATAGAAGCGGCCAATCCTATGCCACCCATTCCAGCGGCCTTAAAAAAGCAAAGTTTTGAAATCGGGTTGCGTTTCAGGCCCGGCAGTATACAATAACCTAGTATAACCCATAGTTGCTAAAGGTCGATCATTCATGAGAACAACTACTAGCAGGAATATATTCTTTTTTCTTCTTCTGTTTATTTTTGCGCCGAACGCAATGGCTGCAGAACGCATCTATCTGGATATTACCGCCTCAGAGACTCGAAAAATAAACATTGCGATGCCATGGTTTCAAAACAAAAACCTGCCCGGTCAACAACATATTCTCGATCGGGAACTGGCCAACACTCTCGGCAAGGCACTCAAGTTTCATGGCATCATTTCCATAACCTCCAACTCAGAATCCGGCGGTGGTGAAATCGGAGACTGGAAAAAACAGGGAGCCGATTATGCCGTGATAGGGCAATATGCAACAACCTCGGACACCATTAAACTGGAAATGAGATTGCTCGATGTCGCCGGTAACGAAATTATTATGGGCAAAAGCTTTTCTGGGTCGATATCACAAAAAGAACAAATGCTCTTTAAATTCTGCGACAACGTTATCGAAACCCTGACGGGGAAAGCAGGTATTGCCACATCACGAATCGTCTTTGTCAACGGTGAAAATAATATAAAAGAGGTCTATCTGACAGATATTCTCGGGGCAAACTTCAGACAAATAACTCGGCACAAACATCTCACCGTCAGCCCAAGATTTGTTCCCGGAGGAAATTTTCTGACCTACACCTCCTATCACAGTGGCAACCAGAATTTGTATATTACCGATTTAAGCCAGAACAAAGTCACCCGAGCGCTGTCAAGACGCAAGGGTTTAAATCTTGCTCCGGCTTGGTCAGCCGATGGCCGCTCCATGGTCCTCACTCTCTCCACAAACGGTAATCCAGACCTTTATCTCTTGAACAGGGATGGCGAAATAATCGAGCAACTTACCGACCGGGCAGGAATCAATGTCTCGCCAACCTGGTCTCCCGACGGCAGCCATCTCGTCTTTGTCTCGGATCGCAGCGGTAAGCCACAACTCTATCTGATGGAAATGCGAACAAAAAAGGTAAAAAGACTGACCTTTGAAGGATCTGAAAACGCAGAACCTTCCTGGTCACCGACCGAAGACCGTATTGTCTACTCCAGTCTCCGTGGCGGTGTGTACCAGCTATTTACACTCAATCCTTATAAAAATGTCGACCCGGTTCAGTTGACGGAAGATCTCAGCCATCACGAAGCACCCTCCTGGTCACCGGATGGTAACCAGATTATATTTGCAAAACGTGATGGCCAAAAGAATCAGATATACGGTATAATGAAAAACGGTTCCTTTCAAAGACGGCTTTTCACTCTTCCCGGTAGCCAGAATTATCCCCAATGGGCACGGTAAGATATTCAGATAATCATTTTAGAAAAATAACTCCATCATGAAAAAAACAGCGTTAAATTTTCTTCTTCTCGCATCAGTCACACCATTTCTGGTGCAGTGTGCGACGCAAGCTGATGTCGATGATTTACGGTATCAACTGCGTATAGTTAATAAAAAGATTGAGGATATGCGATCGACCACAGTCGGCCAACTCCAAAAACGTCAAGCTTTCGCCAGTGGTCAAGTCGATCAGGTCGAGCAGGATATACTACAATTAAAAAGTCAGCTTGAGGAGACCTATCACATCAATCAAACGCTCAAAGAGCAAAATAAAGAACTCGAAGCGACCATCACCAGTGTTGTAGAGACCGAGGCGAGCAAACGTGAAGAAGCGTTACGGCAATTCGAAGAGTCGCAACGAGAAAAAGAGCTCAGGCTGACAGAGGCGTTAAACGAAAAGTTGCGCCTGCAGGAAGAAAGTGTCAAAGCTATCCAGCAGGCGCGTATCAAGGAAGCTGAACGTCGAGCCCAGGAGGCGTCAATTGCTGCGGAACTTGCGAAGACCCGGTCTAATGCAGCCAATTCTAATTTGCCGTCGACAGGATCTCCCACCCACATCCGCCTCGATCAGAAAAAGGTCAAATTGACTCCGGCTGTACAGGCTGCACCATCCCAGTCGACCGGGGCACAGCCGGTGCAACAGGAACAGGTGGTCGAAGAAAAAAAACCGGCTTCTCCCGTTCCGGTCACTGCTCCCAGCGTTGCCGAGTCGTCTCTAGACAACTTTAGCAAAGCACAAAAGCTTTACGACAGCGCCAAGTACAAGGAAGCTCTCCAATTATTCGAACAGATCGCCAGCGACACTTCCGCAAGTAATAGCGTAGACGCTCGGTTTATGGTTGGCGAATGCCTTTTCGTGCAAAAAGAATATGATAAGGCAATCATGCAGTATCAGAATATTATCTCCCAGCATGCCGACCACGCCAAATCTCCGACCGCCATGCTCAAGCAGGCAATGGCCTTTGAAAAACTTTCCGATAAGGATACCGCAAAAGTTATCTATAAAAAATTACTGAAGAAACACGGTTCATCTCCCGAGGCAACAACAGCCCAGGAAAGAATCAGCAAGATCTAACCAAGATAAACTCGTGAAAACCTAAATCTTCGGAACACAGTATTTTGAAGGATCGCCTGGATCAGATATTACTCACAAGAAAACTCGCCCCGACCATCGAAGCGGCAAGGGCAATGATTTACGCCGGAGAGGTCTTTCTTACCGAACAGCTTTCGGACAAACCCGGGCGATTATGTGCAACCGACGTGGCCATCCGAGTCAAGGAAAAATGCCCCTATGTTTCACGGGGCGGCCTGAAGCTTGAAAAGGCACTGGCCGCTTTTCGTGTCTCGCCGGCAGATCGGGTCTGTCTCGATATCGGCGCCTCTTCCGGTGGTTTCACTGATTGTCTCCTGCAAAATAATGCCAGGAAAGTGCATGCGGTAGATGTGGCTTATGGACAACTGGCCTGGAAAATCAGGCAGGATCCGAGGGTTACGGTACTGGAACGTTTCAACGCGAGAAATATCAGCGCAAAAGATATTAATAATGATCCGATCGATCTTGCGGTTATGGATGTGTCTTTTATTTCTCTGACCACTCTTTTACCGCCTATCTCAAAACTCTTTGCCCAGAAAGTATCTATTCTTGCACTCATAAAACCGCAGTTCGAGCTACCTCGAGCCGATATCGGCCCAAGAGGCGTAGTCAGCGACGCCTTTCTCCACCAAAAGGCCATAGATAAAATTGTTATCTTTGCCAAACAATCCGGCTTAATCAGCAGGGGCATTGTGCCCTCACCGATACTCGGCCCAAAAGGAAACCGCGAGTTTCTTATTCACATTACCTCCTGAAGAGATCTGCCTGCAATACCACACTCCTGATTGTGACAACGCATCTCGACCTATCCCGACAAACCAGCGGCAATTGTCTGTCCGGCATACTGAAGCAGGTGGGCCAAAAAAGAGGGCGGTTACATATCACTGTAACCGCCCTCCTGATTTGTCTCCGACGTAGATAAAAACGCCGGTTGTCATTAATTTTTCTTAGCAGCCAAAAGCTTTTTGCAGATTAGGAACGGTCTGTTTTTTACGGCTCATCATACCGGGAATCCACATGGAATTGCCGCTAAGCTTCGTATCAAAGGCTTTTTCGATAAGGGCGGGATCATCGGATAGAACAACCAGGTCAGTCCCTTCTTTTACGACATCAGTGAGCATGAGCAGAACGGTGTGACGACCATCGGCTTTTACCACTTCCATTGCCTTGACGAGTTCTTCACGAATATTGGCGACTTGATCAAGAGCTGCGAGTTCAAGTTGACCAACCCCTACTTTGCTGCCTTTCATATCAAAATCTTTGTAATCACGGAACAGCAGGTCCTTTGCGGGAACACCGTCAACAGCAGACTTGGCTTTCAACATTTCCATGAAAAGCTCTTCCGTATCGGTCACACCGGCAATAACCTTCAGATCATTTACGGCAAGCTTGTCATCTTCGGTGCAGGTGGGGGATTTAAAGTTTACGGTATCACTCAAAATTGCTGCGAGCATTCCACCAGCCACATCTTGAGGAATGGCGACACCGGCTTCCTTGAACATCTTATTCAAGACAGTTCCAGTACAACCGACAGGCTCTGCTCTGAAAAGTATCGGGGTGTTTGTGGTCACATCACCAATCTTGTGGTGATCAACAACTGCGACCAATTCAGCCGAAGCCAGGTTGGCAGGGCCTTGGGCGAGATCGCTAAAATCTACAAGCGCGACTTGCTTGCCGGCGGCATCATCGAGCAGTTCGGGAGCAGCAAGACCAAAACGTTTCAAAACAGTAGTTGACTCAGGATTGAGATCAGCAGCGGCAATTTGCATACATGCCTTTGCTTCCATACCTTGAGCGTTGAGCAGGGTTGCATATGCAATTGCAGATGTTACTGAATCAGTATCAGGATTTGCATGTCCAACAACAGAAATAGCCATTAACGTTCCTCCAAATTAAATTAATATTAGTAACCGAAACCTTTTCTTCTTACTGTATTATATTATTTACTTAAATGACATTGGATTTGTAAATTCGACTCCCCAAAATAGTGTTTTCAACGGTATCAGTCAAGCATTAAAAATGCACAACCATTCACCGAAAAAGTCAAAAGACAGCATCTCTTGCGGAATATAGCGTTTACCCAGGTCGGAGATACGCGAAATGGGCCAAAAAACTCCCTCTTCCTGCGTGACTTTGCTGGTGGTATGGAGTATCTTTTTAGTCAATTCTGCTCGGCTGAAAGTGGACCTTTTCCATTCTTTAGCCTTGGCTTACTCGTAAAAACCCGAATTTGCAGATGGCTACGTAAAAAATTCAAATGCGATGCACGTCAAATTTCTATTTTTACGACGCCATCACTTTTGATAATGTGGATAATCGATGGATGGACAAAACGATAGAGAGCGGCCAAAGTCCCGCGTAAAAAGAAGCTCGAGCACTTCTCTCTTTATTGCTATTGCGATTGTTGTATTATTCTTGGTCAGTTTTTATCTTTACGCGCTCAAGGGCCCCTCGACATCCTCCGTCAACCCTACGGGAAGTGCCGCCGTGGTCAGGCAGGCACCGCTTGCCGAACACACGACTGTAGAAACGCCGCATGCTGTGACCGAGAGGGCATCTGGCCAGTTGGATGAAAAAACGTCGCTAGCTGGCGCAGAAGTACCTTCTTTAGCAGCTGTAATCCTTCAGGACGGTGAAACACCGGCAGAGCTTGCTGGTCAACCCGCGGCACAAGATGTCTTTGACCAGCGCAAACGACAACCTCCCGAAGAGGCTGAACAGCAGCGTCTTATCGCCGAAATCAATGCATTTTATGCTCATATTGATCAGCAACCGTACATGCAGGACTTTTCATTGCAAGAATCAAGCGATATCTATTTTTCGAAACTTGTCCAGAAACTTGTCGACAATCCTCCGGTAGTCCTTGGGGAAACCGACGACCTTTTCACTCTTCTCCAGAACACAGCGCATTTTTTTCGAATTCTCGGTAAGCAAAACATCAATATTATTAAATCGATACTTGACAGAGAAAAAAATTCTTTTGAACAGGTCGTCAAAACATTTTATGATCTTACCTACCACCCGACGTCCCTCAAAAACGCATATGCCCTGTCCATTCCTCCTGAAGCTCTCACCGATTATGCTGCATTTTTTCTCAACACCATGGGCGGACGACTGTATCTTTTCCGCCGCGATTCCACTTTGCGAATGATGGTGAGTTATTACGCTGTCATTACCATTGACCGAGCCAACATGGCCGGCAACGGAGGCCATGGCATTGATCTCTATCCGGCAATACTTTCTCTCATCGAAGAGATAGAAAATGGTGGGAATCGTCTGCAGCAAAAGGATCAGTACCTTGATGCACTTTATGATCTTCAGGAAAAATATAATTAAAATTTTGTTGTTATTTCTGCCTCTCAGGGACACCGAACCGAGTGACGGGCTTTCCGGAGAAAGGTACTACAGCACGATAAGGCTTTAGAGGGATTTACAACATGGAACTGTCGCGTCTCCCCCCGACCATATATAATACCGTATTCAAGCCTGTCGACAAAGCTGGCAGCGGTATCGTCGGTTCCATTACTTCTGGTGTCGGCAGGTCTGCACAATCAGGGGGGAGTAATAAGAATCAAGCCGATATCGAGGATACGGTGAGCCTCACCCCCGAAGCAATGAAGAAAGCTTCTAGGGCCGACACTGCTCCTGGTGTGCATAAGACTGCGGCAAAGAGCGAATCCGCAAAACTTGATCAGCAGGAACTGGCGCTCCTGCAACAGCTGAAGCGCCGGGACACGGAAGTTCGGGCGCATGAACAGGCACACCTGTCAGCTGCTGGTCAATATGCCCGAGGCGGCGCTTCCTTTACCTATCAGAAAGGGCCTGATGGTGCTTCGTACGCTGTTGGAGGAGAAGTGGGCATAGATGTGGCGAAAGAATCTACTCCTGAAGCAACGATAACCAAGATGCAAACCATCAAACGAGCTGCTCTTGCTCCGGCTACTCCGTCGGGAGCCGACAAACGAATCGCCGCTCAGGCCGGCGCCAAGGAGGCGCAAGCCAGACAGGAACTGCTGCAGGTACGCCAGGAAGAGCTATTGCGCGGCGAAGAAGAAACACTCTCTCTTGCCGAGAGTAACCTTGCTGTGAACAACAAGAAACCGGACAAATCGGAAATAATAGCATCTTCCCGTGGAGGCTTGAAAACAAAACTTGCCGCTTATGAAAAAATGGCTGCAAAGTAACCGCATTTTTATTTGCCACGGAGTCATCAACCCATTACACTGCCCTTTTTTATAGATTATGAACCAATCGCATTATAACAACAGTCTGTTCTCTTTTCTCTCCTCCTCCCCTTCCCCTTATCATGCAGTCGCAGGTATAGAAGACTTCCTGCATCTACATGGATTTATACAGCTGCAGGAAAATGCGCCATGGCATCTTGAAAAAGGTTTTGCCTATTTTCTTACTCGAGAAAAAAGCGCGACGATCGCCTTTACCTTGGGCAGTAAGGAGGAGCCGGAACATGGTTTCAGGATGCTCGCTGCGCACACCGACAGCCCTTGTCTGCAGATCAAGCCGCGCCCTGACATAAATAAATCTACATATCATCAGCTTGGCGTTGAAGTATATGGCGGAGGGCTGCTCGGTTCGTGGTTTGACCGCGATCTTTCGCTGGCGGGACGTGTCGTAGGTGCAATGGCCGACGGTACCCTGGCAGTACGGCTGCTTGATTTTCATCGCCCTCTGCTCACCATTCCCAACATCGCCATCCATTTCAACCGGGAAGCGAACACTAATAACACCATCGACCGACAGAAACACCTTCCCCCGATTATCGCCCAATCTATAGATAAACAATTACCCGAATTCAAAACACTTCTCCTCGAGCAAGTCCAGCTCGAGCACCCCAAGGCAATGATTGAGGAAATTTTGGCCTTCGATCTCTTTTGCTACGATTTTCATGGGCCAGCCTATATCGGCATGAATAACGAGTTCATCAGCTCAGCCCGGCTTGATAACCTGCTCAGCTGTCATGCCGGAATGACGGCGCTTGCCCAAGCGGACAGGTCGAGAAACAACCTGCTCTTCTGCGCCAACCATGAAGAAAATGGCTCAACTTCGGCGACAGGCGCCCACGGCTCCTTTATTGATTCCGTCGTCGAACGCATCCTTCCCGCACCCGAGGCCAGAATTATCTCACTGAGTAATTCTTTTCTCATCTCCATGGATAATGCCCATGCCGCTCACCCCAATTTCATGGACAAGAATGATGCCACTCATGAAATCCATCTCAATGAAGGTCCGGTCATTAAGCTGAACGCTAATCAGCGCTACGCGACAAACAGTCTCAGCGCAGCTATTTATAAACTGCTTTGCAAAGAGGCCGGCATTCCCACCCAGGAATTTGTCATGCGCAGTGACATGCCCTGCGGTAGCACGATCGGTCCCATTACAGCTGCCCGCCTGGGCGTAAAAACCATCGATGTCGGCGCGGCAAGTCTGGCAATGCATTCCATTCGTGAACTCACCGGCAGCAGCGATCCTTTTCTGCTCTACAGGTCGATTGGACAATTTTTGGGCAGCGACACGCACAGACAATTACCTCAATAAAACAACACAACGATTATTGAAAGAACCCCATGCACATCAGCCGCGCCACCAGGTTTGCGTAATTGTGCTGCTTCTTGTCTTCATTGTCGTTATTCATTCAGCAGCATATGGAGCAACATAAAGCATTTCTATAACCTGCCTGCGCCCTCGTCGACCTTCTTGCTCAACTTCGCATATCACTTAGGTAATCTACTTCAGTTATTAATTTATTAATTACGCTTTACATTCGCACAAAACCACGTTATTTTTGCATTTTTATTATTTTTTTATTTGTGTGTAAATTATAGTCAACCTTTACCCCGTTCGTAAAAGAATCACATTGTGGTATTTACAAATTGAGACCCAAAAGGTATTATATATTCCAGACTACATTGTAGTACATCTGACTACCACCTCTAATCATTCAAAGATTCTTATATTTTCTCACCAACTCTCACTCGATTAATACTCTATATCCCATGCAGAAGAACACCCCGACCGCTCACATTGCCACGTTGTATCGCTTTTGTGCCCAAAGTATGCAATACCCCGATAGCAAATGGTTTACCGATCATTATCTGACATGCCTCTATGGCCTCCTTGACGCACTTGGCGGCAGTGAAGAAAAAGCCACTTTGCAGATCGAATTCAGCGGCAGTAAAGATATTCTTGAGGATCTCCAGGTTGAATACACCCGACTCTTCATAAACGGTGTACCCCACGTTGCCGCGCCGCCATATGCCTCGGTCTATCTGGAAAAAACACTGCGAGGGAAATATTCCGATACGATCTTGGCGTTCTATCGCTCTCTCGGCTATAACCTGACCGAAAACGCCGATCTTCCCGACAGCTTAATACATCAGCTTGAGTTTCTTTCTTTTCTGGCGGAAGATAATAACCGGTCAAGCGAAGAGGAATTTCTGGCGCGGTTTTTTCTGCCGTGGTTTCCAATTTTTGCATCAAAAGTCAAAGAGGAGGCCCAGCATCCTTTTTATCGAACTATTGTAAGCTTTATTGATTTTTTCACAAAGGAGGACACGGAATATGACGTTCAACATCACGAGGCGTAAATTTTTACAGTCTGCCTCATTGGCAGCGGTCGCATTACCACTCTCCGGTGCCATAGCATCAGAGAGCGGTGTTACACGTTCGCCCCTTGAGGCAAAAGGATCATTGCAAGATGAGACTGTGGTCGGGGGTGTCTGTGAGATGTGTTTTTGGCGATGTCAGCTCGTCGGAAAAACACGTGGTGACCGACTGGTCAAACTGGAAGGGAATCCGAAATCGATCGACAACGGCAGCGCAATATGTGCCCGGGGCAATGCCGGCATTCAACTTCTCTACGATCCGGACAGACTGAAATATCCGCTGAAAAATGTTGGCCAACGCGGCAAGCCCAAATGGAAAAGAATCAGCTGGGAAGAAGCCCTCGATGAGTGCGGCAGTAAACTGAAAGCCGTTCAGGACAAATATGGCCCGCAGGGGTTGTGCATGTTTCCTCATGGTTCAACTGCTAAATATCCCATGCATTTCATGGAACGCACCATCGGCACGCATAATGTCAGCGAGGCCTCTTTCTTCCAGTGCCGCGGTATTCGTGACATGGCCTACATGGCCACCACGGGTATCCCCCCTGGAGAATTTGTCGATATGCCGAATGCCAAAGTTATCTTCCTGCTTGGCAGCCATTTCGGCGAGAACATTCACGTCAGTCATATTAAACAATATATAAAGGGCCTGCAGAACGGCGCCAAACTGATCGTCGTCGATCCACGCTACTCAGCCTCGGCGGCCAAATCCGATATCTGGGTAAAAATCAAGCCGGGTACGGATACTGCATTCCTGCTCGCCATCATGAACTATCTTGTCACCAAGAATAAATATGATGCCGAATTTATCGATGAGTACGGCGAGGGCTTCGATGAGTTCAAAGAGGGCATTAAGGACTGGAGCCTGGAAAAAGCCGCCAAAGAATGCGACATCCCGGCCGCTCAAATCAAGGAAGTCGCAGAAATGCTGGCGGCCAATGCACCGAATGTTTCCATCCACCCTGGTCGTCATGTATCCTGGTACGGCAACGATTTCCAGCGACAGCGTTCCCTGGCCTGCCTCACCGGACTCCTCGGCGCCTACTTTGTCAAAGGCGGCTGGGTGCCCGGCAAAAAAACCAAGGTCGGCAAAACCAGCTGGGCCAAAAAAGATCACGATAGTGAACATAATCTCAATCTCAATGAAGATGAAGATTACATTTATCCTTACTCTCCCCCCGGCACGCCCACGGAACTCATCAGAGATGCGGCCTTAACCGGAAAACCATACCCCATCAAGGGCTGTGTTATCTGGGGCCAAAACCCTATTCAGACTATTCCCGGCCAGGAAAAGATGAAAGAGGTTCTGCAGCAGATGGATTTCGTTATGTGTGTTGACGTCATGCCGACCGACGCAACCATGTGGGCCGACATTCTCCTGCCGGAGGTCAGCTACCTTGAGCGCTACGATTTGGTCAAGACCGGTACACAATGGGATTTTGCCGACAAACACCAGCAGTACATCACCGCCAGAATGCCCCTGGTCGCCCCGATGTTTGAGCGAAAAGACCAGGTGTATATCACCAATGAAATTGCCAGGCGAATGGGCTATGAAAAAGATATTCCCGTCCAGAGTGTGCAAGAGTTGGTGGAAAAAGACCTCAGTGTCGCCAATCTGACCCTGGCGCAATTAAAGAAGGAAGGGGGAATCCATCTCCGCGAGGGCAAAGACCCCTATCAGATGCCGGAAGATTTTGAAATTTTGTTTTTCAATGAAGATATTGAAGATGCCGGTTTCCCCGGTGTGCCAACCTATATCCCCGTAGAACAAGCCCCTGCCGGGTACGCAAGACTACTCTATGGCCGGGTACCGGTACATACCTTTAACAGGACTCAGAATAATATCTGGCTGAACAAGGCCATGCCCGACAATCCGGTATGGCTCAACGATCAGGCAGCTGCGAAGATGGGTCTGAAAGACGGCGACGTGGTCGGTTTTATTAATCAGGACGGCATGAAATCCCGTACCACCACGGTGGTCAAGACCACTCCGGGCATTCGTCATGACTCCGTCTACATGGCCCATGGCTATGGTTCTTCTAATCCGCTCATGAGCGTAGGAGTTGATGCCGGTGTAGATGATACAAGCCTCATAACCAAAATTACAGTTGACCCTGAGACCGGCGCCCATGGAATGCGCAACAACTTTGTCAAATTGACCAGAGATGGTAAAATTATTGATATTCCGGCCACCGTCTAAATTCGGCTTTAAAGGTATTATTTCAGGAGAATACAATGCAATACGGAATGATTATCGACCTTGAACGATGTGTCGGCTGCCATGCCTGCACCATTGCCTGCAAAGCTGAATGGGAGGTCCCGGTAGAGTTTTACCGTAACTGGGTATTTCGCATGGGTCCCAGCCTCGTCGGCAATGAAATGGCGTCAACCTATTACCCCGGTCTATGCAATCACTGCACCGATCCGGTCTGTGTACCCGAGTGCCCGGCGGATACGGAAGACGTAACGTTTACCAATTTCAAAACCGGTGAAACTGTCGTTATGGAAGTAGCCGCCACCTGGAAAGATCCATTTGACGGAACGGTGCAGATTGACAAGGAACGCTGTATCGGTTGCGGTGCCTGTGTTGATGCCTGCCCCTACAACGCCAGGTACATCAACCCTGCTCTGATCGATGACAACTCGGAGGAGGGCAAAGCAGATAAATGTACCTACTGTAAACCACGGGTTGAAGCTGGTTTTGACCCAGCCTGCGTGCAGACCTGTATTACCGATGCGAGAATATTCGGCGACCTCGATGATCCAAACTCCGAAGTCGCCAAATACGTCAAAAATGGCGCCAGGGGTATCGAACCCAATGGCGGTGAACTTGGTCCGAACAGCATGTACTATGGCAAAAAAAAGGATATGACCTTACTTTTTAACAGCCATACCCCGGAACTCGCCGATTTGGGTCAGGTACGAAGAAGGGCCATGCTCGCTTCCATGGTGAAACCAGCCATGAAAAAGATTAAAAACCTCGGCCTCCTCGGTGTGGTCGGCGCCCTTATGGCCAAAGAGATTCTCGAGCAAGACGACAAAAAATAAAGCAAAACCATCACGTTGATCTGTTTTTTAGATCAGATACTGCCGAGCGCGATAATCTCCTGTTTGATTATCGCGCTTTTTTTTGTATTATCATCACCACGAACGATTTTTCCCCACACAGCATCCGCCCATCCCGGCAGAAGTTTCCTGCTTTTTTATACGGCAAATCTCGAAAAAAGGATTTTTCAATGAGTACAGACGATAAAAAGATCATCTATTCGATGATTAAAGTAAGCAAATATTATGACAATAAGCCGATCTTAAAAGATATCTCCCTCTCTTATTTTTACGGCGCTAAAATTGGCGTATTGGGGTTAAACGGTTCGGGCAAAAGTACCCTGTTAAGAATCCTTGCCGGCATCGATAAGGACTTTAACGGCGAAACCCATCTTGCCCCAGGACACCGGGTTGATTATCTCCCCCAGGAACCGGAACTTGATGCGGAAAAAACGGTGAAACAGATCGTTGAAGAGGGGGTGCAGGAAACGGTCGATCTTCTCAACGAATTTAACGAAATCAATGAGAAATTTGCCGAACCGATGTCCGATGATGAAATGCAGGCCCTCATCGACAGGCAGGCCAGTGTCCAGGATAAACTCGATACTCTTTCGGCCTGGGATCTGGACAGTCGCCTGGAAATGGCCATGGACGCCCTGCGCTGCCCGCCATCGGACACCAAATGCGGCATTCTTTCCGGCGGCGAAAAACGACGGGTTGCTTTATGTAGAATCCTCCTCAAGCAACCGGAGATTCTACTCCTGGATGAACCGACCAACCATCTTGACGCCGAATCCGTCGCCTGGCTCGAACAACATCTACAGGCATATGCCGGTACGGTTATCGCCGTTACCCATGACCGGTATTTTCTCGACAATGTCGCCGGCTGGATCCTCGAACTTGATCGAGGCCTGGGCATCCCATGGAAAGGCAACTATTCCTCCTGGCTGGATCAGAAAGAGAAACGCCTGGCCAAGGAAGAAAAAAAGGAAAGTGAACGACAACGGACCCTGCGCCGGGAACTCGAATGGATAAAGATGAGTCCGAAGGGAAGACGCAGTAAATCCAAGGCGCGTATCAGTTCCTACGAGCAGCTGCTTTCTACCGAAACGGAAAAACTGGCAAGAGAGCTGGAAATTTTCATTCCGCCCGGACCACGGTTGGGCAAGGTGGTTATTGAAGCGGAAGATGTCAGCAAAAGTTTTAGCGATCGCCTACTCGTGGAAAACATGAATTTCAGCCTGCCTCCCGGTGGGATTGTCGGGGTTATCGGTCCAAACGGTGCAGGAAAAAGTACCCTCTTCAAAATGATCATCGGTGAGGAGGCACCCGATTCCGGCACCATCCGTGTCGGTGATACGGTAAAACTGGCCTATGTTGACCAAAGCCGTGATCAACTCGATCCGGAACAGACTATCTGGCAGGCGATTTCCGATGGGCAGGACACCGTCTGGCTCGGCACGAAAGAGGTGAATAGCCGTGCCTATGTCGGCAAATTTAATTTTTCTGGAACCGACCAGCAGAAAAAGGTCGGCCTGCTCTCCGGTGGGCAACGCAACCGCGTACACCTCGCCAAAACTCTCAAAGAAGGCGGCAATGTCCTGCTGCTCGATGAGCCGACAAACGATCTGGATGTCAATACCCTGCGAGCTCTGGAAGAAGCCCTGGAGAATTTTGGCGGCTGTGCCGTGGTAATCAGTCACGACAGGTGGTTTCTTGATAGGATTGCCACCCATATCCTGGCCTTTGAAGGTAATTCACAGACCGTCTGGTTTGAAGGAAATTATTCAGATTATGAAAAGGATAGAAAAAGCCGCCTCGGTGCAGCAGCGGACCAACCGCACCGCTTAAAATACCGCAGTTTGACCAGAGTGTAGCAACACACTAGAGCTTATCCGAGAATAGGCATTTTTTTCTCAGATCAAGGCATTTCAGAAAAATAAGCACAGTCATATACTAAATATTACGAGCATTATTTTTCTGAAATAACGCTGAGCTGGGGGAAAAGGCCATTCTCGGACAGCCTCCTGGATCGCCCCACCACTTTTAAACAGCGACACTGCTGAAAAGTGGTGGGGGTGCTTCAGAGGGCTTGTAACTCAGTGAGTAATGCCTGCAGATCCTCAATCCTTGCGCGGGCAACATCTAGGCCCCCGGCACGACTTTCTTCCTCAACCTGCAGTGCAATCTCATGTATGCCGACTATGCCGAGACTGGCGGCGGCACCTTTTATTGAATGTGCAGCCGCACTGATTTTTGCAGCCGAACCTTCAGCCAGTCCCTGCTGAATTCGCTGCAAATCCGTATGAAAGGAATCCTTAAAGATTTCCAGTAGCTCCGCTAATAATTCGGCATCATCGGCCGCCTGCTCCAGGGCAAATTCTTTATCCCACTTCAGTGCATTCATATTGCAATCCTATCTGTTGAGTCATAAAAAGGCGGAACCGAAATTTCCAACAAGTTCTTATTGCTGCCGAAAATGCGCAGGAAATACAGCAGATATGATCATCATACAATGCACCGCAGGCAGAAATCAATGATGGCCCATCAAATATTCCCCCCCCCGCTGATTTCTTTTGACAAATCTATCTGCCCATGACGGATAATGCGGAGTTGTCCCTTCTGTATTGCCAGAATCGTCGAACACAATTTCGCTTCAGTTGCCCCACCATCAAGAATATAATCTATTGATTCTCCGAACATTTTCACTATTTCCGTTGCAGATCGAGCTGGAGGCAATCCGGAAGTATTCGCACTGGTCGCGGTAATCGGCTTGCCCATCTTTCTGACCAGTTCCTGCGCTATCGGGTGAGGTGAGATTCGAATACCGACGGTTCCGGCATTTCCGGTAATTCGCCCACTGAGAGATGGCATCGCCGGAAAAATCAGTGTCAGAGGTCCCGGCCAATATTTTTCTATCAAAGGCCAATACGGCTGGGGAACATCTTCTACAAGTGATGCAAGCTGCTCTTTTTTTTCTATGAGCAGAAGCAAAGGTTTATCCGCCGCTCGTCTTTTCAGCGCAAATAATTTTTCTACAGCCAAAGGGCTGTCGAAGTCAACTGCCAAGCCGTAGTAGGTTTCAGTGGGAAAAGCGACAATTCCTCCCTGACGCAGAGCGCTTACCGCAACATCCAGGGAGGTTCCCACCCGACTATGACTGTGTTGTTCAGACATTCAGCTTTTTATTTTTTTCTTCAACTTCGATAACCATATCCTGACGAAATTTAATAAGTTTTTTGCTAAGATCCGGCTGTGTCAAGGCGAGAATTCTTACCGCCAGCACGGCGGCGTTTTTGGCACCCGCCTTGCCGATTCCCATGGTTGCCACGGGAATCCCCGGCGGCATCTGCACCGTCGACAGCAGGGCATCCAGGCCACCCAGGGAAGAAGCGTCCAAAGGTACGCCGATAACCGGCAGATCGGTGTGAGAGGCAAGGACTCCTGCCAGATGAGCAGCCATACCGGCTCCGGCAATAATGACCTGCAGTCCTCGCTGCTGTGCACTCCCGGCATACTCGACAGCTTTTATAGGCGTACGATGGGCGGAAGCAACAGTCATTTCACAGCAGATGTCCATTGATTTCAAAAAATCAGCTGCGGCTTTCATCACCGGCAAATCGGAATCACTGCCCATGACAATGCCGACCAGTGGCTGTTGCGACGGGGTCGCATTACGCCGTAAGGCCTTTTCGCCGATATCCCTTCGACAATAACAGTCGGTCCATTTGATTTCATCGACGGCGTTATAGGCTCTGGTAATGGCATCTTTTAGGGTCTTGCCCACGGCAGTGACACCAAGAACACGCCCACCATTGGTGACTATCCGACCACCTTTTCTAGCGGTGCCGGCATGAAATACCTCAACGCCCTGACATTCCGAGGCCTTTGTCAATCCCTTGATGACCTTGCCATTTTCATATGGTCCCGGATATCCGCCCGAGGCCATAACGACGCAGACTGTCGGCCGTGGATCAATTTTCATCTCAACCCGATCCAATTTTCCATCAATCGCCGCATCAAAAATATCGAGGATATCGCTTTTAAGTCGCATCAACAGCGGCTGCGCTTCAGGATCTCCAAAGCGGCAATTAAATTCGAGGACGTTAATTGTTTCACCATCAATCATCAATCCAGCATAGAGCATCCCTTTATATGGTCGTCCCTCGGCCTCTAAGCCTCGAATAGTTGGCAACATGACTCTGTTCATGACAAAATCAGCAATCTCATCGGTGACCACCGGTGCAGGAGAATATGCACCCATTCCTCCGGTATTCGGCCCTTCATCATTATCAAAGATAGCTTTGTGATCCTGTGATGTGGGCAGAGGCAAAACGGTCTTACCGTCGGTAAAGGCAATAAAAGAGGCCTCTTCTCCAGTCAGGCAGGATTCAATGATAATTTTGTCGCCGGCACTGCCAAAAGCCTTATCGGCCATAATGAGATCGACCGCCTGCTTTGCTTCATCAACGGTTTTCGCAACTATCACCCCTTTCCCGGCCGCAAGGCCGTCTGCTTTGACAACAATCGGCGCCCCCTGAGCATCGATGTACTTTTTTGCTTTCTCGCTGTTGTCGAATACTTCAAACGAGGCGGTGGGAATGTTATACTTTTTTAAAAACTCTTTAGAAAAGACCTTACTGCCCTCGAGTTCCGCTGCCTTCATCGTAGGACCGAAAATCCTCAGCCCCTCATTCTCAAAGGCATCGACAATACCGGCGACCAGGGAGGATTCAGGTCCCACCACTGTTAAATCGATTTCTTCTTTCTTAGCAAAATTGACTAATTTTTTAACATCAGTCACTGCAATATCGACGCAGTCAGCTATTCGGCTTATACCGGCATTGCCAGGTGCGCAGTAAATTTTTTCTGTTTTTTTACTTTGCTTGATTTTCCATACAAGCGCATGTTCCCGCCCACCTGAACCAACAACAAGAATTTTCATAGGCTACTCCAGTCTGTTTTGTATTGCATTGTACGCTCTTTTGCAAAGTCTTTGCACAATGAGAAAATAGGCCAATCAGCCCTGTCTTTTGGATTGATCGTTGACAAAATAGATGCTAAATATTACATGAATGAATAGTCATTCATAAATTTTATTCATTATTTTGTTACTTTCGATCTTTCTATTTTTGCAATGAAAGCAGAAAATAAACATTCAAAAATCATTTCGGCGGCAACGAAAGTCTTTGCAAGAAAAGGATTTTTCACGGCCAGAATATCCGATATTGCCAAAGAAGCCAAGGTTGCTGATGGAACAATTTATCTCTATTTCAACAACAAGTACGATATATTGCTTTCCGTATTTGAAGAAGAAGTAGGGAAAATTGTCGAAAAAACCGAAAAACTCCTCAGCAATGAAGAGGATCCGAAAAAAATGCTGGAAATTTTTACCATCCAGCACCTCATGGCCATGAAAAAAAACAAGAACCTTGCTGAAGTTATTCAGATCGAGCTTCGACAAACAAACAAGGTTATAAAAGATTACCGTAATAATAAATTCAACGAGTACATCGGAATCATAGCAGATATTATTAAAAAGGGTCAAGAAACCGGTATCTATCGACCGAATGTTAAGCCGGATATTGCCAAAAGAATATATTTTGGGGCATTGGACGAGGTCTCACGGGTCTGGAATGCATCTCTTGAAACGCATTACACCGTAGAAGAAATTGCCGATCAGCTCCTGACCATGTTTTTGACAGGTATCCAACACATACCTGCCGAGAACACGATATAAAGACACAACCCAAAGCAGGCAATGTCCACACCCTTATGAAAAAGAAGAGGGGTTGATGGCCATCACTTCAAATTCTCTTGTTCCACCTGGGGTAACCGCCAGGACTTCATCCCCCACTTCCTTGCCGAGCATACTTCTTCCAAGCGGCGAGAGAACGGAAATTGATCCTTTTTTGACATCTGCTTCCTCCGGTCCCAACAGCTGATAGGTAATCTCTTCGTCGGTATCAAGATCGAGCAACTGCACGACGGTTCCGAAAACTATACTCTTCGTGCTGACCTGCAGGCAATCTATTACTTCCGCTCGAGATAATTTGTCTTTCAACTCGAGGATACGCCCTTCTATGTGGCCCTGTCGATCTTTGGCTGCGTGATATTCAGCATTCTCCTTCAGATCGCCATGCTCCCGGGCAACTTCAATGGCCTTCACCACCACCCCCCGTTCAACTCTTTCAAGTTGCTGCAATTCTTCGCGTAATTTCTTGTTGCCGGTTTTGGACATTGGTATTCTTACAATCATGTAAACCTCCATAAAAAAAATCCTGTAAGACACTCAAACAGACGAGTTCTCAACAGGAAATACAGATAACGTAGATATATCACCAGCGATAGTGCAGAGACATTGATAGTCCTGTTTCCTCATACTCATCGCTTTTTGATAATGTAAAGTTGCCTTTTAATAGAAAATGCGGACTCATTTCAAGGAAAATATCGATTTTCGTGGTAAAGGAGAGATTTTCGTTATTTTCCAGACCAACAGCCGTGTCGATTGCATAATAACTCATACTTTTCTTCGCCTCGATCTCATAGCCAAGAAAATCATGCTGAAAATGCAGCCCCACACGGTGTTCGGTAAATGATGAAGGGCTCCAGTACCGCACTTCGTCGGTAGCCACATGCGGGTCACTCCCCGTCGCAGAACTGATTCGGTCTTCATTATCCAGGTACTGATAGTCGTAGCGTAATTCCAGCTGGACGGATTCACCGAAAATACTATACGACGAAAAACCGTGAAACCTGTTTTGCGAGTTACTGTCATTGTAAAAACGATGACGCACATCCCCGCCAAAAGACAATCCCAAAGGGGTTTCAATACTCAGGCCCGTCTCGATTGCCTGGAAGGTTACCTGTTCATTTATGGAGGCAATGGTATCGTAAACCTGTCTTTTTTCAAAAAGCAGATAGGCGCTGACAAAATCATCGAGCTGCCCTTTCAGGGCAATTTCATATTGAATTCCAGCGTCATCCAGGTCGTTAAATTCTTCTATTCCACCACCAACTACCAGTTCATATGCTTTGGAAAATTCATAGGTTGCCAGGGCATAGAGCACATTACTCCGGGTTGATGCGTCGGTATCCACGGATGCAAATTGATTATTGGCATACTGCAAACGAATATCTTTATCAAGATCGGGTGTGAGCCAAAAAGAGGTGCCAAAACTTGTTGTCACCAAGTCTATATTACCGTCCCTGCCGGTTTTTTTCTCATATGCCGCATTAAAAATACTCTGCGGACTGATCTGCAGGATTGTCCTTTCGATAGATTCATCCAAACCCGGAGCTGTGGTTCCCTGATCCTGCATGGCCTCGTACATCTGTGCTTCTTTACGATACTTGCCGAATTTACTATAAATCGTCGCCAGATCGCTCATCCCCTCCGAGGGGTCTTCTTTTAAAAGCCGCTTATAACTTTGTTCAGCATAATAATAATTACGCTCAAAAGTTGCTTTTCGCGCCATATATTCGTTGGTAATCAATTTTTGCCAACTGAAATCTTCATAAAACCGAGAAACAATCTTACCAACTTCCGTGCCTCGATTTTCCAGCAGAAATGGCGGTTCCATCAGCTGGGCAAGAATCTTTGGTTCAGATTGCAGCATGTGTACCATTCTGTTCCAGATGGCACTTTCGCTTGTGACATAAGGATAATCTATCTGTTTCTGCCTGAATGTATCGTTCAACTGTTCCAGAACAGGTTCCGCCAGTAATTGTCTGTATATCCGCAGAGCCTTTTCCTGTTGCTTGTCGCCCCATAAGAGTCTGGCAAGATTAAGAAGTTCTTCAGTATTATCATGCACTACAAGTTGTGATACCAATTCTTCTACATCCTTGGTCCCGTCTAACTTGTCTATCATCAAGGCCAGTCCCTGTCCATACATTCCCCTGCGTGCTTCCACCTCAATACGTTTTTGATAAAAATAGGCTTCCGCGGGAAAGTGTTCAAGCAGCTGCGAGAAAGACGCCGCGGCAATGTCCCCTTGCCCATCTCGTAACATCAGCTCCGCCCAAAGCACCCTGCCGGCAACGGAGGAGGGATATTTCCTCAGGGCTGCTCGCAGATGTTTTTTGGCGGCATCATATTCCAGATAGCCGATTTCTTCGTCTGCCAGAGCAAGCAGTCTGCTTACTCTCGGTTCTCCGTGTCGAGTGACCATGGTGTCCGGAACTTTTTCCATCTTACATTCCGGTTGTTTTCGAAGCAGAAGGCCCTGAAGTGCCAATAACTCAGGATCAAATACTTCTGTAGCCGACAATGCTCCGCACTGCGAGCATGCCTGCGATAATTTACCTTCAAGAAAACTGAGATGGCAGCGTTGCTTCTCCAGGCGATACCGTAAAGGCTGCATTTCTTTTGAAACATCTTTTGTCGCCAATACATCAAGGTATCTGGCAATGAGTTGCTGGGCGGTGTCATATTTTCCTTGCACCTTTAATATATCGATTTTCAGCAGAAGCATTCGACATCCAGCGGGGTTCCAGGAAAAGTCGGGACCCACCTGCCCCGTACGCTCCTGCAGTGCCATATACCATCCCTGTGCAGCTATGGGATTTTTATCAACTACGGCATTCTCGGTCAGCTGAAACAGTACCTCTTCGACGAGATCGTCGTGGTGAAGAAGTTGACGGAGCTGTTGTTCCGCTCGCCGTGTTTTGCCTTCTTTTCGCAGGACTGATGCCTGGTGCATAGCTAATCTGGTAAGGAGACCCCGCTTATCGGCAAAATGAAATTTGGCCCAGGAATTGATCTTCTCATATTCGGTAAACAGATAATTAAAAGACAACATATCCAGATAAGCGAAGACAAAATCGTCGAGTAGAGCTGTCTCACTCCGATCCAGGCCACCTGTAAAAAGGTCGTTCATCACCGGCACATTACCAAGCTTCCCCGCCAGTATAAGAACGTTGGTCCTGAGCGGCATATCGAGCGGATCACGCAATAAGCATTGCTGCAACGTAGCAAGGGCTGCGATTTCCTTGCCTGCTTGACGTTCTGCCTCACCTTTCAGTTGATAGAACGATTTTGTTTTGTTTTTCTCATGCTGCACTGTTTGTAGATATTTCAGTGTCTGCTCAAATTCATCTATCTGGAAATACTGGTTGGCAAGTCGCAGTGCTACAGCATCTGCCGATGATGCCTCTTGATGAATAATGGTCAGAACCTCAATAAGCTCTTTCCTTTGCCCTTTATCTTCGAGAAGGTCGGCCATCTCAAGATAAATTGCCGACCTATTAGGGGTAATTCCAGCAAGATCTTTCCAGAGCTGCTCCGCCCCGCCATTTTCCACAATTGCCAGAAAATCATGTGCCAGTGTCGATTGCAGAGCATGTATTTCCTTCTGAATTTTCAGCTCACCTGGATGTTTTTGCCGGTATCTCTCATAAAAGACCAGCGCCTTGTCAGGTCTTTTCAGGTCCCGCTGCGAGACCCTGGCCGCCTGAAGCAGAAAAGCCTCATTCTGTTCGCTGTTGTCGGCAAGGTAACGTAGTTCTGTAAGTGCGGATTCAAAGGCGCCACGCTGCAGATAAAATTCTGCTAACTCCTGGCGAAACGGCATATAGTCGGGATGATGCCGAAGATATTTCACCAGGAGAGTCTTTCTCGTATCCTCATAACCCGACACATCAAATACCTGGGCGGCCTGGAAAAGTATTTGATCGTCTACCTCTTCGGTGTCCAGCAGTCGCGCATAGAGTTTCCTGGCCTTTTCATCTTTGCCAAGAGCAACCGCATCCAAAGCCAGGTAATGTGTTATTGTGGTATTTTCCGGTTGCCGTAAGCTGAATTGTTCTAGAAGTGCAAAGGAAAGTTCTCTCTTTCCTTGATTGCGCAGACTGGTTGCCAGTCCGAGAAGCGCGGTATCGGAGTTTTCCCCGAGGGGATCTTTTTCGAAAACACGTCCATAATAACGCGCCGCCGTCGCGTATTTTTTCGAATGCGCGGCTATAGCGCCGGCGGCCAGAAGATAATCACTCTTGTCCGGATCTTCCTCCAGCAACCAGCCGATGATCTTCCCGGCTTTTGCAAAATCCTCGACCTGCAAAAGAACTTTACAGTATTCCCAGTAAGCTTCTTCAATGTTCGGTTTTATCCTGAACAATTCGGCATAGGCCTGAGCTGCGCCGGCATAGTCTTCGTTACGGGTAAAATTTCTTGCCTTGTCCCAAAGAATTTTCCATTCAGGAGATCCTGGTTCGCTCCGAATCAGAGGGATATTTCTATCCGGCACGATTCCGTCCCCAGCTGAACACCAGTCGGCAGGCAACAAGAGAAGAAAGACAAATAAGAAGCACTGGCAGGTGATGACCGTCTTCAACCTAGGCCCCTGTTGGAAAATGCCTTAACGGTGATAGCCTCATGCTACCCTGTCAGCTATAAAACTGCACTATTTTCTCAACGACATAGGCCTGCATCGCTTCGGTCAGTTCCGGATAGATTGGTAATGCAATTGTTGTATCAGCGGCTTTTTCCGCTTCCGGGCAATGCACCCCGGATGCCAGCACACCAAGACATTCCTGTTTGTGCAGAGGAACAGGATAATAAATTTCACAACCGATATCGTTCTTGCCAAGCCATTCTCTCAGTTCATTTCTGCGCTCAACACGCAACACATACTGGTTATAAATGTGCACATTGGCCTGTGTATCTGCTTTTACGGCGTTATCAGCATACACTGCTTTCGGCACAACAACCCGCCCGGCTTCTACAAGCCCTGATTTTGAGAGAAAATGATCATATCGACCGGCATTTTCAGCCCGCTGTGCGTGCCATCGCTCAAGATACGGCAATTTTACGCGCAGAGCCGCGGCCTGAATCGGATCGAGACGGAAGTTGCCGCCGACGATTTTATGATAATATTTGGGATGCGCACCATGATTTCGCATCAAGACAAGCTTTTCCGCAAAATCTTTATTCTGGGTGACGACCATTCCGGCATCGCCGATTCCCCCGAGATTTTTGCTGGGGAAAAAGGAAAAACAACCGGCGATTCCCATGGATCCAGCCTTTTTGTAATCGGAATTTCCTGCTTTGTCCAGGGGATATTGCGCCCCAATAGCCTGGGCAGCATCTTCTACGACGGGAAGTTCATAACGCTTTGCTAAGGCCATAACAGTCGCCATGTCGGCACATTGCCCATACAGATGCACAGGAATGATTGCCTTTATTTTCCGCTCGGTATCCGCGACAAGCAACTCTTCCATCCGGGCTGGATCGATATTGAAGCTGATCGGATCGATATCGGCAAAAACAGGCAGCGCACCCAGCCTGAGAATGACCCCCATGGTCGCAAAGAAGGAATATGGCGTGGTCAGAACGTGATCCCCCGGTCCTATGCCAAGACTCATCAGTGAGATCAACAGAGCATCGGTACCGCTGGTAACGCCGACGCCATAGTCGGCTCCACAGTATTCGGCAATTTCTTTTTCGAAGGTCTCAACCTCAGGCCCCTGAATATAGCGGGTCGACTTGACGACCCGGGTAACAGCGGCGATGAGATCATCTTCGAGGTACTCCAATTGCGCCTGGAGATCGAGCAAAGGTACTTTCATAAGAGTAGGTTATGTTTGGTTTTGTATAAAAGGAGATGGGGCAAACACCCCACC
>CAYPPR010000035.1:0-9289 GCA_964412665.1 uncultured Desulfopila sp.
TCAGGGCTCTGGTGGCATTGATACCTATCAGCCAGTCTGATTCCGACCGGCACAGGGCGGTGTCTTCCAGTGGCTGTAATTCTTCGTTTTCCCGTAAGGTGGCGAATGCTTTTTGAATAGCGTCCTTGGTCATTGATTGCAGCCATAACCGTTTAAATGATTTTTTGGCGACGGAACTGTTCCACACAAATTTTATTATATACTTGAAAATCAATTCGCCTTCGCGCCCGGCATCGCAGGCGTTGATGATCTCTGTGACATCTTTGCGGCGGATCAGTTTCTGTAATGCGTTCAATTGTCCTTTCGTGCCGTCAAGGCCTTTGAGGGGGAAGGTGTCGGGCAGGATTGGTAAGGTAGCCATATCCCATTTCTGATAGGCCGGATCAATCTCCTCCGGGTAGCAGATGGAAACAAGGTGACCAATGGCGTAGGAGACGATGTACGTATCCCCCTCGAAATGGGTTTTTTCCTTTTTGAATTTGCCGGGAAGCACTTTGGCCAGATCGGCGGCGACACTGGGCTTTTCTGCAATTATTAGAGTTTTCTCTGTCATGAAATTAAGTATTCGTCCAGTTAAAGAAACGGTTCAACCAAGGCTGAGTTAAGGATGATATGATGTTGTGATAAAATGTATCATCATTGAATGTCTTGTTGAAGATGATGCTATTGTTACAACATCACAAAGAGATATCGATGCTGCAGCCCTGGGGCGCAGTAAGCGGTGCAACGTTGGAAGGCACTCGGAACAGTCGTTTAAATAAAGGTACAACCGTTGTTTGTCAAATAGAATTTTTTATATTTTGCTGTGCCTGGTAGCAATTGAATTGTTACACCGAGAAAGACTTTTTCTGTGCTATTTAATTGGGATTATTAACTAATTTACCAAGATTGAGTAGAGATAGTGCTTATCAGGTACTCGCTTTTGTAAGCCGACGCTGAAAAGATTCCTCTACTCTCTTTTGCAGGAGTTGGGACACCGTTGAAAAAGGCTATGGCGAAGAAAAAAAAAGGGCGAATAAGTCGCCATGATTCTGTACTTAGTAAGTTAACGGCAACACCTTTAGACTTGACATTGTCGGAGGTTTATGGTTAATTCTTCCTTCGGGTAATTTTTTAGCCATCCTGTTCAAGAACCATTTCCGGTAGATTGTCCCAAGAGGTTATGTTTCGGTTTTTTTGCTCAGGGTGTGGGGTATTCGGCTATACCTCCTGTTGCTTTGCGTTGCAGGACGGTTTTGAAAGTGGGCTTTGCCCGCTTTTTTTTATGTCCACATATTGGTGGCGTTGTTATAAAAACGGTTAGGGTAGTTTTTGTAGTCAAAAGGAGCTGTTCTTTGGCGCCGGTAGGGCATCAGGAACTGAGGTACACGCAATGAGTGAATTGATTGTCGATAAATTGCGGGATTTTCTGCAAGGGCTCTTGCCGACCATGGATCTTGAGTTGTTTGATGTTCAATTTCGAAGGGAAGGCCATGGCTGGGTTCTGCGCGTTTTTATTGATACACCAACGGGGGTGACGCTTGAGCACTGCAGCAATGTCAGCCGTGAATTGAGTCGTTATCTTGATGTGGAAGATTTTATCGATCATGCATACCATTTAGAAGTGTCCTCTCCTGGTTTGGAAAGGCCGCTCAGATCAGTTGAGGATTTTGGCCGTTACCGTGGTCGCAAGGCCAGGGTAAAGTTGCATCAAGCTATCAATGGCGAAAAGGTGTTTGAAGGTATAATTGAAAAAATTGAAGATGAGCTGATACATTTGCAGCTCGATGACGGCCGGGCCATTCAGTTTTCTTTTGACAAGATAAACAAGGCCAGGCTGGCTGTTTGAGCAAAAAGGACCATCTTGTTTGCACAATGCAATGTTCTCCGCATGTCGGAGTTGAAAGTCATAAGGACGGAGTAAGAGAATGCTATCAGATTTGAAACGCATAATCGACCAGATCAGCAGAGATCGAGGTTTTGATAAAACATTGCTGATAGAGGCCATCGAAGAAGCGGTCCAGTCTGCTGCCAGGAAAAAATTTGGTAGCCGTCGAGATATGGAAGTTCGTTACAATGAAGAGTTCGGTGAAGTAGAGGTCTTCCAGTTTAGAATTGTCGTTGACGAGGCGGAAGACGAGCAGACGGAAATATCTTTGGATGAGGCCAGAAAACTTGATCCTGAAGTACAGGTTGGTGATGAGCTCGGTGAAAAGATGCAGGATATTTCTGATCTGGGAAGAATAGCTGCACAGTCGGCCAAACAGGTCATTATCCACAGGATGAAGGATGCTGAGCGGGAAGTTATTTATGACATGTTCAAAGATCGTATCGGCGAAGTAGTGAGTGGCATTGTGCAGCGCTTCGAAAGGGGAAATATGGTTGTCAACCTTGGCCGGACTGATGCAATTTTGCCGAAAGATCAACAGATTCCAAAACGTTCTTTCAAGCAGGGTGATCGGATCAGGGCTTATCTAAAAGAGGTGCGGCAGACGAGCCGTGATTCGCAGCTCATTCTCTCTAGAACTTGTGACGAATTCCTCGGAAAACTTTTTGAAATGGAAGTGCCGGAAATGGCAGAAGGAATTGTCCGGGTGATGGGTGTCAGCAGGGAGCCCGGCTTTCGTGCGAAGATAGCCGTCAGTTCATCCGAGGGTGACGTCGATCCTGTAGGTGCATGTGTCGGTATGAAAGGATCGCGGGTGCAAAATGTCGTGCAGGAGCTGCAGGGTGAGCGTATTGATATAGTCACCTGGAGTCCTGACCCGGCCAAATACGTTTATAACGCGCTTGCTCCTGCCCATGTCAGTATGGTTATGGCCGATGAAGATGCCAATTCGCTCCTGGTGGTTGTACCCAATGATCAGCTTTCTCTTGCTATCGGTCGACAGGGTCAGAATGTTCGCCTTGCCTCGAAACTCATTGGCTGGCGCATAGACGTAAAAAGTGAGCAGCGATATAATAACCTGTCGAATGAGGGTTATCAGTCGCTGTTGAAACTTCAGGGTGTTGATGAATCGTTGGCGGACCAGTTGCTCGGCAAAAATATTTTTTCCACGGCGGTACTTGCTGAGAAGAGCATCGATGACCTTATCGTCATTCGCTCCATCGATGAAGAATTTGCAAAAAGATTGATAGAGGAAGCGAAGACAATCCCCTTTGTCGTTGAAGAAGAACCGTCGCCGGAAGAACCGTCGCCAGGTGTTGCCGAAGTCACTGAAGTAAAAGATGAAGAAGCTGTCGCCGCCGCAGAGGAAGTGGATGTTCTTTCTGCAGAACTAATTGACGAAGGTGAAGGGGCGCAAGAGACGGATAGTAGCGTCGATCATCCCAAAGAATGACGGCACCACTGCGAACCTGTTGCTCCTGCGGCATAAAAAAAACGAAACAATCGCTGCAGCGTTATGTCTGGAGAAATGAAATGGTAGAGCCTGATTCCAGACAAATACTGCTTGGGAGGGGTGTCTATTGTTGCAAGGATGAGCAATGTATGCAGCTCTTTCTTGCCAAGAAAAAAAAATGGAAAAGATTGTTTCGTCTTTGAATAGAGAGATTTAAAATGATTCATCAAAGGTCGGGTGACTAGGTTCACCCCGATAAATTGATGGATGAAATAACTGTTGTGATGCAATACGGGAGTAAAGGATGAGCAGAATCAGGGTGTATGAGTTGGCCAAGGAGGCCGGCATGAGCAGTAAAGCGTTGACGGATAAACTGATTGAACTTGGCTTTGATATCAAAGGCCACAGTTCGTCTGTTGACGACGAAACGGCTGAAACGATTCGGAAGACTATTCTGAAATCGGCAAATACCGAGCTTGTTGAAAAGCGTATTGACAGCAATAAAGATGGCCCAACGGTGATTCGCCGTCGAGCAACGGTTATACGGCGTAGAGCTCAGGTTGTTGAAGAGGCTCCGGAAGTGCAGGTGGACGTGCAACCGGAGGTCGAGTCGCTTAAAGGAGAGACCGAAGAGCAAGCTCCGGTCAGTGCGGTGGCCATGGAGGAAGAGAGCAAAGAGACTGCTCCGCCCGAAACCACATCTGCTCCAGAAAAAGAGCAAGCTGTCGTTGCAGAACCTGCCGCCGAGGTCTTCGCCCCATCAGAGACGCAAGAAATTAAAGAATCTGATGTTGTCTCTGAACAGGAGCAGACCGCTGTAATCGAGCAAGTGTCGGAGCAGCAAAAGCCGGAGGAAGAGCAAGCCGGCACACTACCTGAAGAACAAAGCGACGACCAGGCACCTGCGGAAGCGGAACCAACCGGTGAGACCAAAAAACAGCCTGAGGTTCGGCCCGCGAAAAAAGGCAAGCAGCCTGTGCAGAAAAAACCAATGGCAAGAGTAGTACGCACCATTGAACTGCCCAGTATGGTTGAGCAACGCCAAACACCATCCCGTCCGGTAAAGAAGAAAGTCGTTAGACCTGCCGTGCAACGACCGTCGGCTCCCGGTCCTTCCAGGCCACAGATGCCTCCTGTAGCTGATGACAGCGGACGAGCAAAGAAAAAAGGCAAAAAAAATATTCCAGTAAAAGAAGAAAAGAGTATCGAAGCTCGCCGCGGGGCCAAGAAGGGGCAGAAAAATGTAAAGTTTACCCATTTTGCCCAAGATTATCAAGGGACTGAAGGCGGCAGGCGAGGCAAGAGAAGCAGAAAAGCCGCTAGGATGATTTCGCCGCCTGCTGAAATGAAGGCTAGCAAGAAACGTTTTAAAGTCTATGACGCCATCACTGTTGGTGACCTTGCCCAGCGAATGAAAATTAAAGCCAGTGATGTCATCGGTAAATTGATGGGACTTGGCGTGATGGCGACCATCAACCAAGCTGTTGATACGGAGACGGCGATACTCATTGCCGCCGATTTTGATTATGAGGTTGAGCAGGGCATCACCGAAGAAATAGGCATGAAAATGCTTAACGAGTCGGAAGAAGGCGGAATGAAAAAAACCAGATCTCCAGTTGTTACGGTAATGGGTCATGTCGATCACGGAAAAACCTCCATTCTCGACGCAATTCGCAAAACCGATGTTGCCGAGGGGGAAGCCGGTGGTATTACGCAGCATATCGGCGCCTACCATGTACGGTCGGCTTCGGGCGATGTTACTTTTGTCGATACACCGGGCCATGCCGCCTTTACGGAAATGCGTTCCCGCGGCGCCCAGGTAACCGATATTGTAGTACTTGTCGTGGCCGCCGACGATGGTGTCATGGATCAGACCCGGGAGGCTATCCACCATGCCCAGGCCGCCGATGTGCCGATTCTTGTCGCGGTCAATAAAATTGATAAGGATAATGCTGACATCGACAGGGTTAAGAGAGAGCTTTCCGAGCTGAATCTTATGCCTGAAGACTGGGGCGGCGAGACCATGTACTGTGAGACCTCGGCCAAGAAAAATATCGGCATTGATAACCTTCTCGAATCTATTCAGCTGCTGGCGGAAGTCCTTGAACTGCAGGCGGACAGTACGAGAAAGGCACGGGGAAGGGTTGTTGAGGCTCAGCTGCATAAAGGCCGGGGGCCGGTTGCGACCGTTCTCATTCAGGATGGTACTTTGCATCTCGGCGAATATTTTGTCGTCGGACAGTTTAGCGGCAAGGTAAGGTCCATGCTCGACGATAAGGGCCGAAAGATAAAAGAGGCCGGACCGGCTATTCCTGTTGAAGTGCAGGGCTTGTCCGGGGTGCCGAGTGCCGGTGACGAATTCATTGTTGTCACTGACGAGAAGATGGCAAGAAATGTATCCCAGGTACGATCCCTCAAGGCCAGAGAAAGTGAACTCGGGGCGAACAGCAAAATTTCTCTTGATAAGTTGTTTGAACAGATGAGCGAAGGCGAGGTTCAGGAACTGCGCGTTGTTCTGAGGGCGGATGTGCAAGGTACCTTAGAGGCTTTTGCCAAGGCTGCGGGCGATCTGTCCACCAAAGAGATCAAGGTGAGGATCCTCCACGAGGGTACCGGCACGATTACCGAGTCGGATATCCTCCTTGCCTCGGCATCCGATGCAATTATTATCGGTTTTAATGTCAGACCAGGTGCCAAAGTCAAGGAGCTGGCCGTCAAGGAAAATGTTGACGTTCGATCCTACGACGTTATCTATCATGCATTGGACGACATACGTAAGGCGATGGTTGGGATGCTCGAACCGACCTTTGTAGAAGAGGTTATCGGTCTCGCTGAAGTACGTGAAACTTTCAGTGTGCCGAAAATCGGTACCATTGCTGGTAGTTTTGTTATCGACGGGAAGATTCTGCGCACCGCCAGAATTCGGGTGTTACGCGACGGTGTAGTCATTTATACCGGAAAGATTGAATCTCTCAGGAGATTCAAGGATGATGTTAAAGAAGTGACGTCCGGTTATGAATGTGGTATCGGTGTCGAGAAATTCAACGATATTAAAGTCGGTGATCATCTCGAGGCCTTTGTGATGAAGGAAATCGAAGCAACTCTCTCATAAAAAAGGTTATAACGTGGCAAGCTGGGATCCAAAACAGACACTTGACTCCATCGGCATAGGTGGAAAAAATGAGCAAAAACGCTCATCGAGGGTGGCGGAAGCCATCAGAAATGAACTGTCTACTCTTTTGATCAGCAAGGTAAGAGATCCCAGGCTGGAGGGCGTCAGTATTTCACGGGTAGAAGTACCGGACGATTTAAGTCTGGCCCGTATTTATTTCACCGTTATGGGTGGAAAAAAAGAAATCAAGGAAGCGGGTATTGGTCTGGAGCGGGCAAAGGGATTTATGCGCAGTCATATTGCCAAAACGCTCAATTTACGTTTTACCCCGGCACTTTTTTTTCGATATGATACTGTGGTGGAAAAGGTGGCAGAGCTGGATGAAATTTTTCAGGAAATAGCCAATGAAAGAAAATCCGAAAGGGATGATTCCTGAGCGGATAATCCAAGAAATCAGCGCAACCGATAATATCGTTCTTTTCACGCATACGCATCCCGATGGAGATGCTTTAGGATCCTTGTTTGGGTTGGCGGATATTCTTGAAGCGCTCGGCAAAAATGTATTCTGCTTTTTAGAAGAACCTGTCTCGCATTTGTATGATTTCCTGCCTGATATCAACAAAGCGCATAGCAGCCTTGACGAGTACCGGTCCTTTCTTGCCGCCGCTGGCGAAAATGTGATAAGCATCGCCCTCGATTGTGGAGATGAAGACAGATTAGGTTCCTCCAAGCGTGAATTTTTGCAAAGCTCTCCTTTTGTGGTTATCGATCACCATCAATCCCATGAAGATTTTGGTACGGCTAGGTGGGTCGAAACAACGAAATCCTCCACCGGCGAGATGGTGTATGAACTGGCTTTGGCCCTTGGTGCTCCGATAAGTTATAATTGTGCTTACAATCTCTATGTCGCTATCTGCACCGATACCGGTTCTTTTCGTTACGAGGGAACTCGGCCGAGAACAATGCAGATTGCCGCCGAACTTTTGGACAGAGGGGTGCGGCCTGAAGACGTCTGCGGTCATCTTTACGATAATTTCAGCCCACAGAGGTTGAAGTTGATGGAGATGGTCCTTTCGACCATACGCATTGTCGAAGCGGACCAGGTTGCTTTTATGCATGTATCAAGTCGGATGCTCGAAGAAAGTGGCGCTACCCTGCAGGACGTTGAAGGGTTCATCGATTTCCCTAGATCGCTCCGTTCGGTAAAGGTGGCTATCCTGATAAAGGAGGCAAACGACGGTAGTATTGCTGTGAGTCTGCGGGCCAAGGGTAAGTGTGATGTGGCGGAAGTCGCCAAAGTTTTTGAGGGGGGCGGGCATCGGAATGCCGCTGGTTTTCGCTGCAGTGGAAAATCGATCAAGCAGGTGCGTTCGGAATTAACGGATGTACTCTCGCAGGCCTTGATAGATGGAGACTGAGTGCGTCATTTGCTGATGCGTCTACTCGATTACAGGTTGTGATGTTTTGAAAATGATACCCGAGATAGAAGCTGGAGTGTTTCTTGTAGATAAGCCCGTCGGCATGAGTTCTTTCGGCATTGTGAGCAGGCTGCGCCGAATCTTGAAAATAAAAAAAGTGGGTCATGCCGGGACGCTTGATCCCTTTGCCACCGGCTTGCTTATTCTCTGTGCCGGTAGACCGGCGACCAAGCTCATTGCGCAGTTCATGGAAGGGACAAAAGAATATCTGGCTACTCTTCGACTCGGTGTTGAAACAGCGACGCAGGATACAGAGGGGGCGGTGACTGCCCACACTCCGCTCGGTGAATTATCTCCCCTAATGGTTGAAGAATGTCTGCAAAAATACCGGGGCAGGCAAATGCAGGTGCCGCCAGCTTATTCCGCCCTGAAGCATAACGGCAAGCCGCTCTATTATTATGCCCGTAAAGGGATTGAAATAGTCAAAGATGCACGACAGGTTGACATCTTCACCCTTGAGCGTACCGATCAATGCGACGCGTTATCCGGCGAGGAGGCCGATCTCAGCATTAGGGTTGTCTGTAGTAAAGGCACCTATATACGAACTCTTGCCGCTGATATCGGCAGGAGTCTTGGCTGCGGCGCACATCTGGTTCAACTACGAAGAACGAGAAGCGGCTTCTTCACGGTTGACGACAGTTTGACGTGGGATGAACTGAGCAGTGAGGATGCATTAGGTCAGTGCCTGGGCAGGATGATAACAGTCGACGAGGTGTGTAAACTATTGCAATAATCACCCGAGTTGGCTAGTGTGTCCGTGACGTTCAGGACCTTACAGATTTGTTTTCTGCAAAAACAATAAAATGCTCTGTACGGCACTAACAAGGTATCTAGCTGGTCTGCAGGGTTCGCCACCAAATTCGCAGACCTATTGTTGTAATGAGTAGATAGTTTTTTTAAAAGACTATAGAATATTGTCAAGCAATGAATTGTAACTAACAGATATTTACTATACAGTTTCAGGAGGATTGTCGTGGCACAGTCAGCAGTAAACAAAAATGAGATTATCGAGAAATTTAAGATTCATCCAACCGACACCGGCTCGTCCGAGGTGCAGATTGCTCTTTTAACTGATCGTATTCAGTACCTTACCGAGCATTTTAAAGTGCATAAAAAGGACCATCATTCAAGACAGGGACTCCTCAAACTCGTCGGTCAGCGACGAAGCCTGCTTGATTATTTGAAGAAGAAAGACGTCAACAAATATAGAACGATGCTGCAGGAACTTGGTCTGCGTAAGTAAAATCTGTTGGCGCCAGGTGCATGTATGGGCCTGGGCATAGTGCCATTATACCTCAAACGGTCCCTCGGTTTAGGAGCTGTTTGAGGTTTTTGTTGTTTAAGGAAATCCGAGAAAATAGAGCATACGGGGCTGGTGG
>CAYPPR010000035.1:9299-45742 GCA_964412665.1 uncultured Desulfopila sp.
AATCCAGTCGGAAAGTTGGCGCTGCGCCTTTCCCTGATGCTGCACATCTGGAGAAAACATGTTGAACAAAGTAGAAACTGAAATTGGTGGAAAAACTATATCCATCGAAACTGGAAAAATTGCCAAACAGGCATCAGGATCCGTCGTTGTCCGTTCCGGAGATACCATGGTTCTGGTCACCGTGGTCGGCGCTGGCAAGAGCAAGCCGGACGCGGATTTTTTACCCTTGACGATTGAGTATCAGGAAAAACTTGCCTCGGTCGGTCGAATTCCCGGAAATTATTTCCGGCGTGAAATCGGCAGACCAAGTGATAATGAGGTACTCACCTGTCGAATTATTGACCGGCCGCTGCGACCGCTCTTCCCGAAGGGCTACTCGGCGGAAACCCAGGTTATTGCCACTGTCCTTTCCGCCGACCAGAACATCCTGCCGGATGTCCTCGCCCTGACTGGAGCATCCTGTGCCCTGACCATTTCCAACGTCCCCTTTGCCGGACCGATTGCCGGGGGACGGGTTGGGTATATTGACGGTCAGTATGTTCTGAATCCGACAATTGCCGAACTGACCGAATCGTCCATGGATATAATTGTCGCCTGCACCCGGAAGGCCGTAGTCATGGTTGAAGGCAAGGCTGATGAACTGAGTGAGGATGAGATCCTTTCCGGTATTTTTTATGCCTTTGAGCAATTGCAGCCGCTTATCGATATTCAGGAAGAATTACAAAAATCTATCGGCAAAACAAAAGCAGTAGTTGAAACTCCAAAGATTGATGAAGCGCTTCTTGCAAAAGTTCGTGAAGTTGCCGCAGCGGGAATGGAAAAGGTTTTCAGCACTTCTGACAAGATTGAACGCGGCACGGTCTACGATGTGCTAAAAGAAGAGGTTCTGGCCGAGCTTGACCCGGAAGGTGAGAAAAGAGGCGAAGTCAAAGAGCTGCTCTCCGCCTACAAAAAATCGTTCATGCGCGACAAGATTGTTAATAGCGAAATCAGGATCGGCGGACGAAAATTTGATGAAATCCGCGAGATTAACTGTCAGACGGAATATTTGCCGCGAACACATGGTTCCGCGCTGTTCACTCGTGGCGAGACCCAGGCCCTGGTGACCACAACGCTTGGTAGCGAGCGCGATAAACAGCGCATCGAGACTTTGCAGGGAGAGCATCTCAGCCGCTTTATGCTGCATTACAATTTCCCGCCATACTGCGTAGGGGAAGCACGATTTTTACGGGGACCATCCCGTCGTGATATTGGTCATGGGACACTGGCCACCCGCGGACTGGAAGCGGTACTTCCGGCGGAAGAAGATTTCCCCTATTCCATCAGGGTAGTCTCAGAAGTTCTTGAATCCAACGGATCCTCTTCCATGGCCACGGTATGCGGCGGCAGCATGGCCTTGATGGATGCCGGAGTCCCATTGAAGCGACCGGTATCCGGTATTGCCATGGGACTGATCAAAGAAGGGGAAAAGGTTGTTATCCTCTCGGATATTCTTGGTGATGAAGATCATCTCGGTGATATGGACTTCAAGGTTGTCGGCACCAGTGACGGCATCACATCCTTGCAGATGGATATTAAAATCGACGGTGTTGATCGGGCCATCATGGGCAATGCCCTCGAACAGGCAAAAGCCGGACGAGTGCACATTCTTACCGAGATGCTGAAAGGTATCACCAAGTCCCGTGATCAGGTTGTAGAACATGCGCCTAAATATATGGTTCATAAAATCAACCCTGACAAAATTCGCGATATTATCGGGCCTGGCGGCAAAATCATTAAGGAACTTTCCGCCGAGTTCGATGCGAAGATTGAAGTTGATGATTCCGGGCTTATAAAAATGTTCGCCCTGAGCGGTGAGCTTGCCGATGCCCTTGTGGAAAAAGTAAAAGCTATTACTGCCGAAGCCGAGGTCGGTGCGGTTTACAAGGGTACTGTTAAAACTATTAAGGATTTCGGAGCCTTTGTCGAGATTCTTCCGGGTACCGATGGACTGGTGCATATTTCCGAACTGGATATTAAACGAGTGGCTAAGGTGACAGACGTGGTCAAAGAAGGCGATGTCATTGAAGTCAAGGTTCTCGATGTGGATAATCGCGGCCGGATTCGTTTGAGCCGTAAGGCTTTGATGGAGGAGTAAATCCTCCCCGGAGCTTTATTGTTGTTTCCAAGCCGACTTTCTCTTTCGAGGAAGTCGGCTTTTTTCATGCGCAGCGATCAAAAATGATCAACGTAAACAGGGAGTCTGGATGAAAGAGGAAAAAGTCGAAGTGTGCTGGCTTGTTCCGGAAAATGAGCACGACCTGCATCTGCCGGGTTACGAAACTGGGGGCGCAGTCGGCATGGATGTTGAGGCTGCTGTCCAAGAAAGCCTGACAATACAGCCGGGGGAGCGGGTTCTCGTGTCAACGGGATTGCGTGTGGCGCTGCCTTCCGGATATGAATTGCAAGTGCGACCGCGCAGTGGCCTGGCTGTTAAATACGGCGTAACCGTCCTGAACAGCCCGGGAACAATTGATACCGACTACCGTGGGGAGGTGAAGGTAGCTCTGATTAATCTTGGCCAGCAAGCCTATACAATAAATCGAGGCGATCGCATCGCCCAGTTTGTTCTGGCACCGGTGGTCCGTGCGGTCTGGGTAAAAACGGCCGTTCTCGATACAACCAAAAGAAATGCCGGTGGCTTCGGACATACAGGGGTTTGAGGGAGATGCTTTTTTCAGTTCTAGGAAGCGGCAGTCGCGGCAATGCCGTCTATATTGAGAGTGGGAAAACCGGTATCCTCATTGATGCCGGCTTCTCCGGCAGAGAAATTGAGACACGGTTAAAATCGATTGGCCGTGATTTATCGAATGTCCGAGCTCTGTGTATTACTCATGAGCATAACGACCACATCCAGGGCGTTGGAGTCATTTCCAGGCGGTGTAAACTCCCCGCATACGGCAATGGCGGGACATTTGCTGCCGGTGAAAAACGCATGGGCAAGCTCTTTGCCAAGAAAGAATTTGAGACGGGGGATCTGTTGTCGATAGATGACCTGCAGGTTCGATCATTTCGAATTTCCCATGATACCGCCGATCCCGTGGGCTATGTGGTCAGTGACGGTAAGAGAAGTATCGGTTACTGTACGGATACTGGCAAGGTTTCCCATCTATTGGGCAGACGGCTGGCCGAATGCAATGGACTCATCCTGGAATTTAACCACGACCTGCAGATGTTGAAGGACGGGGTCTATCCCTTGTCATTGCAGCAACGGGTTCGTTCCAGTCAGGGGCATCTCTGCAATGAAGATGCCGCTGAATTTCTTGCCGGCATGATTAGTGTTCATCTTCGAGTCGCTGTTTTGGCTCATCTGAGTGAGACAAATAATACCCCGGAACTTGCCCGAAAAGCAGCCTTACTTGCCGTGTCGCAGTGGGGAGAAACCTCGCTGGTGACAGCTGCCCAGGGAAGGCCGACCATGCTGCTGGAACTGTAACATTGTTCAGCGCCAGGTAATAAATGCATAACTACGCATCGCCAGAATGTCGCGGCTTGTATCATCTGGCTTTTGGCAGGGTGATCCTTTTTTCTTTGGCTCTTTTGGGATTAGGCTTATAGAGAACAATAGTCTTGCCGATTAACTGCACCAGAGCGCTTGCCGTCAGTTCGGCGATGGTGGTCGACGTATCATGCTTGTCCAGTGCACAATTGCTGCCTATTTTTACTTTGACCAGCTCGTGGTGGAGGAGCTCGGTCTTAATCGTTTCCAGTAGACCGGGACTTAATGCGTCCTTACCAATCTGGACAAGAGGGGTGAGAGGATGGGCAAGCCCTTTGAGAAATTGTTTTTGGCGTGTGGTCAGGGAGAGCGCCGACGGAGACTTCTTTTCAGACATTCAATTATTTCCAATAAAATTTTACTAATTTAGTACGTTGCAGGCTGTTTGCTTGTTTTCTAGTCAACATACTGGATATTATATCTTTTTCTTAACCGATCAAATTCTTGAAGATTTCATAGCCGCCAACCCAGGTACCTACAGCCGATCCAAGACCGGTGAGGAGAAAAACTAAAAAAACTCTGAGGAGTCGATTCGTCCACCATCCTCTGAACGAACCGATATCTTCTCCGGCCGTTTCAAATTCCCTGACTACCGGTGGGCAGGTAATAACCTGTATAAAAGCAGTAACATAACCAGCACCTATGACTGGCGTCAGGCTGGTTATCGGGGCCGAGGCAAAGGCACCTATGGTTGTCAAAGGATGGGCCAGGGCCAGCAAGGCGCCAATAGAGGCCGGGATACCATTGGCAAGAATCCAGAAGAGAAGATTATCGCCCGCGGCAGAGATCCCTTTTTGTGAGGCAATGACGCCGAGGGAACCGATGATCAGCAGTGGAATAGCCCAGCCTGCAATTTTATATCCTTTTGATACCGGAGGGATCAGGGTGACATCGGCAATTTTATGTTTATTATCAGTAGCAAATTGTCGGAGCATACCAGCGACGTGACCGGCGCCGACTACGGCGATGATTCTTTTTCCGGGGGACGATTTGATTTTCTCGACGAGATAAATATCCCGTTCATCGATTAACACCCGTTTGAGATCCGGCAAAGTATCGCCCAGTTCCTCCATAAGCTCGGTTAGCACATCCTTTTGTTTGAGTTCCTGCAGTTTCTCTTCCGATATTTCGGTCTTATCAAAGAGACTTGTCAACAGGGAAGCGAGCAGATAGCCTTTTTTTAAAAAAGAAGTCGATTTCCAAGCTCGGCGAAGGGTAATGCGTACATCCCGGTCACAAAGTGAGAGAGGGATCTGTAGATTTTTTGCAGTTTGTGCAGCCATGAGCAGCTCCGCACCCGGGGTAATACCGAGCTTCCCGCCAAGTCGTTTCTGATATGAGGCCATAAGGAGACTAACGAGCAAAGTGGAGAGCTGCTTGTCTTTGATTATTGTTTTTAAATCAAGAGATTCCCATCGTTTTTTTTGTGTCAGAGCTTGATACCGCTTGTCATCAAGCTCCAGGCAGACACAGTCCGGTTGTTCCTGTTCGATGACTTTTTTGACCAGGAGCACGGATTGCTGAGAAATATGCGCGGTGCCGACGAGCAAAACTGTCTTATCACCATGTTTGACAACATGGACATCGGTCCCATAGTCCTCATGGGCTGGGAAAGGTGCATCGGATATTGGCATAATTGTTGTTTTTTGCTGAGAGTCTGTGGGCCTGTCGGAGTGTATTTCTCAGATGAGTGAAATTCTCTTGGGTGTGTCAGGGTGGCATTCGTCTGATCCCAAGATAGGCATTAATGAAACCTTTGTCATGTAGAAATCAGAGAGAGCTGTGATATTTTGTGATGATGGCAGATTTTGTGCTATACTTTTTTAAGCTTGAGCTGGGAACCCGGCTGAATACGATCTGATTTTAAATTGTTCCATTTTTTAATGTCAGCAGTCGAGGTTCTGAATTTTCTTGAGATAGTCCAGAGTGAATCGCCGTTTTTCACATTATACCATTCATATGGGGCATCGGATATTTTCTTTGAAAATTTCTTTTTATCAGCTGTCAAGGAAGCGATGGAAGACGTATTTTTTTTACCCTTGGTGGTGTTGCCTCGGTCGATATAAAGAGCAAGTTGCTGCCCGGCCCGTATGGAGTGAATATTCTTTAAACCATTCCATTGCACAAGCATATCCGATGGGACACTATATTGTTTGGCTATCTTTGACAGAGTATCACCCGGTTTTATTCGATGCAGGATAAGATTCTCCGTGGACACAGCTAGAGCTTTCGATGTTCCTTCGGGAAGGAGCTGGTAGCGAACAGTGCTGTACGGAATTCGCATATTACGGCCAGAGGCTAGTTTGCTGCTACGCAGATCGTTTACTTTGAGGAGAGTCGTCTTGTTGATGTTATATCTTTTACTGATGTTCGTTAAGGTATCACCTTTTTTAATTGTGTGAGTTTTGTAGCCGGTAGTGACAACACTATGCAGGCGGGAGAGGTTTTTTGCTGCAATCGAGGCACTTTCCTTCGGAATATTAACTAAATATCGCTCTTGATTGAGGGGCGTTTTGCTAAGTCGCAGCTCCTGATTCAACTGTTGTATCTCTTCGGTGGTGCTGTTACTGATCAGGGCAATGGCGTCAAGGCTCATGCCTGGCCCTACCGTAAGAGTATCGTAGTCAATGGGTTGATGATACGTTATATCAGTAAAACCGTATTTTTCGGGATTTTTGGCTATCAGGAGGGCAGCAATAAGCTTTGGTACATACCGTTTGGTTTCCAGGTGCAGATGTTCTTTGGCGGCCAAATCCCAGAAGTTGTCAACATGATGCTTTTTTAAGCCGGTGCGGACCTTTCCCGGCCCACCATTATATGCGGCAACGGCGAGATGCCAATCATCGAAAGTTCTATAGAGATCTGCAAGATAGGTCACGGCAGCTTTGGTAGATTTCAAGGGATCGCGGCGTTCATCGACATATTGGTCGATGCGTAAATGGTATTGCCTGCCGGTTGCCTGCATGAATTGCCAGAGTCCCACGGCTTTGGCACTAGAGATGGCCAGCTGATTATACCCACTCTCAATCATGGCCAAGAAAATAAGGTCTTGCGGCAGCCCGGCATCCTTCAATTCTTTCTCCATCATCGGCCGATAGATTGTTGATCTGGCCAACCAGTGGCGAAACTGGTTTCTCTGCTTGGTTTGAAAGAGGTTGAGGTACATGTTCACTTTGTTGTTGAGTACCACGGGAAAGTCATAGACCGCGCTGTCGGAGAGGGCGTTAGTATCCGCCAACGGTTTTTCATCCCAGGACCCCGTTCGGCTGAGGGCAATCAGTTCTTCGTCGAGAAATGCTTTAGATTCGGTATCTGTGAGTTCCTGGTCGGAGAGTTCCAGATGGGTGTTTTTCAGTGTTTCTTGAACAGGAAGATCAGACACTATGCTGAAAGTTCGGTCAGTTGCACAACTAGACAGAAGGATTGCAGAAAAAAATAAAGCGAGGCCTTTCACAAGTGTTGTGGGTAGAGAAGTCATTTGTCGAATTGCTCGTCGTCCGTGATAGAAAAGTTTATGAAAAAGACAGACAGATTCATAATTAGCCTGTTGAGATATGTCGGCTAACCATGTATTCTTTGCCGTCGGACTGAAAATATACCTGACGACCATTTAAAACCGAAATACTGAGTTATTGCAAGGTTTATAGCCATTTATCATCAGGGGCGATATTATATACCCTGCTGGAGACCTTGTGCCCAAAAAAAAATTGGAATCATGTTGAAAAAAATATTTCTTTTTGTAATAGCCACTTGTGTCATTACGATGGCCGCTGTGCTGGGGTATGTCTATAAATTGGTTGTCCTGGAACCTGGAGATGAGATTACCATTGAGAATATTCGTTCGATTCTCGGAAAAGAAAGTCATGTCTATTATAGTGACGGGGTAACAAAACTTGGGGTTTTTTTTGACACGGCGCATCGTCAATATATCACCTACGGTGAGATTCCCGAGACTTTCGTCAATGCTATGGTGGCTTCGGAAGACAACCGGTTTTTCGATCACTTCGGCTTTGATATCGTCGGTATTAGTCGAGCAATGGTGAGAAACATTCAAGCCGGGCGAGTGGTTCAGGGAGGCAGCACTCTGACCCAGCAGACAGCAAAGAATCTCTTTAAACGAACCGAAAGATCATTTGAAGCAAAACTGAAGGAACTTCTCTTTGCGCTGCGGCTGGAATATTATTATTCCAAGGAGCAGATTTTTGAATTTTATGCCAATCAATTCTATGTGAGCGGCAATGGTCATGGGTTAGGGGTCGCGGCGCGGTACTACTTTGATAAAACACCGGGCGAATTATCGCTGGTTGAATGCGCTTTTATTGCCGGAAGCGTCAAAAGACCAAATTATTATAATCCGTTTATTAAAAAAACTAAGGAGGGAGCAGAACTTGCCCGGTCACGGGCAAAGGTTCGGTTGAAATATGTTCTCGATAACATGCAAGAGCTCGGCATGATCGACGTTTTTACCCACAACGAAGCACTCAATGCGGACATTGGCTTTAATAAAGGCAAGGTGGGATTTGACCTCGACTACGTAATGGCCCTAGCCAGAGATGCCGTTACCTCAACTGAAGTTCTCGATGCTCTGGAGGCAAATGGCGTAACCAATATTGCAACTTCAGGAGTACGTGTAATCACCTCCATTGACCGAGAGCTTCAGCAGAGCACACTTGCCATTCTGCGTGGAGAACTATCCAGACTCGATGTTCGCCTCAGAGGCTATGAACGCCGGGAGGTGCAGGCAGAACTGGCCGACCTCGAATATACAGGTGATTCGGTGCTGCAAAAAGGTGCTTTTCTCTTTGGTCATGTGGAGAAAATTGCAGGAACAGGAAAAGATGTCCACATTACCGTCTCCCTTGATAAACAGTTAGGATTAGGGACCATAGACGCCGCAGGACTTGCCGACCTGGTCACGGCACGGGTCAAATGGCAGGAAAATCGCTGGAGTGAAACAAAAAAGGGAGACCAGGACAAACTGGTCAGCCAATTACAGCCCGGTGACAGGGTGTGGGTGCGCGTTCGTGAAGTGACGGAAGATGAAACCGCGACGCTTGAGTTACAGAAATATCCCCAGGTACAGGGGGGCGCTCTGGTTATCCGGAACGGTGCCATAAAAGGCATGGCCGGCGGCACGGAAAACCGGTTTTTCAATCGAGCTATCCAGGCGAGAAGAACCATGGGGTCAGCCTTTAAACCACTGGTATACACCGCAGCTCTGCAGCTTGGCTGGAACAGCGCCGATCTTTTAGATAACCGCCGGAATGTTTTCGTTTATCATAACCAGCCCTACTATCCACGACCCGACCATAAAAGTCCCCATACCTGGGTTTCCATGGATTGGGCCGGGGTTTATTCGGAAAACCTTGCTTCGGTCTGGCTGGTCGCCCATCTTTGTGATCAGCTTACCCGTGCACAATTGATCGAGGTGGCCGACAGGGTTGGTCTTGGGCCGAGAACGGTCGATGGCCAAGAGGAACCGTACCGGAGCTATCGGGCAAAAATTCGTGATCGATACGGCATCCAGATCAATCGTGAAACCCTCCGGGCTACGGCTTACCGGTTGGCCATTAAAAATCTGGAGACCGATTTCATTTTTGATAGAATGATGAATGAATATCAACGATTAAAGGAGTTACCCTACGGGCTCAATTATGAGGAGTTTTCCCGGCAAATAGATAAAGAACTCTCACAGCAGAGAACGAACCTGTCGTCATATGAGGTGAGCGAACTGAGGCTGAGGAAGACTTTTCTTGCCAAGCATTTTCGTCTGCTTGAATCGCTCAGAAAAGAATTGACAACCTACTGGCTGCTTGTCGAACCACATGATGCATTTGCCGAGCCTGATGTTTTTGCTTCTGCCGGAACAGCGTCGCTCTATAAGGACCGGCAATCAGGCGAAATTCATTTTATGCGGCAACGAAACGTTGCGGAAAACCTGGTCTATGTCCACCCGGTCGAATTGCGAGATCATCTGGCATGGCTCGGTGATGAGGAGCGATTACGATTCTGGAAAAATATTAAGTTGAATGGTATGTTGAGCATTGCTGCCTTTGATAAGGTGGCTGAACAGATGGAGCACGAATATAAAAAGCTCAGTGATGAATTACCCTACAGCCTTGACGTCCTTGCCGAGATCGACGATTTTCGCATTACCGTCGGTCTCTATTATCTCTTGCAATTGTCCGAGCAACTTGGCATTAAAAGCAGTCTTGAGCCTGTCCTCTCATTTCCACTCGGATCAAATGTTGTTACTTTACTGGAAGCCACCAGAATGTATGAAGGAATTGTTACCGGACAGATTGCTACCTTTGGTGATAGTGAACAGGAGGAGGGTAATGATTCCCTGGCAATTCTTGATCGTATAGAGTCGGCCGAGGGGGAAATTCTTTATCAGCCAAAGCCATTGCAAAAACGGGTGGTTGATGCCAGGGTCAGCCTGGCGATCGGCAGCATCCTCGAAAATGTCGTAAAATTCGGCACGGGGCGAGGAGCAACGAAAGAGGTCGTGCTGCAAAGTGATGACGAAGGGCCTGGAAAAAAAATAGCCGATTTGAATCCTGCCGTGCCGTTGCTCGGCAAGACCGGCACAGCGAACAATTATACCAATGCTTCTTTCTTTGGTTACTTACCGGAAGTGACCGAAAATGGGGGAGCGATGACTCTAGGCGATGGGTATGCTCTTGGTGTGTACGTTGGATTTGATAATAATGATCCCATGCGGCGAAAATCAACTCGTATAAGCGGAGCTGCCGGTGCCTTGCCCGCATGGAGTCGGATTGCTTCGGTCTTATTGCATGAGCACGATTACATTAACAGGCTTGACCCGGTGGACCTTTCGTTTTATGGTCTGTCGATTAAAAGGGACGACATTGGTCAGTTGCATGTCGCGGTGGAGCCGGAGCAGGGCGGCAGGGTCATTGAACCTGTGGTAGAGGTACAAGGCGCGATGGGGGCGCAGCCGTCGATTCTGACTTTTGGCCGGAAGACCGAAACCGGTCGTTTTGTTTTGGAAAGAAATTTTCAGCCATTCTGGAAAACGGCAGCAGGAGCTGGACAGTGAAAATTCCGGTAATAATACAAGCATAAAATATCAACGCCAAACCGATTGAGAAAAACTTATGAAGATAATTGTCCGGGGTGTCTGTGTCGTTTTTTGTGTTGTCTATCTGGGAGGCTGCGCCTTTCCAGAAAAACCGATGGTGAGCCATTCCCCTTCAATAACACCCTCTCCTTCTTCTGCTCCGGTCTATATTCAGGAGAACACCGATGGTCAAACCTTAGAGCAGTTACAGGATTTGGCTGTCGAGGGCCAACAGGACGAGGTGGGGCAAGAGAGCGGCGACGTGGTGTTGCCTTCAGCCCTGTATATTAACGACAGAATTTTTGAGTACGGGCGAAAGCTCAACCGCTGGAAAGAGTTGGACAGTCAGTCGGTTACCAAGAATCTCAAAGACGAAGAGGCCGTTCAGATGGTGCGTTGTTTTCGCCGGCTGCAAGACGTTTTGACCGGTTACAGCGACCTGCGTGAAAAGTTGCTCCAGACCGACAAGGCGGATGTCGAAGCGAAAATCAGTAATGCGCAAATATTTGAGCTGCAAAAGAACGATATTGCCTTTCTGGAAAACGCGTGCGGTCGTCTACTTGCCGATGGCGAAGATAAAGCCGCCGGCTGGAGCCAGCGAGAGGTCGGCGCAGATCTGTCCCAGCTTGAAACCCTGCTGGAGAGGCATGCGGCCAATAAAGAATACGAAGAGGTCGTCCAGGTGTGGCGAAACATCCCCGAGGCGCAACGTGACCGGTTACGCCTCGGAAGTAAAGTTCTTTATGGCAATGCACTGATGTACCTCCATCAGGAGGCAAAGGCGGCGGAGATTTATCAGCAGGTGGTCGATCAGATGTCCATTTCCGACGAACAGGCCACCGATCTGGTGTCTTTGCGAAAGATGCTGGCGGATCTGTATACCGCCTCGGGCAATTACCGAGCGGCATCTACTGAATACACAAAAATTTCCGAGGACTATCGGAAAATTGGTCAACTGGAAGAGTGGTCCCAGCTGCAATTATCAATACTCGATCGCTCCGAGGGCGGCAGTCCGGAGCTCAATGAATTTTCCGGGATACTGAGGAACTTTCTGGGATACATCCCTGAACGAGATGGTTACAAGATAGTCTGGCAGGCCGAGCAGTTTCAGGACAGCTATCCTTATTCGCTGGTCATATCAAATGTAGAATTTATGAAAAATGTCGCCTTAGGTGCAGCGGACAGATGGTTTAATGATTTTATTACTGAAGTAGATAGATTGAGTAGTGAAAAGAAATTTTCCCAGGCCATTCGACTGCTGGAAACCATGCCGACTGATATTATCGGTGCCGAAAAACAGATGCAGCTGCAGGCAAAAAATGAAGAGCTGGGGCTAGCAGAGGCGGTTGAGAACGAAACTGGTAAAATGGCCCGGATGCAGGACCTGCAGAACCAGTGGAATAATGGCATGCTGCTGGCTAATGGCGAACGATACGAAGAGGCAATTGATGTTTTCACCAGTTTGCTTGACACCGAATACTCCACCAGAGCCGTGGCGAAAATTGATGAATTGTCGTTGGATGCTGCAAATGCCGACCGGAGAAAGGCGGCCGACCTCTTTATCAGATTTACCAAGACGACTGATCTGGAAAGTCGCAAGAAACTCCTGGTGGAATCCCGCAAATATTTGAAAAATATTCTTGTCAAGTATCCCGAAGTGGAGATTGCCTCCAAAGTGCGTGGCAATATCGAACGGGTAGAGCAGGAAATGAATGCCATCGACCCTAACCTGGTGTACATGGCTGACCAGGAATTTGCCCCTGTGGTTCGAGATGACGTCATTGATCGCGCATTTACCATACCGGATGCGAAACCAACGACGCTGGGGATACAGGCACCTATTATCGAAAAAGATCTGCAGACGACGCCGATAAGACAGTAAATGAACCTTGCCCTGCCGAAGCACAACAAGGCCCCTGTTTTGCGCAACAGGGGCCTTGTTGTCTGTTATTCTTTCAAGCGAATCTTTAGAAATCCCTCCACCACCCTGATGGAGTCAACGCCCTCGGCAAAAGATTTCCAGAAACCCTCGTCTCCCCCGAATTCATTGATGAGATCTATATTCTTCATTCCGCCCAGCCAGGCATTGGGCATGGGAACTCCCATAAGGCTGACTCCTTTTAATTTAATTACCGGCCGTCCTTCTCGATAAGCCAGTTCCGCTCCGGCGTTCACTTTCAATGTTTTTCCGCCAAGCACCGGAAAATCAGCATCCAGGGGAAGGAGCAGTTTGATACTGACCATATTCTCTGCCAGATCGATGGCCACTTTATCCGCCAGATCAGTGTTCTTGGCAACCATGGCGTTTAGTTCACGTTCGGTGAAATCAATATTCCGCGACGCTCCCGCTTCACTGTATTGTTCCGGTGTCAGTGCGTCGGATTTAGTAGATGTCTTCTTTTTTGATATTGTATTATTGCTAACGACCTCAAATCGTGCCAGTTTATCCGTCAATTGTTGTGATTCTTTTGGCGTTAGTTCTACCGGCTGGAAGGGCGCTGGAAAAAGAAATATTTTTATCACCAAAGCGGTCGCGACGATGGCTATACACATTGAAGCGAGTACCATTCCCAGCACTTGCATGCCGGAAAAACTTTGCTTTGGTTTCTGTGCCGGTTGCCTTGGTAGTTCTTCTGTCATAATTTTGTCCTGATATCAGTTAATGGCATGTATTGCGCCGGTAAAGTTGCAGTAAAGCATTACAGCTTTATTGTATAACACATTTCCAACTGTAATTCCCTTACCATCAGGACACTTAAAAAATTCAACAGGAGATGATCATGGCCAAAAAAATTCTTGTACCTCTTGCCGAGGGCTTTGAAATGATCGAAGCACTGAGTGTTGTTGACGCCTTTCGTCGAGCCGACGCGGATGTTGATTTGGCGGCAATCGGTGAGAGTCTGCTGGTGACCTCGTCGCATAATGTACAGGTGATGGCCGACAGGTTACTGGTCGATTGTACGGAAAGAAACTATGATTTGATTGTTTTGCCCGGCGGCATTCCCGGAGCTGAAAATTTAAAAAATTCACTCATCCTGGTAGAACTTTTACGTAAACAGAACGACGAAGGCAAGCTGTATGGTGCTATCTGCGCCTCACCTGCGATTGTGCTGCAGCACCATGGGTTGCTTGAGGGCAAGAAAGCCACCTGCCATCCATTCTTTCGTGATCAGCTGAGTATGCAGGAGAAGGCTGGAGAAAAGGTGGTTATCGATAAAAACTGTGTCACCGGCCGAGGCGCTGGCACTTCCATTGAATTTGCTCTGGAACTAGTCGGTCTTTTGCTGGGAGAGGCGAAAAAGAACGAAGTAGCCAAGGGCATGGCAATTAACGTCTGATGCCGGGCCGGTTATCTTTACCGGCAGGAAGAACAGATTTTTTCCCTGCTGGGGCCTCTTTTTAGCTATGGCCATTATCCAGTGAATGGGTAAGAAGATCCTCAAGCGAGACAAAGTTAAGAGTAATTTCATGGGTTGCCGCCAGGTTGACTAGGGGTGCCGCACCATGGTCAAGGGCTTCTTTCCACCGCGAGGCGCACAGACACCAGCGATCTCCCGGTTGTAAACCTGAGAAACCGGCCATGGGCATGGGGGTGGATAAATCATTGCCCCTGCTTTTTGAAAAGTGCAAAAACTCTTCGGTTACCTGCACACATACGCCATGGACACCGTAGTCGTCGTCTGTAACTTTACAGCTCCCTTCCCGGGTAAAACCGGTTAACGGTTCGATACTGCATATTTCCAGAGGGGTGCCGAGAACATTTTTAAAATCAGCCATACCGTTATCCTCTTCTACAATGGCAAGTAATAATCCAACACGCCTGTTGTGCTGGCCCAACTCTTCTTATATTAATAAGACGTTGCGTGGCAATGGCAAATTATTTCCGGTTGTCGGTCGGCTGCAGAACGGTCTGTAACAGTCGGTAGGTGAAGCCCCAGAGATAGTAATCATCGAGAGGGTAGGCTGGGAAAAGATGGCCCGGAACCATTTCCACGTTTTCATGCAGGTCCATGTTTTGAAACAGCTGGGCCTCGAGCCAGTATGCGCCCTGGATCTCTCGCCGACAAAGAGAAAGAGGCGGGGGATTTAAGATGGTAAAGAGAAACGGCTGTACCCAGAGAGGGCTTCGGAGGTTGAGGCCTGCCGGCTCGAGGGGGAAGCGCTGCTGCAGTTGCCCGGCATCGAGGAGGATACCGGTTTCTTCTCTTGTCTCCCTGATACAGGTGGCCAGGAGGTCCTGATCATGAGCGTCCTTTCTGCCGCCGGGAAAAGAAAAATGACCGGACCATGGGTCTTCCGGATGAGCAACTCTCCTCAGAATGAGAAAACTCTCGCAGGGCGAAAGGCTTTTTATAATAGCAACAGCAGCAGATGCCGTTTTGGGCGGTATTGACATGTTTTTTACGACGCCACCAAGCTGAGGATAATAGATGCGTGTTGAGTGGAAATCATTCTTTTTATAAGGTACCCTGTTTCTTTTAAAATGCAACTATGCCTGGCGCTATATGGGTCTTAGATCGTGTTCAATGGGGCATGGACATCCCTTTAGGAATTGTTCAACTCTTGCCTGTGTGGCTAATGGAAAGATTGAATTGCTTACTATTATAGTAAAAATGGGGAGATTGATATGAAGCATGACGTTACTGTTTTTAAGCCGTATCCGTTCCAGGTCGGGCAGAAAATTCGTATTGAAGGCTCTCGCCGTCAAGGCGATTGGGAGATTGCCGCCATCGGCGAACACAAAATCACTCTGAGGTGTCCTGTCTCAAAAAAAGAGTTTGCCTGGGCCAAATTCTGTTATCTGATCGATGAAGAAAAAGGGGTGGAATGGCCTCGGCAGCCATAGGAATGGCGAGGAGAACACTATGTGCGTGTTGTTCCTGTCATATAGAACTACCCCGGGTTACAGGCTGGTTGTCGCCGCTAATCGGGATGAGTTCCTTCGTCGGCCGACCGCTCCACTGGCTTTTCTCGATGGAAAAAAAACGATACTTGCCGGGCGGGATCTGCAGGGCGGCGGCATTTGGCTCGGCATTACCGCGCAGTTGAAATTTGCCGCGATTACTAACTATCGGCAACCGGGAGTGAATCGGGAGGATGCCCCTTCCCGCGGTAAGATCCTCACGGATTATCTTACCGGTCAACAGGATGCCAAACATTATATTCATGCACTTAGTGAAAATGGTGTCGGCTATAACGGCTTTAATCTGCTTCTTGGTGATAGCAGGGAACTCTATTACTATTCCAATAGATCGGGTGGGCCGCAGCGTCTTGCTCCCGGTTTTTATGGTCTCAGCAATCATCTGCTGGATACACCATGGCCCAAGGTGGTTCGAGGCAAGGCGCTGCTCTATAGAGACATGGTGGAGGCAAAACGACTTGATCCGATGTTGTTATTTGCTCCGCTTGCCGACAGCTTTCGCCCGCCGGACGATCAGTTGCCGGACACAAAGATCGGTCTTGAGTGGGAGAGGCTGCTGGGCACTATCTGCATCGATGGAGCCGATTACGGGACCCGGTCTTCGGCGGTGATCACCGTTGATGATGGCGGGCATATTGAGTTTATAGAAAAAACGCTGCACAGATCAGCCGCACAGGGTATAATCAGCAAGTTTGTCCGTCATATAATGCAATATCAGGAGATTGTTAGAGAATAGGCGGTACGGCTGCCTGATTTTTCAGAGCAGAAGTAAGTTTTTCCGTTTTGAAATACCTGTCAAGGATATGCCCATTTGCTCTAAGTACGGGGATAGCTTTAGCGGCAATGCGTCCTGCTGCGTCGTTGAACCCGTATTCCTGTTTAATATAGACGCCGGCGGCCCGGATTAAGGCCTGAAGCGTCGCCTTCATATCTCCTTCTGCAGAATACCAGGCGTGCTCAAGTACTTCATGCACCTCAAAAAAGAGTCCGAGGTTCCAAAGTATCATGCCTTGGTGTATTGGGTCGCTGATATCCGCATGGATTTTTTTGAGGGCCTCTGTGTAGCGGGCATATCGATCCTCAAGGTAAGCGTGATAATAGTCAGCAAGATGCTGTTGCCGGTAGTAGGCCACAGTTTGCAAGAGTTTTTCGGTTGTTCTGGTCTCCACCGCTTTAGCCAGGCCTTCCGATAGGCTGTTGCGGATATCCCGGCTTAACCGGTCCTCAAAAGGGTTAAAGAGTGTATTGGTCATAATGCTATCCGTTTGCTGAATGAGAGGGAAAAAGAGCCGTCGTTTTACAGGTTATTCTCCCATGGTTGGCTGTTGATGTTCATGTTTCTTGACGACATAGTAGAGGACCGGCACCGCCATACGGCTAACGAGCAGGGATGCTATCTCACCAAACATCAGGGAGAGAGCAAGCCCCTGGAAGATCGGATCAGCGAGGATTACCGATGCGCCGATTACTACCGCCAGTGCGGTGAGCAGCATGGGCCTGAAGCGGATCGCCCCGGCATCGACCACTGCCTTGGCCAGCGGTTCCCCCTGGCGAAGGCGAAGTTCGATAAAATCGACCAGAATAATCGAATTACGTACGACAATACCCGCTCCAGCCATAAAGCCGATCATGGAGGTGGCGGTAAAAAATGCGCCAAAAGCCCAGTGAGCCGGCAGGATACCGATAAGCGAGAAGGGGATCGCCGCCATCACCACCAAAGGCGTAACATAGTTTTTAAACCAGCCGACCATGAGCATATAAATAAGCACCATGACCACGCAGAAGGCCAAACCAAGATCGCGGAAAACTTCGATGGTGATATGCCACTCTCCGTCCCATTTCATGGCCGGCTCGCTCTCGGAAAAAGGCTGGTTCAGATTGTAGAGCTGCACGTTTTCCAGGCGACCACCAAAATCCCGGCCATCGAGTTCGGCGAGTTTTTTGTTCATGTCAAAGATGGCGTAGACCGGACTTTCCACCGCACCGGCAACATCACCGGTAACATAGATGACCGGCTTGAGATTTTTTCGATAAATGGGTTGCTCGACCGGTTGCTTAGAAACGATGACCAGCTCCCGCAAGGGAACTAATGGTGCCGATGGATTCATGGCGGAACGTAGGGAGATGTTCAGAAGGGATTCCACCCTGGCTCGATACTCCGGTGGGAGTTGCAGCACAATTTCCACACTCTCCTTGTCGTGTTGCAGATGATAAAGATCAAGGGCATAGCCCTGCACGGCTATTTCGACGGCCCGAGTAATCTGTTTTTCAGAGATGCCGTTCAGAGCCGCCTTTTCTTTGTCGACACTCAAGACCCGGCGCTGACGATCCGCCTCGCGGAACCAGTCGACATCAACCACGCCGGTTGTCTCGGTGAATATTTCTTTCACTTCGGTGGCAAGTTTTATCCGCGCGGCATCAGTGGGACCATAGATTTCCGCCACAAGGGTCTGCAGCACCGGTGGTCCGGGCGGCACCTCGGCGACGGCCACGTCGGCGCCGAATCTGGCGGCAATTGCCGATAGCGGTGGGCGAAGCCTCGTGGCGATATCGTGACTCTGCAGGGAGCGTTTGTCCTTGGGCAGGAGGTTGACCTGGATATCCGCAACGGTTGGCCCGCTGCGCATGAAATAGTGGCGGACCAGGCCGTTAAAATTATAGGGAGAGGCTGTGCCAATATACAGCTGGTAATCGGTGACCGCCGGATCCAGACGGATTATGTCGGCCATCTCCTGTGCTACTCGTGCCGTCTGCTCGAGGGTCGAGCCTTCCGGCATGTTGAGGATTACCTGGAACTCACTCTTATTGTCAAACGGCAGCATTTTCACCTTCACCAGGCCTAAATAGACCATGGAACAGCTGGCCAGGAGCATGGCCGTGATAGTGGCAAAAAAAACTATGCGCCAGCCGCTGTGGGCAAGCAATGGGTCCATGATTCTGTGATAAATGCGCGTGAACCAATCGTCGGGCGCAGTCTCTTCGCCATCAAGAGCAGTCGATTTCCGGCCATTTTTCAGGATATGTGTGGCAGCCCAGGGGGTAACGGTAAAAGCGATAATGAGGGAAAAGACCATTGCCGCCGAAGAACCGATGGGAATGGGTCGCATGTAGGGGCCCATCAGACCGCCGACAAAGGCCATGGGCAGAATGGCGGCAATGACCGCCAAGGTCGCCAGGATAGTCGGATTACCGACCTCGGCGACCGCCTCGATAGCTACAGTTGTTTTCGATCTGTTCTTGTTGTCATGCAGGCGGAGGTGCCGAACGATATTTTCCACCACGACGATAGCGTCGTCGACCAGAATGCCAATGGAAAAAATCAGAGCGAAAAGAGTAATACGGTTGAGGGTATAGCCATAAAGATAAAAGACCAGCAGGGTGAGGGCCAGAGTCGAAGGGATGGCCAGCATGACTACGATCGACTCGCGCCAGCCGAGAAAGAACAGGATGAGCAGCGCCACCCCGAAAACGGCGATAGCCATATGCAGCAGGAGCTCGTTGGACTTTTCCGAGGCAGTTGCTCCGTAATCACGGGTGACGCTGACTTTGAGATCAGCCGGAATAAGGCTCCCTTTGAGGTCGTCTACTTTTTGCCGGACATCGCGCACAACGGTAACGGCATTTGCTCCAGGGCGCTTGGCAATGGTCAGAGTGACCGCCGCTTCCTGGCCTTGACTTTGTGTATCGCCATAAAGAACATAATCCGCCGGTTCTTCGGGCCCATCGATTATTTTAGCTACTTCATGGAGATAAATTGGTCGTCCACCATAGACACCGATGACAATACGACCGACTTCTTCAGCATTTTGCAGGAAGGTCCCCGTTTGCAGCTGGATTTCCTGGTTAAGAGATTTGAGAGTGCCGGAATGGGATTGACTGTTGGCCGCCTGAATCTTTGGGGCGATTTCAGTAAGCGACAGGTTTCGCGATGCCAGTAAAAGCGGATCGAAGTGGATGGTGAGGATTCTTCTGGTGCCGCCGATGATTTTTGTCTCTGCCACCGCATGGATATTCTTGATGGCGTCGTCAACCTCGGCGGCCATCCGCCGCAGTGTGTAATGATCATAATTTTCGCCATGGAAGGTCAGTGCCATGATGGGCACGTCGTCAATAATGTGCGGCTTGATAATCGGTTGTCCGACGCTGTGCGGAATACGGTCGAAATTGGTGGCCAATTTCTGGTTTAAGCGAACGATGGAGGTCTCCAGATTCTCCCCGACATAGAAACGAACCACCAGGAGACTCTGTCCGGCCATGGACGTTGAGTAGATATATTCGACTCCAGGTAATTCGTAGAGCAGTTTTTCCATCGGGATGGTCACCCGTTGCTCAATTTCTTTCGGGGTGGCGCCGGGCATGGCCACCAGCACGTCGATCATCGGTACTTTAATCTGTGGTTCTTCTTCTCTAGGCAGCAGAAAAATGGCTAGATAGCCGAGAAGAAGTGAGGCAATGATGCCGAGCGGTGTCAGCTTGGAGCTAATGAATGCCCGAGCCAGACCTCCGGCAAAACCGGTGGTGTTGTTGGAAGACGAATTGTTGGAATCCATGATGTTGGTTACCCTGCTTGGTGTGACAATGAAAAAATTATTGTATACTTAGCGGTTGTCCGTCAAGAAGGTTCTCATGGCCGGCGGTGATAACCGTTTCTCCCTCGGAAAGTCCACTGAGGATTTCTATATGGCTAACACTTCTTGTTCCGATTCTCACCAGTCGGAGTCGGGCCTTCTGGTCCTCGACGACAAATACCCTTTCCATCTGGCCTAAAGGTATGACCGCAGGTGTCGGAACTATCAAGGTTTCCGCCTGGTCCATGGTCAGGGTAACTCGGGCAAATTGTCCTGAACGTAGGCGGGGATCGGATGCAATGCGCAGTTTTATCGGTGCGGATCGGGACGAAGGGTCTGCCACCGGAGAGACCTCGGCAACAGTTCCTTCGATGGACAGATTGGCAGAGGGGACAAAGATCGGCAGCCGGTCATCCTTCTGTATGCGGAGGATCATCGCTTCTGGAATATCCGTTATCACCTGAAAGTTATTTTCCTCTTCCAGATAGAGCAGGGGGTTGCCGGGAGTCGCTAAATCCCCGACGTTCGCCATTTTTTTTGTAACAATACCGGAAAAAGGGGCGGTGATCCTCGCATAGTCGAGCATGGTGAGAGCCTCCTTATAGGCGGCCTCTGCAATCTTTGTGCTGTCTCGAAATGATTTCACTACTTGCGGGGTCGCGGCGTTTTTCTTTAAAAGATTTTCTTCTCTGACAAGGTTACGTTTGGCTTGTTCAAGTTGCGCTTTGGCCTGCTGCACCTGGGCGGCAATTTCTCCGGCCCGGAGTTCCGCCAAGAGGTCTCCTTGTTGCACCTTTGATCCAAGGTCGACCGGAAGAGAAATGATATTTCCGACTATCTTCGAAGAAATTTCCGCCTTTTCGACGGTCTCCACGGTGCCGACAACTTCAACCTGATGCGCAGCTTTGTGTTTGGTTACCTTGGCAACGGATACCATGGCTGACGGCAGCGATGCTGGTGCATGGGCAGATCCCGGTTCATCTTTGTCACAGCCGGTTAGAAAAGCAGTAAGGGTTATAATAAGAAACATGGATCCACATTTGTTACACTTCATTGGCAAATCTCCTCTACCGATATTATTTCCCTGGAAACTGTTCAAGCCCCGTTGCCCTGCGCAGGTTGGCAATTGCCACCTGATAACCCGCTTTGGCCGCGAGTTGTCTGGCCTGGGCGTCGGAGAGGCGCATTTCAAAATCAATTATGTCGGAGGCAAGAATGACTCCTTCGGTAAACCGGGCCCGGCTAAGACGAATCACTTCCGTGGCGACGCCGACCATTTTTTCGGTGACGGTCAGTCTTTTTTTCGCCTGTTCGTAGTCAAGCAGGGCCCGCTGAATTTCCAGGTGCAGAGCAAGCTCGGTTTTTTTTCTGATACTTTGGATTTCCTGCAACTTTAACCGAGCTTTGGTGATTTCCGAGGCACTTTTTTTAGCGTCGAAAAGGATATAGTTCATGCGTATCCCGGCCATCCAAGAATCGCCTGCTTCGCCAAGAACAGAGCCACTATCAATCTGGTACCCGGCAAACGCATCAACGGACGGCAATGTGCCCCCTTGAGCTTTTTGCAGCTCGGCCAGAGCTCCCTGTTCAATTGCCTCAAGTCTTTTGAGTTCCTGGCGGCTGCTGTAATCGAAGGACCGCGGCAATTCTTGATCTGTTATGCTGTCCTGGGCGATGGTAATTTCACCTTCACGAAGGCCGAGGAGGTTGAGGAAACCATACTTGGTCAGATCAAGAATATGGCTGCTTTTGATAAGGTTTTCTTCAGCTCGTGACTGCTGCAATTCAAGATTGAGCAGGTCTTGTTGCAGCAAGTCTCCGGCATCAAATCTGGCCTTGCCGACATTGAGTGCGGCAGTGATCGAGAGCAGTGCCTTTTCGCGGACAGCGATCATTTTTTCCGCTTGAATTATGGCCAGGAAGGTCTTGACCACCTCAAAGGCAAGCTGCTGGTGGACTGTCGCTAGATCGGTACGGGAGGCGTTGATATGTGCCCCAGCCGCCACCTGCTCCGCCTGGTCCCTGCCGCCATTGTAGAGCCGGTATTTGACCTCGACCTTGAGCTGTAGGTTGTCGGTTCTACCGGGATCATTGAAATCGATGGTGTTATCAAAAGCACCCTGGTTAAGAATAGTACCAAAGGAATACATGGGATTGTTGGTCTGGCTATATTCGGTGGAGACGTTAACCAGGGGATAGTCGGAGGACTGGGCCATGACAGCTGCGGCTATGGCCTGGTCGATGCGTTTTTGGGCGATGGTGCTTTCCGGGTTGGCGTCAAGAGCAAAGGCTACTGCCTCCTCTGCGGTCCATACCTTCGGGGTAGTAGCCGTCGCCGGGCTGGTCTCGGCAGTATGCCCGATGCTGTAATTTATAAAAAGACTGAAAAACAAGATAATAAGATATCTTTTCATGTGCTTACCTGTTGTTTTTTCTTCTCGAACGGCATAGACCGCTCTGTGTTTAATCATAAAATTAAATAGACTAAAACGTTGCCTTCCCTTTGTCAAAGAAAAAGTTGTCATCTGCTTGTGCATTTTTCCTGTCTTTTCAGGGTGAAGCCTCGTTGGCGCGAGAGGTGCAAATGGGTATATGCACTTTTTAGATATCTATCGTTAATAGGTTGTCAGGTCAAGCGAATAACGGATTTTGTGGTGAAAGTGAAGAAGAAGGAAAAGTCGTAATGCGATATCCGCCTACCATGTATGTTATCGTATTGTTTTTTGCCGGTTTGTGACTAGAATTGGTTGAGAATTTTTTTGCGAACATTTATCAAGAGGAGACTTGATGGCAGGAAAAACATTGTATGACAAATTATGGGACAGCCATAGAGTTGAAGACCGTTCCGATGGAACGTCACTGCTGTATATTGATCGTCATTTGCTCCATGAGGTCACCTCCCCTCAGGCCTTTGAAGGCTTGAAATTAGCAGGCAGAAAAATATGGCGACCCGGCGCAAACCTGGCAACGCCTGACCACAATGTGCCTACCCTGACCGATGAGAGAAAGGGTGGGGTTGCGGCAATAATCGACCCCCTTTCCCGATTGCAGGTGGAGATCCTCAACATAAATTGCCGGGAACAGGGCATTGTCGAATTTGGCATGGAGGATAAACGACAGGGCATCGTACATGTGGTTGGGCCGGAACAGGGGTTGACCCAACCGGGCATGACCATTGTCTGCGGCGATTCCCATACCTCCACTCATGGTGCTTTGGGTGCTTTGGCCCAGGGAATTGGCACCTCTGAAGTTGAGCATGTTCTGACCACCCAGTGTCTGATCCAAAAAAAGATGAAAAACATGCTGATCCAGGTCGATGGACAGCTGGAGTCAGGAGTGAGCGCCAAGGATCTCATTCTGTATGTGATTGGCAGAATTGGAACCGCCGGAGGAACAGGTCATACCATTGAATTTTCTGGTACGGCGATACACCGGCTTTCTGTCGCCGGGCGGATGACTGTCTGCAATATGGCCATAGAGGCGGGGGCCCGCGCCGGTTTGGTGGCCGTAGATGATACAACCATCGACTATCTCCTGGGCCGTCCATTTGCCCCTCAAGGGGAAATGTGGGGACAAGCGGAAAAATACTGGCGGACGCTGACGTCCGACAGCGATGCCGTCTTTGATAAGGTTGTAATAATTGATGCCGGGGAAATTGAGCCGCAGGTATCCTGGGGAACGTCGCCGGAGATGGTTGTCGGAATAACCGGTCGAGTGCCGACCCTGAAAAATGCCAAAAGTTCCATGGCCAAAGATTCTCTGGCCCTGGCGTTGAAATATATGGGGCTGCAGGAAGACCAGCCGGTAACTGAGATTAAACTGGATAGGATTTTTATCGGTTCGTGCACCAATTCACGAATCGAAGATTTGCGGATAGCCGCTGCTGTGGTGCAAGGGAAAAAGGTTGCTCTATCAATTAAGCAGGCCTTGGTCGTTCCTGGTTCCGGACTGGTCCGGGAGCAGGCGGAACAGGAAGGGCTTGACAAAATATTTACCGATGCCGGTTTTGAATGGCGGGAACCGGGCTGCTCCATGTGCCTCGCCATGAATAGCGATAAACTAGGCGATGGGGAACATTGCGCCTCCACATCGAATAGAAATTTTGAGGGTCGGCAGGGATTCGGCGGGCGTACCCACCTGGTTAGTCCGGCTATGGCCGCTGCTGCTGCTGTTGCCGGGCATTTTGTCGATATTCGTCAGTGGAGTTGAAAATGATACCATTTACCATACATACCGGATTAGTCGTACCAATAGACAGGGCCAATGTCGATACCGACCTGATCATTCCGAAACAGTTTTTGAAGTCGGTGAAAAGAACCGGGTTTGGCCCAAACCTCTTTGATCAGCTCAGATATCTCGATGAAGGCCAGCCGGGGATGGAGACTGCCGTGCGACCGATTAATCCCGATTTTGTCCTCAACAAAGAAAAATATCGTGGGGCTTCAATTCTTCTCACTAGGGAAAATTTCGGTTGTGGGTCGAGCCGGGAACACGCACCCTGGGCACTGCTTGACTATGGTTTTCGGGTCCTTCTTGCCCCAAGCTTTGCGGATATTTTTTATAATAACTGCTTTAAAAACGGTATCCTGCCGATTGTCTTCGCCGAAGATATGATCGACGCGCTGTTTGTTCAGGCCAAGTCCGGCAGACCGTTACACCTGACAGTTGATCTGCCACAACAGCAGATCAGCCTGCCCGGGGGAAAGAGACTGGATTTTGAAATTGAGATGTTTCGTAAAGAGTGTCTGCTGCAGGGCCTTGACGATATCGGCCTGACTCTGGATAAGACGGATCTCATCCGCAACTATGAAGTGCAAAGCCGGAAGAAATCTCCCTGGTTGTTTACCGACTTGTCCTAGTACAAAGCAGGCGGTCAAAATGTCAATTGTCAGTCGTCAAGGTTTTCAGGCGTTTTTCCAGGGCCTTGATGTCGACAGGCTTGGCCAGGTAGCTGCTCATGCCGGCCTGCAGGCATTTGTCTTTATCTCCGGCCATGGCGTAGGCCGTCAGGGCGATGATAGGGATATTGCGCACATGTCGGTAAGACTCTGCCCCTCGTATTATTCTGGTGGTTTCGATGCCGTCAAGCCCCGGCATCTGCACGTCCATGAGGATAATGTCAAAGTGATGTGTTTTGAGGAGTTCAAGCGCTGACTGCCCGTCACCGGCGAGTGTTGCCCGGTGACCGAGCTTGGTGAGTATAGCCTGAAGAATCTGCTGGTTGATCTGTTCATCCTCGACAACCAGGGTGGCCAGGCGACGACTCGGACTGGTGAGAATGGGTGTCGGCAGGTGTACAGGCTCTGGTGTCAAGCAGCTCCCCCCCTTACCGACGACCAGGGTGAAGGTGACTGTCGTGCCCTGGGCTGCATTCCTTTGTAATTGTACCGTACCCTCCATTCGCGTCACCAGCTGTCTGACGATACTGAGGCCAAGGCCGGTCCCCTTGACCTTTTTCTGCCTCGACGATTCGATCTGGGTAAAGGGCTCGAATAACTCCTCGCCGATGTCTGCCGGGACGCCGATACCAGTGTCGGCAATGGCGCATACAAGCTGTACCCGGTTGTCGCCGATCGTCTCCTGGGTTCTGATATCGATGCGAATTTCACCCTGTTCGGTGAATTTTACCGCATTGCCGACCAGATTATAAAGGATCTGTCGGATGCGCACGTGGTCGGCGATAAGAATTTCCGGCACGTCCGGGGCGACCGAACACAACAGGCTGACCTTTTCATGGTTGATAGCGGTTTTAAAAGAGGTCATCAGTGGTTTGACGATTTCCCTGATCTGGAACTCTTCCGGAGTCATTTGCAATTTTCCCGCCTCAATTTTCGCATAATCGAGGATGTCGTTGATGATGGTCAGTAGACTTTCCCCCGAGGCCATTGCCGTTGCAACATATTCAAGCTGCTCGTCATCAAGCGTGGTCATGGTCAAAAGCTGGAGCATGCCCAGCACACCGTTCATCGGCGTTCTCACTTCGTGGCTCATATTGGCCAAGAACTCCGATTTGGCCTTGTTCGCGGCAAAAGCCTGTTCTTTGGCCGCCTCCAGTTCGAGCATTATTTTTTTTCGTGATGAAATATCCCGAGTGACACCAATGACACCGGTGAAATGGTTTGCGCTCTCCGGGAGAGGAGAGGCGATACTCTCCACCCATAGCACCTCGCCGTGTGCAGTTTTTATTTCCGACTCCCAGTGCAGGGATTTCTCTTTCGTCAAAATGAGTGACCGGAAATCCTCGCCGGTAAAAGGCGAGGCGTAAATGATCTCCTGCTGAATAGTTGTGATAGCATTTTCCTGTGGAAATCCGGTTAGATGGCAAAATGATGGGCTGACATGTTGCGGGGAAAGTTCTTCGTTAGTGGTCCAGATGACATCATGGACATTATCAGCTAAAAGTCGGTAGAGGTGTTCGCTTTTTTTGAGTGCTTCTTCGGCGCATTTTCTATCGGTAATATCCCGGGCTATGGCCATATAAAGGTCTTCCCCATCGATAATCAGACGCAGGGCACTGACTTCAACTGGGAGGTGGCTGCCATCTTTTTTAATATATGTTGTCTGAAATGTGGCGCTGCCTTCTTGGTGGAGTTGCATTGCCAATTGGCTGTTGAGTGTAAAATTCTTGCCGAGGCTGATATCAAATGGCGTTTTTTGCAGCAGCTCTTCGCGGGTATAGCCAAGTCGCTTGCAGGCGACATTATTAACATCAGAAAAATAGCCGTAGCTTGCACTTCCATAATCAAGAGAAATAACAAACATCGCATCGTTGGCATAATTGAAGAGCTTGCGATATTTGTTCCTGCTCTCTTCAAGTTTTGCCTTCTGGTGTCCGCAAATAAAAAAATCCTCGGTGGTTGTCAGACTCGAACCATGTTTCTTTCCGATAAACTCCTCGAGTTCGGCGATACGTTTTCGTGCCTGCTGCAGCTCAGATTGGAGTCGTCGAATGTGTTGTAAGGGCATGGTCGGCTGTGCGTTAGGTGTTAAACCGGTTGGCACCTATCGTATAAAATGGGTACCAATTACAGACGTTATTCTGATGTTACTGTATTTGTTTGGCGAGAGTCAAATCGAAATGAAAAAGAAATCCGTGTCACGGAGCAGTTGCATTCTTCCCATGCGGGAAGAAGTCATTGTCGTAGCGTAATGACGAAATATTTCAGGAACGGTAAATTTCCGGCATGGAGAAAACAAGGCGGCAGCCGGCAACGACTGCTAGTATGAGCAGAAGTATTCCAGCAAAAACAAAGGCAAATGATAAGCTTAAACCATCTGACACCAGTCCGATGGCCGGTCCGAGGAGGGCAAAGCCCAGGCGGATGATCAGGCTTCTGATGGACAGAACGGTTGCCCGGGTTGAGGAGGAGCAGTTTTGATTAATCAGGTCTTTGAGGACCGGCGTTGCGTAGCCGCGTACCGCATAAAACAGATACAGGCTGATAAGGGCAGGAAAGAGAGGCAACACTCCGAGCAAAATATACGTCGACGGTAGATAGATGATGATCAAAAAAAGAGAAAACTTTTTGCCTAATGTTTTCATTGCTGTAGAGGCAAAGGCGGCAACGATGGCAACCGTGAGATTGAGGGTTATCCAGAGTGGGGTTATCGTCACTTCGGTAAAACCATTGGCGACAAAATAAATCTGCGAACTCCAGGCCATGCAGAGCGTGGTTATTCCCGTCACGGCGGAGAAAAAGATGGTATTGCTGAGTTTTTTGTTGGTCAGGATGCTGTTTTTACAAATTGACAGGATATGGCGCATACCCGGTTGAGTGATATGGCCATCTCGCGGCGGTTCGAGGAGGAGCAGGGCGGCTGGGATCGCTAGTGCGGCAATTATCGCCTGGGAAAGATAGACCGCCCGGTAGCTGAGTATTGCAGCGATCAGACCGCCGCAGGCGGCGGCCAGGGTTTCAGCAAAATTGCCAAGAGAGGTGATCCGTCCTTCGAACTGCAGATATCGGTGTTGGCGCTTAGTAACCGCCAGGCTGTCAAAAAGCATTGCTGAGTCGGCGCCCGAGATAAAGCTGCCGCCAATGCCGAGAATGATCTCTGCCACCAGGAACCCTGTGAAATCGCAGGAGACCGAGTAGATAAGATAGCCTACGGTGCCCATAATACTGCCAAGAACCAGGGTTTTTTTACGGCCGACAATATCGGCCATATAGCCGGAAGGGATTTCCATGACAGCCACACTCACCGAGTAAATGGCCTGGAGCAGGAAAATATCAAAATCATCAAGGCCGTTTTCGTTATAGAAAAGTGCCACAATGGGCATGATAAGCATCAGCCATTTAGAGAGTTTGATAAGATACAGATAATATATATTAAGACGGTAGCTTCTTGGCATACGGGGCAGAAAATATCCGTTTCTTTGTTACTACAGAACAGGTCTCGATATTTGCCGGTGGCCACAGGAGGCCGGCGGCATCGAATAACGCATCTTTGCTCCAGTTAAAAGGCGATATTGTTTTTTTCGATTACCGATGAACGGTGCCGAAGAATCAGTGCAGGTGTTCGAGACCGGGAGCGGGAAAATAGCTGCAGAGCTTTTTCACTTCTTCTGCAGTATTTGTAAGAAGCTGTTCGTTTTCCGGATCGGAAATAACTTTTTCAATAAGAGAACTGAGCAGCAGCATTTCGTTTTCCTTGAACCCACGGGTGGTGACCGCCGGAGTTCCAATACGAATACCGCTGGGATCAAATGGCTTTCGTTTATCGAACGGGACGGCATTGTAATTGAGAACTATTCCAGCCTTGTCGAGTGCTTTGGCGGCAGTTTTGCCGGAAATATTTTTATTGGTGAGATCAAGTAACATAAGGTGATTGTCCGTACCGTTGGTGATCAGAGTAAAACCTTTAGCCATCAGAGAATCGGCCAGCGTTTTGGCATTTTTGAGTATTTGTGCAGTATATTTTTTGAAAGAATCGGTCGCCGCCTCTTTGAGAGCAACGGCAATAGCTGCCGTGGTGTTGTCGTGGGGGCCGCCCTGCACGCCGGGAAAGACAGCTTTGTCTATTGCCTGGGCGTGTTTGGCTTTGCAGAGAATCATTGCTCCTCTTGGGCCTCTGAGCGACTTATGGGTCGTGGTGGTAACGACATCGGCGTAAGGTACCGGGGAAGGATGGACACCGCCAGCGACAAGCCCGGCAAAATGAGCCATATCCACCATGAGCAGTGCATCCGCTTCATCGGCAATTTGCCTGAATTTTTTGAAATCGAGAATTCTCGGATAGGCGGAGTGGCCGGCTATGATGATTTTAGGACGCACAGCCAAAGCCTTTTGGCGTATGTTGTCGTAATTGAGGAGTCCTGTTGCAGCATCAAGTTCGTAGGACTGGGCATCAAAATAGCGGCCGGAAATACTCACCTTGGCGCCATGCGTTAGATGACCCCCATGGGGAAGGGCCATGCCGAGAATGGTATCGCCTGGATTGAGAAAAGCCAGATATGTTGCTATATTTGCCGGTGAACCGGAATACGACTGGACGTTGGCGTGCTCTGCCCCGAATAATTCTTTTGCCCGTTTGATAGCCAGCTGTTCGACCTGGTCTATCAGCTGTTGCCCTTCATAGTAACGTTTGCCGGCATATCCTTCGGAGTATTTATTTGTCAGGACCGATCCAGTGGTTTCAAGAACAGCCTTTGACACATAGTTTTCCGAGGCAATCAATCGAATCTTGTCATTTTGCCGCCTCTCTTCCTGCATGACCAATGCGTAGATTTCCGGATCAAGGTCTTTAACACTTTCCATTTTATCTCCTTGTGGCTCTTCTTATCAAGCCTGTACGTATCGTCACTGCCGTGGTTGCATTGCACCCAGATACAATGGACTGCCCTGTATTGTAATAGGGAGGACCAACGAACTGCCGGCTTTTCGGCAAAGAGTACCAGTAGTACAAGTAATTGATTGTACTCTTTAAATTGAAAAATAGAGTTTACTCATTTTCAATGAGGCAGTAACTATAATAAAAACAGGAGAAATTGAACAGAAGAAAGTGCAAAAGGATGAAAAGAAGAAGACACCCAACGGATTTATGGAGGGCTGATGGATGGATATGATTTGCCTCACGCCTCTGTCTACGGCAGTTTAGGAAAGTCGGTAAAGACTGCGGTAGCACCCATGGTAAAAAGCTCTTGTTGTCGTTTGGGAGAATTTACCGTGTAGACATTAATGCCAAATCCTGCGGCCCGGAGTTTTTTGATAAGGGCGGCGTCGGTGATTTCGTCGGCGGGGTGATAGGCTGCCACGCCAAGAGATTTTAGATAATCAATAAGATGTTTCGGGTGAGATCGCTGTTGCAAGGCGGCGGTTGATATGGCCGGAACACAATTTTTTGCTATAACAAGGTAGTCGTGATTAAAAGAAGAAATAAGAACCCGCGCTACAGAGTTGGTGCGCTGGATTATCTCCAGGACATATTCCGTCACCTTTTTATGTTGTTCTTTACCCTGGTGGTCCTTGATTTCAATATTCATTGGAATTTTGCGCAATGCGGGATGGAGAAGCAGTTCTTCGAGAGTGATCACGGTCTGGGGCATCTCTTTCATGAGTTGTTCGGTAGACGTTTCCTTTTTCTTGATGGTGCCAAAAGGATCGGTATCAACAAACCATGATCCGATATCAAGCTTTTTAAGTTGAGACAGTGCCCAGTCACTGACATTCATAGAATGCACATCTAATTGTCTGCAGATCTCTTTTGCATTGCTGGTCCTATCCAGGGTTGGGTCGTGGAAGACCACGGGGATAAAATCTTTGCTCATCTGGATATCAAGTTCGATAAAATGACAGCGACCGACGCTTGCCTTAAAGGCGGAAAGGGTATTTTCCGGATGATGGGCCCGAAAGCCGCGATGCGCAGCAATAAGTCTAAGTGACTGGAAATTATCAAAAAAAGTCATGGCATTTTTCTGGAAGAAAAGGTCGGAAATATTCTCTAATCATATTATGCAGCATGGGGTGAACTGCAAAAAAAATAAAGGCGCATAAAAGTTTTTTTATTTTGCTATAATAGGGGGGATAACAAATTGTTGCAACAGTAATGGCCGGGTGTGTAAAAAAATTCGATGTGTTTCGCGGATGCTCGCAAAAACAGTTTCTATACACATACGCATACGATATCTTTTTGTGGTACACTTTGAAGTGTGGCTTGCAATTCCGCGGCAAGCTGAGTAAAAAATATGCTCCCAAGCCAAATTATGGTTCAGTATACCAAGCTTAATTCTCAAACACGGATGGTTCCAATTCAGTGATGAAACCTTTATATCTGCCGATTTCTACAATCTCGTTAATCGTCCTTTCTGTTCAACTAGCTGCTTTCATGTTTTTTTATCAGTCTGATGCACTGGCTGCGAAAAATGATAAGTATGATATTATTTACATTTTGACCAAGAATCTAGAGAAGGTTCTCGATTACAAAGAAGAGTTGGTGACGGTTTTCGATTCATCGGTCATAAAAAAACTTAAAATAGTAGGGCGTGGAGACGAGTATGCATTGATCTATGATGGCAATGACTCGGCCGGAACAGTCACACAGACACTTATACAACATGCCGAGTTGCTGGACAAAGCAGGTTTTGATGAACCATATGCAACAAAGGAACAAAATTTTCACAGTCTGTACAATGTCAGCTATGGCATGGGACCTAATCAGGAACCGCTTGAAAAGAAATATGAACTCATCTATGGCTGTCTTGGGGGAGAGGTGAAAAATGATCTTTTTATTGAAAAGACCGATTTTGGTAATTATGCCCTTATCTATCGACGGCGGGGTGACAAGGAGTCAACGATCCGAGTAGCGAAAGTACATGCTAAGTTGCTGAAGTCGATGAAAATTTCAACGTCGATTACCAGAGAAAATAATAACATGGTGGTGTATGGCGAATCCAGCATGATAGATGATATCGGTCCGGAGAAGCCAATAGTTTGTCCGATTCCAGAAGTAGCTGAGGTAAAAGCGATTCCGGAGATATCGCAGCCGGAGAAAATTGTTGCAACAACAAAAATTATAAAAACAATACCCTCGAATGTGACTGTTGTTTTGCCGTCGACGGTTTCGGAATTAGAGCAATCGATTGAGGAGTATATACGCGGCTTAAGAAAAAAGGGACAAATTTCCGGCGATGAATCGACCGGATGGATGGTCTATGATTTAGAAAAAAATGAGAGTATTGTCGATATTAACGCTGATAGGCAATTTCAGGCAGCGAGTATGATAAAGCCTTTTATTGCCCTGGCCTTTTTTCATCAGGTTAACAACGGCAAACTTACATATGGTCCCAAAAGCAGACGGCAAATGGAAGCCATGATACAGCGAAGCAGCAACTCAGCGACCAATTGGGTCATGCGTCAGGCTGGTGGACCTGCACAATGCAATGCTATTTTGAAACAACATTACAACCAGATTTTTAAAAAAACGGAAATTGTCGAATACATCCCAGCAGGTGGTCGCACGTATCGGAACAGTGCCTCTGTCGCTGATTACGTGAGATTTTTGAAGGCACTTTGGAACCAAAAAATACCCCAAGACAAGGAAATCAAAAGACTGATGGCTCTGCCCGGCCGTGACCGCATTTATAATGGAACCCCTATCCCCAAAGGAACTCTGGTGTATAATAAGACCGGATCCACAGGACATCTCTGTGGGGATATGGGTATACTTGTACCCAGAAATCAGCAAGGCGGCCGATCTCCATACGTCATAGTCGGTATTATTGAAAGACGTTCCAAGGCTCCTGATTATGGCCAATGGATGCATTCACGCAGTCAAGTCATCCGGGAGGTGTCGACACTGGTTTACGGCGAAATAAAAAAGAGTCGTCAATTGCTTTGAATCGCAGCGAGACACAGTTGAAACACTCATCTTGATAGACGAAGAAAGCGATTTTTTTTATCACCAAAAATAAAAATATCTGAGGACTAATACAATTTTCGTTTTCCGAAGCTTGACCCAATAACATTGAAACTATTTTCAACAATGAAAAGGGCGTCTTGATCAATAGAGAATACTTTCTCTTCAAGGCGTTTCAGTTGAAGATTGTTGGTTATGGTCATCAGCATTTGTTTTCTCTTGCCCGAATAGGCACCTCGTGCTTCGATGAGGGTTGCCCCGAGATGTAGGTCTTTTGTTACTGCCTTGACCAGTTCCTCGTAGTGGTCGCTTAAAATATAGACGATTTTTCTCTGGTTGAACATGGCCAGCACATGTTCTAAGGAAACCGATGAAATAAAAGTCAAAATAATTGAAGCGATAACAATATCCGGTTGGTACCGGGTGAGCATAAAGGCAAAGAGAGCAGCATTGTACAGCATGAAGAATTTGCCCACGCCGAAATTGAATTTCTGATTTAAAATGATGGCGATAATATCTAATCCACCCGAGGAGCCTCTTGATCTGAGATTAATTCCCGCGCCTACACCGCAAATAGCTCCCCCGGCAATTGCAGCGTACAGTTGATTATTAATCATAAAATTCAATGTCAGCAGTTCGGCAAAAAAGGTTAATGCGCACACACCGTAGAGACTATAGAAAAAGAAACGTTTACTCAAAAATATCAAACCGGTAATGAGAAGAGGAACATTAAGCAGAAAATACCAAATACCAGGAGAGAAGAGATTGGTCTCATAATAGATGAGGAGCCCTGTGCCATAAATTCCACCAATAATAAAATTATGATGGACAAGAATGGCTTCAGCACCGGCAGCATAGACAAATGCACCAAAGGTGATGAGCAGGATATTCCAAAGAACGGAAGTAAAAGAGTGTTTTGATTTCATAGAAGTACCTTAAGTTTATTCCTGTTGCGACGGGTATCTTATGGATTTTTGTGTCTGGCTATACTTACAGCCATAGAACTGTGTGTCAACGTGTTCTTGACAAAGTTGTCGATTTTAAAAATTCTCAATAAGGCATCGCTAAAAAATAATTTTATTTTGGAGAGATTTATGAACGTGATTATGGATTTGTGCATTGTTCCGATGGGCGTAGGCGTCTCCGTTTCGGAATACGTCGTCGCCTGCCATGAAGTGCTGAAAAAAGCAGGATTAAAAACCCAGCTGCATGCTTATGGTACAAACATTGAGGGTGAATGGGACGAAGTGATGACGGCGGTGAAAGCCTGTCATAAAAAAGTGCATGGGATGGGCGCCCCTCGTATCACAACGACCATAAAAATGGGTACTCGAACAGATCGTTCTCAGTCAATGGGAGATAAGATAACCAGTGTCCTCGATAAGATAAAATGATTATTTCGCCGGATTGTGTGTCGTTTAGGTATATTTTGTAACCATAATCCGCTAAAAGCTGTCCGAGACTTCTCTATCGGAGTTCTGATTCGAGGTGATACGCGAGTTTATCCAAAGCTTTTTTTTTAAGTTGATAGATACTCCCTCTCGTTACCTCATATATTTTGCTAATTGCAATAATCGACTGTTCCTCGTCTCGATACGGCGGGAAACCATAGCGACGTTTGATAATATCACCGGATTTTGTCGATAACTGTTCATCAATGGCGCGCAGTAATATGGCATGCATTTCACGGGATTCAAAATTTCCGGCAAGTGAGAAGTAATCGGGGTTTTGTCCGGAAATACAAGAACTGCTATTCTCAAGAGAGCTCGCCTCGTCGACAGGTGTTCCAGCCTTAATGCATGTCAAAAACTTAATATAATTTTGTGGGTCTTGGTTTTGCACTGCTCTGCTGTATTGCTCAACGGTATTGCTCGAGAGGCGAATGAGGCGGCCCTCCAGTGATTGACGCTGGATTTCTTTAAACACCCAGCTGGCCGAAAAAGTTGAAAAACGAACCCCGGACGATGGGTGATAGCGATAGGAAGCTCGGGCGACACCAAAACAGCCGATCTGGATTGCATCTTCGAACGTAACGGATTCTTTGTATACTTCGTTGATCCGGGCGGCAAGCTTTCTTACCAGCCCCACAGTGAGCAGAACATAGATATTTCTGATAGTGTTAAGTTTCTCGACAACACCGTGAAGTGCAATGAATTGCTGTTCTTTTTGTTCGGTTTGTATGGAGTTGGTGAGGATACGACGCCAGACCCGGGCGAGAATAAGGTGCTGGAATGTTTTTGCCAGGGGGACCGATATTCTGGAGGGGGGCGCACTGAACAGATGAAGAGCTTCTTGCCGTTCTTCTTCGGAAGAGGTTCGGCTGCTGCTGCCAAAAAAAATTCTTCTGTTACGGAAAAGATAAATATTTTGCACGACAGTCAATGCTGCCTGCCTGAATTTTCGGGAGTTTAAAACGAGTTCAGTGAAACGATGACGGAGGAGGAGCACTTCTGTTGCCAGCTCTTTTTCATCGGCCGCAGTGAGATAACAACACTCCGGCATTCTCTTCTGCTGGTCACCCGGCAACCTGCTTTCCTGTTGTAACGTTTTCTCTTCTAGGTAGGGACTTAGACAAAGCTCTTTAACCCGCGTGGCAAATGGTATCTGCGCTGGGCTTGTAGCCAGCAGATCCATTTGTTCCGGCGATATTTTTTGTCGATTTTGCATTTTTGTCTTTTGGGTGGCCGATGCATTTTGTAAAAGGCCTACTGCCAGTTTTTAAATACATCCAATAGCCAAAAGGATATCACAAATTATTGTCAACAATAAAGGATTACCAAGCAATCGTATAAAATATTTCTCGCAGCTTTGTGATCTTTGAGAGTTACTTTAGACTTACTTTGACGATAATGAATGCTGCACAGACCTCAATATCATCGGAATCAGTGATACTGACTGGGACTTCTATTTCTCCGGGGGTGTCCCAGTCAATCTCCTTCCCATCAGCGATGCCTCTCAGGCTGGTTTTAGCTTTGGCTAGATATCTGACCCGCATTCCGACCGGGATCCATCGGCAGGTCTCGGGAATGGAAACATCTGTCATTATGCCAGCGGCTATTTCTGCAAGATTACACATGGCGATAGCATGAACCGTTCCCAGATGGTTATGCACTTCTCTGGTATTTGGCATGACTACTTCGCTGTATCCGGGGTGAAGATCGACAAATTGTGGATCAATGGTGGCGAAATAAGGTGCTATCTCGCAAACTTTCTGGCTGAAAAGCTTATTGCCAACCGCTTTGTATAGATCATATAACTGGCTCATATGCATACCTCCAAAAGAATATTTTTACTCAACCATCCTGAAATCCGAGTTTTGGCGAGTTTATCTAAAATTGATCATGATTCTACCAGTTTTTGGCTAGAATAGCATTTATATTAAGTACATACTTGTGTAACCGTCTACTTCCAACGTTCCAAATGACAAAAGCCCCGAACACTTTCGTGTTCGGGGCTTTGTTGTATAAAAAACGGCGG
>CAYPPR010000036.1:0-45052 GCA_964412665.1 uncultured Desulfopila sp.
CATTGGCGCGAAAGGCCGGGAAAATATAGTCTTCGACAAATTCTTTTTTCAGATCAGAGACAATGACCTTCTCCGCACCGGTGGCCAATCCCTTTTTCTTGACGGCTTCCCAATCTTCTTCCTGCCCGATATCAGCAGAATAGGCGATCACGGAGCATTTGTACTCTTCAGCCAGCCACTTCAAAATAACCGATGTATCAAGACCGCCGGAGTAGGCGAGGACAATTTTCTTTACACTCATAACACAACCTCAATATGCAAACACCACAAGGTGTTCTTAGATTCGTAGGATTTTAAGATGGCTAACTTAATAGGATTTCCAATATCGCCTTATGCAGATGCATTTTATTTTCCGCCTGGTCAAAGGCCACGCACTGCTTCGATTCCAGGACCTCGTCGGTTATTTCCTCGTCCCGGTGCGCGGGCAAACAATGCAAGACAATACACTCCGCCGGGGCCTTGGCCATTAACCCGCTGTTGAGCTGGTACTTAGAGAAAACCCGAAGCCTTTCTTCCTGCTCACTTTCCATACCCATCGAGGCCCAGACATCAACATTAACCACATCTGCGTTGCGCACAGCCACTACAGGGTCACGGACCAGCGTTATTGGTTTGGTTGCTCTCTTCCGGGCTGCGGCAAAAATCGCACTGCTCGGCTCATATCCCTTTGGACAAGCCAGGGTCAGCTCAAAACCAATCGTTGCCGCCGCCTGAATCCAGGAATGAGCCATGTTGTTGCCATCACCAATCCAGGCAATATTTAGATCATCGAGATCACCCTTTTTTTCGATGATAGTCATCATATCACTCAGTACCTGACAGGGATGGTGCACATCGGTCAGGGCGTTAATCACCGGCACTGTCGCGTAATCGGCAAGTTCCTCGACCACCTCCTGACCAAAGGTTCTCACCACCATGCCGTCAACATAACGGGACATCACCCTTGACATATCCTTCAGCGGCTCGGATCTGGCCAGCTGGGTATCGCGGGCGGACAGAAAAATAACCTGTCCACCGAGACCATACATCGCCGACTCAAAGGAGACGCGGGTCCTGGTGGAAGGTTTTTCGAAGATAAGTCCGATAGTCTTGCCGTCCAGCTGTCTGTGGATTTTGCCGGCTTTCTGTTCTTTTTTCAGTTCAATTGCCCGGTCGATAAAACCAATCAGTTCTGCTTTAGTAAACTCCTGTAATGACTTTAAATGCTTCGGCACCCTGTTCACCTCAAAACAAAAGGGGGAAAAATTTCCCGCCGGTTAGCTCCCCATGCCTGCTCTCTTTGTGGATATAGCGGGGAGAAAGGAGGTATCATTACATAAAAGGGGGATGATTTGCAAAACATTTCCCTTCAAAAGCGGCAACAGCCGTCCTTTTCTTCCTCCTCCGGCCGGAATGCGGCAGCGTATCAAAATTCAGCGAGCACCTCGGCGAGTGACGCCACCAGCAGGTCAATCTCTTCATTAGTCACCACCAGCGGAGGAACAAATCTGAGAACGACGTTGCCGGCAAAGTTCATCAGAAAGCCTCGGTCAAACATTTTATTGACAATCTCGGTGCCATGAGCGATGCCCTGTTCGGTGAGCACGGCGCCGACAAGCAGGCCCATGCCCCGCACGGAACTGATCATGGCCGGGAACCGTTCAGCGAGTTTGCCCAGCTCCGCCTGGAAATACTCCCCTTTTTTACTGACCCCTGCTAGAAAACCGTCCGCCAGCATGATCTTCAAAGTCGCCACCGCAGCCGCCGAAGCCACCGGATTGCCGCCGAAAGTCGAGGCGTGGGTGCCGGGCACAAAGGATTCGGCGATCTTCGCGCTGGTCAGCATAGCGCCGATCGGCAGGCCGCTGCCGAGTGCTTTGGCCATGGTCAGGATATCCGGCTCAATGTCCAGCTGTTCATAGGCAAAAAGGGTACCCGTCCGCCCCATACCGGTCTGGATTTCATCAAAAATGAGCAACAGATTATGTTTTTCGCAGAGCGCCTTGATGCCCTGCAGATATTCTTTGGCCAGCGGCCGCACTCCGCCCTCGCCCTGCAGCGGTTCGCAGAGAATGGCGCAGGTGGAAGCATCAATCAACTGTTCGAGGGCCTGCAGGTCGCCAAACGGTGCATGCAGGAATCCTTCGGGAAGCGGCTCAAAGCCTTTATGAAACTTCGGCTGGCCGGTAGCCGCCACGGTGGCCAGGGTCCGGCCATGGAACGATCCCAAAAGGCTGATGATCTTGTAGCGGCCCTTGCCGGAATAAATACGCGCCAGCTTAATCGCCGCCTCATTGGCCTCGGCGCCGCTGTTGCAGAGAAAAAGCTTTTCCCCGAAGGAATTGTCGATAACCAACTCGGCCAACTCGATCTGCGGCTCGGTGTAATAAAGGTTGGACACATGCACCAGCTCCCCCGCCTGGCGGCAGATGGCTTCGGTTATTTTCGGATGGGCATGACCTAGGCCGCACACGGCGATACCGGCCATAAAGTCGACATATTCCTTGCCGTCGGCATCGGTCAATCGACAGCCGGAACCCTTGACCATGGCGGCGGGGTACCTGGCATAGGTGCCGATGAATACCTTGTCGCCCCGTTCTTTTAACTGTTTATTACTCTTCATCGTCAATAAATCTCCGTTCCCACACCTTCTTTAGTAAACATCTCCAACAGGATTGCGTGCTGCACCCGTCCGTCAACGATATAGGTCTTAGCCACCCCACGCCGCAGCGCATCTTCACAGCAGCGTACTTTGGGGATCATGCCGCCGACAATAGTCCCATCATCGATCAACCCCTCCAGATCCTGACGCGGCAGGGTGGTTATCAGTTGGCCTTTTTTATCTTTCACGCCGGGAACATCGGTCAACAGGATCAGTTTTTCCGCCGACAAGGCGCCGGCAATGGCCCCGGCAACCAGATCGGCGTTGATATTAAAGGCCTGCCCGTCATCGCCGACCCCGACCGGCGCGATGACCGGAATAAAATCCTGCAGGTAGAGGCTTTCCAGCACGCCGGTGTTGATCCTGGTCACCTGGCCGACCCGTCCCAGATCAATAAGCTCCGGCGGGGCATCCTGCAGAGCAACGTCGCCTTTCTTGCTGCTCACCTTCAGCTTTTCTGCACAGACCAGATCCCCGTCCCGCCCGGACAGGCCAACGGCCTTGCCGCCGCAATGATTGATCAGACCAACGATCTCTTTGTTCACCTTGCCGACGAGTACCATCTCCACCACATCCATGGTTTCCCCGTCGGTCACCCGCATACCCTGCACATAGCTGGGCTGAATACCCAGCCTTTCAAGCAATTTGTTGATCTGCGGTCCCCCACCGTGCACGATAACCGGATTAATACCGATCTGCTTGAGCAGGATGACATTGAGGGCAAACTGTTTCTTCAGGTGTTCATCAACCATGGCGTGCCCGCCATATTTGATGACAATGGTTTTGTGCCTGAATTCCTGCATATAGGGGAGGGCTTCCAGCAACACGTTCGCCTTTTCAATACTCTCCGCAACGGTTTTTACCATAATATCATTTTCGATCCCTTGACCGATCCTTGTTTTGTTATATAAAATCAGTTACCTGAACTAGAGACTCGGTATGTAATGTAAGGGGCTATTGTAATTGCTCATATTAGGTAAGTAAAGCACTCTTTGTCCTGCCGCCCCCATACCATGACTTTACATTTTCTCGCCTTTACGCTACGATGGGCTCGGTACGGTGGCAGGTCGGAGTATATCATTTTATTTGTGGAGAGTCCTGATGAAACTTATCAAACGTTCTTCGATTATATTCAACAGTTGTCTTTTTTGGGGCCTGTTGTTTTTTTATCCCCTAGCCCTCTTCGCAGAGGATGCGCCCATTCATATTGAGGCAAACAGCATGATCTCGACGGAGAAGACCAATTCGGTTGTCTTCACCGGAGAAGTCGATGCCAGGCAGGGTGACATCAGAATCCGCTCCGATCAAATGATCGTCTACTACACCGCGAAGGATCAGGACAATACAGCCCAAAATACTGAAAAAACAGCCTCTCAGCAGGTCGAAAAACTTGACTGTCTCGGCCATGTGGAAATTACCAGGGGAGAATGGCTGGGGACCTCGCAAAAAATGACCTACCTCTCTAAAGAGAGACAGGTTATACTTACCGGAGATGCCAAGGCGTGGCAGAACCAGAATATGGTCAGTGGCGAGAAGATCATATATTATCTCGACGAAGGCCGATCGGAAGTCAGCGGTGACAGACCAGCGACGACCATTGGCGGCACAACAGCAGACGAGAAAGAACCGTCAAGAGTGAAAATGACCATTCGCCAGAAATAAAGTGCAGCCGAAAGGCTGTCCGAGTACAGATAACGATGTCGACACTGGAAACACAAAATATAGTCAAACGCTATGGCGACCGAACGGTGGTTGATGGTGTCAACCTCACCGTGCAGACTGGTTCCGTCGTCGGCTTGCTTGGTCCCAACGGCGCCGGCAAGACAACGACCTTTTATTCCATAGCCGGCTTCATTCGTCCCGATAAAGGCAATATTGTTTATGCCGGAGAGGTGATTACTAACCTGCCCATCCACAAAAGGGCCCTGAAGGGAATCACTTACCTGGCCCAGGAGCCGTCGGTGTTCAAAAAGTTAACGGTGGAGGAAAACGTTCGGATCATTCTTGAACCGCTGGGACTATCGAAAAACGAGATTGACAACCGTATCGATGAGTTGATGAACGACCTGAACATTGGATATCTCAGACACAACAAAGGTCATGCTCTGTCCGGAGGGGAACGGCGTCGGGTGGAAATTATGCGCGCCCTGTCCACCCGGCCTAAATTTATTCTGCTGGATGAACCCTTTGCCGGTATTGACCCGTTGGCAGTCCACGATCTGCAGAAAATAATTGTAAATCTTAAAGCAAAGGGACTGGGGGTTTTAATCTCCGATCACAATGTCAGAGAAACTTTACAAGTTTGCGATTTCGCTTATATTATGAATTCCGGACAAGTTCTCACCAGTGGCGTCGCCGACGACATTATTGAGAGTGAAGTTGCACGAAAAATGTATCTCGGTGAAAATTTTCACATGTGATTTTCTATGGCCCTCGAACTCAGACAACAGCTCAAGCTTTCGCAAAAACTGGTAATGACGCAACAGTTGCGCCAGGCTATAAAACTCCTTCAGTTGAACAGGCTTGAACTTTCTGACGCTCTGCATGCGGAAATTGAGCAAAACCCAGCACTTGAAGAAGATTTCTCGCCTGCGGAAGTAGTCGACAACCCCATGTCCCTCTCTTCAACGGTTGAAGACACCGGCACCCGGCCCGAATCCGAGATAACCGAACGCCTGAAGGTCGGTGACAATCTGGTCGAGACCAACTGGGAAGATTACGCTAACAACTTCGATTCCAATTTTTCCTTCTCCCACGAAACTCCTCCCGCCGACGCCCCGTCGCAGTTTGAGTTCATCTCGGAAAAACCAGGCCTGCTGGCGTATCTGCAATGGCAGCTCGCCCACAGCGAACTCGATGAAAAAGAGTGGGAAATAGCGCTGTTCATTATCGGCAACCTGAACCGCTATGGTTTTCTTGAGGTTGATATGGCCAGAGTTGTCGAGGAAACCGGCTGCGAGCAGGACGACGCGGACTATATCCTCGAAGTGATTCAGGAACTTGATCCCCCCGGCATTGCCGCACGGGATGTCAGTGAGTCGCTCTTTCTTCAGCTCGAGCGCTTAGGAAAAGGCAAATCACTCGCCGCCGAAATTGTCCGCGACCATTTACCTCTTCTTGAGACCCGCAACTACAAGGCGCTGTCACGAGCCACCGGCCGGAAAAAACCGGAAATTGAACGGGCTATCAACTATATTGTCAGCGAGTTGACGCCTTTTCCCGGCTTGTCCTATGCCACCGAAGAGACCAATTATGTCGTTCCCGATGTCTACGTGCGAAAATTTGACGACGAATACGTTATTCGCCTCAATGACGACGACCTGCCGCAACTGAAACTGTCGTCGCTGTACCAGGATCTACTGCAACACGATAAAACGCTGGAAAAAGAGTCACGCCAGTATATCAGCGAAAAACTAAAAAATGCCGACTGGTTTATCAAATCCCTCTACCAGCGGCAGCGGACCATTGTCAAGGTGATGGAATCCATCCTGCGTTTCCAGATGGATTTTTTCGAACGAGGTGCCCAGCACCTGAAACCGCTCATCCTAAAAGATGTCGCCGACGATATCGAGATGCATGAGTCAACCGTGAGCCGTGTCACGTCTAACAAATATGTTCATACACCCCGGGGCATTTTCGAACTGAAATACTTTTTTTCGACGGCCATACCTCGAGAAGGTGAAGACGCCATGGCCTCCGAATCAATCAAGACCATTATCAGAAAAATGATTCAGGAGGAAAATAAAGACACCCCGCTTAGCGATAACGCCATCTCTTTGCAACTCGCTGAACGTAATATCAAAATTGCCCGACGAACTGTAGCCAAGTACCGAGAACAACTCAAGATTCTTCCCGTAAAACATCGTCGCCATGCCAAGTAAAGCGTACCATGAGTGTCCTTGAGCGGGTATTTTATTTCCACCGGGAGATTCTTACAGGGCGCTACCCCAACTCCAGGAAGCTGGCCGATCATTTTGAGATGTCGACGGCAACCGCAAAACGCGACATCAACTATCTCCGCGATAGACTCTGTGCCCCACTGGCTTTCGACGCCAAGAAAAACGGCTTTTTCTATCGTGATGGCTTCCAGCTGCCCTTTGAAGAAAGTCCGCGCATTATTTTTCTTCTGGCTATGCTCGGCAAACTGGCCGATGAGGCCGGTCTTGGTGCATTGCAGGAGGTCAAACAGCTCGAACAACGGCTGTCGACAATGATTTCCGCCGATTATCGAACGGTTGTTGACGCCCTGCACTGCCTGTGGATTGAAATCGAATCGATTGATCACCGTATTTTCGAGGTCATCATCGAAGCCGTTGTCAAAAAGAGGCTGTTGGTTCTGCAGTATCGCTCCATCGGCGGAGAATCGAGCACGCGAAACGTTGCCCCGTTGCAAATAATCAACTACCAGGGTCGCTGGTATGTCTCTGCTTTTTGCTCTCTGCGCCAGGAAAATCGGCTGTTTCATATCGGCAGAGTGCAGCACGCGGCACTCTGCGACGAGCACATTCCCGAGGGTATATCCCTTGACCAGGCGACACTCGGCCTGTCGTTTGGCATTTTCCAGGGGAAACCAAAGTATACCGCCGAAATTCTCTTTACCTCGACTGCGGCCGAACTGGTGAAAAACCAGCGCTGGCACAAGGAACAAGAGATCGTGCTGCTGGCAGAAGGCCTGCTGCTGCGGCTCCCGGTCAGTGATGATCGTGAGCTGGTCATGAAGATCCTTCAGTACGGGGCCATGGCCCAGGTGCTCTCGCCTCCCGAACTTATCAAACGGCTGCAGGATGAAATTATCGCCATGGCCAAAAACTATCAGAAGACAGAAAAGAGTTGCATCTGATCTTGTCGGAATAACGCATGTTCTCCAAAACTTCTGCCCAAATGGTCGGCAAATGAGCGCAAAATGATCCATAGAGCTGCAAAAAAAGTAAAAAGTGCAGCCAAACTATGTTAGTATTTGATCTTAGTGTACAAATAGAATAGATATTAGTCTTTGTTATCTCAGGGAAAATGGTATCCCGCCAGACATCAATTTTTTTTAAATAGGAGAAAAATCAATGAAGTACGCTTTTATTGCTCTAGTTGTTCTCTATCTCATTACCTATGGCTGCAGTCCCGATAACTCGGAGAAAGCTACAGAAAGCCATGAGCAGACAGCTCCTGCGGCCGTGGAGCATGCTCCTCAAAGTGACATGGTTGCCGCCCCGGAAGAGATGCAGGAGCCGGTTGATCACACCTCTGCTGAACAGCATGCAGCTGCCCCCGCGGAACCTGCAGAAGTTGTTGAAGACACGCAGCAACCTGCTGAAGTGATCGAACAACCCCCGAGTGACCCGGTTATTATTGAAGCGGAACAGGTGATTATGCCTTGTGGTAAAATGATGGCCCTGTCGGATATTCCAGAAAATGCTCCCTGCCTCAAACCACACTGGAAGGCTCCCCAGGATACAACAGAAGCTACGCAAAAGACCCAAGATCTCGCTGCCGCTTTGCAGAGAATGATCGATACCACCAATGACATGGTGCTCGCCACCAAACAGCTGGTCGACGCCACGCAGGAGCTGCTGAATTCCGGCAAAGAAACAAAAGTAAGCCCAGAGGTCCCGCAAGAGGAACAGCCTGCAAAACAGTAAAAGAAAATTTCCACTCCAGCCCCTGACTGTTGTCCCCACACAGCCAGGGGTTTTTTGTTCTTTCGTCTTCTCAACTTATCGTTGCCAAACGACAATATGACAATTAACATCTCTTGGTGAATTGAAACAAGGGGGCGACACGAGACGCCTCGCCCCTGCAACCATTGTCATGTCATCTTTATTAGCCGAATCGTCCATGCATAGAAGACTTGTTCCACGGCCCCTTTATTTTGTTCTACTCATTTCCTGTGTCTTTCTTTCTTCCTGTTCGAGTCTGATAACATCCTTCATGCAGCCGACCATTGGCAATCTGCAGCAGCAGACCGACGTTGCGCTGGTGTGCGAAGGTGCCCCGGCCTATCTGCTGATGATTGACAGCTTGCTGGTCTCTTCGCCAAAAAATTATGGCCTGCTCCAGGCGGGCGCGCAATCCTACAGTGCCTATGCCACGACCCTTGAGGAGTGCGGCGATGTTGACGACAAGAGAATCGCACCAATCGCCGACAAGGCAAAACTCTATGGACTGCGCCTGCTCCGTCGCTATCTCCCGTTAACCGACGAGCAGGATTATGCCGTCTTCGACCGCAAGCTGGCCGGGCTGGACCGGGGGGATGTACCGGACGTTTTCTGGGGCACCTTCGGCTGGCTCACCTGGGTGAAGCATCAGCAGGGCTCGCCGGAAGCACTGGCCGACATCTATCTTATCGAGAAAATAATGGCCAGGCTTCTGGAAATCGACGAATCATATCAGGGCGGCTCCATCCATCTCTTTTTCGGCGGTTTTCACGCGGCGAAGCCGGCCATGTTTGGCGGCAGACCGGATCTCAGTAAAATGCATTTTGAAAAAGCGCTGCAGCTGGCCGGGCGCAGATTTCTGATGACCCAGACAACCTATGCCGAAACTCTGGCCAGAACGACGCTGGATGAGGAACTGCATGACCGACTGCTCAAGGAGGTCCTCGCTTTCCCGCTGGACAGTGCGCCGGAATTTGCTCTTAGTAATCAGATTGCTGTGAGCAAGGCAAAACGACTGCTCAAGGAAAACTATTTTGGTGAATAAGCGTACCTTTATCCTGCTCCTCAACCTCTGCAATATGTTCCACACGGAGAAAAGACCATGCGACGCCATGCATCCCTGATTACAACCATATTCCTGCTCCTTTTATTCAACGGCAGTCAGCTGCACGCCGCGCCAAAATATCTCTTTAAAATCGCCAGCCTCGCTCCGGCCGGTTCGGTCTGGATTGAGCAGTTTGACAACTTTGCCAAGGAAGTCGGCGAAAAGACCGGCGGGGAAGTCGGCTTTCGTGTCTATCCGGGCGGAGTTATGGGCGACGACCAATCGATGTATCGAAAGATGCGGGTCGGCCAGCTGCACGGCGGTGGCTTTACCATGTCCGGTATTTCCACGGTCGTACCGGATTTCAGGGTGCTCTCCATCCCCTTTCTCTTCGAGTCCTATGCCGAAGTTGACGCGGTGACAAAAGGATTGATCCCCACCTTTAAGGAAAGGTTCCATGACAAAGGGCTGGAATTTATCGCCATGACCGAGGTCGGCTTTATCTACGCCATGTCCAACAAGCCGATTGCCACGGTGGAAGATCTCAAAAATTCCAAAAACTGGAGCCCCTCCGGCGATCCGATTTCCGAGGCATACTTTTCCGTCCTCGGTATCTCACCGGTACAGCTGTCGATCCCCGATGTGCTTACCTCGCTGCAAAGCGGCCTGGTCGAAACGGTGTACAACTCTCTCTATGGCTCCATTATCCTGCAGTGGTTCACCAAGGCCCGTTATGTCGCCGATGTCCCTTATGGCTACGCCTACGGAGTCTTTGCTCTCGACGCCGCCAGATTTGCCAAACTTCCGGCCACGCACAGGCAGGCCATCGAAACGGCGGCGCAAAACCACTTCCCGGTTCTGCTGGAAAAAACCAGGGCAAGCAACAGCGAATCCCATCGAGTACTGACAACACGTGGCACCGAGTTCATGAAAATTGAGAAGGAAACACTGGACATCTTGCGCCAAAAGAGTGAAGAGGCGGTTCAGTTACTCATACCGGGCTCGTTTTCCAAAGCTATCTATGACCAGCTTATTGCCTTGCGTCAGCAATTTCGCGACAAAATGACTGCGGAGCCGGCAAATTGACGGAAATAACGACACTTACCGAGCCGCATCCGTTATTACGCTGGCTCGATAAAGGGGAGCGGATGCTTCTCTGCCTGCTGCTCACGGCGATGATCATTTTGGTCTGTGTGCAGATTGTCCTGCGGACCTTTTTTGCCAGCGGTTTGCTCTGGGCGGACCCGCTGCTGCGCTATCTGGTGCTCTGGTGCGGACTTGTCGGCGCGGTTTCCGCCACCAGCCAGGGCAAGCACATTGCCCTGGACATTACCGGCAACGCCCTGCCAAAAAAAATTGAGCCATGGCTCACCGGTATCACCCACCTGTTCTGCACCCTTGCCGCCGGCGGCCTGACCTGGGCCGCATGGCGTTTTCTGCGCGGTGAATTCGAGTTCGGCGGTTCCGGCCCGCTGTCGCTGCCGCTCTGGTTCTGGAACGGCATCTTTCTTCTGGCTTTCGGCCTCATCACCCTAAAATATCTGCTGCTGCTCATCCTGCAGATAAAAGCCATTTTCCGTCCAGAGCCGGAGGTAAACAGACCAGAGGCAAACAGCGACCGTCCATGAATGCACTAAAAATTGTCATCCTCATGCTGGCGCTGTTCCGGTCGCCGCTTTTTCTGGTTATCGGCGCCTTGGCCCTGGTCTCATTTTATTCGGCGGATATTGATATCTCCGTCGTTATCATCGAGATGGCCCGACTGGCCGACACCCCGCTGCTGGTCTCCCTGCCGCTGTTTATTTTTGCCGGCATTCTCCTCTCTGAGAGCCAGGCCCCCAGTCGCATGCTTCGGTTTTCCCAGATATTTCTTGGCTGGCTGCCGGGCGGCCTTGCCGTTATCACCCTTATCGTCTGCGCTATTTTCACCGCCTTTACCGGGGCTTCGGGGGTGACCATCTTTGCCCTCGGCGGCCTGCTGCTCCCGGCCCTGCTCAAAGACGGCTACGGGGACAAGTTTTCCATGGGCCTGATCACCTCTTCGGGCAGCCTTGGGCTGCTCTTTCCGCCCAGTCTGCCGCTGATCCTCTACGGTGTCATCGCCGAGGAACGAATCGACCATCTCTTTCTCGCGGGTATTCTGCCGGGCCTTTTGATGCTCTTGCTGCTCATGGGCTACGCGGTAGCGAAAAGCCCGCCGCGCAGGAAAAGAGCAGGCTACAGTGCTGGGGAAATCCGTCAGGGCCTACGGCAAATTGGTTGGGAACTGCCCTTGCCGGTTATTCTGCTGGGAGGAATCTATGGCGGGATTTTCGTCCCCGGAGAGGCGGCTGCCGTCACCGCCCTGTATGTGCTGGTGGTCGAAGTAGCCATTCATCGGGACATATCATTTCGTCAATTACCGGCTATCATGAGCAAGTCCATGGTGCTGTTCGGCGGCATACTGGTCATCCTGGCTACCTCCATGGCCTCGACCAACTACCTGATCGACCAGCAGATACCGTCGCGGCTGTTCGAGTTCATCCAGAACTATATCGACAACAAATACACCTTCCTGTTATTGTTGAATGTCTTTCTGCTCCTGGTCGGCGCAATGCTCGACATCTTCGCCGCTTTGGTGCTGATCGTGCCGCTGATCCTGCCGATCGCCACCGGCTATGGCATCGACCCCATCCATCTGGGCATTATCTTCCTCACCAACCTGCAGATCGGCTACTGCACCCCGCCGGTGGGACTGAACCTCTTTCTCGCCTCCTACCGCTTTGAACGACCGGTGACCGAGCTCTACCGCGCCACCCTGCCGTTTCTCGGCCTGCTGCTCGTCACCCTGGTAATCATTACCTATTTTCCGTGGCTGAGCAGCGCCCTGATTCAATGGTTGGGCTGAAAAAAATTATTTGCCGGAGCCAAGCTGCAAAACCCCGACATAGGGCAGGTGGCGATACCCCTGGGCATAGTCAAGGCCGTACCCGACGGCAAACTCATTAGGAATATCCACGCCGCAGAAATCAATTTTGATATCGGCTATTCGCGCTGCGGGCTTGTTGAGAAAGGTGCAGACTTTCAGGGAGCGGGGATTGCGGTTGCGCATCATGCGGATAACTTTACTGAAGGTTCTGCCGGTATCGACGATATCCTCCACCAGCAGGACATCGCGATCCTCGATAGAGGAGTCAAGATCCATGACAACCTTGACATCGCCGCTGCTGATGGTACCGTCGCCATAGCTCGACAGAGTCATAAAGTCAACGACCAGAGGAATTTTAATCTGCCGTACCAGGTCGGCCATAAAGATAAACGATCCGCGCAGCAGGCCGATCACCATCAGTTCTCTTTCAAGCTGCCCATAATGGGCGGTTATCTCGGCGCCAAGCCGCTGTACTGTCTTTTGCACTTGCTCTTCCGAGACGAGTGTTTTGGTAATTTCATGATTTTTCAAAATGTTTTGCCGTTTCCTTGGGGTAAATTGCATTTAAAGCAGACGCCGCGCAGGGCATAGAGCCGATTAAAGCACAATATTTACGGTTCGGGTTAGTTACGGTTGCAGAATGGTATTATCGATGAGGCGGATTTTTTCCAGCGCCACGGCCAGAGCCATAAGTGTTCTACCTTCTACCGAGTCGACCGGGTCAAGGTTTTCCGGATCACAGATGGAAATATAATCCACTTTTATTTCAGGGAATGCCGAGAATATGTCAAGCGCCCGGTCGGTGATCAATTGCGCATCGACGATGCCGTCCTGCACCATTTTTCGCGAGTTTTGCAGCACCCGGGACAAACTCAGGGCCGCCGGTCGCATATACTCTTTTAAATAAGCATTTCTCGAACTCATGGCCAGCCCATCGGCCTCCCGGATAATCGGTCCGCCGACAATCTCGATGGCAAACTTGAGATCCCGGACCATCTGCCTGATGATCGCCAGCTGCTGAAAATCCTTTTCGCCAAATATTGCTACGTGGGGTTTGACAATATTAAAGAGCTGCGTCACCACTGTTGTAATACCTTTAAAAAATACCGGCCGGGACAGACCGCACAGATGCTGCGGCAGTTTTTCCAGCTGCACAAAGGTTTGATACCCTTCTTGATAAAGCGCCTGGTCGTTTGGCACAAAGACCGCATCCACGCCCTCTTTTTCGGCCTTGTCCAGATCGTCTTGCAGAGAACGGGGGTAGGAACTCAGGTCTTCATTCGGTCCGAACTGAGCAGGGTTGACAAAAATACTGAGAACCAGATCGTCGGCTTTTTGTTTACCGATGCGTAACAAAGACAGATGCCCTTCATGCAGATAGCCCATGGTCGGCACAAAGGCCGTGGTTTTGCCCAAGTGCCTCAAATGGTCCGCCCGCGCCTGCATCTCCTCTACGGAATAAATGATCTTGATGACGCCACCTCATTCAATATAAATATTCATAAACGTTTATCAGCAGCGAATCTGCTTTGTCATCGACGCTGTTATCAACACTGGTAAACGTTTACAGCTCAAAGGATAAAGATTTTTTTGCCGCAGAAATGCACGCCAAGGGCGAAAAATCCGTGCGGCACAAGAATATCAAGCTCCCGGGAGGATAACAACTGAAAAGTTCTCTCCGGCATGGCTTATTTTGACCATAAGACTATACGATGTAACATCTCTTCGACAAAGAGCCTGAGTTTGATTGTAAAGAAAAACAACGATCTGCTTATTCTTAGGCAAAGAGGGCGAGCAGCAGCTGTAATCATAGTTTGCGACACAGGATCCGGTTATTGCGGTAGAAAATCAGGAAAACGATGCTCGTATCTTCTCAGAAACCCCTTTTGTCAAAGCCAGCACCTTTCGCGCCTGATCGACCGAAACAGCGCCAGTCCCGCAACTCGGAGTAATAAGCGTCTGCTGATAAACCGTTTTCTCATCGATACCTATCGTCTGTAATTGGCGAGACTGTTTAAACCATTTATCGACCAACGAATCCACCGTTTCAATATCAATAAATTCCGGTGCTGTCGGAACGATACCGGTAGCAAGGATTCCCCCACGAGAGAAAAACTCTACCAGCTCATCGGCATACAGAATAAGTTTATCAAAGTAGGAATAGGCATCGTAACTAACGATATCGACACCGGACTCAAAAAGGACCGACCATTCGGTGTTTGCACAAACATGTACACCGGTGAGCCCGTTTTCAGCTCGAACAGCTTCAAAGACCTCATTAAAACACGTAACAATATCTTCATGGCTAATGGTGATAAATGCTGATGATCCGAGTCCAGCTAAACCAGGCTCGTCAAAAAACATTATGGGTCTTCCGCCAACTTCGGCCATTTTCTGGGTCTGCCATCTTGCTTTCATTGCCAGATGTTTAACCGCTGCATCGCGAAGCTGATCATTATAAAAAATGGCTCTACCCGCCTGATCAACAAGCCCTGTACAAAAAGTGATGGGGCCTGTCGTCTGCCCTTTAAGACCAAGTAGATGTGCCTTCCCTTTTTCCGCTTCAGCCAGAAAAGTATAAAATCCTTTGGCGACATCTTTAGAGAGCATGAAGCGTGATTCAGAAAGCGGAGCCCCCCCTTCTGTCACCATGAGATATTCTTCGTAAAAGGCGAGCAGCTCAGTTTCAAAATAAGGGCTGTCGGTATCAATAAAAGTTTTCCCCTTTGCTTCAGTGTGACCAGGAAAACCGGGAACATATTGAAGAATCATGCCCTCTTCCTTATATACCGGCAACTGCGGCCACAAAGGAATCTGGGGGGTATATTCAAAAATCATTTCAGTTGCTTCTGTATGATTTTTTAGAGGTAAACTACCGATCAGAAGTGGAAGACAATGAGATAAAAATTGAGACATTTGCTTGTACCTTATAGAAATATTCATAATTAATTAGTGACTTACTCGTAAAAACCTAAATCTTCGGATGGCTCCATAGCTCTTTTTAAAGAACCAGCTACCTGAAAAATCTTTTATTTGATTATCACTTAACCTATCACCATACTGGCTGTCTTACTTAAAACTCTGAGCGGGGATCTTTTGTTACCTTCGCCAGAGTTTGGCCATCACAGTTACGCACCAGTTGCGGCACTGTGCCCCACAGGCCGACCTTGCTGTTTTTGACAACAAGAATACCGCGTATACCCTCTATATGACCGACTGTATCAAGCACTTGTGTTACATCGGTTTCGCTGGTAATAGAATTACAAACAAGGGTTGCAGTAGCATCTGCAAGTGCGGCATCCTTGGCAATAACAGTTGCTAACTCACAATCACCAAAGCTGAGAGAATGACCAATTTTACTTGAGGATGAACAGATGGCCAGCGGCAATTCCTCGGAGAGTAAATAAAAAGCCAACTGGGCACCAATAAAATTTTTCCCAGCATAAATCCCAATAGTTACCGGAGTGGGGGACATTATATACATGTCGCCTCCGTTTTCGACGATGGCCTCCTCGCAGCCAATCTCTCTTGCCGCCTCTACGCCTAACTGGGCCAGTGTGCCGGCAACCGAAGCCATTGGGCCAAGACCTGTGGCAGCTGACGCCCTGGTCATTCGTAGCGCCACCTCTGGAGCACCTGAAAGTAGTTTGAGTGGTGTCAAGGCACTTCTGAATTCAGGATGTCGCAGGATATATGCCTCAAGCGTCTTTCTCTCTTGAACAATTGCTCTGGTTATCTGTTCATACTCTCTGCCATAAACTTTCAGGTGAGTATCTTTCCAGGAGAACGCTCGAAAACTACGCATGACAGAAAATGCAAGATAACAGGGACTGTTTTACCATTTCGTTTTACCTGTGGCAGATCAAAATGCAGAGCTGCAGACCCCATAGGGGCAGTTGGTAATACAGGACAAACATTCAATACATTTACCCTCATTAAAACCAACGGTTCTGCTCGTTCGGTCAACATAATCAAGGGCGCCGGTAGGACAATGTACGATACAATTACCACAGTGCGCACACCCGTCCATATCCCATTGTAAACCAATATTCCCTGAATGGATATCTACGTCAAATTTACCAAGATAGGTAAAGGCACGTTCCATGTTTGCTTCTGTACCGGTCATTTCCAGAGAGAGATACCCCTCCTCCTCAGGGGTCAATTTGGCCTTGTAGATATTGATCATCAGCTTGTAATCCTTGATCAACTGGTAAACAATGGGCTTGTCTGTTTCACTCTTTGGGAAGTAGAGATATACCTTTTTCGTTATCATTTTTTTGGCCCCTTCTCTTCCAGACCTTTCATGCCCTGATTTAAGGGGAGACGTTGACAGGGCTGGGACAATAAAAATTTTCCTTCTTCAATCTCAGCCTTTAGTATGCCGCAGATTTTCTGGGCCTTATTGTATGAGGACAGGGAGGAGACTCGGACTTTTTTTCCGTTAAGCTCAACCCCACCAGAGCGAAGCTGTTCGTATGTGTACCTGGCAAGAATGTTACCGGTCTTTTGCGGATAATCTTCTGAGTAGTCAGTGACACTACCGATGATTTCGCTATCCCGCACCGTTGTCCGTTTGAGGATTTCAGTGTTGAGGATGGGGATAGGAATACCTACTCCAAGGGACAGTGATACACCATAGCCTTTAAAACTTACCCCCCGGACAAACTCAGGGTTCATGTCTTTCATATTACCGCTCAGGGCAAGGGTGCCGGCGCCCTCAACGGGGACATCGTTTTCTCCTCTTTCAACTGCGCTGCAATGTTGAGTGCCTTCTGAATAGACAATTCCATGGGCCCCAGCCAGCCAGACCTTGGTGCCCATACCAATGGTTTCATAGTAGGGGTCATTGAGCAAAGGGGATAATTGCCCGGCTGAGCAGTAGGTCATGTTTCGCATATTAGGTTTGAGAATACCCATGTAGGTGTGAATGGTTTTGTGCGAGGTGTTGACCGCCACATTATAATTTTGATAACAGTTTCTTGGGTTGGTCATGGTCGCTTGGTTGAGATCATTGATATCAAACATGGTCCTGATTTCACTGCGGGGGTAATCATCTGTGCCGTAGGAAAGACCGAAAAGCTGGAGTTTTTTACCCGCAATCAGATCTTCGATAACATGTCCACCGCCGTAGCGAAATTCTCCAGGATGATACATGTTTGCCGGATCGTTTTGGCGAAGTTGGGTGGCACCAAGATAGAGGTCCACAGCTGCAATGCCGCAATAGGCCTGAACATCACCAATCCATGCCTCTGTCATACGTATTTTGGGCTTGGAATGACCAAAGTTTAAAACACAGCCGGATGAACACATAGGGCCAAAGGTTGCAGTGGTGACGACATCAATTTCCTTGGCTGCAGCTTCAAGACCCTTTTTGTCCACATAACCAATCACCTCTTCGGCGGTAAGGACCACAGCTTTGCCCGAAGCGATCTTTTCATTTATTTCAGAGTAGGTTTTCGTCATTCTGTATTTCCCTTATCAAACTTTTACTCATAGCTTATTGGTTTTAATATTCGTATCGGAACTAACAACATACTGTCCGTCAATAAATGGCCATCTTAAATAACTGTTTGTGCGTCCGACTTTTTTGTTGGAGTGAGAAATATGTCCGTCGGCTACTCTTAGAATTTTTTGCCGGAGAGAAGATGTATTACTCGACAAAAATCGGTAGTCGGCCGCAATAATAGCTCAAAAAGGACCAAACATGTTAGCGTTTCAGTTACTACGACCAATTCTGCTTACTTTGTGTCTGTTAATGTTTAACCAGCACGTGCCTGACTACCGTATAATCTTCAAGACCATACATTGATAAATCTTTGCCATATCCGGTCTGTTTCATGCCGCCATGTGGCATTTCATTGGGCAACATGAAATGTGTATTGACCCACGTTGCACCATATTGCAACCGCGCAGCCATCGCGTGGGCTCTGCCAACGTCCCGGGTCCACACAGATGATGCCAGTCCGTATTCAGAGTCATTGGCTAAGGTAATTGCTTGCTCAATCGAGTTATCAAATCGGGTTATCGATACGACAGGACCAAAAATTTCTTGCTGGACGACTTCATCCTGCTGCAATGCTCCTTTAAGGACCGTCGGTTCATAGAAAAAGCCAGGCCTGTCAGCAATTTTACCGCCACAAAGAACCTCGATGTGTCCCGTTGCTACAGCACGCTTAACAAACCCATCTACCCGCTTCATGTGTTGCGCAGTGATCAGGGGGGGGATTTCTGCTTCCGGGTCATTGATATCACCGTATTTGATGGTCCGAACCGCTTTGGCCAGCTCTGTTGAAAATTTATCATATATCTTGTCAGCAGCATATACCCTGCATGCTGCTACGCAGTCTTGTCCAGCATTGTAGTAACCATAGCTACGAATAGTCTCGACCGCGGAGTCGATATCAGCATCATCGAAAATGATAACCGGGGCCTTGCCACCTAGCTCAAAGTGTGTCCTTTTAAGGTTGCCTGCCGCGAGACGAAGAACCTCTTTTCCGGTATCGATCGAGCCAGTGACAGAGATCATCCTTACGCGTGGATGTTTTGCGAGTTCTGCGCCAACTTCAGGACCGTTTCCGGTGATAATGTTGAGCACACCAGCCGGGAAAATTTCTTTAAAAAGTGGGGCAAGTTCCAGCATGGTAAGGGGAGTGTTTTCAGAAGGCTTGAAAACGACACAGTTTCCAGCCGCAAGCGAGGGGGCGATCTTCCAGGCCGCCATCATCAGCGGGTAATTCCAGGGAGCAATCTGCGCTACAACACCGATGGGATCGCGGCGGATCATACTGGTCATACCTTCAAAATATTCTCCTGCCGCCGAGCCTTGTAGCAGACGGCAGGCTGAGGCATTGAAGCGAAAACAGTCAACAATCGCGGGAATCTCGTCTTCGAGTACGCGGACATAGGGTTTGCCGGTATCTAAAGACTCAAGGCGGGCAAGATCATCGGACCGACTCTCAATTGCATCCGCTACCTTTGTGAGCAATGCACTTCGTTCGGCAGGGGTCACAAATGACCAGGTTGTGAATGCTTTTTCGGCGGCCATTACCGCTTCGTCAACCTGGGCAATACTAGCATTTTGAATGGTTGTAATATTCTCTTCGTTTTCCGGGTTAACTATGATTTCGTTACTTCCGTTTCCTTCTACCAGAGCGCCGTTTATCAATAAATGTTGCTGCATGGGTTTCTCCATAAATTGTGAATTTTCCTGAAAAATAGTTTTACCGGACGTTCTTATATCAGTCCCTGTGTTCTGAGTGAATCGGTCGCCTGCTCAATACTACGGGCCAGTATCGAAACAATTTTATCGATCCCCGCCCTGTCAATGATAAGGGGGGGCGACAGAATCAGCAGAGCTTCATAAGGACGGACTATAAGCCCTCCTGCTTCACAAAAATCATCCACTAGTCGTGCCGCTGTTATATCATCTTCTTCCGCCGCAATTTTATTCCCACTGATATCGCATTCGACACAGGCCATCAGATGGCTTCCCCGTGTTTCACCGACAATATCGTACTGTTCAAGGGTTTTCAGCTGTTCAATAAAATACGGGCCGACATCCCGTACGTGCTCGCACAGGTTGTCGCGTTTCATGATTTCAATATTTTTCAATGCAGCAGCGCAGGCAACCGGGTGGCCGGAATAGGTGTAACCGTTTGTGAAATAAGCCGCTTCAGGGGCATTGTCTCCAGAAATCCTGTCAAACAGCGCGTCTGATATGATCACGGCCCCCATTGGCTGATAACCGCTGGTCAACCCTTTGGCGCAGGTAATCAAATCCGGAATTATTTCCCATATCGATTCGGCGGAGAAAAATTGTCCAAGCCTGCCGAAGCCGGTAACAACTTCATCAAGGATATAGAGGATGTCATATTTTTCACAAATGAGTTTCATCTCTTTGTGATATCCCGGAGGTGGGATCAGAACGCCACCGGAACCCATGATCGGTTCGGCGATAAAGCAGGCGACCCGATCAGGGCCAATTTCGAGTATCTTCTGCTCAAACTCATCAATGAGTTGACGACAGTATTCAGACATCGAAAGATTTTCGTCCCGGCGATATGGGTTTGGGCCGGATATGTGATGAACGATATCGGACATATAATGAAAATAAGTTTTGTCGACCTCTTTTCCGGAGAGCGACGCAGTCAGATAAGAACTGCCGTGGTAGCTATCGGTACGTGAAATAATGTGATTTTTTTCAGGTTTGCCGATGGCGCTGAAATAGAAGTGGACAAAGCGTACTGCTGAATCTACCGCCCCCGAGCCGCTGGTGGTAAATTGCACGCGGTTTAAGTTCCCCGGGGTGAGTTTCGACAGCACTTGGGCAAGCTCAGCGGAGAGTGGATTGGTCATTGCCCCAAAGGGCGTGTAGTAAACGAGCTCTTTCGCCTGTGTGGCAATTGCATCCGCTATCTCCTGGTTGCCGTATCCGATATTGACGCACCACATACCTGAAATACCGTCGATATACTTGTTGTTCTCACTGTCGTAAACATAGTATCCGGAGCCTTTTTTTATGACCAGGTCGCTCTGTGTGTCAGCGGTTGCCAGGTCGGCCCATGGGTGCAGGGTGTGTCGCTTGTCTTTCTTGTTGATTTCTTTCGTTGTTCCGTTGTTTGGAGTCATATATATTCTCAGTTAGCAGGCCATTGTTACAATTTCACTGGATTCGCGGCCAAGAAATTTCAGCTGTTTATCGATATAAGCAAGCCCTTCGTTGCTCACTTCCTCTTTTCGGCCCGTTATCCAGAAACGACAGTTGGGCGTACCGCACAGGCAGGGAAATTGTTTAAAAAGAATATCTTCAGTTGAGGCGTAATCCATGGTCAGAGCCTGGCCTGCAGCAATATTGCGTAACGCCCAGATTTCAAATTCAGTCATATCCAGATAGATATTGGGGGAACATGAATGTAACAGGTAGCCGGTGAAATACGGGTCGTACAGGTGCGTCGTGGGTGTTATCTGTAAGGTGTGCTGGCTGATTTGCGGTACTATGTTTCCGGTGATCCTGGCAACCAGCTCTCCGCGCTTGATATTTTTTTTGCTATACACACCAGTACCCACACCGGTTTCGAGACGGGATACAGTAAAATCCTTTTTTTGGGGGTAACCGTCATTGGGGTTGAGAGCGTATTTTTCAGGGTATATCAGCATCGTTTTTCTCCTATTTGGTAAATAATTTTGACTTCAATAATTTATTCCACTCCTGCCAAGAGCTTGTCCGTGAATAGGCATTTTTCTCAAATGTTCAGCAGGAGATATTCTGCAAAGTCCCCTCGCATGCAGTGGTTGGAACTCATAGAAGACGTATAGGCTCCGGCATTAACAAAGGTGAGCAGCGCACCTTCCTCAATGTCCGAAAACATCAGGTCTTCATGCAATACATCAAGCGCTTCATTGATGTTACCGGCGATAGTCGTTGGTATGAGAGAATCTTTGACAAAGCAAATCTCTTTTTTATCGGGCAAAATACACGGTACCGGTTCGCAGGGCAGTTTGTAGTGTACCGGTTCCATCGCCAGGTTAAAGCCGCCGTTGACGCCGATAAAGCGCTTTCCAGCCTTGACCTCGACGGTATTTGCCTCGAGAACCAGGACTCCTGCATCTTTGACGATATAGGTTCCCGGCTCAACGTGGATCTCATAGGTCGTATCACCGAACACTCGTTTAATAACCGCAGCCCACTCTGAAAGGTCCAGAAAGGTGTCGTCTTTTGTGAGCGGCACCCCCAGCCCTCCACCGAGGTTGACGGTTTCAACAAATGGGATTTTCTTAATCATATCGAGACACTCAGTGAGAATCTTCTCCCATACCGACAGTTGATCATTGAGATAACCGCAACCGGTGTGAAAATGGACATTATTCACACGAAGATCATATTTGTCAGCGAGTGCGAGAGCTTCCTCCAACTCCGAGGCGTAGATGCCAAACTTCGTCGGTGAATCACCGCTGTAACGAAGCAGTTCGTTAGAGGCGTATCCTGTACCCATGGCCGGATTGATACGCAGACCAATGGATCGTCCCGGTGTACGTTCACCTGTGCGTCTGATCATACTGAGACTGTCGGCATTGAGCTGCAAATCCGGGAACAGCGTTAAAAAATCAAGGTCGTAATTGGAAACCGAGGTGGCTGTATAGGATATATCGGCGGCAACAAAACCACAACTTAGGGCGTGCCGGACCTCCGCTGGTGAACAGACATCAACGCCACACGAAGTCGATGTCTTGATAAATGTCAACAGAGGGGCAAATCTGTTCGCCTTCAGGGCATAATAAATCCTGTTTTGAATCCCCTTGTTTTCGAGAGCGTGTTGAATCCGATTGATGTTTTCGAGTATTCGATCAGCATTGTATAAGAAAAGCGGTGTGCCGAGCTTTTCTGCTAAACTCTGTACGTTTCGGCCGGAAAAGACAATTACATTGTTTGCGTCATACAATAAATCGTCTCTTTCCCACCATAATTCTAAAGGCATATAAGGCTCCGGGTTAGGAAAATCAGGGACATTCGTGTACGACTCCCCGATCTTCATAAATGTGACAATGAGCAGGATAGTATCTGCTACGGATTCCAAAAGAATCGGGCCAAGACAATGTCGCTTTCACCGTTCATTATTGAATTCACATACAGTCCAGCACTTTATACAAACGTGTCTGGAGTTACAGAGGCCATCAAGGCACGCAGCATGATTATCAACGGGGTAATCGGTTAATTTTGACCTTGCTTGGCAAAAGGTCGTTACGCGATCTCCATTACCGGGCAGCCCAATGCTTCCTGCAGAGTGTCGACTTTATCTGTCTGCTCCCAGGGGAAGATATCTCTGCCGAAATGACCTGCGACAGCAGTTTGCCGATAGCTCCAGCCGGTTGGAGTAGTCAGTTCAAGGGCACGGACAAGACTCGCAGGACGAAAATCAAACACCTCTCCAGATTCTAGAACATCCTGAATCTGCTTTTCTTTGAATTTGCTGGTTCCAAATGTGTCTACGTTGATACTGAGCGGTTTTGCGACTCCGATTGCATAGGCCACCTGGATCTCGCACTTTTCGGCAAGACCTGCGGCAACAACATTTTTCGCGACATACCTTGCGTAATAGGCAGCTGACCGATCAACCTTGGAAGGATCTTTACCGGAGAAGGCTCCACCTCCGTGGCATCCAACACCACCATAGGTATCGACGATTATTTTGCGCCCTGTTAAACCAGCATCTCCATGGGGACCTCCGATCACAAATTTCCCTGTTGGATTGACAAAATACTGAGTATCTTTATCGATAAGACCAGAGGGTGCGAGCAGAGCTTGAGCGACCTCGATGAGATCCTTTCGAATTTGATTTAGGGAAACATCGTTCGTCTGGTGCGATATAACGATACTGGTGATCCTTCTGGGACGACCATCTACATGTTCTACAGAAATCTGCGTCTTTGCATCCGGACGCAGATAGGCTATTTTTCCTGTTTTTCTGATGTGCTGCAGACGTTCCAGCAACAAATGACTGTAATAAATCGGAGCCGGCATCAGTGACGGGGTGCTATTGGTGGCGTAACCGAACATCATTCCCTGGTCACCGGCACCCTGCTCAGCATAAAGACCTTCACCTTCTAAAACACCCTGCGCAATGTCTGCTGATTGTGGGTGAATGTGGCAAAGATACTCAAAAGTATCACAGGAGAACAAAAGCTCTGCTCGATCGTACCCTATGTCTCTTACCACCCCTCTAGCGATCTCTTCTGGATTGATCGATGACCATCCATTACAGGTTATTTCGCCCAGATTTACGACGAAGTCCGTTGTAACTGCTGTCTCACATGCCACTTTGCTTTTTTTATCCCTCGCGAGACAGGCATCAAGTATGGCATCTGAAATCTGATCGCAGACCTTATCGGGATGTCCCTCACTGACAGATTCTGATGTGAAAATGTGATTACTCTGCAATTTACTCATATTGTTCCTTTCCTATATTTCGTTTTACTACTCTCAGTATCAACTTACCGGAGATAAAGTGGGTAGAATTTAGCGTCCTTCGGCTCTATAGCAATCTATGTACCAAACTTGTTTGCCATTGGGAGAATCCGAGGCCCCAATATAGTCATAAAGCCCTTGGCCACTGAGAGATAGATCTAAAATATTCCCATACAGAGCATCGTTGTGCATGTCCACCGGCCTCTGATTTCAGCACGTTCGTAAACCCCGTCAACTGATCCGCCGACGGGTGTCGCTATTAAATTAGCCGCTCTGAAAAAACAAGATTGTTTAGTAACGATAATGCTCCGGTTTAAATGGACCGTCTACCGATACACCGATATACTCGGCCTGTTCCGAAGTCATTTTGGTGAGCGTGGCGTCGAGTTTGTCCAGATGTAGTTGTGCAACTTCTTCGTCGAGCTTTTTGTCAAGAACACGGACTTTCACTTCCTTATTATCCCTTTTCTGCCACAGATCCATCTGGGCAAGTACCTGATTAGTAAAACTGTTTGACATGACAAAACTCGGATGGCCGGTTGCGCATCCAAGATTTACCAACCTGCCTTCCGCCAGCAGATAAATAGAATGGCCATCTTCAAAAGTGTATTTGTCGACCTGGGGTTTGATAGTCGTACGGGTTATTCCTGGCCAGTCATTGAGTGCGTCGACCTGAATTTCATTATCAAAGTGCCCGATATTGCATACTATAGCCTGATCTTTCATTTTACTCATATGCTCCGCAGTGATGATATCCTTGTTACCGGTGGTCGTGACATAGATATCGGCAGTCGGCAGAGCCTGTTCAACAGTGCAGACACTGTACCCTGCCATACAGGCCTGTAGCGCGCAGATCGGATCCACCTCAGAAACAAGAATCCTGCATTTCTGTCCAGCCAGAGATTCTCCAGACCCTTTGCCTACATCACCAAAACCACATACCATAGCTGTTTTTCCGGCAAGCATCACATCCATGGACCGGCAAAGTCCGTCCACCAGAGAATGACGGCAGCCGTAAACATTATCAAATTTGGATTTGGTTACAGAGTCGTTCACATTCACTGCGGAAACGAGCAGGGAACCTGCTTTCTGCATTTGCTGCAACCGGTGGACACCGGTCGTTGTTTCTTCCGAAACGCCATACCAGCCATCGGCAGCTCGCTGCCAGAGCTCATTGTCGCATGAATGCACAGCCTGCAGCAGCTGCATGACGATATTCATTTCACGGTTTCCTGTATCCTTCGAGAGAATATCGGGATTACTTTCAATTTCTACACCTTTATGAATCAACATGGTTGCATCTCCACCATCATCCACGATCAGCTGCGGGGTTTTGCCGTCAGGCCAGGTCATAGCCCTGAAAGTGCACCACCAGTACTCTTCCAGCGTTTCCCCTTTCCATGCAAAAACAGGCACCCCCGTTGCAGCAATTGCCGCCGCAGCATGGTCCTGTGTAGAAAAAATATTACAGCTCGCCCATCTTACATCAGCACCAAGGGTAACCAGCGTTTCTATGAGTACGGCCGTCTGAATCGTCATATGCAGACTGCCCATTATCCTTACCCCTGCCAAGGGCCTGTCCGGTCCATACTTTTTTCGCGTTGCCATAAGTCCGGGCATCTCCTGCTCAGCAATTTCAATCTCCCTACGACCCCACTCAGCCAGGCCAAGATCCGCGACTTTATGATCGGTGGCTTCATCGCCCATTGCTTCTGCCATAATTGACTGAAAATAATTGGTATTTTTTCCCTCTACTACAGTTGGTCCATCAGCATCAAAAGACATTAGACTTCCTTATTGTAATAATTAAAATTCCCCCCACAAAAGGGTTGAAGATGCAGGCCATCCCATGAAAATTTTTAAAAGGTTGACTGCACGGATGTGTTCCGTTCGAGGGGGTGCTTAAAAGCGTGTTTAATTGCGTAAATGACTAGAATTAAATGACATACGTATTTCCTGCCATTGCATATCCGGTAAAGCTGTGCCCTCACAGGCAACCACAGTCCCCCCAAGCATTGCCCCTAGTTTTCCACTCTGCTGTAGAGTAAATCCGGAAAGTTCTCCGAAAAGGAAACCAGCGGCCCAGAAATCACCGGCGCCAGTGGTGTCGACGACTTTTTGCACCGGAACAGCGGGGATATGACAACACTCTCGTCCGTGGCACAACAGGGCCCCTTTTTCTCCAATCTTGACTGCCGCAGTCCGGCAAAGACCTGCCAGAGCATCCAGTCCTTTTTCAGGATCGCTGCTGCCGGCAAAAGCTTCTGCTTCCTCTTCGTTGGCAAAAACAATGTCAACATATTCAGCGAGTAATTTCTGGAGAATCGTCCGGCTCGCGTGTACGACTTCAAAAGATGCCAGGTCAATACTTATTGTACATCCGGCGGCTTTCGCTGCCTTGAGAGTCGCGAGCATAAGATCCGGATTGAAAAGCATGTATCCTTCAATATGGGCGTGTCTGCAGCCGATAAAATCCTTTTCAATTACATGTTCAGCCGCAAAGGTCATGGCAGCACCAAGATGAGTCCGCATGGTTCTTTCAGCGTCCGGGGTTACCAAACTCAGGCACTGCGCAGTTGGCAGATCGGGCAACACACGGATAACTGTATCATCTCCCCCAGCCAGAATCAGCTGCTCACGGAAAAATGTTCCAGCATAATCATCCCCCAGCGCTCCAAGAAAACGGCTGGGCATGCCCAGACGAGCAAGCGCAAAACTTGTATTCCCGGCACTTCCCCCGGGAGTGTAGCTGGGGCGCTCTGGCAGTTCTTCAAGAAGGTTGGAGAACGTTGACACGTCAACCAGCTCCATGCCACCTTTCTCCCCACCTATCTCTGCCAGGAAACCCTCCTGAACGTGAGCGACCTGATCGACGACGGGTGAACCGACGCATATCACCGATTTAATATCACTGTTAACTTTCATGCTGCCTCCATTTTACGGAAAACATCGGTTGCCACAGTCGTTTCACAGGTTATTTTACTGTATTGATTTTCCACCAGGAGAGAACCAAGCATATCGTTTGATACTTGATCACAAACTTTGTCGTAATGATCATCATTGACGGACTCGGATGTGCTCACATAATGAATTAGCAGGTTTTTCACATTTTGCCTTTGCCATGCTTCGCACCGGAGTGAGAAGCAATAAGAAGATTGATGGGATATTATGCCGATGGTCTCATACGATTTCCGATGATTCTAAAGCAATCGGCATACCAGGCCCGCCCCACCATACTTTTTCCCCAGGGTAAAAAGCCATCCTCACCCAGCTGCAGCAAGGGTATCCACAAGAATATATTTTTCTGAAGTTTAAAAAATTCCAGACAGATATTGAGAAAGAAACTGCAACTTGGGAAAAATATGCCGCATTTTTTTCAGAATCAATGAAAGCTGAGCACTTTGTTCCCACACCTAACACGCACATGAGTCTTATTATAATATCATGATATGCCATCGACACGTTTTTACAGATCGGGATATATCCCGTATACACCTGTTATTACAAACATAAAAGAAGTCGTTGCAAGAACACGACCTCAATGTAGCTTGCAAAACGCCATGAATATTGATATGTAAAGTATTTTCTCAATCAACGACCATGTGCTGCTGCAAGTCTGTCCTTCTAAGAAATCGCCGCACTTAAATTAAACCTGCGTATTATGAAAAATGTTCCGCATAAACTAAAAATAATCTGTGTCGATGAGGGTAGAGAGCTTGCAAGACAGGTAAAACGAATATACCAAGAATCCCAGCTACACCTCGCCTACGAACGTTCCATAGAGGAGGTGGTTGACCGATTTGAGCGTGAATCTTTCGACATCATGCTTTTTTCAAGCTCGGTTACCTACCATCAACCATCGAACGCGCTGGAAATCCTTGAGATAATCACAGCCAAATGTCCTGGGACGCAGATCCTGTTTTTTGCTCACCCAGGCCGTCTAAAAATCGCTAACCTGGCTTTGCGTGCTGGTGCGTTTCACTACTCCCTGCTTCCTGTCAGCGACGAGGAGCTGAAACTTCTAATAGAAACTGCGGTTGAAAAAAAACCACAACTCGGCCTTAACCTGTTGCTTCGCTCCGAGGTGGAGAAAACAACATTCGAGAGTATGGTCGGCCGGTCCACTTCCATGCGCCTGGTTTACCGCCTGATCCAACAAGCAGCAGCTGCAGACATACCGGTGTTGCTCTCCGGCGAAACCGGAACCGGTAAGGAACTTGCAGCACTGGCGATCCATGAACTGAGCGACCGCGCGAAAAGACCGTGTATACCAGTGCATATCGGTAGCCTGCCGTCCGATCTTGTTGCCAGTGAGCTCTTCGGCCATGAATCAGGAGCATTCACCGGAGCCAATGAACGACGCAAAGGGTGTTTTGAGCAAGCTGTCGGTGGCACTATTTTTCTTGATGAAATAGCTACAATTGATCAGAAGACACAGGTAAGTCTGCTTAGGCTCCTGGAAACAAAATCTTTTCACCGAATCGGCAGCCAGACAGACATTGATGTCGACGTACGGGTAATAGCCGCATCCAATGCAGATTTAATGAGTGAGATCCGTATGGGCAGGTTTCGTGAAGATCTCTATTATCGGCTCGATGTTTTCCACATCATCATGCCGCCACTGCGCGAACGCCACGGTGACCTCCATTTACTTGTGGACCATTTCATCAAGCAGTCATGTGACGATTTTCAAAAGGTTATCCGGGATGTCAGTTCTAACTTTTTCAAGTGCATCGAATCCTATACATGGCCGGGAAATGTCCGAGAATTAAAAAATGTCATACAGAGAGCAGTAATCAACTGCCAGGGCGATATCCTCGACATCAACCATCTCCCGGAACGGCTGATGAACAGCCATCATGCAGATATAGCAATTCCTGTCCGGGTTGGAATGAGACTAGCCGAAATAGAAACGGAAGTCATTGTCAGGACTCTTGAGTATACAGGCCATAATCGAACAAGAGCCAGCGAGATCCTTGGTATTTCCCGTCGAGCACTATACAACAAGATGCAGACGCGTAAGCACCAAGAGAACTCCAGCTTTTCTCGTGTAGCATCTCGTACCATAATCGGGCAACCTAAAAATAACCAAGAAGTTGCCCCTGAAAAATCGACAGAGAAATCACCAACTATCAGACCCTCAAAGGATGATCTGCCAAGCCCATCTCAAAGCCATGGTGCAGAGTGGCTTGAACCGCTCTGAGTATAGTTTTGTCGCAAAATTTTTCAAAAAAAATACTCCCTTTCCCCTGCATAACGATGTTGTTGAGATATTTCACCTGCCGGATTTTTAGATAATGCTGCGCGTGCTATCGGCAAAACATTGCGAATAGATCTGGTTTAACCCATTATTACTGCCGATGCCAAAAAAGGGTTTATTTTGAGGGGGAAGGGACAGGCTCTAGCAGAGCTCGACAACCCAAGCCTCAAGTGGCGGAACATTGGTAAAATTAAATACCGTAGCCTCTCCGGATTCCGCAGGTCTTGCCAACTGGTCCTCCGTCACTGCAGTATATGCTCAAATGCATAGAAATGATGGACCGGCCCATGTCCCTTGCCAATCGAGTACCCGGCACCGGCAGCAATAGCACCGGTGATATACTCTTTTGCCAGACGAACAGCTTTTGCCACATTGTGCCCTTTGGCAATGCCTGAGGCGATGGCCGAGGATAAAGTGCACCCGGTTCCGTGATTGTTGTCAGTCTCTATCCGTACGGCAGGCAGGAAAATCACCTCATCGGCCTTGCCCAGATAAAGGCAGTCATCACTCACTTGCCCCTCAAGATGCCCGCCTTTTATTAATACATTGGCGCATCCTAAACGACACAGTTCTCTCGCCGCGTCAGCGACCATATCTAAAGTGGTTATTTCCCGGTCAAGAAGGACTGAGGCTTCCGGTAAATTCGGGGTGATCAGTTCCGCCATCGGAATCAGGCGGTTTTTGAGGGCACCAATGGCCTCATCCTGTAAAAGTTTATCGCCGCTTTGCGCTATCATCACCGGATCGACTATGATATTCGCCACATGAAACCTCTGTAGCTGCTCGGCAACCGTCACAATCAACTCCGGCGAAAAGAGCATACCGATTTTCACTGCGTCAGTGCCGATATCCGACAACACCGCCTCCATCTGCAGGCGCACAAAATCAATCGGTACACCATGAATTCCACTGACGCCGACGGTATTTTGCGCAGTGAGCGCTGTTATCACACTCATGCCGTAACAGCCGTTCGCCGCAATGGTTTTAAGATCCGCCTGTATTCCCGCACCGCCGCCACTATCAGATCCGGCTATGGTTAATACCCGATAATATTTTTTTTTGGCATCTGTCAGCATACTCTTCCTCTATCAATCTCATTTTTCTGCAAGTTTTCCGCAGCTCTCAGGGAAATAACAAACCGTGTTTTTTTAGTTATAAATGATATCTGCCTTCATGGTATTGAGATTGCGGTGCATTTCGTTAAGGGCAAAATCAGCCTGAGAGATATCATAGCGCAACAATTCACGATCCCTTTCAGCTGCTCGAATTTCATCCAATAACGCCCTGCGTCGACGAGGACTTACTTGATCACTGATTAATTCTGCTTCCATGAAGGATATTTGTTCTCCTATGGCACCATATTCTCTATGCAAATGTGTTATTAACATCTCCTGGTCATTAATCTTTTTACGATAATCATAAACCGCTCTTCCTTCACTCATTGCAAACTGAAAATCAGATTCCAAGGCTTCAGGACAAACACCATTATAGGTGGCACCGCGGGTTCCTAGATAATACCCATTGCTCGGCTTACACCACTGTGCCAAACCTTGCATGCGGCCTTGCATATATGCTTCAAGGTCAGGCGAGACATTATATTCAGCACAAGATTTACGGTATTCGCCGATACGGGAGGCATTATACCCTTTAGCACCATCCTCATAGCCGACGCTCTGCCATTGGGCGTTAAGACATTCATTTTTACCCATAGTAGCACAGCCGGAAAAAAGCAGACTAAAAAGCATGGGTACAAATAGCCAGTTTACTCTCGGAGTTAAAGAGCTTTTCAAGCTGTCCATTGCATATTTTCTCCTATATTCAGATCTCATAGTGTTTTCATATCTCAGTCACTTTTTGTAGCCTTTAGAGCCAAGCATTTTCAGACAACCGTTCTTGTCATACTTTCCAGACAGCCATCAGGTCAACGCCCATAAAATTATGGACGAGAACATCCCGCATCCCGACCATTTTATCCCACGGTATGTCAGGATATGTTTTAAGATCTCTTACTCAGGCAGGTATTTCCCTACTCGGCACCACCGCCGACCGGCTTGAGTATTGCCTTGAGATCGATCTCTCTCGGCAGCTGTTTCTGTACCCGCATGATCCGCTCGGTCTGCTCCCAGCCCTTTTCATCGATTGTGCCGATGGCAAGCAAAGTATCTGGCTGAATGAGTTCGCGGGTAATTTTCAGCTGCTCTTCTAGGATCGGGCGCGGCGTATCCGGATCATACTTTTGCAGGGTTTTGATGGCTTCTTCCTGATTTTTCGGATCAAGCGCCTGCTGCCACCCGGCAAGCAGGGCGGCGAGGAACTGCTTCACCAGTTGAGGCTTTTCCGTCAAGGTACGCGAGTCGGTGACGACGCAGTTGGCGACAAATTTCACCCCGAACTGCGCCGGATTGAAAAAAGCGGTCTTTTCTCCCGCCTTATCGAGTTGAGCCGCGATAAGCGGTCCCTGGGCATTTCGATAGACCGGCCAGAGCTGAACCTGGCGCCGGTAAAACGGCGTATAGTCATAGCGGACACTAAACAGCTTCACATCGGAACTGCCGAGCCCGGCTTCAGCCAGCATCGTGTTCATGATGGTTTCATCGTTGCCGCCAAAAGTGACGCCGATGACTTTGCCTTGCAGCTCGGCAAGATTTCCTATCTGCAGCTCCTCCGGTCGATACATCCATTGCAGCGGGTTGACCTGGAACAGTTGGGCGATCACCACCACCGGCGACCCCTTGGCGCGCGCCCGAAGCACCTGGTCGGCGGAGGCCTCGCCAAAATCAGCGTAGCCGAGTTCCAGCTCCCTGATCGCATCCCGTTCCGGCCCACCGGCCTTAACCTCCACATCAAGGCCGGCTTTTTCAAACAGATGGTGGGTTTCGGCATATAAGGCGCCGACCACGCTGACATTGCGCAGCCACTTCAGGCGGTAAACAACTTTTTCACCCGCCTGGACGCTGGTCGCGACAAGCATCGCCATAAACAACAGAACACAGGCAGGCAGAATGAGAAATTTTGCTTTGTTGTTCATCATTGCTCCTTCTTTGCGATGAAAGCTCCGGTTGTCTCCTGCTCCAGAAAGGGGGATTACCTTCCGGTCCAGGCCCGTTTTATAACTGCCCCCAGCGACTCCAGCAGTGCCTGGTAAATGGCAATGGTGATGCCGATCAGAAAAAGGGCGATGAGAATCTTGCCCAGATCGCTTTGATAGAGGGCGATCCGAATATTGTAACCGATTCCAGCATTGGCGGCGATGAATTCCCCGACGATGGTCCCGGCCATGGCCAGGGTGGCGCTACCGGCGATGACGGTGGTCAGTTGCGTCAGGTTTTCAAAGGTGCGGATCTTGACCTCCAGTTGCCAACGCATGCGACCGGTTACCCGGTAGAAGTGTTCGATATCGTCAACCGATTTGGACATGATGCCTAAAACGGAGAGCAGCACCGGGAAATAACAAATCATCGCCGCAATCAACAGGCGGGTGAGAAAACCGTCGCCGAGCAGGATGAAGAGGATCGGGGCCAGCGCGACGATGGGGTAGGCCTGAAAATTGTAAGCGGCTACCTTGATGAACGAGCCAAGCCAGGTGGACTGACGGCCGGTGATGCCGATAACAAGGGCCATGATCACCGAAAGGACCTGGCCGATCACCGCCACGGACATGGTGTTTAAGGTGGCGAGGCTGTACCCACGGTATTCGGCGATCAGGGTCTGGAATATGCCGGCAGGGGCCGGAATGACGTAATCGGACAGCGCGAGACTATATTTCAGTGCCATCAGGCAGCTAAGAAACAGGAAATAGATGATAAAGAACTGGAAGACGCGTCTAGGCAGCATTCATGATCTCCAGCAGGGTCGCATCGAGAGCCGAGCGCGAAAGGTCTTCTTTTTTTCGGATGTTGCAGCCTTGAATCATACTGGTCTGCGGCGTCTTGCCTCTGCCGCGGAAGACCAGGATCGAATCACAGAATTTGGCAACCTCCATGACATTATGGGAAATATAGATGAAATAGCGATGGGGAAACATCGCCTTGATGGCCAGAATAATCTTTTCCCGGGTAAGCTCGTCGACGTTGGCCAGGCTTTCGTCCATGATCAGCAGATCGCAGTCCTGCAGCAGGTAGCGGATCAGGTTGATCCGGTTCTGCTGTCCCATGGACAGCTGGTCAAACCGGGAATTGATGCAGTCGGACAGGCCGAATATCTCCACCAGTTCGTTAATGCCGGCATGCATCGACGGTGGGATGACCCGTGTTAAATGACGGCCTACCCCGGACCAGCCGGGAAGCCGCTCCTTATTGTGTGAATAGAAGAGGGTGTTGAGGCCGTCGGTTGTCACCCTGCCGGAGGATCTTTCGATGTCGCCGGTGATGATTTTCGCCAGCGAGGTTTTTCCCACCCCCGAAGGGCCGAAGAACGAATGAAATCCCGGTGCCGCCAGTTGAAACGACACACCGTGAAAGAGCTGGTGCTGTGCTCCGGGATAGGTGAAAGCAACCTTGTCGCAGATCAGGGACATCCGATGACCTTAAAAACTAATGACCTTCGTTATTATCGCCGAACACTTCAGGCTCGAATCGATACTTCATATGTACCTACAGCATAATACCTCAACTTCTATCATTTTTTCGATATAGAATAAACCTTTATAGTGCGAGAGAGTGTTGTGTCTCGTAAGACACCTGACAGAAGGCTTTTTAGCAGATGAGCAAAATCTTGCAATATCGGGCAAAAAATAATACGATGCTGCCCATAAATGCGTCGCTTTCGATCAGGTTGATGGTTTTTTGGCAACCTGAGAAAGCGACGCCTTATCACCTCAGCTGCCAAAATATCCATCCCGTACATATGAGTGGAAAAAATGATCAAATGGGTTGACCGCCAATATTTCAGCGAACTCGCTGCCGCTGTTCCTGAACACATTTGCCGCAACAACCGTGCGGTTTATGATACCGCTAGCGGCATATACTCAGTAAGGCTCTGGAATGAAACGTATTCGGTGGACCCAAAACAGCAGACCATCGTTGCCTCGCCGGCTGGATTTGTTCCACAGGAATATTTTCCGGTGTTTCTGATGTATTATCTGCTGCACAGAGATGACAACAGACCTGGTACAAACTGGATTTCCGAGAAAGATCTGCCTGGAGGAGCGACATTTTTCCGGGGGCCGCACCTGATACCGACCGCTCTCATTTCAAACACCTTCGCTAACAATCTCCAGGCATTTATTGATAGCTGTCATGCTCTAAACGGTGAGCCGCTGCAATTGGCTGACGCTGCTTTTAAGTTTCAGATAACACCTGAAATTCCGGTAGTTATTCTCTACTGGACAGGTGATGAAGACTTTCCTGCCGAAGCGAAAATGCTCTTTGATCGCTCCATGATTGATTTCATGCCACTCGATATTGTCTTCGCCCTCGCCGTCGAAGTATGCGATCGTTTTCGGCGACTGGCTGCAAAATAACTGCCCAGGAGCTTGTCCGAGAATGCCTCACCCCTAACGATTCGGTCTTGACGGCATCGACAAATTGATCATTTCCGGCGAAGCGACACAGAGAATGGGAGATGCCTTCTGTAGATCGTAGGCAAACTGGAAAGAACCGCTTTCAAAGAGCTCCAGGCAGGCATCAACCGCCTCGGCATCAAATAAAGTTCCTCGGTGTTCTCGCAGTTCGGCCAGTGCTGTCTCGATGCCCTGAGCCGGTCGGTAGGGCCGAAAGGAACTCGTCGCCTCGGTGACATCGGCAACCGACAGAATCTTTGCTTCGAGCAGTATCTCGTCGCCGCGCAGGCCAAGCGGATAGCCGGACCCGTCGAGCCGCTCATGGTGTTGAAAAACTATCTGGGCACAGGGCCAGGGAAAGGGGATATTTTTCAGGATCTCAAAGCTTATCTGGGGATGGATTTTAATGACCTCTTTTTCGGCGTCAAGGAGTTGGCCCATTCTGTTGAGGATCGACACCGGAATACGAATCTTGCCGACATCGTGGAGTATCCCGGCAATTCGAATACCCTCGATAATATTTTCCGACAGGCCCAGCCTTGCGGCGATAGCACAGGCCAGCTCGGCCACCCGATGCTGATGGCCGGCGGTATACGGATCCCTTATTTCCGCCATCAGCGCCATACTGAAGATACTGCCATGGAGCATCTCCTGCAGTTCAATGGTTTTCCTCTCGACCATCTGTTCCAGCATCGCATTCTGCGAACGGAGCTGGGATCGCATCTCCTCCAGCTCAAGATGCATCTGCACCCTGGCCTTCAGTTCCGCCGCATGAAAGGGCTTGGTAATATAATCGACGGCGCCCATGGCAAAAGCCTTGGTTTTATCCACCGTTTCGCTCAGGGCGGTGAGAAAAATCAGGGGGATCGACTTGGTTTCGGGGTCTTTCTTCAATCTGGTGCAGACCTCATAACCATCCATCTCGGGCATCATGATATCGAGCAGAATAAGATTGGGATGGTATTTCGCGGCGTACTGCAGGGCGTTTTCACCACTCTTGGCAATACCCAGCCGATACTTTTCCTTCAGAGTATTGACCAGTAAATCGATATTTGTTGCATTATCGTCCACGATGAGGACGAGGGGCCGAGGTCCATTCATCTTCGCTCCTCCAGAGCAGCCCGAACCTGCCGAATTGTCTCCAGCGCCTGCTGGTAATCGTACCGGCGTATCTGGGTATCGAGGATTTTGATAAGTACCTGATCGACAAGTTTACGACCGGCCAATTTCTTTCTGAGCAAAACGGTAATCGACTGAATTTCCACCGGATCAGCTCTCTCTATCGCCTCCGTCAATACCACCAGCAGCTTCCTGGGATCATCTTCCTTATGGGCTGCGGGGACATTGTTCTCTTCAAGCTCATTTGTTACTGCCAGCGGCTGCAGCACGTCAAGCAGGCAGTTCAACTCTACCTCGAGCCTTGTCACCGACTCGGCCAGCAACAGCATATCGATGGATTCCTCACCGGACAATTGTTCAAGTGCCTCCGCCGCCTGTTGGACTTTGTACGCGCCGATATTGGCAGCGCTTCCCTTGAGGCGGTGACTAAGGCGGTGCAGGGTTTTGCTGTCCTGTTCATCACTGGCCTGCTGGATGGTCTGCACCGTCTCCGTGTTGTCTTGAAAAAATCCAAGCAGAATATCCCGATACGTCGGCCAGTCCAGGCCGGTTGCCTGCAAGGCGCCGGCCACATCGAGGCCGGGAAGCTGGGAGGGAACCGCAGCCTCCTGGTTCAAGCGCGGCAGCTCGCGGCTCTGGGCCTCAGGTACCTCATCGCCGACAACACGCCTCGCCTCCCCGGCATACTCCTCGGCAAGCCGTTTTCTGTTGCGCAGCAGACGCCAGAGAGTATAAAAAAACCGGTCCTGATTGATAGGTTTAGCGACATAACCATCCATCCCCGCCTCGAGGCATTTTTCTTCGTCACCCTTCATTGCATGGGCGGTCATGGCGATGATCGGCAGGTCGTCGTATTCGGGCATTGCCCGGATCAACCGAGTTGCCTGATACCCATTCATCTTCGGCATCTGGATATCCATGAGGACGCCATCAAACGACTCATTTTTTACCGCCGCTACCGCTTCTTCGCCATTTTCGGCAATCTTCACCAGGACCCCGGCACCTTCGAGGATGGCTCTGGCCACCTGCTGATTGGTATAATTGTCTTCAACCACCAGAATCCGGCATCCTTTTAAGTGCTTTTTATACATAGACGCCTTGGTGGTAAAATCGGTCCGGCTGCCGCCTTTGCGCATTCCTTTCTTGCCGAAGGCGTCCATGATCGCATCAAACAGGGTCGACTGGAAGATCGGTTTGGTCAGGAAACCGTTGGTCCCGGCCTGCTCGGCCTCCGTTTTATGCACCTCTCGGGCAAAGGCAGTCATCATAATGATCGGCAGGGTGAGGTGCAGTTCCCGGCGGATCTTCCTCGATGTCTCGATGCCATTCATATCCGGCATTTTCCAGTCCATCAGCACCAGGTCCACCGGTTTTCGGTCATCGACTGCAGCCTGCAGACGCCGGATGGCCTCCTCGCCCGACGCCAGGGTTTCGACCTTAAAATCAAAGGAAGTGAGGATTTTGGCCATGATCGCCCGGCTGTCGGCACAATCGTCGACCACCAGAACGTTCATGCCCATGATATCCTGGGGAATATCAAACATTGAGCCAATTGGCGTTGCCGCCCTGACCAGCCTGACCGTAAAAGAAAACATACTTCCCTGGCCGGGCATGCTTTCCACACCGATGGTCCCGTGCATCATGGAGACGAATTTTTTGCAGATACTCAAGCCCAGACCGGTCCCTTCATGCTTTCGCGTTGAAGAAGAATCGCCCTGGGTGAACGGTTCAAAGAGCAGCGGCAGATAATCCGGAGAGATTCCGGTACCATTATCCTTGACGGCAAAGGCGAGCATCACCTGATCGTCGGTCAGACCTGGCGTAGTATCGCTGGTATCCCGAACACTGGTGAGAATAATACCGTCCGGGCCGGTAAATTTCAGCGAATTGCCAATCAAGTTCGTCAGAATCTGCTGCAGGCGCAACGAATCCCCGTGCAGGATTCGCGGCGTATCCTGATCGATGTCTACCAGCAGCTCAATGCCCTTTTCCGCCGCCTGGTTGATAAAGACATCCATCACCCGATCAAACATTTCATCAAGTCGAAAAACCCGGTCCTTCAATTCCAGGACGCCGGCCTCAATCTTTGAATAATCAAGGATATCGTTAATGATCCCGAGCAGGGAATACGAAGAATTCTGCACGATGTGTAGATAATGTTCCACTTCCGGCGTCACCGTCTCGGCCAGGGCCAGATCCGTGGCGGCAATAATGCCGTTCATCGGGGTACGGATTTCATGACTCATATTGGCGAGAAACTGACTTTTAGCAAGGGTGGCCGCCTCGGCCTGCTCCTTTGCATGTTCGAGTTCTACATCCATTTTTTTGTGTAACTCAATCTCGTGTTTCAAGGAAAGATGCGACGCCTTAATTTTGCGATTAAGGCGCAGGACAAGTCCGGTAAAGGCAAGAAGCGAACAAAAGGCAAGAAAGGAAAAGAGCACCCATGATCCATAATCGCGGAGAATGTTGCGCATGGTCACCTTGCCTAAATCCCTATAGGGGCCAACGTGCATGGCCATCATGCACTCCATGACCGGCTGATAATTCAAAGGGATCGTCCAGCCCGCACATTCGGCAGCCTCAGCAGCCGGGGAATCAATGGTCATCTGCAGCAGCGCCACGGCAACTTTTTCCGCCAGTTCGTCCGCTGTCTCTTTTGCCTTGGCCATCGGCCAGTCGGGATACTCCCTGGTCGAGCTGAGGTACGGCGTCTGCATCCCTTGATCATCCACTCGGGGAAAAACGTAATATTCCTGTAAATTGATCTTTCCCTCGGCACTCATCAGCTCCAGGGTATTGGTGCGTACCGTGCCAACATCGACAAACCCATCGCGAACCGCATAGACAACCTCATCATGGGTCTGCCCATAGTACAGCTCCTTGAAATCGCTGGAGGGATTAAAGCCTTGTTCTTTCAGCTCACACCAGGCCATCAGCCAGCCGCCAAGGGATTCCTCAGAGACCCCCATAAACGATTTGCCTTTCAGATCGGTTATTTTTCTTATATCAGCCCGATCCGCACGGCTGAAGATAACACTGCCATAGGTAGAATAGACCCGGCCGAGCCGCAGCTCCTTTAAAGTAGCAATTCTATTGACGCCGTATCCCTGTTCCAGTTCGACATACAATACAGGATTTGCCAGGATAAAATCGACCTCCGCCTTTTGCACACTTGAAATAATTTGGTCATGGGCGAGTGGAACAATGGTAAAGGCGAAGCCGGGAACCTCGTGGCCGAGATAGTCTGCGGTTGGCGACCATTGCCGCAGGCATTGTTCAGCCCCGCGCACGGCAAGCACCCCGATCTTCACCTGTTTGTCGGTGGCCTGTAGCTGCGCCGCACCAAAAAGGTGTGCGAGGAGAAAAATGGCAAAGAAGATACCTTGAGCAGAAGAGCCGAAACCTCTACCAATAGTTCTTTTCATCTCTGTGACCTGCAAAAAGATATTCATGGAAAATTGCTGAAAATTAATGTAATACAGCACTATTTTTTCACATATCCGCAAATATCACTCAAAAAATCGAGTTATTCAATAGATTGGAGCAAAAATGGAAACCCTGCAAAGAAAGTATGGCATCTGGACAGCCACCGCAATGGTTATCGGCATTACCATAGGTTCCGGTGTCTTCTTCAAAGCCGACGATGTGCTGATCGCCTCCGGCGGCAAGCTTTCCACCGCCCTGCTCGCCTGGCTCATCGGCGGCTCAATTATGATTGTTACCGCCTCGGTCTTTGCCCGGATTGCCACCCGTATTGAAAGGGTCAACGGGCTCGTCGACTACTTTGAAGAGGCCTACGGCCGACGTGCGGGCTACCTCGTCGCCTGGTTCATGACCTTTGTCTACTACCCGACCTTGGTCGCTGTTCTCGCCTGGGTCTCCGCTAATTACTCTATCGGCTTGCTCGGTCTTGAGCAAGGGGTATGGCTGCTTTCGGTCCTCTATATGACACTTTTTTTCCTTCTCAACTGCTGCTCACCGGTACTGGCCGGAAAGTGGCAGGTCTCGGCCACGGTTATCAAGTTGATTCCTCTTGCCCTGGTCGCTCTTGTCGGCATTTTCACCGGCCTGATGAATGGCCAGACCCTGGAGAGCTTTGCCGGCACGGCCAAAAACGTTTCCGGCGGCGGAGGTCTTGCAGTGGCCACCCTGGCCACTGCCTTTGCTTACGAGGGCTGGATAATCGCCACCTGCATCAATGCCGAGCTGAAAGACGCCAAACGCACCCTGCCCAAAGCACTCATTTTCGGCGCCTCGGCTGTTGTCGCCATCTACATGCTCTACTATATCGGCATTTCCGGGGTATTGTCCAATGACGAGATTATCAGTGCCGGGGACAAGGCCCCGGTGCAGGTTCTCTCTCTTATTTTCGGCAGGCTGGGTGGCACTCTGCTGACGGTATTTGTCATTATTTCCTGCCTGGGAACCTTAAACGGCCTGATCATGGGCTCCTGCCGGGGCATGTTTTCCATCGCTTCCCGCGGCCTCGGCCCAAAGGCTGACTTCTTCGCCAGGGTCAATGCCTCCACCAACAGCACCATCAATTCCGCCTTGCTCGGCTTTGCTCTTTCCGCCTTCTGGCTGATGATCTGGTACGGCAATTTTGCCGGCTGGTGGGGACGGTTTATGGATATCTCTGAGCTGCCGATCGCCTTTCTCTATGTGATCTACATTTCCCTCTATTTCTGGGTGATGCGACGGTCCACCGACCTGGGCATATGCAGCAGATACATCACGCCGATGCTGGCCGGTGCCGGTTCCCTGTATATTATCTGGGGAGCCATCCAGAAGGATATGTTTCTGCATTTCCTCTTGCTGACGGCGGCGATCATTGTTGCCGGTCTGCCCTTTATGCGCGGGCGAAAATCCAGCCGATCCGACAAAAAAATTCTTGCTCCGGCAGACAACTGATCCTCAGCCAACCCCGGCGGTTCCGCCGGGGTTTAACAAGCCGTCCACAGGTGCTGCTTCCCTTATTTCTCTTAAGGATTCATCTCATACTGATCTTTTTGCGAAGCAACGTATGTTTCCCAGACATAGGTGAACCGTTTTTTATCGACCACCGGACGTTTGACCATTCGCTGACAGATCTTCTGCTGGATAAAGGTCGTGCTGCCCTTGGTATAGAGCTGCAGGGCGTACTTTGAAAAATCCCGGATCATCACCTCAAAGATTTGATCGATGACGGCGTCATCGATGTGCAGGAGTCTGGCATTTTCCAGAATCAGCTGCCCGTAGACCACCAGCGTGAAGAGTTCGCCGAGATTGAGCAGGAAATCGAAATCCTTGATCTGCTCCTTGCTCGGTTTGCCGAGGACGAGCAGCAATTTCAGCAGGCGAATCTGTTTCTTGAAGATCTGCACGTTGGGCAGATGCACCTCACCGTAGACCTTGCGATAGTCATGAAAGCGGGTCTTCCCGAGCCCTTTGGTCAATCCCTGTTGAAAGAGAAAATCGTCGTTTTCCGGGCCGGTCATCCGGGGCGGATCGGCATATTTACCGGGTTTGAAAAAATAATTGGCCATGAATTTAATGATCAGCGCCATGTTGACATGGACTGTTCCTTCAAGCTTTGGCAGGGCGCGGATATCCCGGGCCGCCATCTCAAAGTACATATCTTTCTCGAATCCCTTCGCGGCAATGACATCCCACAACGCATTGATCACCTCTTCGCCCTGGGTGGTCACCTTCATTTTCACCATCGGGGTAAAGAGCAGATAGCGCCGGTCGTCCGGTCCGGCCACCCGCATATAGTCGATGGCCCGCATGGCGAATAGCTTCATTGCGGCAAGGCGTGCATAGGCATCGGTGAACAGCTGCTGCACATGGATAAAGTCCGTGACATAATGATCGAATAACCTGCGGGACGACGCGTGATTGAGGGCCTCGTAAAAGGCATGGGTACTGATGCCGATGGAGGCCCAGCCGAGATTGAACTTGCCGACATTGACCGTATTAAGCGCCATGTCCCAGGCATCACGGCCTTTGGCGAGGATATCTTGTTCCTGGATCGGATAGTCGTTGAGACGATATTCAGCAACATAGTTCTGCGAATTAATGACGTTTTTTACCAGTTCATAGTTGTCGTGTTTCGCATCGACAACGAAAAAGACATATTCAGCGGAATCGGCAAACTTGCCGAAGGTGGCCACCAGTGCCGCCTCATTGGCGTTGCCGATATAATACTTGCTGCCGCTCACCAGATAACTGCCGTCCTCCTGTGCCACCAGATCCATATCGCTGGCGTAAATATCCGCGCCATGTTCTTTTTCCGACAGACCGAAGGCGAAGATCCCGCCGTCCTGCAGCAGCTGGGCGGTGCGGGTTTTGACCAGCGCATTGCCGCTCATCCAGATCGGCCCCAGGCCAAGAATCGTCACCTGCCAGGTATACCAGTAGCTCAAGCCGTAGAAGCCGAGGATTTCATTTATCGCGCAATTTCGACAGGTATCCCAGCGGCAATCGCCACTGCCGTATTCCTTGACGGTGAGAAAGGTTGCAAACAGCTTTTCCTTTTTGGAAAATTCGAGAAAATCACTGTACCAGACCCGCTCATGGTCATCTTCCTTGAGCCTGGCCTTGCCTTTTTGTTCAAAAAAATCGATGGTTTTTCGCACCAGCTTGCGGGAGGCCGCATCGAGATGATCATAGGCCTCGGTTTTTGGATTCAACAGGAGCCGTCTTGTCGCATGAACGGTCGGCGTCTCTGTTTTTTGGCTGGCGGCCTGGTCTTGTGCTTTTTGTAGCGTTGCGGCATCATTTAATAACATGGTATCGTCTCCCTTAGCTTGTTTCAGTTCAGTGCTATCAATTTCCATTCCGTAATCATCATCTCTCATTATCAATCGAGCCTGTTAACAGCCGTTAACATGGGTGACAAAAAAATATCCTTCGGAAAATCTTCGCGACATTAGGTCCGCAGGCCGTTTAACAGCCGTTGATACATCCGTTGATACTTTGCCTTCATTTCAGCCGGTGTATCAGAGAGCTTTTTCGAGACATACATACCGAAAAAGCCATTACAGGTAGCGAGCAGCAGGGTAGCAACCTCCCCTGCATCATCGTCTTTCAGGCTTTTTTCCAGCATGCAGTCGCTGACCCGGTCGACCATAAATTTCCGACTGATTGTAGCGTCTTCAGACAACGCCCCCTTAATGCTATGTTCCACCGTATGGTCCATGGTCAGAAAGAGGATTTCGTAATATTTCTTCTGTTCGGTGGCAAAGGCAAAAAATCTTTCCGCCGCCAGATGCAGACGCTCCAAGGCGTCTCGCCCGGCAAGCGCCGCCTGCAGATATGAATCGAAGGTACGAAAACCTTCGCGCAGCACCTGATGATGCAGCGCTTCCTTGTTGGCAAAATGTCGATAGATGGCCGTCGGCGAAATGTTCGCTTTCCGGGCGACTTGGCGCATGCTCATGCCCTTATAGCCTTCGAGCAGATAGATATCGCAGGCGGCGGACATTATAATCTCTTTGGTGTCACTCATGTTAACAGCTGTTAACATGAGTGACACGTTTTTGCAAGAAAATCCTACCCGAAACCATGCCTACAGGGGGGAGCAGACAACGGAAGGGACACCGAGTCATCGGTGACAGCTTTAAAAAACATCTGCACCTCAGGACTCTCACTCTGCCGCCGGCTGTATTCCGGCGGGCTCTTGGCGACAAAGCCTAACTGCAGAAAAAGTGCCTGCAGGCGGGGATTTCTGGTCAAGGAAATAAAACGGCTATAGCCCTGGGCAACCATCGTTTGCATAAAGGCATTGACCGTATAGACCCCGACCCGCTGGTTGCGAAACCGCGTGGAAATGGCCAAGGCACCCAATTCGATGGTCCTCTCATCGATGATCTTCTGTTCCATGCAGCCGACGACAATGCCGTCAATCGCCGTAACAAAAAATCGCTGCCGGTTCTGGCTTACATATTGTCTGCTGCGAGGTTTCAAAAATCCTGAACGCTTATACATGGCCAGAATACGATGGACGATGGCCACATCCTCGTCGGTATGTACCTGCCGGAACTCCTCACTGAAGTTATCGGCGATCATCGTGCCGGTCCCTTCGACGGTGAACAGTTCGTGCTTTATGGTATTTTTCCCGGCGGGCAGGATATGGATACGATCGCACTGCCCCGCCTCAATCTTTTCGCAGAGGCGGTTCATGGTGTCTCTGAAGTTCACATTGGCGATAAAGTCACCAAAGTCGGCCATGCCTTCTCGTACCCGGCTGGTGGTAAGCGCATTGATCTTATTGCCGTTATTATCGATCAGGAAGCGCCGCTCGAGAAAAATAAGTTTATAGACGGTATCCGCATGCTCGAGGACCGCCTGATAGAAGTCAAGCTCCGGGGCAATCCGGATCAGGCTGGTTTCGGGAAGGCGCATTTCCAGCTTTCGCAGCAATTTCTGGTTGGCAAAGCGGTGCGGCAGGTTATGAAACAGTGCGGTAACAACTCCTTTTCTCACCAAAAATTTGATATCGGCGACAATCTCGGCAAAATGATCGCGCAGGATCCCCTCCCGACAGGCGATGCACACCGTTCGGCCGACAAGATTTTTGACATACTCATTGAGATAAAGCTGTACCATGGATACACATTGAGACGGTTATTTGTCGTTGGAAACCCAACTCATCATTCCAACTCATCATTACTCGCGAAATTGCCATTAAAACTATCATGTTCCCATACATCCGGCAATTTCAAAAACCTTTCGCCGGGATTGTTTTACAATTATCGTTCAGATTTTTCCATGCAGGGAGAAAAATAAGAATGATTGTTTGCAAAGTTAAAAAATAACCATTAACAGTTGAGTACCTTACGGTGCGACCGCTGTGATTGTGCCACTAGGAGACTGTCCGAGAAAAAGCTTCTATGAATAATCAAATCAATAGGGAATATTGTGCCGCATACTCTTGCCTTATCTTTAGCCAAGCAGCTGGTCCGACTAAACACCGTCAATCCGCC
>CAYPPR010000037.1:0-42987 GCA_964412665.1 uncultured Desulfopila sp.
GAATAATTTTTCACTGCTGAATCGGCGATTCCTCGATGAAATGGTGCCGATGTGCCGACAGGAAAAGATTTCCCTGCTGCCGTATTCGCCCATGGCTGGCGGTATACTGAGCGGCAAATATAACAAGGATGCCGCCGCATCCGGCCGCTTTTCCCGATATGCCCAATCTCCGGAGGTCAGGGTGCGGAAGATGGCGGCCCGCTTCTTAAACGACAAGACCCTGGCTGCCACCGCCCGCTATATGGACATCGCCGCAGACCTTTCTCTTGCTCCGGCAACCTTGGCCATCGCCTGGAGCAAGCAGTTTGACTTTGTCGCCTCGACCATCGTCGGGGCCAACAGCTGTGCGCAGCTGGAAGAGTCACTGGCGGCCATGGAACTGGTTCTGTCCGAGGAAACCCTTGCCCGCTGTGAGCAGGTGCATAATGATATTTTGTATCCCATGGGGTAGGTACCTGTCGAGCAATGCCCTTTTGTCGCTGCTCGGTGCATGATGTTTTCTTCCCGCTGGCCGATCACTTTGTGCGCAGCAGGTCATTATATATCTCTGTCAGTTCGATGAAGAGCTCGTGGTCTCCGCCCCGGTCGGGGTGGAGTCGCATGGCCTTTTGTCGGTAAAGGCGATTGAGCTGCTGCCGGCTCATTTTTTTCAATTCTTCATTCGAGGTGGCAAACACCTCACTGATCTTTGCCGCGGATCTGGCCGACTTTTTTTCCGGCCAGCGAAAGGTTCGATGTCCAGCCATAAATGTCCTGGCGAAATCCTCGAGAAATGAACGGCGAGCCGGCGTGTAGTCGAAGAACATAAGGAGGTAGCGGATCAGATGGTGGTGCAGTGAGTCGTTGGTTTTCGTCTCCTGCCAGAATCTGCAATCCCTGTTTAACCGACACAGTTCTTTTTCGAAATGTTCGCCCATTGCATCAAGAGCCAGTGATTCCGGCAGCCACGGGGCAAAGGATTGATGAAAGTATTGTTGCAGATTAAAAATGGCATAGACATATTGCAGGTAATGGCCTGGCTTAAGAGCCGACTCCTCGGCGGTAAACCAGTACTCCCGTTCATCGCGGCTCTGGCCGAGCAGGGGACGACAACAGGTTTCATGCAGGCGGGACAGGCGGCTCTGGTCAACTGCTCCGTAACGCAGATAATAGAGTCGTCGACGATCAAACAGGTGAACCTGATGGTCAATTTTCTGTCGATCTTCCGCCGTTAGCCGGCCTCCTTGGTGACCGCCGCGACCCTGAAACAAGGCGAGCCGCTGCCGTGTCGCCCGGGGCAGAAAGTCCCACAGCAGTCGTTCGAGCACCGACTCGGCGTCCTCTTTGGTCTGGGCTGCGACAGCGGCAACAAGATCACTGTGAAAGAGAATAATATCGTCGGCAAAAGGCTCAATAAGGCGGCCCGGATTACTGCCAAGCGTATACACTATCCGATAGGTAAAAGAGTTTTCCGCTGATCGGTATGACTGACGGATCTGGTAAATTGTTGCGCAACCGTCAAGGAGTTTTGCCAAATACATAGCAGGTATCAAAAGAAAAGATTTGGGTCAGACTACCGGTGTTGCAAGAGTTGACTTTCCTTGCTGTCTTAAGGTACTAATCCCGGTAGACGAAAAACAATCCCGGCTAACATTTTAAATGCACATACTAAAATAAACATTTTCTCTTATTTTTCCGATTAATCATGAAATTTTTGCCAGCCCAATTGCTGTTTTTCTTTCAGAACAAGACAGCCAGAAAAAATATGGTTCTCTTGACGAAATTTCTCAGTTTTATTTTCGCCATAATAGCTTTGTACAGTACCCTGTTCCATCTGCTCATGCTCTACGAAGGGCGGGAATACAGCTGGGTTACCGGCCTGTACTGGACTCTTACCGTCATGTCCACCCTGGGCTTTGGCGATATTACCTTTTCATCCGATCTGGGACTGATCTTTACTATTGCCGTGCTGGGTTCCGGTATCATCCTGCTGCTGATCATGCTGCCGTTCACCTTTATTCAATTTTTTTATTCCCCGTGGCTCGAGGCACAAGCAAAGAGTCGGACCCCTCGGGAATTACCCGAAGGCACGACCGGTCATGTCATTATCATCAACCTCGATCCGATAACGGAGAAGCTTGTTACCAAACTGAGGAAGCGCAATGTCTCCTATGTTCTTGTCGTTGGTGAGTTGCAGCGAGCGTCGGAGCTTTACGATGCCGGCTATAAAGTGGTTGTCGGAGAACCGGATGATGCTGCGACATATCACCGCTTGCGAATCAAGGATGCAGCCTTGGTCGTGGCCACGAGTGATGATCTGAAAAATACCTCTGTTACTTTTACCATCAGGGAAATAACCAGAACAGTGCCCATTGTCGCCAGTGCCGATAATGAAAATTCCCTCGATATCCTCCAGTTTTCCGGTAATGTTCATGTCTTTCAATTTGCCCAGATGCTTGGATTTTCCTTGGGGAATCGAACGCTTGGATTGGGGAGACCGGTTAATATCGTCAGTTCTTTCGATAAGCTGCATATTGCCGAAATATCGGCTAAACAGACGACTCTTGGCAAAAAAACTCTCGCTGATATAGGCATGCGGGCGAAGACGGGGGTGACGGTGGTTGGACTCTGGGAGAAAGGAAGGTTTGAAGTCCCTCAGCCGCACACGGTAATTAATCAGACGACGCTGCTTCTTTTGGCAGGAACTATGCGTCAGTTGGAAAAATTTGAAAACGAGTATGCCGTCTTGGAAAATAACTTTTCTCCTGATGCTCAGGTCCTCATTCTCGGTGGTGGTCGTGTCGGACTTGCCGCCGCGGAAACATTGGATGAAAATGGCATTAGTTATTGGATAGTGGAAAAACGTTCGATACTGACTGCGGGTAAAAAAGGAAAATTTATTGAAGGAGACGCCGCAGATCTAAAGGTCCTGGAGAAAGCGGGGATTATGGAAGCCAGTACTGTCATCATCACCACCCACAATGACGCAATGAACATCTATCTGGCGTTTTATTGTCGTCAATTACGGCCGGACATTCAGATTATCAGCCGGGCAACCAATGAACGGAGCGTCTCGAAACTGCATATGGCTGGAGCCAACCTGGTTATGTCGTATGCTTCGATGGGGGCCAACAGCATTCTGAATATTTTGAAAAATGACGAAATCTCCATGTTTACCGAAGGGTTGAACATTTTTAGTCGGCCGACCCCCGCCTCCCTGGTCGGCAAAAATCTGGTGCAGAGCAAGATCAGGGAAAAATCCGGCTGTTCGGTTATTGCCATGAAGTCGGCGGGAAACCTCACCGTTGGTCCTGATCCTTTAATACCCCTGGACGGTAAAAATGACTTGATTCTTATAGGGACAACCGAGGCAGAGCAGAAATTTCTCGAACTGTTCTAAGATTTTTTCGGACGGACAGGGTAGCTACATGCTGGATCGCTGGACAATACAAGCGTTGCGAAAACCCTTGACACGCATGGCCGGGAGCCTGCGCAGTCTCGGCTGCAGCCCGGATCAGGTATCCTGTGCGGCATTTGCCATCGGCATGGTCGCCCTGCCGGCCCTGTATCTGCACATGTACCGGCTGGCTCTTGTCTGTATTGTCCTCAATCGGATTGGCGATGGACTGGACGGGGCGCTGGCCAGGCTGACTAAAACCAGTGATGCCGGAGGCTTTCTTGATATCGTCCTCGATTTTATCTTCTATTCGTCGGTCGTGCTGGGATTTGCCCTGGCGGCTCCTGAAACCAACGGCCTGGCGGCGGCCATCCTGCTCTTTAGTTTTGTCGGCACGGGCAGCAGTTTTCTTGCCTTTGCCATCATGGCTGAGAGGCGGGGCATCGAAAACATTGCCCACCTTCGCAAAGGTATTTATTATCTCGCCGGTCTTGCCGAGGGAACTGAGACCGTGATTTTTCTTATGCTGTTCTGTATCTTTCCCGGCCATTTTCCCCTGCTGGCTACTCTTTTCGCCGCCATCTGTCTGCTGACCACCGTGACACGGGTGATTGGCGGCTATCTCGCCCTGCGCTAATCCGACAACTTCCCAGGCTTTTTTTGCCTCGTCATCCACAACCCGAGCCTGCGATGTGCAGAATCCTCTTTACATCCCCGCCGGATCCGTTCAGAAGAGTTTTATTCATAAGACCTTGTCTTTTTTATATTTCGTCGCCAACGTGCATAAGGAGCAATTTGGTTGATGTGCAAACCCAGGGTAAGTGATATGTAAATACGGATATCGTAAAAATATAAGCTTGATTGTATTGTATTCGTAATATATTATCTTCTTGGTGAGTGTGTCACAGGAAAAGACTTTAGATACAAGATGATCATAACTAAAAGGTGGTGTTCGGCGTGGAGATCGATGAGATAAATCTGGCGATAATCAATCATCTAAAGGATGGGCGGATGCCGTTCAAGAAGATTGCCGATTTACTGGCGCTCTCCGAGGGTACTGTCAGAGCCAGGGTGAAGAAACTAAAAGAAGAGGGCATTCTTGACATTACCGCCTTGGTTAACCCGGAGTCGTTGCCCGACCAGAATATTGTCCTGGTCGGGGTACGCTTAAAAGATATGGACCTGGTCAAAAAAGGCGAGGAGTTCAGCAAACTGCGAGGGGTGATCTCCGTCTGCGTCGTCACCGGTCGTTTTGACCTTATTCTCATTGTGCTGCTCACCAAGGAGTTTACCATGCTGCAATTCTATACGGAAGAAGTGGCCCGGCTGGAAAATGTCCGGGCGGTGGAAACCTTCGTTGTCTATAAGAGTTTTAACCTGAAGGTGCCTCTTACCCTGCCGTAACAACGAACAGGCTTCTAGGCTCGATAACAGATAGGGGTGATAAATGGACACAACAAAAAAGACCGTACTCCATGGCTGGCATACCAAGAATGGGGCGAATATGGCTCTTTTCGGCAACTACGATATGCCTCTCTGGTATAAAACTGGGGCAAAGGCGGAACATCTGGCCGTTATACAGGCCGCCGGCATTTTTGATACCAGCCATATGGCGGCGGTATCAGTGCAAGGCGCCGGGGCCAGGGCGCTGCTGCAGCATTGTCTGAGTAAGGATATCGATTGCTGTATCGGCAAGGATAAAACACCCCTGGTTGACGGCCGGTGTGTCTATGGTGTTTTTCTCCATGTCGACGGTACGGTCATCGATGATGCCATCGTCTACCAGCTGCAGCCGGAATCTTTCATGGTGGTGGTCAATGCCGGCATGGGCGGAGAAATTGCCGCGCACCTGCAAAAAAATATCGGCGAAAACAGTGCCATCGTTGAGGATCTGACCGATCGTGTCGGTAAAATGGATATCCAGGGCCCGGAATCAGCCAGGGTGCTGACGAAAATCCTGCGAGACCCGGCGGCCGTTTTTGACCGGATGGTCTATTTTTCCTTCAAGGGTGGTTTTGACGGCCTGCAGACTACATTGCCGGTGGAGCTTGTCGATGGCACCCCGGTGCTCATTTCCCGGACCGGCTATACCGGAGAATTTGGCTTTGAACTGTTTGTTTCCATCGATAAACTGGCCGCGCTCTGGTCGATGGTCCTTGGGGCCGGGCGCGACAAGGGCGTTCTCGCCTGCGGGCTGGCCGCCAGGGATTCTCTTCGGGCCGGGGCTGTTTTGCCGCTTTCCCACCAGGATATCGGTCCGTGGCCTTTTTTGCATAATCCCTGGCCGTTTGCCTTGGCATGGAGTGATGACAACACCACCTTCAGTAAGGATTTTATCGGTGGTGCCGCTCTACTGCAGTCCAACTGGTCCAAGCATACCCTGCCCTTTGCCGGATACGATCCGCGTAAAATCGGCGCAGGCGGTGAGAGCTATGTCACCTCGGAATCCGGCGAGAGGCTCGGAACAATTCTTACCTGTACCACGGATATGGCCATCGGCCGGGTGGATGGAGAGATTGTCAGTATGGCGGCAAACAGCGATTTCCAGGCGAAGGGACTGTGCTGCGGCTTTGTCCTGCTCGATAAAAAATGCCGCCCGGGGGAGCAGGTGATACTGACCGATGGCAAGCGGAAAATAAAGGTTGAAATACGATCGGATGTCCGTCCGAACAGAACGGCGAGAAACCCGATCGGCAAGATGCTGGCATAAAAAAATAAACACAGGGAGGTATGGGCCGTGAAAGAATTTAATGAGCTGAGTTTTAAAGATGGGTTGCGCTACTCAAATGATCATGAATGGGTGAACGAAAAAGGCAATACCCTGAAGGTCGGCGTCAGTGATTACGCCCAGGACCAGATGGGTGATATTGTCTATGTCGAGTTGCCCGAGGTGGGTGCGACCTTTGAGAAAGGTGACGAATTCGGCACGCTCGAGTCGGTAAAGGCGGTCTCCGAACTGTATCTGCCGATAAGCGGCGAGATTGTTGCGGTCAACGAAGACTTAGGTGATGCGCCGGAGTTGATCAACCAGGATTGCTATGCCAACTGGATTATCGAGATTAAACCTGCCGATATGAGCGAACTCGAAGATCTTCTCTCCGTCGATGCCTATCGGGAGTTACTAAAAGGATAAAGCCATGCGCTATTTACCTCATACCGACCAAGAAATTGGTGCAATGCTCGACGTCGTCGGCAGAAAAAGTCTGGATGAGCTTTTCTGCTCGGTACCCGATGGCTGCCGCTACGAAGGGCCAATGGATTTACCCGAACCGCTCAACGAGTGGTCGCTGACCGATCATGTCGCGCAGCTGGCCGAAAAAATGACGGTCAACCACAATTACAAGGTACTGATCGGCGCCGGCAGCTATCACCACAATATTCCGGTAACCATCGGCTCCCTGATGGGCCGATCGGAGTTTCTCACCGCCTATACCCCCTATCAGCCGGAAATAGCCCAGGGGACCCTGCAGGGTATCTACGAATATCAGACCCTGACCGCCAGGCTGCTCGGTATGGATGTGGCCAACGCCTCGATATACGATGGCGCCTCCGCCCTGGCCGAGGCGCTGTTAATGGGTCTGCGGATCGCTAAGAAAAAGCCCAAAGTAGCGGTCTCCAGGGCCATCCATCCGCATTACCGGGCGGTGGCCAAAACCTATCTTGATCCATCGCAGTATGAACTGGTTGAACTGCCGGTGGATAAGGACGGTCGCACCGACCTGAGCGCTCTTGGTGATATCGACGGGCTGGCGGCGGTAGCCATCCAGTCACCGAATTTCTTCGGCATCATCGAAGACCTTCCCGCTCTGGGACAGACTATCCATGACCATGGCGCCCTGTTTATCAGCTGTTTTACCGAACCCCTCGCCTACGGCCTGGTGAAAAATCCCGGTGAATGCGGCGCGGATATCGTCTGCGGCGAGGGACAGAGTTTTGGCCTGCCGCGATCTTTTGGCGGACCGGGGCTGGGCATGTTTGCCTGCCGCGACCAGTTTGTCAGGAATATGCCGGGGAGGCTGGTTGGAGAAACCGTTGATCTGGACGGCAAGCGTGGCTTCGTGCTGACGCTTTCCACCCGCGAGCAACATATCAGAAGGGAAAAAGCCACGTCGAATATCTGTTCCAATCAGGGCATCTGTACCCTTACCGCAGCAATGTATATGGCATCTCTTGGCGGTTCGGGGCTGCGTGAACTGGCCCGGCTCAATTATGATAAGAATGAATATTTTAAGGCCCAGCTGATAAAAAATGGCGCGAAGATCGTCTTTGATTCCCCGACGTTCAATGAGTTTGTCGTTGAATTCAAGGAAGATTTCCGGCCGATCTATGCAAAGTTATTAGATAAGAAAATTGTCGCCGGTCTGGAACTTGGTACATATTATCCGGAACTTGCCGGAAAATATCTGTTTTGCGTGACGGAAACGGTGGCCAGGGACGTAATCGATGCAGTGGTAGCTGAGGTGAAACCATGAAAAAGACACCGGGCAGAAGTGGATTGATTTTTGATGAACCCTTGCTCTGGGAAAAAGGCAAGAAGGGCAGGCACGGCATGAGTATTCCGGCAAGTGATGTTCCGGCAGCAGCCTTGCCGGAACCACTGCAGGGGGCGGGACCGGATTTTCCCGATCTGAGTGAAGTCGATGTGGTGCGGCATTATACCCGCCTGTCCCAATGGAACTACGGTGTGGACAGCGGCATGTATCCCCTTGGCTCCTGCACCATGAAATATAACCCAAAGATCAACGAGAAGGTGGCCGCTACCCCGCAGCTGGCGGCGGCCCATCCGATGCTCGGCGATGAATATGTCCAGGGCAATCTGCAGATCATGTTCGAGCTGCAGGAGTATCTGGCCGCCATCACCGGGCTCCCCGGCGTCTCATTGCAGCCGGCGGCCGGAGCCCATGGCGAGCTCACCGGCATGCTGGTTTTTGCCGCCTATCATCGGGCGCACCATTCAAAGAGAACGAAGATTCTTATCCCCGACACGGCCCACGGCACCAATCCGGCCAGTGCCGCCCTGTGCGGCTATAAGCCGGTGCCGCTCAAGTCCGGGGCCAACGGCATCCTGCGCGTGGAATCGGTGGCTGAGGCGATGGATGAAGAGACCGCCGGGATCATGATCACCAACCCCAATACCCTCGGCCTGTTTGAAACCAACATCCGCGAGATTGCCGAAATTGTCCACGCCAAGGGTGGTCTGGTCTACGGTGACGGAGCGAATATGAATGCGGTCATGGGGGTCATCAGCGCCGCCAGGTGCGGCGTCGATGTCATACATTTGAACCTGCACAAGACCTTTTCGACACCCCATGGCGGCGGTGGTCCGGGCGCGGGTCCCATCTGCGTGACCGGCGAGCTGGAGAAATATCTGCCGGTACCCCGAGCCATCAAAGATGGCGACAGCTATCGCCTCGATTTTGATCGCCCCGACTCCGTCGGCCGGGTGCACGCCTTTCACGGCAATTTTGCCGTACTGCTCCGGGCCTACAGTTATATCCGCACCATGGGCGCGGAAAATCTGAAAAAGGCCAGCCAGCTGGCCGTGCTCAATGCAGCCTATATCAAGGAAAAATTAAAGGGAACCCTGCAGCTGGCCTACAACCGGCCGTGTATGCACGAATGCGTTTTTTCCGACGCCCTGCAGCAGGAAGATAAAATAACCACGCTGGATATGGCCAAGCGGCTTATCGATCACGGCTATCATCCGCCCACCATTTATTTTCCTTTGGTGGTGCACGGAGCGATCATGATCGAGCCCACCGAGACCGAGTGCAAGGAGGATATCGATCAGTTTATCGACACGGTGAAGCTGGTGGTGCAAGAAGCCAAAGAAAATCCGGAACTGTTGCGGCAGGCGCCGGTGATGGCCAAGATGCGGCGACTGGACGAGACCCAGGCCGCCCGTAACCCCTGTCTCTGCGGCTAATCTGCGGCTATATCATGGTTATGCCTGTACCAACGGCGGCGCGCATGGTCGATCTCGGTCTGGTCGACTATGCGGCGGCCTATGCCCTGCAGCTTGTTCTGGTTGAAAAACGTCGCGGCGGAACGGTTGCCGACGATGTTTTTTTGGTGACCGAGCACCCCGGTACCTTCACCCTCGGCAGGCGCGGCGGGCGGCAAAATCTCATGGTTTCGGAACAGTTTCTCCAGGAAAAAAACATCCCCCTGGTGCATATTGAGCGTGGCGGTGATATAACCTATCATGGCTGGGGACAGCTGGTTGTCTATCCGATTCTCCACCTGCGCCAGGCCGGGCTGACGGTTGCCGACTATGTCGCCTGTCTCGAAGAGATCATGATCGGTCTGGCAGCCGCCAGTGGCGTAACCGCAGGAAGGGATCCCCGCAATCACGGTGTCTGGGCGGGTGATAAAAAGCTCGGCAGCGTCGGTATTGCCGTACGGCATGGGGTGGCCTTTCATGGCTTGGCCCTGAACGTGAACCTCAGCCTTGAGCCGTTTTCCTGGGTCAATCCCTGTGGGCTGACCGGGGTGCGCATGACCAGTCTTTCTCGTGAAAGTGGGCGGGAGATTAGCCTTGACGAGGTGAAAAACAACCTGCCTGCACTGCTTAAACAGGTCTTTGCCCGTGAATTTGTTTTAATAGAAAAGGAACATGCCGATGTCAGCATCCATAAACAAAATAACGACGGCCAAACCGAAGTGGCTCAGGCGGAGTTTGCCCACCGGCCCGGAATATGAAAAAATCCGTCAGCTGCTGAAAAGCCACGATCTGACCACCGTCTGTCAGGAAGCCAAGTGCCCGAATCAGTTTGAATGCTACGGCAAAGGGACGGCGACCTTCATGATCCTCGGCGAGCGCTGTACCCGCAATTGCCGCTTCTGTGCCGTCGGCCATCAGCCCCAGAGCCTGCCCGATGCCGAGGAACCGGAGCGCGTTGCCGAGGCGGTGGTCCTGCTCGGCCTGCGGTATGCGGTGGTCACCTCGGTGACCCGGGACGATCTTGCCGACGGCGGGGCGTCTCTTTTTGCCGAAACAATCCAGGCGATTCGAAGGCGCAGTCCAAAAACCCTGGTGGAAGTACTCATCCCCGACCTGCAGGGGGATCGGCCGGCCCTTCAGCTGCTTCTCGATGCCGCACCGGATGTCCTCAACCATAATATCGAGACAGTTGCCCCCCTCTACCCTAAGGTGCGCCCACAGGCGGAATATCATCGCTCCCTGGAACTTCTGCGTCGAACCAAGGAAATGTATCCGCGGATGCCGACTAAATCGGGCATCATGCTCGGCTTTGGCGAAAGCCATGCCGAGCTCCTGCAGACCTGGCAGGATTTATTGGCGGCGGGGGTGGATATTCTCACCATGGGCCAGTATCTGCAGCCAAGTGCCGAGCATCTGGCGGTGCAGCGCTTTGTGCCGCCGGAGGAATTTGCCGAGCTGGAAACCGAAGCCCTGGCGCTGGGATTTGCCGGAGTGGCTTCCGGCCCCTTTGTCCGGAGCAGCTATCAGGCGGAAAAACTCTATCGCCAGGCGCTAAAGCGAATCCGCAATGCATCCGATTCTCCCTGCTGATATCTTGTTTATCTACAGGTAAACCTTTTGGGCTCGGAGGATAGAAGTTCTTTTCTCAATTTCGATGAACGGGGTATTATATTCAATCCCGGCTTATTTCCCGTTTATGGAGCTTAGAGGAATCTGCCGACAAGATTCACCATGACAACCAAGAAACCAAAACAGCAGACAATTTTTAGAATTTTAAGATGTTTATCGCTCACATCATGCCATCTTTTGGGTTTGTACAAACCAGACGACAAAGCGAGAAATATAAGTGCCAATAAGGTGTAGGCTACTACAATTCCCATTTTTCTTTTATCTCCTTCATGTTCCGTCCCTGCAAGATGATTAAAGATCTACGACGAATGTCGGCGAGCTGGGAGTGGCGGCTAATACTAATTCTGTAATTCCCATTCCCCGGCACTGTTTCGACAGGCGGTGGTGTAGGTTTTTTCCGTTCTGCCGTCTATGGTCGCCAGGATTTCCGCTCGTCGGCAAGGCGTTTGTGGTTGCAGGGGCGGGGTGTATGCCGGTTGTGGGATGACCTGATAAAAATTGCCGTTGTCAGGGTTTTGCCAGCTGGTTGCCTGCCCGGACGGCCCGTATTCATAGGCCTGATTCAGTTGCCGCCGGTCAAATTTATCCATCTCGTTACCGACTATGTAGCCAACCAGCGTGCCCACCGCCGCACCGATGAGTGTTGCTTCGGTATTCTGGCCGATAGCCTGGCCGATGAGCGCCCCGCCTGCGCCGCCTACCGCCATACCCTGTTGGCCCTTGGTGTAGTTGGCACAGGAACCGAGGCTGATGGTGATGAGCGGCAGCAAGACTAAAATAAGATTTTTCATGTTTGTTCTCCCTTGTGCTGTATGTGGCTAGGTACCAGTCAGATGGTGTCTATTCGTTTCTCTTAATGGTATGCATTTTCAGGAACCATTGCAATTTGCGTGCAGCTGGCTTGCGCCGGTTCTTTTCTTCACTTAAAACAGCAGTTCTGCAAAGGTAGCAATGGACTGATACCGGCTGGAAAATCTCACCGGCAGCCGGGAGCTGGGCTTGGCGATATGGATCAGGTGGCGCATACCCGATTTTCTCGCCGAATGCAGAACCATTTCGGTGTCGTCGACAAAAAGCGTCCGTTCTTTTTCATAGGGTAATAACTGCTGCAGTTTGGGCCAGAATTCCGGCTGTTCTTTGGCCAGGCCAATTTCCTGGGAGCAGATCATACGTTCAAACCAATGTTCGAGCCCTACCTCGGCCATTTTTATCTCTAGTGTCTTTGGATGGGCGTTGGTGATCAGGTAGAGTTTTTTATTGATTTTCCGCATGTACTCGAAGTAATCGATAATATGCGGATGCACATTGATCAAGTGCCTGATCTCTTTCTTTAAGGCGACAATGTCGAGGCTCAGGCGTTCCGACCAGTAATCCAGGTCGGTCCATTGCAAAGTATTTTCCACACTTTGATAGGTCGTCAGCAACAGATGCCTGGCTGCGGCGATATCGACCCGGTTCCTCTCTGCGTAATTCTCTGGAACAAAATGTTCCCAGAAATAGTCGTCATAATATTTATCTAACAGCGTGCCGTCCATATCGAGAAAGACACAGTCGATATGCTCCCAGGAAAAGTGGGCGGGAATCTGTTGGAGAGCGTCAGGCTGTTGTTTGAACAAGTGCGGTGAGTTCATTGAGAGTCGTGGCGATAGTTTCGAAGATATGTTCCATAGAGGATAGGCGGCCACTGACAACCAGGCGACTGTCCGGAGTTAATTTTGGGGCGATTTTGTGTTTTTTGCCGCTGTTTTTTTGCAGATAGCGCAGCAGCATGTCCGGCGTCAGCGGGGTGTCGTCCTGAAAGGTCAACACCAGACTGTCCCGGCCCTGTTCCAGCTTACTGATGCGCAGGGCGGCGAGATCTTTTTTCAGACGAATGATGCGGAACAGGGTGACGGTCTCCACCGGCAGCGGCCCGTAACGATCAACGAGCTCATCCTCCAGATCGAGCTGCATTGCCGCCGGGGCGTTGGTCAGGGCGGCCATCCTTTTGTAGGTGATATAGCGCTGGCTGATATCGGGAATATACCTTTCCGGGATATAGGCGGACAGCTGAAGATTGACCTCCGGGTCAACATCATCGGTGCTGCTGTCTTGTCCCGTTTTTGCCGCCTGGGCCTTCAGGTCAGCCACCGTTTTCTGCAGCAGATCAAGATAGAGCTCGTAGCCAATGGCGGCGATGTTACCGCTCTGAGAGACCCCGAGAAGATTGCCGCCACCGCGTATCTGCAGATCACTCATGGCCAGTTTGAAGCCGCCGCCCAGTTCGTTGCAGTCCATGAGGGCGCGGAGCCTCTCCCGGGAATCCTTGCTGAGGCTGTCCAGCGAGGGCACCAGCAGGTAGGCAAACGATTGCGTGCTGGAGCGGCCGACCCGACCACGTAGCTGATAGATTTCCGCCAGGCCGAGCATGTCGGCTCGATTGATGACAATGGTGTTGGCCGAAGGGATGTCCAGCCCGGATTCAATAATGGTTGTGCTGACCAGGACGTTGATCTTTTTCTGCACGAAGGAGACCATGATCTCTTCGAGTTCCTTGCCGGCCATCTGACCATGGGCTACGGCTATCTTCGCCTCAGGCACCAGCTTTTGAATTAAGGCGGCCATCTGGTGGATGGATTTGACCCGGTTGTGCACGAAAAAGATCTGTCCGCCCCGCCGCAGTTCCTTGCTGATGGCCTCCTTGATGACCAACTCGTCATAGCGGGCGACGAAAGTTTTCACCGGTTGGCGATGTTCCGGCGGGGTGGAAATGACTGAGAGATCGCGAATGGACAACAGCGACATCTGCAGGGTGCGCGGGATCGGTGTGGCGGTGAGGGTGAGGATATCCACCTCGGCGCGCATCTTTTTCAGCTTTTCCTTGTGGGCGACGCCAAAGCGGTGTTCTTCGTCGATGATCAGCAGGCCGAGATTGTTAAAAATGACGTCTTTCGAGAGCAGTCGATGGGTGCCGATAACGATATCCACCCGGCCGCTGCGCAGATCTTTTAAAATGGCCCGCTGCTCGGGGCCGGTTCGAAATCGGTTCAGGCAGCCGATGGTAACCGGAAAACCCTGCAGCCGCTCGGCAAAGGTCTTGGCGTGCTGCTCGGCGAGCACGGTGGTCGGTACTAAAATGGCCACCTGGTAGCCGTCTTCGACCACCTTGAATGCCGCCCGCACGGCTACCTCGGTCTTGCCGTAGCCGACATCGCCGCAGACAAGGCGGTCCATAGGCCGGTCGCTGGTCAGGTCCTGGATGACATCGTTGATCGATTTTTCCTGTCCAGGCGTCTCATCAAAGGCAAAGGATTCTTCCAGCTCATGGAACATCTGTCCGGGTGGGGAAAAGCGCCGGCCTTCCCTGATTTCTCTTTTGGCGTAGATATCGAGGAGTTCCTGGGCGACCTTCCACACCTCTTCTTTCACCTTGGCTGTGGTCGTCTTCCAGTTCTGCGTGCCGAGTTTGTCTATTTTCGGTTTGCGATCGGACAATCCCTGGTATCTGCTGATCAGGTTGAGTCTATCAACCGGCAGGTAAAGCTTGTCGCCTTCGCGATACTCAATGAGCACGAAATCGTTGATCACCGATTGAAATTCAATGGTGCTCAGCCCGCGATATATACCCAGGCCATGATCGCGGTGGACGACAATGTCGCCGTCACTCAGCTCGCTGAAACGAATCGGTTCGCCCTGCGGTTTCTTTTTCGTTTTGCCGCCCAGCCGCATTTCGCCGAACAGTTCACTCTCGGACAGAAGATGCATCTTGTCTTCCACGAGGGAAAAACCCGACGATAAAGGGTGATCGCAGAGGTAGAGTTTTTCAGCATCGAGTTTGGATTTTAGTCCCTCGAGGTCAAGCGGTGACGGCAAAATCTCGATCTGATGTTCACGTTTGGTGAGGAGTTCGGCCAGATTTTTGGTATGACGCGAGGAACGGCAACAGGTTATCACTGCTTCGCCCGCTTGCCGCCACTGAAAGATCTGCTCGGACAGGGGCAAGAGGAGGCCGATTTTACTCCTTTTCAGGGAGATATCCTGTTTCAGCAGCTGATGATTGCTCGATGAAACGGTAAGGAGGCGCTCGGTGCTCCGCGGAAAATCGGTGACCAGCAGTTGCCTGAAGCCGTCAAGCTGCTGCTCGAGTTCTTCTCTGCCAAGAAAGAGCTGTTCCGGTGGCAGGGCAGGAGTGGCCGTATCTCGTGCGGCCTGGTAATTGGAAGCAATGCGCTCATGGGTAAGATCCATACTCTGCTGGATACTTTCCGGGTCGAGGAGCAGCACGACGGTATCCTTGGGCAGAAAGTCAAGCACCGATGAGGTCGGCGGGCTCTGGTCATGGAAAAAGAGGGGCAGGAAAAACTCCATGCCGGCAAAGCGCCTTCCGGTGGTCATCCGCTCCATGAGGCGGGCGGTTTCCTCGCTGTTCCAATTGTCGATCTCCCCCTGCCTGGCAAAAATTTTTGCCAGCTTTTTGCCGGTGGCCTCCGAACTGTAGTCAATGAGCAGATCGGTGACCGGCAGCAGGGTCGCCTCGCTGATGTCGCCGGTGGAACGTTGGGTAAACGGATCAAAGGAGCGTAGGGATTCGATGGTGTCGCCGAAAAAATCGAGCCTGATCGGGCCTTCATGCAGCATGCCGGATTCTATGGTGAACGGCGGCGGAAAAATATCAATGATGCCGCCCCGAAGAGAAAAATCGCCGACCGACTGCACCAGGGCAACCTTGTCGTAGCCGAGGTAGGCAAGCTTTTTCAGTAGATCGTCCTGGTCGCAATCTTCTCCGGCCATGAGATATTCGGCAACACTGGTGAGCAGGCTCGCCGGCATGATACGACGCAGCAGGGCCTCGATCGAGGTGACCATGATGCCGCCCGCCCCCTCTTTTAAACGATAGAGTGCCGAGAGCCTGGCGGCAGTGGTCCGCTGGTCCGGTGAAAGCGGTGTATAGGGCGGTATCTCGTGACCGGGATAGAGGAGAATCTGCTTGTCGGTAAAAAGGTGCAGGTCCTGCTCAAAAATCGACAGCAAATGCTCGTCCGGGACAATGCAGCAGCAGTTGTACTCTCTGGCTACGGTTGCTGCAAGCCAGGCCGGGCTTGCGCCGCGAAGGCCGGATACGGTGATGTTCCCCGGGGCGTGTAACAGTGATGTGAGTGTCTTGTGTATCATGAAAAAAAGTGCCGGTTATGACGAACATAACCGGCATAAAAAAACAATTATTGCCGGCTAAAAATTAGAAGGTGCCGCCGACACTGAAATCCCAGACCGCATCGTCTTCGTCGTCCAGCGGGTCAAGATTGAAGCCCCAGACAACGCTGAGCGGACCCATCGGCGAGAGCCAGCGGATGCCGAGTCCGATCGCATTTTTGATATTCTCGGTGGCATCGCCCCACTCCTCGTTATCGTCCATGACCTGCCCGGCATCATAGAAGACAAGGCCGCGCAGGCCCTGGGTTTCCAGCAGGGGAAAAATGATTTCCGTGTTAGTATACCACATTTTGTCGCCGCCGACGCGTTCGCCTGCATCAATTGGACTGATCTTGCCGAACTCAAAGCCACGCACCGAGTTGAGACCGCCGAGATAAAATCGTTCGTAAACCGGCAGCTTGCCGTCTTCGTTTTCAAAGACCTGCCCGGCTGAGCCTTTTATATGAAAGACGGTTTTAAAGGGCATGGGGAAATACCAGCCGGACGAACCCTCTACCTTGGTGAACTGGGCATCCCCGCCCAGGGGGCCGCCGGCAAATTTGACGCTGAATACATTCCTTGAACCTGCCGAGGCACCGTACAGTCTGTTCCGGGTGTCCCGGACGAGGGACACCTTAAGGGCACTGGTAATATTTAGGTCAACGGACTCTCTGATGATAAAAGAGGCGTTCTCCGAGACTTCGGTCAGGTCGGTATTGGTGAAGCTATAGTTGCCGAAAACCCGCCATTTGCCGAAGATCGGATAACCGATACGAATACCACCACCCACGGACTCCTTGGTATAGTCATCGAATTCCCGTTCGGTACTGAACAGATCCAAGCCCCAGGAAAGGGCGGAATCATTGAGATGGGGATTGGTGTAGCCGAGATTGTATCTCGAGCTTGAACCACTGATATTGGCACTGAGCGACAGGGTGTCACCCCGGCCGAGAAAGTTGTTCTCGGAAATCTGCCCCATAAGAATGAGATTATCGGCGGAACTGAAGCCGGCGCCGATACTGAAGTTCCCGGTACTCTTTTCCTTGACCTCGACAATGACGTTCATCCGGTCGGGATCGAGCGACGGTTCAGGGATGATGTTCACCTCTTCAAAATAAGTGAGCCGCTGCAGGGCCTGGGTGGACTCGCGCAAGGCCTTCGAATCGAAGACTCCGCCCTCGGCAATGCGTAATTCTCGCCGGATGACGTTGTCCCGGGTGCGGCTGTTGCCCCTGATGGTTATGCGGTCGATATAGACGAGATTGTTCTTGCTGATATCAAAGGTGACATCCATCTGATCCCCGGCCGGAGTCTTTTTGATAATCGGCCTGATATTCGCAAAAGCATACCCGGATTCGGCATAGTAGTCGGTCAGTTTGAGAATATCGTCGCGGATGGCCTGCCTGCTGAGGTATTTTTTATCCTGAATGGTCAGCATGTTCATCAACTCGTCTTTTTCGCCCAAAAGCTCACCGGTGAAGTCGATTGTTCCAACTGTAAACCGGGGGCCTTCTTCGACGACAAATTTGACGTAGAGCCATTTCTCTTCCTGGCGTATTTCCGGCTCAGCTATTTTCGCCTCGAGAAAACCCTGGTTATTATAATAGGTGACAATGCGGGCGGCGTCCTGCTGTACCATGTTCATGTCAAGCAGGCCGCTTTCCGTCAGCCATGACATAAACCATTTTTCGCTTGTTTCAATTTGATCAAGGAGCTCATCATCGTCAAAGGTCGTGTTCCCCTCGACGCTTATTTCCTTGATGTACATTTTTACCCCTTCATCAATGTTGAACCGGACAACGGCGCCCTGGTTGTCGGGATAGGATATTGTCGAGGTAACCTTGCTGTTATAAAATCCTTTTGTCTTATACAGCTGGAGGATAGCTTCTTCGGCGGCTGCGATTTTGGAGGGGTTGAGGATAAATTGTTCTTTAATGTTTGCCGCCCCTTTGATGTCCTCTTCCTTTACTTCATCCATCCCGCTAAAGATTACGGCTTTGATCACCGGCTTCTCAACAACCCGGAATATGACTTTTTTTCCTTTCGGGGTATCGTTGACGTCAATCTGCACATCGTTGAAGTAGCCCATGGAATAAATTTCTTTTAGATCTTTTCTGAGTGCCGCCTGGTCATAGGGGTCACCCGCCTTCGTTGCTATCTTTCTCAGAATCGCTCCGGAATCTATCCGTTTGTTGCCCGCTGGAGCAATTGAGGCGATGCGGAAATCCCTGTCAATATAGCGGGTGATTTCCGAGATAATTTTGTCGAAAGCCGCCCCCAGGCCATCGGGGGAGTCGACGGTTTGATAATAGTAGGTGGGATTGCCGGGCGAGAGAAGATCAAAAAGTTTCATATCCACGCTGATCTGGTTGCCGATCTGGGTAAGGTTACCGGTGACGAGATTATCGGAATCGGTTTTGGCCGCTATCTCTTGCATCACCGTTGTCGGCGGTGGCCAGATGCCCTGGTAGTCGGCCAGTTTCTCCGCCTCGTCTCGCGAAAGAAAAATGATGTTCGATTGGGCGAGAGCGTTTTGCAGCTCGCTGTCCACTTGTTCTTGCAGACGGCTTGTTTCTTGCGGACTTTTAATGCTCAAGGGGAGAAAACTGGTCTTGGCGCCGGCCGCCTGTACAGAAGAGGCCGCAAGCAGAAAAAAGAACAACAAGGACAGACAAAAAATCGGTGCCGACGTTGCTTTTGTTTGAGAGAAAATCTTGCTGGATATCGTCATACAAACCTTCCTGTTAATGAATGTAGAGGCAAATGAAGTCGGCAAATGCCGCCTCTTCCACTGCGCACTGTTACCATTTGATTAATCGACATGATCAAAAACGACAGCATTATGCCATGTTTCCTCTTAATTGCAAAGGATCCAAACGAGAAGGCCTCGTAAAAACGCATTATCTGCTTCGTGCTTGTAATTTTGCTCGTATTACGGCGGAGTCTGTTACGGCTTTTATTATAGAACACCCTACTCAGGATCACTCTTTTCAAAATCGTACACTCTACAGAGAAATGGGCAGAGGGAAAAATATGGGAACTGCCGAGTAGAATACAGGCTAAAACAGATGAGTTGTATGTCGACGCCGCCTGAAGCTAAAGCAATACGAGGCAATAGTCCTGGAACGAGATGTGGCAACTGGTAAAAGTAACAAAAACCGAGGGGAACGGATGCTCCTGTCCCGCATAATGAAAAACTGCATGGATATCGTCTTTCCTCCAGGCTGTACCGTCTGTGGCGTGCGGCTGGCCGGGGATGAGCAGGGCAGTTTCTGTCCCGGATGTCGGCCTGGAATTCGGCCTCTGGTCTGGCCTTTATGCCGCATTTGCGGCATTGAGGTGGGTGGTGCGGCGGGCGACAGTCCTCTTTGCGGTGAGTGTTTGAAAAGCCCTCCTCCCTACTTGATCGCCAGGTCGGTGGTGCGCTACGAATGGGAAGTGCAACAACTGGTGCACAAGTTAAAATATAACAGTGACCTGTCTGTTCTACCAGGTATATCCGAGCTGATCGGTCGCTATGATATGGCGGAATTTGCCGATGTCGACTGTATCGTCGTCGTTCCACTCCATCTGCGGCGGCTGCAGCGGAGAGGACTCAATCAGGCCGCCGTGCTGGCCGGGCTTTTTTTTGCCGACAGGCGGCACCTTATCAAGTTGAATTGGCTGGTGAGAATACGTAACACTGTGCCGCAGACAGAACTTGACCGGACCGCCCGCAGGAAAAATTTACGAGGCGCGTTTCAAACGCGGGCGATGAGCAATTTTCAAGGAACAACGGTTTGTCTCATCGACGACGTCTTGACCACCGGCACAACCGTCAGCGAGTGCAGCCGGGTCATCCTGCTGGAAGGTGCCGTTGCGGTCAAGGTGCTCACCCTGGCCAGAGTCAGAGCACCGCACCGCGGCAGGCCCTGATCCCGGTAAAAAAAATTAAACTATTTGAAATAAATTACCTCCGCTGAAAGCCGCGATATAACAAGGCTGCAACAGGGTGACGAGCAAAATATTGAGATATATCGAGTAATATTTATATATAAAGAGATATATTGAGTTAAGTGTTTTTGTGTAACTGTTGATAACTTTGTGGATAAGCACCTAAGGGTGCTAGATGTCGCAAGAAAAGAGTGCTTGAATGGAAGGCTCGCAAACCGTGGACCTTTCGCTATTCGCAATCGCCTCTAACATAAAAACAAGTAAATTCGGTAGTATGGGATGAGTCGGTGTGGGTGCCTGAAAATATCTGTAAATCGTCTTTGACGGAAAAAAGGAAGTAGAGTTTATTCCGTGTCATACATTCCACATCGGGTGATTCGCATTCGATGATTCTATTAAATGCTTTGTCAATGCTATAGGTTGTTCGATTTTAGGTGTGCAGAAAACCACACGGTGTCACTGTGGGCATTGTTCCGGCTGGATAAACTGTTTTGTTCGTCATTTAAATTAATGTGTCATGAGGGGTGAGGGATTCTTTTATGGTCTGGTCGAAAATTAAAGAAAGTCTTAAAGAGACTCTTGCGGATAATATTTTTCAACTCTGGATAGAGCCACTTCAGTTTGAACGGATGCAGGGAGATACATTCTATCTGTCGGGACCGGATAGATATTTCAGTGCCTATGTTAAACAGAACTTTTCATCGGTGATAGAAGATAAATTACAGGAAAATGGTCTCCAGGCGGCGCAGATTGTTTTTTGTGAAAAGAATCGAAATGATGCGCCCATTTCATCGACCAAAAGGAGTACACCGGGAACCCAGATGCGGCTGCCCAGTGTGCCCCTTAATAACTCCAAATTCCGCGCCCTGCATCCGCGGTATACCTTTGATGAGTTCCTGGTCGGCGATTGCAATATACTTGCCGAATCTGCCTGCAGGTCAATGGTCGCCGAGGATGGGCTGGTTGGACCTTGCCTGTATATTAATAGTGGCACCGGTCTGGGCAAAAGCCATCTGACCCATGCCGTGGCGCATAAAGTGTATCGTGAATCACCGATGACCAGGCTGTACTACCTGACCGCCAAGCAGTTCGCAGCGGAAATGATTCGTGGCATTCAGACGAAGACCATGGATGAATTCAAGCGTAAGTATCAGGAAAATTGCGATATCCTCCTGGTCGAGGATATCCATTCCCTGACCGGCAAGAAAAAAACCCAGGAGGAGCTCAATGATATTCTCGATACCCTGATTAAATCGGGCAAGAGAATTATCCTGACTTCGAATAGCACGCCCAGCGATTTGGTGGGCATTGACAACGAATTTCGTTCGAGGATGACCTCTGGGCTGGTGACCACCATGAAGGCGCCGGATGAGGCAACACGTTACCGGATCGTTGAAAAGAAGGCCCAGCAGCAACAGCTCTTTCTTGACGAGGAACTGGTTGGTTATCTGGCCAGCCATATTCGCGGTGATGTCCGGAAAATCGAATCGGCACTTATTGCCGTTCGGGCCAGAGCACGACTGACCGGTGGCCATGTCGACATGGATATTGTCCGGGAAGTGGTGGCGTCGGTCGTCGGTGTGAACCAGATACTGACCGCGGCGATGATCGGCGAGCTGGTCAGCGGTCAGTTCAATGTCAGCGTCAAGGATTTGCAGTCGAAATCGAGAAAAAAAGCCATTACCACTCCACGACAGATTGCCATGTATCTGGCCCGCAAGTACACTGAGGAATCGCTGGTCGACATAGGCAAAACCTTCAACCGCGATCACTCAACAGTCCTGCATTCCATCAAGGTCGTCTCCAGTAAGCTGGTCCGCGATACCTCGGTCAATGCCCAGCTGGAGATTTTGAGCAATAAGGTTAAGCAGCTCTAGGAGGCTAAAAATAGACCCCCTTGAGGTCGGCTCCCTGCTGCGTGCCAGGCGATGCGGCAAGAACTGCCTCTGCCGCCCGGCTGGCGCATTTCATCATGTCGTTCAGACCTATTCCTTCCCAGCCGAAGCCGACAACCTGCAGGCTGGGGTGGGTCGCCAGAAATCTTTCCCGCCAGGCCAGGAGGAGTGGATAATTTCTCTCGAGTTGCGGGATCCCGCCGTTCGAGCGCAGGACGGTGGTATAGACAGGTTCTCCCTGTAGCTGGAGGATGTCCCGAACGTCGGCAAGGGCCTGTTGCGTCAGGGTCTGGTCATCGAGTGTAAGTCGCTCGGGATGCCTTCTGCCGCCGATCAGAGTTTCAAAGACCATATGACCCTTGGGCGCGCGTCCGGGAAACATGTTTGAGGAAAAGAGCGAGCCGAGGGTGAAGCGCTGTTCGCATTCCGGTGTGAGGTAACCAAAACCGGGCGGGAGTTTGTTGTCATCGGTAAAGCCGAAGATGACGCTGGCTATCCAGGTCTCGGGGATGGATTTTTCCGGCAGGCTTGGGTCGATGTGGTCAAGGAGCTGTAGTGCACTATTGGCCGGCAGGGCAAAAACCACATTTTTTGCATGGAACACTCCCGTGGAGGTGTGCACCTGCCAACCGCCGTTTTCAGCATCGACAGAGGTGACCGTGGTGTGCAGATGGAGATCCTGGCCAAGCGTCAGGTTTTCCGTGAGGCGCTCAGGTAAGCGCTGCATACCCGAGGGAAAACTGGTCATCGCCGGCATGGTGAAGGCGGCCTTTTTCTTTTTCTGTCGTTTTTTCTGCCACATTCTGGCCACAAGACCCCGCAGCACCGAGCCGTATTCCTTTTCCAGCGCCCGTACGCCGGGCATGACACTGTCGATGGTCAGCCGATTGATATCTCCGGCATAGGTCCCGGTGTAGACGGCGTCAAGAAAAGGGAGCAGCGACGGGCCAAAACGATGGTTGGCCCATTGAGCCACCGTCGGTTCCCCGTCAAGGGGCGGTTGCCATAATTCCGCCAGAACCCGCAGTTTGGCCTGCCACGAAATGAGCGGGGCTCTGATAATCTTGCCGGGGGTCTGCGGGATGAGGTTGAGTTTGCCGTTCAGATAAACATATCGGACAAAATCGATCAGCGGCGCCTTGACGCATTCGCGGTCCAGTCCCGTTTCCGCGAGTATTTGTTTACTCTCGGCGCAGTTGTCTAAAAAACCATGTGGGCCGATTTCGGTGATAAAGCCCTGGTCATGCTTGGTGCGAATGACGCCGCCCGTATGGCCGCTTTTTTCCAGGATGCAAAATCGGTGGTTGGGTTTGTGCAGCCGCAATTTATGGGCGACAGTGAGGCCGGAAAGACCTCCGCCTAAAATAATAGTGTCATATAATAGTGTCATATAATTGTGCCAAATTCCTGTTCATGGAAAAGTTATTTCGAGTTGAGATTGATTGACGGTAATAGTTAGCCAGCCGCCATGTCTGAGCATACCGTGATTATAGATCGGTGTATTGTAAATCGTATCACGTCCTTTTGCTTCATGGATGTGGCCGGTAATACAGAGATCCGGCTGATAGTATTCAATGGCCGCACGGATGGCTTTTGAGCCGACATGCTTGCCGCTGTATAATGCATCGACGGCAGTATTATAGGGTGGTACATGGGAAATGAGGATGAGGGGGATTTTTCGCCTATGCAGGGGCTGGGCCAGGGCGATATACTCCTGACCCTGGCGAAATGCCCTGTCGGCCAGTGCGGCAAGCTCTTTTTCCGGAAATTCAGACGGGGTGCCGAAAGGGGTAAAGTTGGAGCCACCGACCCCGATAATGCATACCTCTCCCTGGACCAGCCTGGCCTGTCCGTGCAGATTGATGTCCAGCTGCTCCAGATACTCGTTGACCTCGGGGCTATCGAGGTTGCCGAATTGGGCGAGCACGTTTGGGTTGCTTCTGAGAATGTCATCAAGAACGGTTTTCGTCTCCCTGGCGCCGCCAAAATTCGTCAGGTCTCCGCTGAGGATCAGCAGGTCCGCCTCTTTGATGCCGGGGATTCTTTCGACCTCGGCCGTGGCCATATGTATATCGCCAAAGGCTATTATTTTCATAGGCTTCTACTTGGTATAGAGGTTGGAGTACAGGGCGGGCAACGAGGGTTTGCAGGCTCTTGACAGTTTATCATCGATGCTTACCATTTTGGCCGACTTTCTCTAATAAATCAATGGAAAGGGAAAACGATTTTTCCATCTCCAACCCCGATAAACGGGATGCGTGCCTGCAGAACGTATTTTTCTGCAAAAAATATCGCGGGAGAGCCGTTCGCAGGTACCCATGCAATACATTATGTGAGGTAAAACATGACAAGTGAAAAAGCAACCTATGAATTCAAGGCGGAAACGAAGAAACTTCTCGATATTGTGATCAACTCCCTCTACACCGAACGGGATGTTTTTGTCCGAGAATTAATTTCCAATGCGGCCGATGCTCTGGAAAAATTTCGCCACGCCAGCATTACCGAGACAGAGGTCTTTGACGGCCATATGCCGCTGGAAATTACCATCGAGCTCGATGAAGAAAAAAATACTCTGACGATTACCGATACCGGCATTGGTATGACGAGAAGTGAACTAGAGCACAATCTGGGAACAATCGCCCACTCCGGTTCGAACACCTACCTGGCCGAACTTGTCGAAGCGGCCAAGAAAGATGTCAGCCTTATCGGCCAGTTCGGCGTCGGCTTTTACTCCGCCTTTATGGCCGGCAAGACGGTCCGGGTGCAGACCAGATCCTGGGATAAAAGTGAAGGGCACGAATGGATGTCCGACGGCACCGGTTCTTTTACCATAACCGAAATGAGCGGGCTCCATCGCGGCACAAAAGTCATTGTCGAACTGAAAGACGACGCCAAGGATTATGCCCAGAAATGGAAAATAAACTCAATCATTAAACAATATTCGTCCTTTGTCTCCTTTCCCATCAAAATCGACGGCGAGACCATCAATACCGTCCAGGCGCTCTGGACGAAAAACAAAAATGATGTCACTGACGAAGAATATAACGAATTTTATAAATTTATCGGCAATGCGACAACCAACCCGATGTACCGCCTGCATTTTTCCGCGGACGCCCCCTTGGCCATTAATGCCTTGCTCTTTGTTCCCGAGGAAAACTTTGAGGTTTTTGGCTTTGGTAAAGTTGATCCCGGCGTCAATCTCTATTGCCAGCGTATTCTTATTGATCAACATTCGAAAAATATCCTGCCCGAGTGGCTGCGTTTTCTCAAAGGGGTGGTCGACAGTGAAGATCTGCCGCTGAACATCTCCAGGCAGGCCCTGCAGGACAATGCCCTGGTGGCCAAACTGCGCCGGGTGATCACCAAGCGCTTTTTGAAGCATCTCGATGAAGAAGCCACACGGGAGCCGGAAAAATATCAAAAATTCTGGTCGACCTTTGGTCTCTATCTCAAGGAGGGGGTAACCTCTGATTATGAATACCAGAAAGAGCTTGGTCGGCTACTGCGCTTTGAGTCGTCGAAATCCGCCGACGGTACTCCTATTGCCCTGGCCGATTATCTCCTGCGCATGAACCCGGATCAGGAAGAGATCTACTATATCAATGGTCCCAACCGGGCGGCAATTGAGGCTGGACCGTATGTGGAGATGTTTACCAAAAAGGATATCGAAATTCTCTACACCATGGAACCGATCGATGATTTTGTCCTCAGTCATCTCGGTGAGTTCGACGGAAAGAAACTGGTGTCCGCCGACAGTGCCGATCTCTCGATCAGTAAAGATGAAGAAGAAGTGAAAGACGAAAAAAGTGTCGAGGAGAGTGGTCGATTGGATACCGATGCACTGGGAGAACTGACCACGTGGATGCAGAAGGTGCTCGACAAGACCGTCTCGGAAGTGGTCGTTTCCAAACGACTGGTTGACGCCCCGGCAATGATTGTCAATCCGGGCGGCCACATGACCTCGACCATGGAGCGCATTCTTGCCGCCGGCAGGAAAGAACACGGTATTCCCGGCATGGAGAGTTCGAAGAAGAAACTGGAGATTAATCCACAGAATCCGCTTATCATTAAGTTGGCAGAACTCCACAAAAAAGACGACCTGTTTGCCGACGAGGTGGCCAAACAGATTCATGACAATGCCATGATCCAGGCTGGTCTTGTCGTCGATCCCCTCGAAATGGTTGAGAGGAATTACAGAATCCTCAACCGTGTCGTCGAGAGCTGATCACGCCCCACACCGCGCTAGGGCTCCATGCCGGTTTTATTCGGTTGGGAGCCCTCCTGTCTGCCCCCAAAGCTGCTTTTCTGCGGGCAAATATCCCTATTTATTTCCTGTTTGTCGGGGTTAATCGTTGAAAAATAAAGACCCACAGGCTATAGAGTTGTTGATGTTTAACAACAATCTGCTCTTTGGAGAATTGTATGGTTTTGCGAACGAATTATTTTCTGCTGTTGCTCCTTGCTCTGGTGGCCCTTTCCGGTTGTTACAACACCCCGGTCCGTCATCTCGCCGCGGATGTCGCCCTGCTGAAGGTTGGCGAATCGACTGAGGAGGATGTGTTAATTTTTCTCGGCCCCCCCGATGAGCAGCAGGAGCTGGCTGCGGGCGTGGAAAAGTGGCTGTACAATGACAAGCACATGACTCTTTTGGAAAAGGCGCCTCTTGTCGGCAAACGCCTCGGTTCTCCGGAATACCGGCAGGTGGTCGTCACGTTAAAGAACAAAATTGTCACCGAGGTTGTCTACTCCTCTTCCGATGCCGACGATCTTGGCTGGGCGGATGACTTTTCATGGCAAGAGAAAAAAGAGTGATGGATCAGTACCGGACCGGACGGGAACGAATGGTTCAGGAACAGCTCCGATGTCGTGATATTACTGAGGAAACGCTTCTGACCGTCATGGCCGAGGTGCCGCGGCACTGTTTCGTTGATGACGCTATGCGCGGCCGGGCCTACGGCGATCATCCTTTGCCGATCGGCGCCGGGCAGACCATTTCACAGCCCTATATCGTTGCCTTTATGACCCAGGCTCTGGGCTTGACCGGCAGGGAAAAGGTTCTTGAGATAGGCACCGGCAGTGGCTACCAGACCGCGATCCTCTGCCGTCTGTGCAGTCAGGTATATACGGTGGAGCGGATTAACTCGCTTCTGGCCGGCGCCAGAAAAATTTTTGATCAGCTGCGCTATTATAACATCAGGTCAAAACTTGACGACGGGACTATTGGCTGGCCGGAAAATGGTCCCTATGATGCAATTATTGTCACCGCCGGCGGCCCGAATATCCCCGAACCGTTGATAGAACAGCTCGCTGATCCAGGCCGATTGATTATCCCGGTCGGCACGCAGCATGTGCAGGACCTGAAGCTACTGGAGAAACAAGAAGGGCGGGTGGAGATAACCAGCCTGGCCAGTGTCCGTTTTGTCGACTTGGTGGGAGAACATGGCTGGAGTAAATGAAACGATGGTTGCGCCGGGAGTGATTCGTCGCCTGTATGATCAGTGCATGGAGTTGATCAGCGGTCGGCACGGCGAGTGGGTGTTGTTTCTCATTGCCTTTGTCGAGTCTTCTTTTTTTCCCATTCCTCCCGATGTCTTCCTTATTGCCATGTGTGTGGCGCGTCCCGCCAGATCCTTTCGCTATGCAATGCTCTGTTCTGCCGGGTCGGTTCTTGGCGGCGGGTTCGGCTATGGTCTTGGCTACTGGTTTATGGACGGTATCGGTATGTCCATTATCGACTGGTATGGCCTGTCGGAAAGATATGGTCTGGTTCAGCAATATTTCAAGGCATACGATGTCTGGATAGTCGGCACCGCCGGCTTTACGCCCATTCCCTACAAGCTCTTTACCATCACCGCCGGTTTTGTTCAGTCGAACTTTCTTACCTTTATGTTCGTGTCGCTGCTCGCTCGTTCCGCTCGCTTCTTTCTCGTTGCCGGTCTTATCTGGAGGTTTGGTCCGCAGATCAAGCGCTTTATTGACCGCTATTTCAATATCCTGTCCATCACTTTTGTCATCTTGCTGCTTGGCGGTTTTGTATTGATAAAAACCATCCTCTGAGGAGAAGAGCGGATCGGGTAAAAGACATCCGGCTTAACCACTTTTGACGAAAAGCCACTTGGTCGTGCTTGAATTTTCTTGACTGAAGCGGTAGCCGTCGACATGAAATGCCTGCAGGCCGGCGGCCTCGTTTATCTGTCTGGTGATGGCAAAATCGATCATCATTCCCCGGGCTTTTTTGGCATGAATGGGAATCGTGCGCAACCGGCCTTTGTGTAGCTGCTGAAAAATGATATGCACCATTTCCGCCTGCAGTTTCTTCTCGTCAACGACCTTGGCGTATTCCTTGGAGGCAAGATTGATGAGTATCTTGTCGCTCCTTTCCGCTAAGGCCTCATTGATGTTCGCCGTAATTTTTTCCCGCCAGAATTGATAGAGGTTGTCGGCGCCATCCACGGAAAAAGAACAGCCCATTTCCAGCCGGTACGGCTGCATCAGATCAAGTGGTCTGAGGAGGCCATAGAGACCGGAGAGGATAAAGAGATGTTCTTGGGCATAGCGCAGTTGGTCCGGGCCGTAGTCTGCTGTCCTCATGGCGCTGTAGGCATCTCCCTGAAAGGTGAAAAGAGCCTGTTTGGCATTGTCAGGGGAGAAGGGGGTGGTGAAATCATGGATCCGTTGATAGGTGGATTCGGTCAGCCGGTCGCTGGTCCGCATTAACCGGGACAGTTCGTCCCGGTTGAGCAGCTTGAGCCGGTCGATAAGTATTTTCGCCCTTTCCAGCAGCAGGGGCTGGGTGTATTGTGCATATATTCGTTCGTTGCATTGCTGGGTCTTTGAAGGAGCGGTGATTATCTGCATGAAATTTCCTGAAAGAAAAAGCTGAAATGACTTAAAAAATGTTCGCCGTTGCGTTAAGGTATATCTTTTCCATGATACCACATAAATGATGACTTGAAGTTCAATTTTGTCATATTGACAATGGAGGAGAGAAATGGATGCTGCACAGACCGCTGCACAGGAAATCGAATCTTTTCTTAACGGTTGGCCGGGTGAAGTACAGCCGATGCGTGACTGGTTCGGGAGATTTTACCGGGAGTTGGCCTTACTTGAGGGTGTGACCTTTACCTTTGCCGCGCGGCCGGGGGTGAGCTATTCGATGCGACCGGTGCATAACAAGCAGAAGGAAAAAACTCTCTTTGCCATCATTGATGTCATTGATGACGATCCCGGTGAAAGATGGCTGTCGGTCTGTTTTTATGAAGACATGATCACCGATCCCGCCGGGCGCGGAGAGGTCATTCCCGGCGGGCTGTCCGGCCAGGACGGCTACTGTTTTGACATGTATGAAAATGATGAGGAACTGGCCGCATATCTGCTTAGTCGCTTACAAGAGGCCGCCGCAGCGGCGGCCGGCGATTGACATCATTGTCACCACACCCCCGATCATCAAAAGAACAGGTGCTCTGGGGGGGATGAGTGGCAAAAATGGGGCGCTCAGTTTTTAAAACTGTGGATCGGCGCCGGCATTCTGCCGCCCCAGGCGATAAACCTGCTCGATTTGCCGATGTTGCGAATCGGCATAATCGGGCTGGCGCCGAAAAGGCCGCCGAAACTGACAGAGTCACCGACCTCTTTGCCGGGTACCGGGATGAGGCGCGCGGCGGTGGTTTTGGCGTTGATCAGGCCAAGAGCCATCTCGTCGGCAATGATCGCCGAGATGGTATCGGCATCGACCGACCCGGGAATGGCGATCATATCGAGCCCAACGGAACAGACGCAGGTCATCGCCTCGAGTTTTTCCAGACAGAGCGAACCGTCCCCCACCGCTTCGGCGAGCATGGCGTCTTCCATGACCGGGATAAAAGCGCCGCTTAGGCCACCCACTGTTTTACTGGCAAAGATGCCGCCTTTTTTTACGGCGTCGTTGAGCATGGCGAGAATGGCGGTAGTCCCGGGGGCGCCGATGGCGTCCACCCCGAGAATCTTGAAAATTTCGCCGACACTGTCGCCGACAGTCGGCGTCGGGGCCAGGGAGAGATCGACTACGCCAAAGTCAATGCCCAGCGATTTGGAGACGACGCGGCCGATAAGTTCGCCGCAGCGGGTCACCCGGAAGGTGGTCTGTTTAATCTCCTCGGCCAGTTCGTCGAGCCGCAGACTGCCGGGTTCCGGATGTTTCTCGATAAGCCGCTCCAGAGCCCGGGCGATGACCCCTGGTCCGCTGACGCCGACGTTGAGGACCGCATCTGCTTCTTCCAGGCCATGAATGGCGCCGGCCATGAATGGATTATCGCCGGGCTGATTGCAGAAAACGACAAATTTAGCCGCCCCAAAGCCGCCCTGGTCGGCAGTCTTCGCCGCCAGTTCCTTAATGGTGTGCCCCATCATCGCCAGGGCGTCCATATTGATACCTTTCTGGGTGGTTGCGATGTTGATCGAGGAACAGACTTTTTCGGTCTGGGCCAGGGCCTCGGGGATCGAGGCGATAAATTCCCGGTCGGTTCTGGTCATCCCTTTCTCTACCTGGGCGGAATAGCCGCCGAGGATGTCGACACCGACCGCTGTTGCCGCCTGGTCGAGGGTTTTGGCGATCTGCACAAAATCATCGCGAAGAAAGCCGGCGCCGACAAAGGCGATGGGGGTTACGGCAATACGCTTATTGACGATGGGGATACCGTATTTTTTGCTTATTGCATCGCAGGTCGCCACGAAATTTCCGGCATAGCCGGTTATTTTGTCGTGTATTTTCCTGCATGTTTCCGCAACATCGCCTCCCCGACAATCGAGAAGGCTGATGCCCATGGTCACGGTACGGACATCGAGATTTTCCTTTTGAATCATCTCGACGGTGGCAAGAATCTGATCGGAACGTAGCATGGTCGTTGTTTCTCCTGTCCCGTAACAATGAGTGATGCGGGAATAAAAATGATCGGCTTGTTTCAGTGCAGGGTTACTTCGTTGGTAACCTGAAAAATGTCATTATGCTGCATCATGATAGTCAGACCACTCTGCTGTGAATATTCTTCAAGCTCCTGCTGCAGGGTTGCAAGCGACGCGGTGCAGTGTTTCAGGTCCAGCTGCAGAGCCATGGTGTACTGGTTGTTCCGCAGGGTGGTGGCCAGGTCGAAGATGTTGATATTGTGGTTGTAACAGAACCGGCTGATGCCGTGGACGATGCCGGCCTTGTTCGGTCCCTGCACGGTAAGAATATACGTCTCTTCCGGTGGGCCTGTAATTTCTTCCTGCTGCTCGGCGGTAAGTTCCTTGATCGATACTTCAAATTTACAGCTGGTTTTGATATGGGAAATGGCGGCGAGGAGATCTTCTTTGGTCACTTCCGGGGGAAAAGAAGCGCTGAGAATCATCGTCAGATAGCCGCAGAGCACTGTCTGATTTAAATCGGCGACATCTCCGCCGAGTTGGTAGATGGCCCCGGTAATGTCGGCAATTATTCCCGGTCTGTCCTTGGACATCACCGAAATGATCATCTGTTTCCTCATGCTCTTTACTCCTGGTTGCAGACGGGGAATCCCTGGGAAATTCTTTTCAGTTTTTTTTAAGAATTTCGTCAAGGTGTTTCCACCGACTTATTGTCCCTCTCTCGGAGGTAGTTTTTATGGTGACAGCAGGTTTTGCAGCTTTTGTCCATGCCCAGCGAAATCTGGCATTATCGCACTGATTATAAAAATCAGCAAGCCTGAAAATTGCATTTTTCGGCAGTGACCAGGTGTTTTGCTGCCTGTGCCGTGAATTTATGAGTATTTTGGGGCTATTCCTTGTATACTTTTATCTTTTTATGATTTTATGACTGGACGGAGAATCCGGGGGCCCGTTGAGATGGACAAAAGACAGGACAAAAGGGCTTTGCGGAAATCCTGTATCGTGTATGGGAAGAGATGATGGGAAAAAATGTATTTGTCGATGAATTGAAAGAAGGTGACCGGTTTGAAGACCTCTTTCTGATTAAAAACGTCAAGCTCGGTGAGACCCGGGCGGGTAAGCCGTATCTGGTGTTGACCGTCATGGATAAGAGCGGTGAAGTGTCCGGACCGGTCTGGGACAATGTCCCGGCACTGCAGCAGATTTGTGTAACTGGAGCCGTGGTGCGGTTGACGGGGATGGTCCAGTCGTATCGGGAGTCCCTGCAGCTGCGCATTGAGGGGGGCAGCCCGGTTGCCCAGGCGGAAGTCGATCTCGGCCATTTCTATCCGGCCTCCCCAAGAAACATCCAGGAAATGGCCGATGAACTGCAGGCCCTTGTCCTCGGGATCAGCAATTCTTTTTTAAAAAAGTTGCTCAACCATTTTTTTAAAAAAGGCGATTGTTGGAGGAGCTTCCAGGGGGCTCCTGCCGCCAAGGGCATACACCACGCCTATATCGGCGGTCTGCTCGAACATTCCCTGTCGGTGGCTAGAGTGGCCGATTTTCTGGCGAAACACTATGCGGGAATCGACCGTTCGCTGCTTATTGCCGGAGCTTTGCTGCATGACATCGGTAAGCTCGAAGAGCTGAAGATGGAGGGGGGGATTATCGAATATACCGTGCGTGGCAGGTTGAAAGGGCATCTGGTTATCGGTAGTGAAATGATCGCCCAGGCGGCGGAGAAAATCGCTGATTTTCCCGCAGAGCTGCTGGAGCAGCTGCAGCATCTCGTTCTCAGTCATCATGGCCGCCAGGAATTCGGCTCGCCGACCGTGCCGATGACCGTCGAGGCTTTCATGCTCAGTTTTCTCGATGACCTTGATGCCAAAATGAATATTACCGAACAGCTGAGAAGAAAAATGGACAAAAAAGAACGGAGCTGGACCGATTACCAACGCAGTCTTGAGCGTTACCTCTATCTCGGCGGCTTTGGCGAAAAAGAGCAGGATGGCGAGACCACTCAGCCGACCGGCAGCCGACAGCCTTCTCTTTTTTAACAGACAGGATAGTTGCACGGATGACGGGCATGGCGGTCCCCACTTTTAGTTGTTTCACCCAGCTCTTCGGCCAGGAAAAAGCCAAACGGCTGCTGAGCCGCTCTCTTGCCGCCGGTCGTGTGCCCCATGCCTATATCTTTAAGGGGCCTGAAGGCGTCGGCAAAAGACTGTTTGCCGGGGGCGTGGCCGCTGCGGTAAACTGTCGGAATAAAGAACGGATTGGGGCCTGCGGCGTTTGTTCCTCCTGTAAGAAATTTCGTTCGATGAATCACCCTGATTTTCAGGTCATCAGCCCCGAGAAAGGGGTGATCAAAATCGATCAAATCCGGCGGCTGACGAAAGCACTCAGTTACCCGCCCTATGAATCGACTATGCGCGTCGTGGTGCTCGAAGATGTTCAGACCATGCGCCGCGAGGCGGCCAACAGTTTGTTGAAGACCCTGGAAGAGCCGCCGGAAAACAATCTGCTTATTCTGACCGCCGAGGCCTCGCAGGAAATTCTGGCCACCCTGACCTCGAGATGCCAGGTTGTACCGTTTGTCCAGTTGAGTCTTGACGACACGGTGACTATTCTTGTACAGCGAGGGGTTGAACGCGAGGCTGCCCTGCTTTTGGCGCGGCTTTCCGAAGGAAGCCCAGGCAGGGCCCTGCTGTTTCATAAGACGGAAATGATCGGTCTGTGGCGCCAACTGGTATCGTTCTTATCCGATAAGGCGATAGATGCCGATCGTGATGTCGGCGAACTCCTACAGTTCGCGGAAAAAATGGCCCGTCTGAAAGAAGAGCTTCCTTCTCTTCTGGGACTGCTTAAAATCTGGCTCAGGGATCTTCTCCTGGGGGGGGCCGAAGAAGATGCCCATGCCCGAAATGACGTCGTCAATGGCGTCATTTCGGAGAAGAACTGGAATTCGAATAACCTTTTTGTTAAATTACAGGCTATTGATCGGGCGGAGAAGCAACTTGCCCGTAACTGTAACCGAAACCTCGTCTGTGAGGTTCTTTTGTTTACGTTGCAGTGCTAACGAGCTGGAGCGGATGGGCTGATGATTGGCGTTTCCCCCCTCTCCTGAGGCACTAAAGGATGTACGCTTTATGTCAGTCAGTGAAAACGAAATACTTGGCGACGAAACCCCTTTGTCGGAACCGGTGTACGAACCGACATACTACAGGTTTCAGTTTCGCCCAGGCGGGCAGCAGTTTACCGGTGCCGGCCCCTTTCCCGGGCTTATTGTCGGTACCGTGGTCATGGTTAAAACGGATCATGGTCATGAGCCCGCACGTATAGTCGGTTATTCGCCGATATGCGGGTGCCATGGGCCCAAAGGACCGGTGAACCATGTCATTGAACGTGTGGCCCAGGGCGTTGAGCTGGAAAAATTCGTCAACCTGGCGGAAAATGAAGAAGTCGCTTTTAGGGTGTGTCGTTCCTTGATAGGAAAACATGGTCTCGGCATGCATCTCGTCAGGGTGGAACGTTTCTATAACGGCAGCAAAACGATTTTTTATTTTACCGCCGACAGCCGGGTCGACTTTAGGATGCTGGTCAAAGACCTCGTCCAGGAATTTCGCACCCGGGTGGAAATGCGTCAGGTCGGGGTGCGCCATGAAACGAAAATGATCGGGGGGATCGGCACCTGCGGGCGTGAACTATGCTGCTCCTCGTATATTAAAAACTTTGATTCGGTGTCGATTAAAATGGCCAAGGAGCAGGACCTTCCGCTCAATCCGACGAAAATCTCCGGGGTGTGCAATCGTCTGCTCTGCTGTTTGACCTATGAGTACGAAACCTACAAAAAACAGCGCAGAAACATGCCGAAGGCAGGCAAAAGGATCAAGGTGGATGGCGAACAGTATCTTGTTAAACGGCAGATGCCGCTACAGGATGCGGTCATGGCTGAAAACAGTGCCGGCGAGGATATCGTGCTGAAAAAAGACCAGTGGGCGTTGGCTCAACCTTTGAAAAAGGACAGTCCTGAGAAGAAAAGGGAAAAGAAAAGAGGGAAATAGGCAAGGAAATAGGTACTATTGCTGAGCCACAATGGCCGGATAAAAAGCTTCTTTGCATCGTTGTTAACGCACTCTCAATAATGGAATTATGACTACCTACATCACCACACCGATATATTATGTGAATGCCCAGCCCCATCTCGGTCATGCCTACACGACAATAGTTGCCGATACCTACAGTCGCTTCAGACGGCTCTGTGGGGACAAGGTGCGCTTCCAGACAGGCACCGATGAGCACGGTGATAAGATCGTCAAGGCGGCGGAAAGCGAGCAGATTCCGCCACAGGACTATGTTGACAAGATAAGCGCTCTCTTTCGCGAGAGCTGGCCGCTGCTGCAGGTGGCGCCGGATCATTTCATCCGAACGACGGACGCTGAACATGTCGCGGTGGTGCAGAGGATTCTCCAGAAGGTCTACGACAGCGGCGATATCTATTTTGATGAGTATAGCGGTCTCTACTGCCAGGGCTGTGAACGCTATCTGACCGATAAGGAACTCGTCGACGGTAACTGCCCTGATCACCAGAAGCCACCGGTGGAAATTGCCGAACAGAACTATTTCTTTCGCATGTCCCGCTATCAGCAGCAGCTCATCGACCATATCCATGCCCACCCGGAATTTATCACTCCGGAACGATACCGCAATGAAGTCCTGTCGTTTTTGAGTGAACCGCTGGAGGATCTGTGTATTTCGCGGCCAAAATCCCGGCTTACCTGGGGCATCGAGCTGCCTTTTGACAATACATTTGTCACCTATGTATGGTTTGATGCCCTAATCAATTATCTCACCGGCGTAGGCTATCCGGATGGGCCGCAGTTTACCGAGTACTGGTCGGTGGCGGAACACGTCATCGCCAAGGATATTCTGAAACCCCATGCCATCTACTGGCCGACCATGTTGCTGGCGATGGGCGCGCCGCTTTATCAGAAGCTACATGTGCACGGTTACTGGAATATCGACGATACGAAAATGTCCAAGAGTATTGGTAACGTTGTCCGGCCAAAGGAGTTGGTGCAGGAGTATGGTGTTGATACCATACGATATTTTCTCCTGCGAGAGATGTCTTTTGGTCTGGATTCTTCCTTTAGCTCCGAGGCCATTGTCGCCCGGCAGAATGCCGATCTGGCCAACGATCTGGGCAATCTGTTCAGCCGGGCAACAGCCATGGTTCGCAAGTATCGGCAGGGAAAGGTACCGGCGCCGGCACAACTGACCGAGGCGGACCGGGAGCTTGTCGCCGCCGCAGAGACTATGCTTCGGGACTACCGGCAGCTTATGGGCGAGTTCCTGTTTCATCGCGGTCTGCAGGCTGTCTGGGAATTTGTCGGTGTGGCCAACAGGTATATCGTCACCAATGAACCCTGGGCCCTGGCCAAGGATCCGCAGAATGCGGCAAGGCTCGATACTGTTCTGTATAATGTCCTCGAATGTCTGCGCCTGCTCACCTTGGTGTTACAGCCGGTGATGCCCGGCGCTGCCGAAAGGATGGCTACCAGTCTCGGCTTGGCGGCAGGTGACCGCCTAGTACACTCTCTGGATGATGGCGGTCAGTGGAATATGCTGTCTCCCGGTACCGAACTGCGGACGATCGATAACCTTTTTCCGCGCCTCGAAGAGAGCGACAAAGAGGCCAAACAGGACGCTGCCGCCCAACTCAAGAAAGAAAAAAATGCTGCGCAGCCGGTGGCCGGGGAAAAGCTGCTGGCCTATGCGCATTTTCAGCAGCTTGATCTGCGCGTGGCGGAAATTGTCGCCGCCGAGCCGATCAAGAAATCTAAAAAATTACTGAAATTGACGGTGCTCGCTCCGGATGCAAGGACCATTGTCGCCGGAATAGCCGAGTCTTATACGGCTAAGGAACTGCTCGGCAAGCAGGTGCTCATTGTTGCCAATCTGCAGCCGGTGAAGATAATGGGCGTCAGCTCCCAGGGCATGGTCTTAGCTGCCGCATCAAAAGAGAATGGCCGGGAACGCCTGGTCCTATCCGCGGTGAGCGCTCCGGTCGCCCCGGGGAGTAAAGTTGCCTGATAGAAAACGAAAAGATGAGAAAAGGAGAGATGTATGTTTGTGGTAAATAATTTTATGATGGCAATCGCCCAGCTGCTCGACTTTGTTCTGACCGCCTATATGTGGATCATTATCGGGCGGGCAGTGATATCCTGGGTGAATGCCGATCCGCATAACCCCATCGTCAGGTTTCTGTATGAGGCCACGGAGCCGGTATTAAGTCGTATTCGCCAATACTTACCGATAAGTTTTGGCGGCATAGATTTTTCGCCGATGATCCTTATCATCGGCATAATGTTTCTGCAGAGTTTTGTCGTCCAGACCTTAAAGCAAATTGCCATGGGCGTTTGACAGGCGGAGCTTTCCAGCCATGACCACTATTATCTTTTAAAGGGAGCCGGATATGCTGACCCCACAGTCGATTAAAGACCAGGAATTTCAGACGAAGTTCAGAGGCTATGAACCTATTGAGGTCAGAGCTTACCTGGAACTGCTGGCTGAAGATTTCTTTGAGTTGACCGAGCAGAATCGTCTGCAGGCGGAAGAAATCGAGTCGCTTCTCGCCGAACAGGAATCTTTGCAGAAAAGCAAGGATGCCCTGGTCGATGAAGTGAAGATAAGTCAAGAGAACGTCGAGGGCATTCAAGAAGAAACTCTAGATGGTTATAAACGGAAAGATGCGGAGATAGCCGAGCTGACCGAAAAGCTGGCAGCTGTCACGGCATCACTTGCCGATCTGGAAGAGCAGAACGCGGCGTATCGTGAAAAAATAGCAGAAATGGAGACACAACTCGCCGCTGGTTCGGGGGCAGGTTTCCAGGAGCAGATGGAGATTGAAAAACTTCGTGGCCGTATCGAGCTGCTGGAGGAACAGAACAGGGAGTTGAAACAGGAAGGAATGGATTTTAAAACCACCATCCTTACCGCCCAGAAATTTGCCGACAACCTGCGCCAGACCAGTCAGGAAGATGCCAAAAAAATCATGGCGGAGGCTCGTGCGGAAATTGACAGATTCCGCATGGACGCGGAGGCGGAACTGGCCCGGCTGCCGCTGGAAATCGAAGAGTTGCATCAGCAGAAAATCAAGGTGCGCAAAGATCTGGAGACGACTCTTTATGCCTACCTTGAGGCGCTTGAAGCGCTGGATATTCCACCGGTTGCCGCAGCGAACAACAAAGAAGATGATCTTGCCGACCTTTTTCAAAGTATCCAGCTGCCGGACGATGAGAATGTTGATCAGGATGATATTGACCAGCTCAACAGGGATCGCAGCTGAGAAATTGTTCCAAACTGGGAGCGGATACACCGGCTATGGCCTATCTTTCGACTTTATCCGACGGTACGGTACTGCTCAGTCTGCACGTCCAGCCAAAGGCATCAAAAAGCAGAGTCGTCGGGCTGCATGACGGATGCCTGAAGGTTGCCGTGGCTGCTCCACCCATCGAGGGCAGAGCCAATAAAGAAGTAGTAAAACTTGTGGCGGGCATTCTTGGTATTGCCGCGCGGCAGGTGACGGTAAAAACCGGGGCTCTGTCCAGGAAGAAGCTGCTTGTCGTTAAAGCGCTGTCTGCAGCGGAAGTACGTATGGCGATTGAAGAAACATTGCAGGCAGGTCAAAAATAACCTGATCTTTTCACCGCTTGCGCACAGGTTAGCATTGGTCGGTTCCTCGAGCCTTGAGCCTGAACCGTTCGCCGATATCTGCATTCAGGCCGCTCTGTCCGGGTAAATACTTTCGGGAAGGGTGGTCCTTTGCCGCACTGTGCAACGGCGTTTTTCCGACTCAGCCGCTTTTCTTTCGCGGCAGCAGATAGGAAATGATAAAGCCTGCGGTATTGATGCCGGCCAGGATCAAGCCGATAATGCCCAGAGTACCGATAAAGCCCGGTTGCCGGCCCATGCGGTCGGCCAGGATGAGAATAGAGGAACCAACGATCAGCGCGGCAATGATCATGGCGATGCCCATGATTCGACTTGAGGTGTCGATGCGCTCCGAGAGATGTTCGATGCGCTTTAGCTCAAGGTTGAGGGTGAAGCGACTGTGCCGGGCGTGGTCGAGAAACCGCTGCAGATCCTGGGGCAGATCCTCGAGCAGTTCGAGGGAGTTGGTCAGGGTTTTATACATCCGGTTTTTGATGGCACCCATGCTGTGTCGGTTCTGGACGATTTCCTGGATCTGCGGCTCAACATGGGCAAGAACGTCAAAGGTCGGATCGAAATGTTCGGCGACACCTTCGATGGTGGTCAGCGCCTTGGTGAGGAGCATCAGGTCGCCGGGGCACTGGATATGGTAGCGCTGCAGCATGCCGAAGAAATCCGAGAGCAGGCCGGTAATGTTCAGGTGTTTTAGGTCGGTGTTTTGGAAATGGCCTGTGAGATGCTGCAGTTCCAGGCGAAAATCTCGACTGTCCGTCACCGCTGGATTGACTTCGGTGAGTTCGATAACCACTCGACAGAGTCGATCAATATCTCCTTTCACAACCCCTGCGACAAGATTGATAAGCTGGTCGGTTGTTTTTTTGTCCAGCTGCCCCGTCATACCACAGTCGATAAAACAGAGTTTTGCGTCGGCAAGCAGGAAGATATTGCCCGGGTGGGGATCGGCATGGAAAAATCCGAAACGCAGACATTGCTTGAATACCGCATCGGTGCCGTTGGCGACAATGGTTCTTCGCTCGCTCTGGCTCAACTCTTCCGGTCGAATCGTCGACAGCAGCCGGCCTTGCACTTCCTGCATGGTCAGAACGTTTCGCGTGGTCGCCGTCCAGTATACTTTAGGGAAGCTGATGTTGGCGTCGTCTTCAAAATAGCGACGCAGCCGTTCCGTCGATTGTCCCTCAATGACCAGATTGATTTCTTTCAGCAGTTCCCGCGAAAATTCTTTTACAACTGCTGTCGGACTGTAGCCGAGATCAGAAAAATATTGTTCCAGGAGCTGGGCCAGACTTTCGACCAGGTCCATATCCTCTTCAATCAGCTGCCGGGCACCGGGCCGAAGAAACTTCAGGACGACCAGAGTACCGTCTTTCATGGTCGCCCGGTGTACCTGGGCAATGGAGGCAGCTGCCAGAGGCGTTTCTTCGATGGAGGAGAAGATCTGGTCCAGCCGGCCGGGAAACTCTAAAATAAGAATTTTGTAAATTTCGCTAAAGGCGACTTCCTGGCAGCGATCCTGTAATTTTTTGAATTCGCTTGCCCATTCCGGAGGGATAAGATCGGGGCGGGTGGAGAGGATCTGCCCGAGCTTGATGAAGGTTGGACCGAGCTCTTCAAGCACCATACGCACCCGGACCGGTCGTGGCAGATTCCCGGTGCGGTCGCCGGAAGAGGCGTTGATTGCTTCTTTGGCCAGGCCGAGTAATCGGTGCAGGCCGGTGTCGAGCACCAGCTGACGAAAGCCGAATGCGGAGAGCACCTTGACGATTTCGGCCAGTCTTCTGGTGTTTCTAATGGTCCGTTTAATTGATGTTATCTTCATCAGGAAGAGAAGGCGCTGAGTATTTCCTGATTATCTTCGCGCTGTTGTTGCAAAATTTCAAACCAGTGGCCAAAATTTTCCGTCTTCCAGATGAGGTTGTTCTCTTGCCATAGGGTTGAGGTCTCCGGGAGAAAATCGCCAAAAATTTTCTCCACGTCACAACTTTCCATACAACCCGAATGACAGTACATGAGGGACAGAATGTCGGCCACCTGGACGATGAGAGGATACTCTTTATAGTGGGGCGCTTTTTCCGGCGAGTGGTGATAGCCGATGGCCATGGCCAGCTTTTCCGGGAGTAACCATCGGTTGGCGAGCTGCAGGCCGACTTGGTCATGGCTGGTGGCAAATCTGCTCTGTTCTTCCGCTAAATCATCGGCATTGCCCGGATTGGACAGTTCGCGCAGGATCGGGTAATCGTTTGGAAAAGCCATAAGCATGGCCAGCTTGCCGATATCGTGAATAAGTCCGGCGATGAATAATTCGCTGGGCGGCAGATGCAGATGTTCGCCGATAATTTTTGCGGCCAGTCCGCAGGTAAAGGCGTGTTCCCAGAAGAGACTGATCGTATTCCTGTTTTCTTTACTGAGCTTTGGGAAAGAAGAGAAGATGGCTTTGCCGATAACAATATTTCTGATCTCTTCATAGCCGAGGACGACCACTGCCCGTTCTATGGTGCTTACTCCCCGAGGAATGCCGAAGAAGGCTGAATTAGCAACTTTTAAGATGGTGCTGCACATCGTCTGATCCGGCAGAATGACCTGCATCAGATCGTTGGCGGTACTCTCCGGATTGGCTGTCACGACCATAACTTTGGAGACAATTGCCGGCAAGGCGGGGAGGGATTCTATTTGGCTGTTGATGGCGCTGAGATATGGCTGTGTCATGATATTAGTTGTGGAAAAATGTTGACAAGGTCCTGCTGGGTCTGATCGAGAAAGTCGGCATCGAGATGTAACAGGTTGTTCTTTTTGATTACCGACAGGATCTGCACCACAAGGTAGGGATCAAACTGTTTGCCGGCCTCATTTTTTAGCTCGTCGATAATCTCCGTTGGGGTAAGTTTTCGCCGATAGGGGCGTTCGGAGTTCATCGCCGCCAGCGAGTCGACAATGGTGAAAATTCTTGAACCGAGAGAGATTTCGTCGCCTTTCAGGCCCAGGGGATAGCCCGTGCCGTCATATCGCTCATTGTGGCCGAGCAGAACATTTCGCTCTTCGGTGAAATAGTCAAACATATCGGTGAGTTCATTTAGCTTAAAGGGCAAGTCTTCGATGACTTTCTGTTCCTCATGGGTCAATCGCTCCGGCTTGGATAGGAGATCATTGTGCAGAAGGAACCGAAAGCTGTTATACAGAGTGATGGAGTTTTGAAAGGTGCGGGTATGTTGTTCCGGTAGACCTATTTGCTCGCCGAGTAGCGCCACGTAGTGAGAAACTTTATCTATATGGGGCTGATGTGCCGATCCGGCTACATTTTGTACCAGCAGCTGTAAAGAGGCAAGCGCTGAGGTCTTTGTTTTTTCAAGAATGCGCTGCAGATTGTCGCGCAAGCAGGCCAGGGAATTTTCCAAGGAGATTTCTTTCGGATCATGGCGCGGGATGTACACCTGAAGCCTGTTTCTGCCTTCGGCTTTGGCCATAAAGAGTGCTGTTTCGGCCATACAGATGAAGGCGTTGTCATTGTCCGGTAGATGGTCCTGTAGGGAGGCTATGCCGACCGAGATGGTCAGGGATGTACTGGTATTCCCGTCTGTAAATGGTTTTTCCGCACAGACCTCGCGTAATTTTGCGGCAGTCGCGCAGGCCTGCTGTAGATCTGCCCCCGGCAGCAAAATGACAAAATCCTCGCCGGAAAATCGGTAGCATGTCGCCTCTTGGTCGATCGTTTGAGTGAGTCGCGCAGCCAGTTCATTGAGAATGGCGTCGCCGAATTCCAACCCGGACGTCTTGTTGATGGAACTGAAATAATCTATGTTTAAAAGCAATAGCGACAAGTCACGGTGTTTTGCCTGGGCAATTTGTAGCATTGGTGTCAGTCGATTTGTAAAGTGGCGCCTGTTGAACAGCCCGGTCAGCCCATCTCGGGTGGTGAGAAGATTGAGCTGCCGACTGAGGGTCGTCCTGTGGGCATGGTGTTCCGCACTGATCTTTTGTACTTGAGCAAGAAGGGTTACTCTGTGCAGGAAAATTGATATTGACGCAGGCAGAGCAAGGTAGTCCATGACTCTGTCCACGCTAAAATCCTCTATGGGCTTAGGCATGCAGTCGCCCTCGCCGAGATAAAGAACCGGTGTATACTCGGGCAGATGATCGTTTTGTAAAAGAGAGACTAATTGCTCCGGGTCGCCACCGGTGACGATAAGCGCAGCTTTTTGCAGTTGCTCTGCTTGCAGAACAGTCCCAGGGAAAAAGCAGAGCACAGGAGGGAGCTTCCCATCGAGTAGCTGCCTGATTGTATCACTTTTGCTCAGGTCCGAGGCCGTTATGTAATTTTTATCTGTCATAACGAATCAATTCGTTTTCTCTGGAGATTTTAGCTGACGAGAGTGTGGCATCTAATCTGTTGTACGCGGGAGATACTTAAAAAGTATATAAGTACAGGGACTTGAATTGCAATACTCATAACC
>CAYPPR010000038.1:0-42968 GCA_964412665.1 uncultured Desulfopila sp.
GGCCTCACATGCGAGAAACCTACAACGCAAATTGGAAGGCCAGGAATATAGCTTCAAGTGCTTGATGGATGAGGTGCGGGTATCCTTGGCTACTCAGCATATTGCTAATTCAAAACAAGTCACTTGCCGACAAAGCCGGAAGCCTAGTATGTTTGTAAGTAATTGCATTTCCATCGTTTTATTTGTCGCATGTCTGGTGTCTCCCTTTCAAGGTAGCGATTAGAGAACAATACAACCGCCAGAGCGGTAACCCCCCCAAAAAATCACGTAAGAAAACAAATAAAAAAATTCTCAGTGCCTCTGGGGAGACCAGAGCGGCGTTTTTATACGCGACCAGTTCCCCAATATCCTTTAGCACTGTTCGGATAAACTGCATGTCCGGTTTGCCTCCGGCAACAAGCGGGTTGGCCTTCGGCAATACCTTCACCCGAGCTAATCGTCCCTTGGTCTCCATAGGAAAGACGATCTCGCCGTCAATCACTTTGACCTTGATCTTCTCGAAGGGTATATCACTGACGATATCCAGCCAGCATCCTCTGGCTGCACATATATCAATTACCAATCCTTCAATCAGTGCACGTTGGCCGAGATATTTTTAAGCGCTTGAAGAGAAAAAATGGCAGATCCTCACCGCATTGATTCGTATGGGGAGATGTTTATCTTGAGTAGGAATCACGGCGGTGTTTGTCATCGAATCGGGTATCATTATTGATCTTTCATGAATACTGAACGAAATTTTTACATTCTCTCTGCAATATTCGCACGATTATGGCCCTAGAAAACTTTGAAGCAAATATAAAAGGAATGCATTGTGCGGCCTGTTCCAGCCGTATTGAAAGAGTGGTGGGCAACCTCACCGGGGTAAGCCGCTGTTCGGTTAATCTGGCAACGGAAAAAGCGCAGATAGTCTATGATCCGGATGCCGTTACCGTCCCTGCCATAGAAGAGGCTATCGCCGATCTTGGTTTTTCCGCCGAAGCGGCAACGGGAGACAGTGATGACTCCGCTGATGCGCAGGACGCCGCCGACCGGCTGCTGGCGATGAAAAAAAGTCTTTTTCCTGCCTTTATCCTGGCACTGCTCATCATGTCTCTGTCCATGGCGCATATGGTCGGTATTTCCCTGCCGGAGAACATTCATCCCACGCATGCACCTTTTACCCACGCCGCCATCCAGTTTCTGCTGCTGTTGCCTGTGCTCTATCTTGGCAGAAATTTTTATCTGAGCGGTATTCCGGCACTGCTGCGCGGGGGACCGAACATGGACTCGCTGATTGCCATCGGAACCGGGGCGGCCTTTGTCTATTCCACCTGGAATCTGGTGGAAATCGGCCTGGGCATTGATGCTGTCGCCCGGGCCCATGATCTCTATTTTGAATCGGCGGCGATGTTGATCGCCTTGGTTTCGCTCGGCAAGTATCTTGAGGCCGGATCGAAGGCGAGAACCACCGATGCCATCAGGCAGCTGATGCAGCTCGCCCCGGAAACGGCGACGCTCATCGACGAGAACGGCCAGCGCCTGGTGGCGGTGGCGGAGATACGGGTAGACGATCATATCCTCATACGACCCGGAGAGCGGATTCCGGTCGATGGGACAATCATCGACGGAGAATCAGCAGTTGACGAATCGATGCTCACCGGCGAGAGCATGCCGGTAGTAAAACGCCCAGGCGATGCTCTTTTTGGTGGGACGCTGAACAAAAACGGGGCCTTGACCATGGAGGCCATGAAGGTCGGTCGGGATACCATGCTTGCCCGAATTGTCAAACTGGTGCAGGACGCCCAGGGAACAAAGGCACCGATTGCCAGTCTTGCCGATCGCATCAGCCTCTATTTTGTGCCGACGGTAATCGTCATTGCCTCGTTGTCCGGCTTGAGCTGGTTTTTTATCGGTGGCGCCGAATTCAGTTTCTCTCTGCGCATTTTTATCGCCGTGCTGGTTATTGCCTGTCCCTGCGCCATGGGGCTTGCCACACCGACCTCGATCATGGTCGGCACCGGCCGTGGCGCGCAACTCGGGGTGCTGGTGAAGAGCGGCGAGGTGTTGGAGCTGGCCCAGAAGGTGAGCTGTGTGGTCTTTGACAAAACCGGTACCCTGACGCTTGGCCGCCCCGAGGTCACCGACATCCGTCCCTTTGCCGGTTACGATGAAAAAATGCTGTTGAGTCTTGCCGCCGGTGCCGAGAGCCGCTCGGAGCATCCTCTGGCCGAGGCGGTTATTACCGCAGCCGAAAAAAGAGAGTGCGCCAGAGCCGAGCCGCAGTCTTTTTCGGCGACTTTCGGCCGCGGCATCGCCTCGTCTCTTTTACTCGATGGGAGCAGGTACGATGTTCTTTTGGGTAATGTAGAATTTTTCACGGAACAACACATAGAGGGTTTGTCCGAACAGGTAGTGAAAGAGGCCGGGGATTTGTCCGATATGGGCAAGACCGTGCTTTATCTGGCCATCGACAAGACGCTGGCCGGTCTGCTGGCCATTGCCGATCCGCTTAAAGAGGAGGCAAAGAAAACCATCGGCGATCTGCAGGCAATGGGCCTCAAGGTGGTCATGCTCACCGGGGACAATGAGAAGACAGCCCAGGCCGTCGCCCGTCAGGCGGGAATCGACAGGGTTGTCGCCGGGGTTCTGCCGGACAACAAGGAAGAGGAGGTTGTTCGTTTGCAGCAGGACGGGGAAGTGGTGGCCATGATTGGGGATGGTATTAATGACGCACCGGCGCTGGCCAGGGCCGATGTCGGCATGGCCATGGGCACGGGCATTGATGTGGCCATGGAGTCGGCCGATATCGTCTTGATGAACGGCCATCTGGCCGGGGTCGGTCGAGCCATCGGCCTCAGCCGGGCGACCATGCGCAACATCCGTCAGAATCTTTTCTGGGCCTTTGCCTATAATGTCGTGGGGATTCCTGTAGCAGCCGGCGTGTTGGCCATTTTTGGCGGACCTACCCTTAATCCGATGATCGGCGGCGCCGCCATGGCACTCAGTTCCGTTTCGGTTGTTACCAATGCCCTTCGCCTCAGATGGTATCAGCCTGACTAATAATATTGCCGTTTCGCTTTGTCGTTAAAAGAAGATGGGTGGCTTTTTCCTTGCGGGGAGAGAGCCTCCCTGTACATTCGGAGGGGGCAAAAAATTCTTGACACCGCCGAAAAAATAGCATACTTAAATAGTATCCACATATTGTATACATTACGCGGAGCGTTTGAGTCATTACCCCCAATCCTGCTCCACTGAAAAGGTATTTCCGAAAGAGCAAAAAAGCTGAGAATAATGGAGAAAAGTATGTTTTCAATGTTACGAATCAACACCGCAACCTGCACGACAAAAATGGAGACCTTCGACTCAAAAGAATTTCTCCTCGGTGGGAGAACGCTGTCTTCCCATCTGGTCAGTAGCGAGGTGCCGGCGACCTGTGATGCTCTCGGTAAAAAAAATAAACTCTTTTTTTGCTCGGGGGTATTGAGCGGTACGACCGTATCCAGCTCCGATCGATTGAGTATCGGTGGGAAAAGTCCCCTGACCGGTGGTATAAAAGAGAGCAATGCCGGCGGGATTGTCGGCACGCGCATGTCGCAGCAGGGCTTGCGCTGTATCACGCTCGAAGATGCGCCTCAAGGTGATGCCGGCTGGAAGATTATCGTCATTGGTTCGGAAAAAATCGAATTTGTGGACGGAAGTTTTCTCGCCGGTAAAGGCGTTTATGAAAAATCCGATTTACTTACCCAGCAATTCGGCGTCAAAGCCGGTTGCATTACCATTGGGCCGACTGCCGAGAAACTGCTCTCCGCGACTGGTATTGCCTGTTCCGATCCCCATGGCGTTTGTTCACGGTACGCTGGACGAGGTGGACTTGGTGCAGTGATGGCATCTAAAAAGATTATCGCGATGGTGATCTTAAACGATGGCAAAGTGAAACCTGCATTTGTCAACGAAGATGCTTTCAAAGACGGCGCAAAGAAAATTGTCCAGTTGCTCAAGGAAAACCCGGTATCTTCGCAATTTACCAAATACGGCACCGCGGCGATGGTTGACATCTGCCAGGCTTTGAAAGTGTTGCCGACGCAGAATTTCCGGCACGGCGTGATGGAAGGGGCGGAAAAGATTAATGCCCAGACCATGTATGATACCATCAAGGAACGTGACGGAGAAGGACGGACACAACACGCCTGCATGCATCCATGTGCCATTCAGTGTTCCAATGTGTATCCTGATAAAGACGGCAAATTGCTCTGTTCTCCGGTCGAATATGAAACCATGGCCCTGATGGGTTCGAATCTCTGCCTGAAGGACCTCGACGCTATCGCAACGTTAAATCGTATTGCCAATGATGCCGGGGTCGATACCCTTGACGTCGGTGCCGCCATCGGCGTGGCCATGGAGGCGGGCATTGCCGAATTCGGCGATACAACGGCGGCGATTGCCTTAATGGAAGAAGTTAGAGCGCTGACACCTCTTGGACGAATACTTGCCTCCGGTTGTAAGATCGCCGCCAAGGTGCTTGGTGTTCGTCATGCTCCCCATGTGCTCGGCCAGGCGATTCCTGCCTATGAGCCCAGAGGCAGCAAGGGCATGGCCATGACCTACCTGTCTACCCCGATGGGTGCGGATCACACCTTTGGTTTCACTCTGCGCGATGAAGAAGTGCCGACCAGCAAGGAAGGCAAAGTGGCCCTGTCGAAAAAATTCCAAGTCATCGGCTCCCGCATGGATGCGATGGGCATGTGCAACTTTGTGCGTTATTCGGTAAGAGATAACATGCAGCCCCTGCTCGATCTCATTCAATTCCGCTATGGTGTGGATATAACTGAAGGGGAATTTGATGATATGGTCAAAAAAACCCTGCGTATTGAACACCAGTTCAACACCGATGCAGGTATAACCGCACAGGACTATCGGTTCACGGAAACTTTTTATGAAGAAGCCCAGCCGGAAACCGGCGAGGTGATGGATATCACTGACGAAGAATCGGCTCTGGCTAGGAAATGGTAACTGTCAATTTTAAGCTCAGTGATATCGGAAGGATAGAGATACCTCTGAGCAGGCAGGAAACCCTGGCGACGGTGTTGCAGCAATGCCGTCGCCAGGCTGGTATTGAGCTCGGCGGTATTATCGCCGTTCGTTACGGCAAGGTGATTACCAAGAATGATCTGGTGCAAGATGGCGATGAGATCGACGTCTTTCCGGCTATTTCCGGAGGTTGACGGGAGAGTCGTTATCGTCTCAGAACTTCTTCTTCGTGCCGTAGGTAAACGTGCCGTAGCTAAGCTTATTGTACTTGTATTCGAGTAACTTCTTGAAAATATCTATTAAGACATCGTACCACGCGGTCTGATCCGCCTCTTTCTGCGTGTGTTCTACCGGTGTGGTGGTCTGTTCTACGGCCATTTTCTGTTCTCCTGTTCGTTTCTTTCTTCCCGTTAACCGGGACGACAATTATTTTCTTTACTGGCGGGCGTCAGTATAATTATTATCCTTATATCTCACAAGCGTTTCTTTCTGACAAGCGTTTCTTTGGGCGAATAAACGAGGAGGGTATTCAGATGGTCAGGATAATATGTATGTCGCTGTTGCTGAGTGTCATGCTGCTTGAGCAGGGTTTTTGCCGCCCGCTCCTTGTCGGTCGCAGTGCCGGGATGGATTTTCAGGTTGAAGAGGTTGTCGGTGGTCTGGGGGTACCCTGGGGAATGGTTTTTCTCAGCCCGACAGAACTCTTGTTTACCGAGCGGGAAGGGAAGATTTCCTTGCTGGACCTACATTCCGGCAGAAAAACTGAGCTGCATGGCGGCCCAAAAGTCTTAAGCCAAGGGCAGGGGGGGATGCTCGATGTGGCCGTGCCAAAGGGATATGCCCCCGGAGAGTGGATCTATTTCACCTACAGCAAAGAGCAGGCGGGCCAGGGAGTGACGACCCTGGCCAGGGCGCATCTCGTAGATGATCAATTACAGGACTGGCAGGACCTCCTGGTCACCAAATCAGCCACGAATACCACGCGTCATTTCGGCAGTCGTATTGCCTTTGACGGCAAGGGCCATCTTTTTTTCACCATTGGTGACCGAGGGGATCGGCCCAATGGTCAGGACTTGACAACCCATGCCGGCTCGATTCTCCGGGTTAATCTCGATGGGACGGTACCAGACGACAATCCGTTTGCAAACGGCGGCGGGCTGCCGGAGATCTGGAGCTATGGCCATCGTAACCCGCAGGGCATTGTCTATGATGCGCGGCAAAACCGGCTGTGGAGCAATGAACATGGCCCGCGCGGAGGCGATGAGATCAATATTATTCTCCCCGGAAAAAATTATGGCTGGCCGGTTGTTTCCCACGGGAAGGAATACTGGGGGCCGGTACAGGTAGGCGAGGGGCGGACAAAAACCGGTATGGTAGATGGAGTTAAAGTGTATATTCCCTCTATTGCCCCGGGGAGTTTACTGCTCTATTCCGGCAAAGCCTTTCCCCGCTGGCAGGGTAATCTGTTTGCCGGTGCCTTGGTTATGCGTCATCTTAATAGAGTGGTCATAAGTGAGGACGGCGAGGCGGTGGAGGAAGAAAGACTACTGGCTGATCTGGAAGAACGTATTCGATGCGTAGTTGAAAGTCCTGACGGTTTGCTGTATTTTTCTACTGATTCCGGGAAAATTCTTCGGCTTCGTCCGAAAAATTCATGATAAAATAAAAGACAGGGAACCCCCTTATGCAGATAAAAAAAATACGGCTCATCTCCTTTTCCCCAACCAGAACTTCAAAAAGAGTTATTGACGCAATTGCTTCGGGTATGGCTGACATCCCCTGTGAAACGAATGAGCTGACTTATCCAGATGCAGTCTCTGAACTGCATGTCGGTGCGGACGAGTTGGCTGTTATCGGCGTTCCGGTTTATGCCGGGCGGGTTGCCCCCCTTGCCGTGCAAAGACTTGCGGCGCTGCAGGGAAACAAGAGCCCGGCGGTCATTGTCGTAACCTACGGCAACCGGGATTTCGAAGACGCCCTGATTGAACTGCGGGATATCGCCGTGCAAGCCAACTTTCTTCCCATCGCTGCCGGAACGTTTATTGGAGAACACTCCTATTCCGGAGCGGAAATGCCAATCGCAGCCGACCGGCCGGATAATGTGGATCTGGCAGTTGCTAAAGCCTTTGGCGCACAAATCCTTGAAAAACTTCTGGCGGTCGAGGATCCGGCAGGCGCAGACAGCCTGAAGGTGCCGGGCAATATACCCTATAAAGAAGCCGCGGGAAAAATGCCATTTACCCCCTTGGTCCTGCAGTCGGTATGCACGGAGTGTGGCGCGTGCCTGCCGGCCTGTCCGACCGGCGCCATTTCACTGGCATCCGGAATACAGATAGACCAGAATCTCTGCATTTTCTGCTGTGCCTGCCTTAAAAGCTGCCCGGAAGATGCATTAGTGATTGCCGCCGAGCCCATCAAGCAGAAAGTACAGTGGCTGCATGAAAATTTTGCAAAGCGTAAGGAACCAGGTCTGTATCTGTGACAACCGGCAGAAAACTTACCCCGGATAACTGTTACCGGCAGCACGGCAAAAAAACAACCCTCTGTTGCCATGATATTCCTCGTTAAAGAGGAGGAAAGGAGAGACCATTGACAGCAACTATTGAGCCTTTGAAAAAAGTAACCCTGTCACTTCTAGCCGGCAGCACCGGTAGTCAGTCGGAAAAATTTAATCTGACTGCGGCACCGGTTGATTTTCAATTTATCTACGGGGTGGCAAGTGACGGCCTCAGTCCCTTCGAAGCCGCCCTGTACGATAAAGCCATAGGTGAGAGCCTGACCCTTGTCGTGTCAAGTGGTGAAGCCCACGAGTTTTTCGGCCATCTCTTCTCACCGTTGTATCGAGCGCTTGGCATACAGACTATCCCTGAGACGCTCACCCTCCTCGCCGCGGTAACCGCTGTCACCGCAGCCGAGAACCAGGAGATTGTTCAGTCTTTGGCCAAAGCACTGGCCAGCGGTGGCTGCGGCGGCTCCTGCGGTTGCGGCTGCTGATGTCGAGTGGTTTACCGGGAAACTGCTTGAAAGGAGAGCTGTCTCGGGGAGGTAAAGGACATCTTCTGGCCGGTGATCGGATCGAGGAACTCGATTTTTTGCGACAGCAGCTGAAGAGGATGCCTGAAATCGCAGACCATTTCCGGCAGGAGTGTTGGATAATACCGGTCATTGACAATGGTAAAACCCAGGCCACTCATATGTATGCGCAGCTGGTGCTTTTTTCCGGTCAGGGGTAAAAGTTGAAAGCGGGCCTGAGCAGCGTCGATCTCGAGCAGTCGGATCTGCGATCGGGCATTGATCGTGCCGGTACAGCTTTTCATTCTGAACCAGGGGTCTCCCGCCTCGAGCCGGTTTTCCACCAGCCATTCGCTCCGGCCGGAATCGGAGGGAAACCGGCCAATTGCTTCATAGGTTTTCCTTACCCGTCCATCCATAAACAGGTGTTGATATGCCCCCCGGGTTTCTTTGTTCACCGACATGAGTACGAGGCCGGCCGTGCCCTTATCAATGCGATTGATGGGCGAAAGGAACGGGTTGCCGGTGGTTTCCCGCAGCCTGTTAATCAGCGTTTCACGTACGTAGGGTCCGCTGGGGATGACGGGAAGAAAATGCGGTTTACAGACCACCAGCAGGTGATCGTTTGTAAAGAGAATCCGCTCCTGAAAAGGGATTGCCGGTTCTTGCCGTACCTCCCGGAAATAGAATAACCGCTTGTTCGGCATATACGCTGTTGTCAGGGTGACCGGCTGTCCCTGCTCGGTGAGCACCTTGCCCGTTGTAATCCGCTCCAGCCATGTCTGCTCGGAGATCTTCGGAAAACGCTTGGCCAGGAAGGCAAGCAACGTTGGGTATGGTTTTCCCGGGTCCGGCATGGAAACTATCGATGGACTCGTGGAAATGCTCAAAGAGTATCCCTTATAACTTTTTCAATCATATCTTCAAAGGTAGAGGTAGATCTGTAAAATCTGCGGTTTTTGCTATCTTGTCACCTTAGCAATTGATCGCAGCCAATCCAAGCAAAACTTTGGTTTCCAGCCATTAGCCGTACACTGCTTGCTCCTTGATGCAGTTCAGAGCCTCTTATACAAGCTCCTAGCATATTTCACCCCTATTTGATTGATTAAGCCGCCGGATGTATTATGATTTATAAACGAGAGAGATGCAAAAGAAAGAGACACCATACACGGTCAATTCTTATAACAGGGGGCTCCTCATGAAAATTAAAAAGATTCTTCTTCCTTATGACGGTTCTGAATTTTCTAACAATGCCGCCAACTATGCGCTGAATTTGGCAAAAATGACAGGTGCGCATGTCACCATTGTCCATTGCTATGTATGGAGTTGGAATATGCCGGAGGTGCCGGAGTTAATCATTAAAGATATCAAAGCGAATATGAAGAAGGAGGCGGAAGAGGTCGTAAAGAGAGCCGAGCGAATTTTCGCCCAGCAAGGGGTAGAATATGAACTTGAGACCCAACTAGGAGACCCGGGTTACGTTTTGACCAATCTTGCAAAATCGAAAGAATTTGACTTGATAATCATGGGCTCGCAGGGCCACTCGGAGATTGGCGGCCTGTTCCTCGGCAGCGTTACGCATAAGGTGCTTAACAAGATTTACTGCCCGGTTCTCGTTGTTCCGTGACAGCTCTAGCAGAACAGCCGGTCAGCTGAACGGCAAATGACGGCTGGAAGCGTAAGCAATAAACTTCCAGCCGTCGATAGCGCAAAATACTCTTGACAATAACGATTGGTCGTTTTACCATATGACCAACATGGAGAGGTGATATGAAAGGAAGACAGAAAGCAATTATAGAAGCCAAAGCAAATGTATTAAAAGCATTGGGGCATCCCACCCGTTTGTGGATGGCCGAGCAGCTTGAGAATGGCGAAAAATGTGTCTGCGAACTGGCGGAGTTTATCGACGCGGATTTTTCCACTATCAGTAAGCATCTTTCCGTCCTTAAACAAGCTGGTGTCGTGACCGATGAAAAGCGCGGCAAGCAGGTGTATTACAAACTGAAAGTGCCGTGTATCTTGAAATATATGTCTTGTGTTGAAGCTGTCATAAAAGCTCAGGCGGAAGAACACGCCGCTATTCTCTAATTTTTTTTACTCAAACGATTGGTTAAATGACCAAGCAAAAAGCAGTGGGATTTTTATCATGAACTGGAAAACAGAATCGAAGTATCTCTTCTGGATTGTCGCAATTTTTATCGGTTGTTTTTATCTGCCGGTCGGCAGCGAGCGTTTTGACCAGGCAGTCCTCGAAGGCTTTCATCTGGTTAAATCCTATGCCCGTGAACATGTACTTCTCTGCTTGGTACCGGCGTTTTTTATTGCCGGCGCCATTGGCGTTTTTGTCAGCCAGGCCTCCGTTATTAAATATCTCGGGGCCGGGGCCAATAAGATTGTCGCCTATGGCGTGGCCTCTGTCTCCGGTACTATCCTTGCGGTCTGTTCCTGCACTATTTTGCCTCTTTTTGCCGGGATCTATAAAATGGGCGCAGGCCTGGGTCCGGCTACAGCCTTTCTCTATTCCGGTCCGGCAATCAATGCCCTGGCCATAATACTCACCGCTCGTATACTTGGACCGCAACTGGGTATTGCCCGCGCAGTCGGCGCAATTATTTTCAGTATTGTCATCGGCATGTCGATGGCCTTTATTTTCCGTAAAGAAGAGAAGAAAAAACTTGCGGTAAACATGGCCATGCCGGAAGAAGAAGTGCCCCGCCCTCTCTGGCAGACCAGCCTCTATTTTTTTGCCATGGTGGGGATCCTCGTCTTCGCCAACTGGGGAAAGCCCGAAGAGGCAACTGGTGTATGGGCGGCAATTTATAACGCTAAATGGATTGTCACTGCAGCCTTTTCAGCGGTTTTCGGCTTAATGCTCATCTTCTGGTTTAAGATGCGTGCCTGGAAGGTTGGCTGTGTCGCTTTGCCGGTGGCTGGTCTGGCGCTTTTTTTCCCCGACCAGCATCTGCTCACCTTCACGGTAGGCTTTATCGGTTTATCCATTATCACCAGTACCGACCAGGGCGAAAACAAAGAGTGGTTTTCATCTTCCTGGACTTTTGCGAAACAGATCCTGCCGTTGCTGTTGTTCGGTGTTCTGATTGCCGGGATACTTCTAGGCCGCGTCGGGCATGAAGGATTAGTCCCTTCGGAGTGGGTCGCCAAGATGGTTGGCGGCAATTCCCTGTTTGCAAATTTCTTTGCCTCCTTTGCCGGCGCTTTCATGTATTTTGCGACATTAACAGAGGTGCCGATACTGCAAGGCCTTCTCGGTAACGGCATGGGTAACGGCCCAGCCCTGGCTTTGCTGCTGGCTGGACCCGCCCTCAGTCTGCCGAATATGCTGGTCATTAACTCGGTGCTGGGCTGGAAGAAAACTGCAACCTTTGTCGGGCTGGTTATCGTCATGGCAACGATAAGCGGAAAAATTTATGGACTCTATATGGGGTAATTTAAAATTTGGAGAAAATTATGAAAATTCATGTGCTTGGACCTGGATGTGCGAAATGCAATCAACTTGCCGAGACTGTCACAAAAGCGGCCGATGAGCTGGGTGTCACATACGAAATCGAGAAGGTGTCCGATTTTGACAAAATCATGTCTTTCGGTGTCATGATGACCCCGGGATTGGTGATTGGCGGCGAAGTGAAAAGCGTCGGCAGAGTACCATCTTTCGATGAGATCAAGAAGATGTTGCAGCAATCTGTTGAGAAAGAGTAGGTGACATTATTCCTTCACGCAGACATGGCAAACGCCGGCCAGCGTCTTCTGAAGGTATATCGTCAACGGGATGGCGATGCATGCGTATAACATCGAAGGGCAACTGGACGATGGCGGTGGTTTAACCCGGATTGGCGGTGCTTTCCCCCCAGACCTTCCGGCTTCGCTCGATCTTCTTCTTGACTGTGGTCCAGGGTTTTTTCATGAGAAACGATTCCCGGTACCGGGTGACCATCTGTTCGAACATGGCCAGGGGAACAGTTAAAGTGATTTCGTCGCCTTTGAAGAACTTCCGGGCTGAGATATCCCATCCCCCGAGTACCGCCCGGTTTTCCCCTAAAGCCTGAAAATGCATGGGCCAGGCAACCAGGCTGCCGCAAGCCGCACTCCAGGGCGAAACCACGGATAGTGGGTCCCCGGTGACGAAAGTGGCCAGCTGATGCATACCGGCGATCGCTTCGGGGCGATCGAACACAATGACGAAAAGGGGCTGTTCCTCGTCTGTAAACTGATTCAGGGGTTTGAACACGCAGAATTTTCCCGGGGCGGGTTCCGGGTCTAGATTTTCGAAGATGTGACGCAGGCGGTCCGGAGAATCGCAGTAATGTTCGCCCTCCATGTGGCCGGGGATGCCCGTGGATACGTAATGGATAATAGTTTCCAACTGAGGCTTGTTGAAGCCCATCCAGAAGGCGCAACCTAAACATCCAAAACGTTCGGCGGAAAAATACGCGGCAGTCTTTTTCTTTCTGGCTCGCCAGATATGGCCTATGGCGCAGGAAAAGTTGCCGAACACGGTGGACCTGTCCACTTGGTTATCTATCTCATTTTTCCGGTTGGGAAGGGCCAGGGGGTTGGGCGAAAAGGTTGAGTTCGGCTCGGTGTCGGTGAAATACATGCCCATGGGCATTTCGCAAAGCCCAGCCTCGGCAAGAAAATCTTCCAGTGAATGTTTCCAGGACGTGTTCATGCAAACCTTCTAAAGAATATATTTTTGCTTTTACGTCTTCCAATTTTTGCAGAATAACTTACTCAATGGCATTTACATTTCGTGCAAATAAGGGCAGGGTTGACGTCAGATCACCTTCAAAAAAATAGTCGGCAACCGGAGCCGTTTTTGCGTCTCCGGGAAGGGAGAGCGCCTGTTCCCGGTTGAATTCGTAGATAAGACCGCCTCTCTCTTTCACCAGCATGGGCAGCCCAGCGGCAGGATATACCTTGGCAGACGTACCGATGACTAACAGCAGGTCGCAATTAAACATAAGATCTTCGATTTCATGCATATTCCTGACAGCTTCTCCAAACAGGACAACGTTCGGTTTAAGGGGAAAATGGCAAAGTGCGCACATCGGAATATCTTTCATTGTGTAATGGCTTTCAGTAATCTCGATAACTGTATCGCATTGAAGACATTGCAGATGTTGGTGGTCACCATGGATTTCCAGTACTTTCTTACTGCCTGCGGCCTGATGCAGATTGTCGACGTTTTGGGTCACCACCCCCTGCAGGAGGCCTTTCTCTTCTAATTCAGCCAGTACCTTGTGCGCCTGATTCGGCTTTTTACCAAGGAGTCCTTTGCCAAGTGCGCGGTAGAGCTTCCATGCCTTTTGGGGGTTTTTATGAAAAACATCGAGTGTGGCGTATTCATCCGGTGAAAAGATTGTCCATACACCGCCGGGACTACGGAAATCGGCGATACCACTGTTGACCGAAATACCTGCACCGGTAAGCGCGGCAGGACAGGCAGCTCTCCGGAATTTTTCCGATGCTTCTTCGAGGAATTCGGTATTCTTATGGGGAATGATGGTTTTCATAAAGTCCCTCACTCATTTGTTAGCGTTTTTCACCCCAAACAGCAAAAATCGGGTCCGAAGTAAAAGTGCTCGCGCTGTGTCTATCGTCATCGGGGCGAGGATAACCGCGTATCGATTCGGTATGCAGGTTGATTAGTTCATTTTGCCGACGAAAAAGATTGAGCACATATCCCTGTCGTTCAAAGGGGTGCAGGTCCGGCCAGATCTCGATCTCCTTGCCAGGAAACCATCGGTCGGAAATGATCACGACAGCAGCACCTCCCGGCTGTAAAACCCTTTCAATTTCAGCCAGTATGGCACATGGTTTCATCAGATATTCAATGGAAACCGTGCAGAGTACCGCGTCAAAGGTCTTGTCGCTAAATGGCAGGGTGGTAACAGTATTCAGATCGTGCAGCACACAGCTTGACAAGGCCTTGTTCTGCTGCATTTCTTCTTCGTTGAGACCGAGACCGGTAACGCGGTAGTCCTGGCTATTCCCAGGGAGATGGGATTCCATGCTGCTCATTAAATCAAGTATCTGCATCCCCGGTCGCAGCAGTCTGCCATAAATGTCGCGCACATGTCTTCGCGCCGTATCGTCCAGATGCTGCACTAAGCGGGGCGTGCTGTAAAACTCTCTATCAACTCCGTCATTGGCCCTTCGAAAGGGATAGGCCCCGTACATGCTCATCTCTGCCTTTTCTGTCGGAATCTGCATACCCGGCCCGTTTTGGCAGATAAGGTCGGCAATATCGGTGAGAGAACCTCCCCGCTGCACGGCAATTTTCTGCACATCAAGAATCTTTGCTTCAACAGTCAGTGCATAGCGAGCCAGAGGATGATTGGTATCAGCCAGCAGGGTTGTCTCCGTTGCCCCAATGATCCTGAAAGGACTGTTGTCGCCGGGAAAGCAGTTCAATTGTTTCCAGGCAAGATTCTTGGGATAATATCTGCCGACTACCGGCAGAACGGTATCTGCAGCAGTGTCTTTGCCGAAATCTTCTTTCTTGATTTGCCGCACATGAGTCTTGCTGTACGGCGGGACAAGAATGCCGGGGGCAAACTGCTCAACATACTTTTCACCAATGTCGAGTGCCATTGTTCCGTCATGCATGTTACCTGGGAAAAAATCCCGCCAGAAATCGATTCTTCCGGCATAGACCCTGTCCCGATGTGTCGCATAAGGACTTTCCCATTGTACCGAAAATTCAACTACTCCTCGCTTTGTTTTGTTGTTCATCAGCTCCTCTCTTCTCGTAATTATTGCTCCTCTGCTTAGTTATCAATAGATTAATCTAATACAGCATTAAGTAAACACAACTGGAAGGAACGAAGAGTGAAATGGTAGTTGTGACTATAAAAAAAATTACGCTGCACAAGACTTTATTTTTTAGTAGTCTTGCTTTGTCGGACCCTATCCGCTTTTAGTGGACATTTTCCCATAAAGAGTTGACTGAAAAGATAAGAATCATCATAGCATCTTTTGTAACATAGCAAAGAAAACATATCCTTGTATGCTGCAAATGATATTTTATATCGATCGGAATTGACTTAACTCCAGGCACAACAATTGCTATTAAAAACGTATGCATTGCTTCCGGCTACGATCCCACCTCAAAAAAATCTTTGAGGCAGGGCGCTTCACAACGGCAGATGGCGAAAAGAATGAGACGTATCGTCCGAATAATAGAGGAGGGATACCATCATGAAAAGTCCTATTGCTTTCATTGTATCAGTCTTAGGATGTATTTTGGGATATCTGTTTTTGTCGGGAACGATATATGCAGTAGATGAGGCCGACCGGCAACTGTCGTCTGAATCATTTCAGTCTCAAGACAAACAGCAAAGCGGCATCTCCCAATCGCAGATGACTCGGCAGGAGAGCATCAATAAAGAGTCCGCCGAAGAGAACATCCACCAGGAGGATAGTTCTCAGCAAATGGAGGCAAAGCAGCTGGAGGTGCAATTGCGGAAATTATTGTTGCTGAGCTGCCCTAGGTGACGATCTGGAAAGGATCAGGGTTCAGTGCCTTTGCGTAAAGTAATACGAGTTATCTCACCGGGGCAATTAAAGCGCAGAGGAACGCCGGAAGTACCGGCACCGCGACTGGTATATCCCGTCATGTTCGCATAGTGCCATCGTCCGGAGGCGGTAAATCGGGGCGCTCTGCTATTGGTTAAAAGAGGTCGCCGGGATGACAGGCATATCTGCCCGCCGTGGGTATGGCCGCACAGATAGAGATTTGCCTGGTATATCGAGGCGGTTGTGTAGACTTCAGGCGAATGGGCCAGCAGAATGGTGAAAGCGTCTTTCGGCACCCGGCGAAAGGCCCGGCTGAAATCTTCGGTTTGATAGTAGTGCGGATCATCGACCCCGACCACCCAGAGTGTCTCTGTCTGTCCCGCCTTTTCTTCGCTCAGATCCCAGGATTCGTTGACGAGCATGATGATCCCCGCCTCTTCGAAATCCGGCAGCATTTCAATGCAGTCATGGTTACCGAGAACGCCAAGGATGCCATGCCGTGCCTGGACATGACCAAGAAGGCGACGCAATTCTCTGAGACAAGGCGCCATAGGACCATAGGTCTTATTTCTAATATCTCCGCCGATAAGACAAAGATCTACATTGATGCCTTGGATTTGCTCGATAAGTTCATCAGTGAATCCATCCAGCCCGTCTAAATGGAGATCTGTTACAAAAAGAATTGTATAGCCGTCAAAAGCTTTCGGTAACTCGGGAAACCAGAAGGTCACTTCCTCCACCTTTACCTGCAGGGCATTGTGCTGCCCTTTTTCATAGAGTCCGGCTAACTTAAAAAGCCAGGTATACAATACCTGATAGGTGAGCAGATTGCTCAGGTTGAGCAGTGTCTGCCAGCGGGAAAGCGGCATATGGCAGGATCGCCATTGACGCCAGCGAACAGTGGAGCGGAGCGTGCACAGGAAATTATCCGGTGAAGGACGGTAGGTAAGGGCGCTCCAGCAGGCAGAGCCCAGATGGGCAATGCCAATAAATAAAACGACGATTATAGCTATCCGGACAAAACCGAGATCGAGAACAGTGCTCAGATAGAGCGTCGGCAGCAGAGATTCGAACACCTGGTCAAGAGCGATCACGCTCTCCCCGGATGCCATGGCCAGTCGGCGTTTGATGAAGCTGGACAATAAATCCCCGAGCATTGCCAGCAAGGCGGCCATGGCAGCCACCTGCCACGCTACGCCCAGCAGGAAAAAAACAGCAGTGCCACCGACCAGGCTGACCAGGATACCGCCCACCGTTTTATGGGCACCAAAAATCGGCCGTCCATCAAGCCATGTCCTGCCGGCGTCAAGCGGTCTCTTAAACCGCCGTCCCCGGAGAAAACAGGTGAGCGGCGGCAGGAAATTGACCCATAACAGGAAACAGATAACCTTGATTATGGCCGGCAACTTTTTCTCCTTGTATAAAAAGAGGCTATGAACAGCGGGCGATCAAACCTGATGACGAACCATCCTTTCCACCCATTGAAAGCCTATCCGCTCCTGCTCGAGGCGCAGTCGTACCGCCAGCCGATCATAGCGCAGATCATCATAGACAAGCTGCTCGGTATCGGTCAGCCTGGACAGCTCGCCTCGATTCTGTTGCGGTTCCTTGCCCCAGTGCGGTTCATGGGCCAAGAGGGTGTCCCGGTCCATGAGGAAGGAATGCGTCGCCGGAACAAGACTGCGCAGCTGGTCCAATATAGCAAAACCGTGGGTGTCGATATCGCCCCAGTAGTGTACGGTGCAGGTGTGCAGCCAGGCCGCTTCGGCGAAGATGGCGAAACCGTACCCGGCGCCAAAGATGACCATGCTGCGGGCAAGCTCCGGGAAGGCGAGAAAGTTGATCTCGTTCTCAGTAATATAGATCCGTTCGACCGGCAGTTCAAGGCGGGCAAAGGTATCGGCGGTAACGGTAATGTCCTGATCGACGGCCCCGGGCAGCAGGTCAGAAGATGGGTCGAGCAGGCGGAAACGGACGCGTTCGGGTTTGCCGCGAAAACCATAGCGTCTGCAGAAGCCGGTTACGCCGCGGGCGGAGTCGTCAATGGTATCCGCAGGCAAAACTAGATCAAACAGCTCGGTCAGCACGCCCCGATGGCTCTCGATAAACTTGCTGTGCACGCCGGGAATATCAACCTGGCGCAGATAGATGCCGGGACGCGGATGGTGCTCCAGCCAGGAGACGATATCCAGTAGTCGCGGCCAGTCGCCCGCCAGGGCCAGCCCGTGCAGGGGGCGTTTGGTCAACCAGGCAAGCAGCTGCGGATAACGCTGCCCGGTCAGCACAACCACCGAGGTAAACTGCTTTGCTTCGCGTCGTTTGCTAATCAGTGCCAGACAATCGTCCAAACTGTCGACCCAGATCTCGGCGGGGACGGCGTTCGCCCCCAGGGTGCGGTGCCTGATGTCGCGCCAGACCAGGCGATACTGTTTTGCCTCGCCATCCAGGCGGCTGATCCAGGTGCGAACCTCACTAAAACGATCGGCCATTTCCGTCGAAGTCGGCATTTTCAGGCTCATGCGCCGGGGAAAGAGTTCCTCGCCGCCGGCCAGTGCTGCGAGAATGGTCCCCTTGTCCCACAATTTGCCCAGCTGGCGGACAATATCCGACGGTGTCGTCCAGCTCATGGATGCTCCGCCTCTTTCTCCCGGCGATATTCCTCGATGGTCAGATTGCGCAGAGTCGACGCCTGGCCGTCGGCATTGTGCACAAAGCCGACACCGGAGACGAAGGGTTCGATGACATGGATCTTCTGCAGGGGAGTGACGATGAGCAGCTGCAGGTTGAGCTGGGCAAACAGCTGCAGGCCGTATTGGGCGGATTCATCCGAGCCGCGCCCGAAGGCCTCGTCGATGACCACGAAGCGAAAGGATCGCGAGCGCACCTCGCCCCATTCCAGGCCGAACTGGTAAGCCAGACTTGCGGCCAGCACGGTGTAGGCGAGTTTCTCCTTCTGGCCCCCCGACTTGCCGCCGGAATCAGCGTAATGTTCAAACTCGCTGTTATCCTCACGCCACCGTTCACTGGCGGCAAAAGAAAACCAGTTGCGCACATCGGTCACCTTGGCCGTCCAGCGCCTATCCATCTCCGAGCGCCCTTCACGGCCGCGAAACCGTTCGATGATTTGTCGCACCTGGAGAAATTTTACCTCGGAATACTGCGCATCGTCGGAGCCGGTGAGGCTGCCTTCGGTGCAGGCGCGCAGCTCCTCGCGGAACAGGCGGACGTCGGCGTCGATCACCGGTGTTGCCTCGAGGACAATATATCGCCCCGGATTATAATCGATGCGGGTGAGCGACTCGTTGATGCGGCCGATACGCTCCTTGATGGTCTCCTGCTCCCGCGCCAGCTGTGACTGGAAGTTGGCCACCTCACGGATGGTATTTTCGTTGAGCAGCTCCTTGAAACGCGCCTCGAAACGGGGCAGATCGTCGGCCTGCAGTTGCCCGAGCATGGTCCGGTAGTCGGCGGCGGCATCGACCGAAACATCCACCTCCCGGGTCTCAAGATCATATTTGGTGCTGTAGGTGCGCATGGCATCGATGATCTTGTCGCGCAACCGGGCGATCTTCCTGTCCTCATTGTCGATTGTCGTCTGCAGCCAGTCGCGCATCTCCCGTTCCCGGTTGTCGCAGGATTCAACCGTGAGTTGCTGCTCGCCCAGCGCCTGGTCACGCAGCGATTCAAGCCGAGGAAAATAGCCGTTTGATTCCGCCGGGGAGCTGTCCACCACGGCGCGGGTCAGCTGCTGCAGTGCTGTTGCATCACTTGCTTTCTGTTCGGTTTTCGCGCAAACGCTGCGGTGCAGGTCGAGCTGTTTTTCCAGCCTGTGCAGGTTTTCTTCCGTTTCCTGCAGCTGGCCGGTGAGCATTTTGAGGATATCGGAGGTTGTCTCCAGCCGGTCTCTCTCATCTTTTAGCCTGGCGATCTTTATCGCCGACGGCTGCCAGTCAAGTTCGGCAAAGTCACGATACTCTTCAAGCTTAGAAAGGTTATCCAGGCGAAATTTGGCCGCCTTCCGGCGCTCCTGCAGTGTGGAAATTACCGTGCCGATTTCGGCCAGCCGCCTTTCCAGCAGCCTCGCTTTTTCCTCCAGGGCGGCTATCTTGGCCTCATTGCTCCAGCCGAGTACATAGCGGCTGCGATCATTCAGTCTATGACGATCATCCTTCTCATGCCGTTCGCCACGTGCCTTGATCTGCCCGGACCGGGTGATGGCCCGCGTCTCCCGGCGAAATTGCTCCTGGTCGACACAGCAGGCCAGATCAAAGCGGCGATAGACCTCGTTCTCCAGCCAGTTAAAAAATGGCGAATCGGGTTTGATAGCCACCTTGTGCACCAGGGAATCAGGATGCAGATCCGGCTGCTCGGCCTGGCGTTTTGGCCGCACCCGATAATAAACCAGCCGTCCCTTCAGGTTGTTGGTATCCACCCACCCTGCCACCTGGCTATACTGCTGTTCCGGTACGAGAAGCGACAGGCCGAAGCCGTGCAGCAGGCGCTCGACGGCGCCTTCCCAGTCGCGCTCTTCCTCGCGCACCCGGAGGAGTTCCCCGATAAAGGGCATTTCTTTTTCGGCAAGACCGAGGTCGGTACACAGGGTGCGGCGGATGGTGATCTGCTTTTCGTCGATATTGGAGCGCCGGGCCCGCAGGCCACGGATTTCCTTCAGCAGCTCGTCGTGCTCTTCGCGCTTGAGGCGAAAATCCACCCCGGCCTCATTCAATTCGTTCTGGATCCGGGCCTCGGCCTCCGCTTCTTCTTCGAGCATGGCCGCACATTTTTGCCGCAGAACGAGAAAGGCGCCGACGCTGTCGGCGGCAAACAGCTCCAGGGCCTCCATCAGTTCGCCATAGCGCTCGAACCGGCGCTTTTTGCGTTGCAGTTCCTCCTCACACCGGCGTATCTCCTCGCCGATATGCTCGATGCGGTCGCCGCCGTTTTCGGCGATACTGCGCCGAAGTTCCCGTTCGCGGCCCTGCAGTTCCTGCCGCTGTTCGACCAGCCCGTCGATCCTGGCAGTGTGGCGTTTCAGCTCCTCCTCAAGTTTGCCGAGCCGCTGCTGCAGCAGTTCGAGCTTGAGGCCGGCAAACCAGGGACGCAGGGCCTCCCGGCAACCACGCAGTTGCTCTACGGACTGCTCCAGTTCACCGTGCCGGTCGCAATCGGCGACCAGTGGTTCAAGCATCTCCACCTGGTCCTTGGCCTTGAGAACCGCTTCGTGGGCCCGGTTGAGATCATCGAAATGGCCAATCAGGGCGTCGATGCGGGGGGCGACCTCAAAGGGTTCGAGCATATGGCTTCGGACAAACCCCGTCAGATTGCCGACTGATTTGAGGGAGACGGTTTGATGAAAGAGATCCAGCGCCTGCTCGTTGTCGATGCCGAAGCGTCGACGAAACCAGGCACCGTAGGGCGGGAAGCTCTCAAACATCTGCACGCCCTGGCTCCGCAGCCGTTTTTTCAGGTTGGCTATATCCGTACCGAAACCGCCGAAATCCTGCTTGATGCCGAGTTGCCGTTCGCAGCCGATATAGAACCGCGTCGGCTGTCCCTGGCCATCTTTCAGCCAGAAGACCTGGGCCAGGGTCACCGTCTTACCGAAACCGCTGTTGCGGAAAACGCCCAGGATGACGGAATAGCTGTTGTAGTCACGCAGGGCCACCGGCTTGACACTGCCGCCGCCCTCGGTTCGTTCGGATTTGTAGTGGCCGAGCACATAGGAGCGCAGGGTTCGTTCGCGCATGTCACCGCCTGCCGCCTTGTTATAGGCGACGCGCTGGGCGGGAACGAGCAGGGTGGTCACGGCATCGACAAGGGTTGATTTGCCCGAGCCGATATCACCGGTGAGTAGGCTGTTCTTGCCGCCCAGTTCCAGCGTCCACACCCGCTTATCGAAGGTACCCCAGTTCAGCACTTCCAGGCGCATCAGGCGAAAGCCGGCCAGCCGGTCGTCGCCGGCAAAATCAAGGGGCAGGGGTTCAGCCATTGGACTCTCCTCCCTTTCCCGCAAGCTCCTGCCGGTACACCGCCAGCCGCTCATCAAACTCGGTCAGCCATTGGGCATCGACAAAGGCCTTGAGGATACGCCGCACTTCAAACATCTGTTTTTGCCCGCGCAAGGAACGAATAAATCCCAGTTTGGCGACCTTGTTGAGATGGCTGTCCACCTGATCGATTAATTTTGCCTCGTTGCTGCCGGCGGGCAGAAACACCCGGAGCAGTTCGGCTATCTCATCGCGGGAAAGAATCAGCCGCGTTTCGCCGCCGGTGGCATCGAATTCAGCCAGCTTCTTGCGCAGCAGTGCCAGCAGCAGGCTGACCGGGAAGGCAAGGGGCATCCGCCGCACCAGGCGAGGGATTGCCGGTCCGGTCTTCTCTTCGTCTTCAGGGTGGGAACGCAGAAAAGCGTAGCCTTCGGCTTCATCGAGAACCAGCTCCAGCCCGAGGACAGCCACATAATCACGTACCGCTGCCTGCAGGTTGAGCAGGGCATGCCACACCTCGGCCTTTTGTTCCTGTTCCACCACGCCGCGCAGCAGCGAGACGACGACCACCGACAGATCGTTGTTGTGCTCAGTTGCACTTTCCCGGAGTTCTGCTTCACTCATGTCATTTATTTCCTGGCAAAAATAACGCGCGGCAGGCGAACACGGCGATAGCTGCCATCCTCTAACCGCCATTCAATGGACTCGATGCTCTCCTCGTCGACCGCCGTATTCGCACGTACGCTTGCCAGCTGCAGGTAGGCAAGCAACTCGGATAGGCCAAGGCGCAAAGGATGCAGCGCCACCAGCTCGGCCAGGCTGATCTGTGATCGTTCCTGCAATGCCTGGCGGATGTGACGGGAGAGTTCCGCCCGATCAACGACCACCTGATTAAAAAGCGAGGTCATATCGGCATCCGTTTCTCCCGCTTCCAGGTCGAGATCGACAATCCGCGGCTTCACCGGCGGCCGGTACAAGGGGCGCTCCATTGGCAGTTCCACCGTGGCGGCGGCCTCGGCCAGCTCGATAAAGTCGCCGGTCGGTGCATTCTCGCGCACGGCCAGCGCCCCCGCTTCGATATTGTGCAGGATATCCATGATGCGGCGGTTTTCCAGCCAAGCCTGATCGTCGAGAAATCGGCGCAGCTGCTGCGACAGGCGGGCGACGGTGCGCTGGGTATGTTCTCCGGCCTCGAGCCAGTCGTAGTGCACGCGGCGTAAACGCGGCTCGGGCTGCATCGCCGCCACCGGCGGCAGGGTCAGGACCTGCTCCAGCAGGCGGCTCAGCTCCTCCTGGCGGCTCTGCGACATGAGGAAATCCCAGAACGCCCTGAAACTTTTGCCCTGGTCGGAATCGGCGATGGTATCGCGCTGGCCCATGATCTCCTCGAGCAGCTCGCCCTTGGCGCCGTCCCACAGGGCGATCCGCTCGCGTACCTGTCGATCGAGGTTGCGAAAGTTATGCTCTACCTCGCGAAAGTCGGCGAGCAGGTCTCGTGCCAGCTGGAGAAACTGCTGAAATCGGTCTTTTAAGGCTGTATCGTTTAACAGCGAAATATCCCCATCCCGAATGCGTTCTATTTCGGCATCTATCTCATCGCGTCGCCGGAGCAGCTCGGCGGTTCGTGCCTCGGGGTCGGCTTCACTGCCCTCGCTCATCTGCCTGAGCAGGGCAAAGAGGGTCAGCAGCCGCGATTCGGTGCCGACAAAAGCGCGTTCGGTAAGGCTTGCCAGCCAGGCGATGGCTTTTTCACTCCCCGAGGTTAGGTCGAAATGGGGTTCATCGGAACCGGGCGGGTAGTACTTGCGCAGCCAGCCTTTGTCGTTGTCCGCCCAGTCGTTGAGGTATTCCGCGGCGCGCCTGGGGAAAACCTCCGGCCCGTAGGTTTCCCGCAGCGAAAACAGTTCATCTTCCAGAGCCTCGGCCAGATCCGCCTGGCCGATCAGCCGAACGTTCGGCTCGATAAACACCCGGTGCAGAAAGCTCGCCAAAAGCGGCGCGTGATCGGAACGCAGCAGGCGCCAGGCCGGGTGGGTCCGGCGCAACTGATCAAGATCGGCATAATCGAGGCTCATGGTATTAAAGAAGTCCGGCCTTCTCCAGGCGGGTAATAAAGGCCTTACGTCGACTATGTTCGGTCATGAACGTCTTGAATTCCTGGCGGAATGTATCCGAGTTACCTTGCAGTTCGTAGGCGTCGCGCAGGTTGACAATATCACTCAGCGGTCGGTCGATAGCTCGAAAATCATAATATTGATACTCACTCATTGGCGGCTTCCTGGTAAACTTTTCGGTTGAAGCAACATTTTCATTCCGGAAAGATAAGACATCTGCTCTTCCTTCCGCAAGACATACTTCTCGCTGTACTTCACACAATTGAGAGGGCTTATGCTTGGCGCATGAGCTGCGGCTGAGACGGAACACGCTGGAACGTAGGAGCGATTGAGGAGCGATGGGCTCCGATGTCATCACAAATTACGGTGAATGTCTTTTCTATGACCAATCTTAATAACTAGAATCATTGTAAGAACCTCATTAATTTCATATATTATCCGGTAATTACCGCATCTGACTTTGTGAAAATCATTATCACCACTCATTTTGGTAGTGGCGGGGTCGGGCAAGTTAGAACTGATTTCTTCAATTTTGCTTTTAATTTTCACCAAATCTTTCTGTGGAAAATTTTTTACATTTTTCCAAACGGAGGGACAAAATTCTACGGTATATGCCATGTGTTAAAGACCCAATTCTTTCCAAAACTCATCTGCGGAAATGTTCTCTCCGGGTTCTTCAAGAGCTTTCCCGGCATCTTTAATGTCAATATAATCTTCTATTTTCTGAAGCAACTGAAGCTCTTCAATAGAGATCAACGCTGCAATTTCCTGCCCTCGTCTCGTCAAAACAATTGGTTCTTTGCCGTAAGCAACTGTGTTAACAATATCTGCAAAATTCTTTCTGGCATCAGCGGTTGTGATGGTTTTATGCATAGCACACCTCCTTGTGTACGTTTTGTACATATCGTACAAAAAAGACCTGTGAAAATCAATCAAATAAATATATATAATTATAACATAGTGCTATATTGGTACTGTTTGTTGCACGTTACTTATTCGCAAATAGAATCAGCAGGCTGTGGTTAAACTGGAAGGAACTGAATAGAGCAAATGGAAATGGCAACAAATAAAAAAAACATCCTGATTATCTATCATTCCCAGGGTGGCACCATGAAACGCATGGCCGACAGGTTTGCCAAGGGCGCGCAAAAAGAGGAAAACGTTACCGTCACCTATAAAAAAGCGGCGGAGGCGACCCTGGATGACTTGCTGCAATGCCATGGTATCGCCATCGGCTCGCCTGAATATTTTGGAACCATGGCGGGGATGGTCAAGGATTTTTTTGATCGGACGTATGAGGTTGCAAAGGAGAGAACCATTGGGCTGCCTTTTATTGTATTTGTCTGTGCCGGCAATGACGGCCGAGGCGCTGTTACGCAGATCGAAAGACTTGCCGCCGGCTACAAATGGAAAAAAGTTCAGGAACATATGCGGATCGTCGGCCCGCCGACCGAGGAGGATCTCGCCAGACTGGAAGAGCTGGGCCAGACTCTCGCGGCAGGTGTCGATTTCGGCATTTTCTAATCGTGGAAAACAGAAATTCTACCCTTTGAATTTTTCATGAACCCGATCACCGATCTCGACCTTCTGCTCCGGACAATGGAGCCGGTTCTGCAGCCCGGCATCTTTGTCTTTGCTTCCCTTGAAGCCGGGGTAACGGTTGATCCGGCGCTTATCCTCGCCTCCATCCAGGAACCGGAAGGCTTGTCGGTGGTCATGCGCCAAAGCGATGCCCAGAGGTACAATCTCCGCATACTGTTTCGTTGCGCCTGGATTACCCTGTCGGTATACTCGGATCTCCAGGCAATAGGCTTGACCGCGGCCTTTGCCACGGCACTGGCCGATGCGGCTATCAGTTGCAATGTTGTTGCCGGCGCACACCATGACCATATTTTTGTGCCGATCCAGGCGGCGGAAAAAGCCATGCAGGTGCTGCGTTCTCTGCAAAAAAGTAAATTAAAATAAACACCTCTACTGAAAAGGATAAAAATCATGAAAAACGTTGTCATCGTATCCGGATGTCGGACCGCTATCGGCGCATTCGGCGGCACCCTGCGAGACTTGAACGGCGCCATTCTGGCCGGTGTCACCATGAAAGAAGCGGTCCGGCGGGCTGGTATCGATCCGGTTCTGCTCGACGATATTCGCTATGGCTGCTGCATGGAATCCGCCGACACTCTCAATGTCACCCGGGTAGGGGCGCTTCTGGCCGGCATCCCGGACATCGTCCCTGCCGTTACCATCAATCGCGTGTGCATCTCGGGAATGGAGGCAGTCATCTCCGGCATGGCGATGATCCAGGCCGGGATGGCCGATATCATCCTTGCCGGCGGCACCGAGCATATGTCCAGCGTGCCTTATTCGGTGCCGGCCGCACGATGGGGCTGCCGTCTCCAGGATCAGTCTTTTGTCGATAACCTGATCCACGCCCTGCATTGCGGCTCACATATCATTCCCCATCCCGAAGACGGTCCGGTGGACGCCACACAACCCCCGCTCAGCATGTTCGTCGGCAAACCGTATATCATGGGCCATACGGCGGAATTTGTCGCTCAATACCTCGGCATAACAAGAGAAGAGATGGACGAAGTCGCCCTGCGCAGTCACAATAATGTCGAACGGGCTTCCCAGGACGGCTCCTTTGCCGACGAGATTGTTCCGGTGGAAGTGCCGCAGAGAAAGAAAGCACCACTTCTCTTTGACAAGGACGAACATTTCCGGCCCGGCATGACCATGGATATCCTTCATAAACTGCCCCTGGCCTTTGTTCCGGAAATCGGCACGGTGACTGCCGGGAATTCCAGCGGTATCAACGACGGTTCCACCGGCATGGTCATTATGTCGGCCGACCGGGCAAAAGAACTCGGCGTGCAGCCGCTCGCCAGGATCAAGGCCGTGGCACGGGGCGCCTGTCATCCGTCGATTATGGGTCTGTCACCGGTCCCGGCGGTACACAACCTGCTGAAATCTTCCGGTTTAAATATGAAGGATTTTGACCTGATCGAGGTCAACGAGGCCTTTGCCGCGCAGTATCTCGGCTGCGAAAAAGAGCTGGGCCTGAACCGCGAGATCACCAACGTCAACGGATCGGGCATCGGCCTTGGCCATCCAGTCGGCTCAACCGGCGCGCGGATCATGGTCACCCTGATGTATGCCATGAAAAATCGCGGCAAATCTCTCGGCCTGGCGACCCTTTGCGGTGGCGGAGGTGTTTCCATGGCCTGTGCCATTGAGATGCTCTAAAAAAGCAGGCAAACAAAATGAATATCATCGGCAGCTGGACATGGCAAAAACTGGGTAATGCGCTGTTTAACCCTAAAGTTAAGGATATAGATGCCAAGATAAACGCAGTCAAGCAACGCCTGCCGATTCCTGTCTTTTGGTTATTGGGGAAAACTCAATCCGGAAAAACGTCAATAATACGGGCGTTAACCGGCGATGATGCGGTTGAAATCGGTAACGGTTTTCAGGCGTGTACGAGGAGGTCGCGGTTTTATGATTTTCCATCGTCCAGCCATCCGATGCTCCGCTTTCTTGATACCCGGGGCTTAGGTGAAACGGCGTATAATCCGGCTGAGGATTTGACCTGGTGCGCCAATCAGGCACATTTGTTGATTGTCGTGCTGCGGGCTCTGGACATGAATCAGGCGGAGGTGCTTGAAGCGGTGTTCGCTATCCATAAGCAGCATCCGAGCTGGCCGATCATTGTTGTACAAACCACCTTGCACGAAGGTTATGCGACTATCGACACCGAACATATTCAGCCCTATCCTTATAAGGAGAAACCGTTTCCGCCGCAAGTGCCGCATGCCCTGGCACAGGTCTTACTGCATCAACGCGACTGGTTCAAGGGTATGAAAGCGCATTTTGTTCCCGTTGATTTCACCCTCCCCGAAGATGGGTTCGAACCGAGCGATTATGGTTTGAGCGCCCTGTGGGATGCCATTGAAACGGTGCTGCCGCTGGGCGTGATAGGTTTATTGCGGGGCACCGAACAGCATAAAGAGTTGCTGGATTTTCATGCCCGGGAGGCCCACCCGCATCTTATTGGCTACGCATTGCTGAATGTCTGCATGGGGGCGATACCGCTGGCTGGTCTGCCTCTGGTGCTGGGGGTGCAAGCCAAGTTGTTTCATAGTATTGCATCCATTTATGACCTGGAATTGACCCGCAGGCTCTATGCCGAATTTACCACGCTGATCGGCACTGGTGTCGGCATGGGGCTGCTGGGACGGGAAATGCTGAAACTGATCCCGGTGTACGGCTGGGCGGTGGCGGGGGTGTATTCCGGGGCGATGACCTATGCCTTGGGTAAAGCTTTTTGTGTGTATTTATATGGTGTTAAACGAGGCGCCATGCCGGATCAAGAGAGTTTGAGACAGACATACAACGACGCGTTCAACCATGCTCGACAATTTCTAAAAAGTAGGAAGTAGGCTTATGGCTGTGTCCTTAACGCGCTTTGGCATAATCGTGGCAGCGGTTTTTATATTGCCGTGGCTGGTATTGATAGGCTTGGGGTTTCATTGGCTATGGCAGCACGGCTGGTTCTATCAAGGCATAGGTATTGTCTCGGCGAATGTTGTGCTGGTGTATTGCCTGCTGCGCTGGCGTCAGCGTACGACAAAGCCGATATTTGTCAAGCCGTTTACAATTCCGCCCAACCCTAACTGGTCGGATAAAGCCCAGGTGATTTGGCAAGAACTTGAGCCCATAACCGTGCGCTGGCAGACAGAAGCCAATGTATTGACCGACACCAAAAAAGCCTTACAGCTCTCAAATGAAGTATTGACGCTGGTTGCACGACATTTTCATGCCGATTCCAAATACCCTGTTTTAGAATTTCCGCTGCCGTATTTACTCAGGTTGATCGTTTTGGTTTGTGACGATATTCAGCATGAGATCTTAGATAAAATTCCCGGTAGCCATGCGGTACGGGTTGGTGATTTATTGCGCGCCAGGCAACATCTTCATTCCTATAATAATCTCAAATCAATCGTAAAGGTCTGGAATTGGATGTTTAATTGGCCGGGCGCGGCGATGGCCGAGGCTCGCGGCCTATTATTCAACAAAGGATTCAATACCGTCACCAGCGAAATATCGAACCGTCTGCTAGATGCCTATATTAAAAAACTCGGCTATTATGCTATCCAATTCTATAGTGGGCAATTGACCTTGGATGATATTGTTCCGACGAAGCGCTTAAGCCCTGCCTCAAAAACAAATATCGCCGAAAGTAAGGCGAGAGAACAATCTCTTGAGCCGCTCCGGTTTCTGATTTTAGGCCAGGTAAGCAGCGGCAAGTCCAGCTTGATCAATGCGCTGTTTGGTGAAATAAAAAGCGCCTCGGGATTTTTGCCCACTACTTCGGACATAACGCCTTACGTCCTCGAACGCGATGGTCTGCAGCAGGCGATCATACTGGACAGTGCCGGTTATGGCGGCCTGATGCACGACAAGGTCCCCGCCGCATTACAACGAGAATGGGCGAAAGTCGATGTTATTATAATTGTCTGCAATGCAGCACAGGCGGCCCGGCATGCGGATGCACAGCAGCTGGATGCGATCCGCCATTATTTTCAGCAGGCACGCCCAAACCAGGCCCTGCCGGTTATTATTGCCGTGGCGACGCATATCGACCGATTACGGCCCGTGCGCGAATGGCAGCCGCCTTACCAGATTCAGCAACCCGATAACGCCAAGGCACACAGCATTCGGCAGGCTTGCCTGTCAATAGCGGCAGAGTTGGGCCTTTCACCAGACTGTGTCGTCCCGGTGTGCCTCGCCTCCGGCAATCCGCCATACAATATCGAAGACGGAGTATTGCCTCTGATCCATGAACATCTCAATGCTGCGCAACGGGTGCGATATTTGCGTTGTCTGCGTCAGCTGCAATCAGAGAGTTATTGGCGGCACTGGCGTAAGCAGGCCTTGAAAGCTGGACAAATCATTCTTGATGGAATCGTAAAACCCTGAAAATTTGGATGGCATGGGTGCGAAAAATTGAGGAAATTGATCTGGAAGGGGGCGTAACCTGAGTCGGCTTGCCGAATACCGCCAGGAGATGTGGGAATGCGCTTAATGCGGATACAGATCAAAAGGATGCTCCGCCTTCCGATCTGTATCCGTAGTCAGCTGCAATCAATTCCTATGATTTCCACAGCCCATGAACGTTGCAGTACTCACGGGCGGTGACGTTCTGGGGTAGACCTTTAAAGACAGTTTCCGGCGCTTGACCGGGTTTAAGGTAGTGGCGACAGGATTTGTCGCCATCAATGACTTCAATCCATTGAATATAATGTTTTTCTTCCATAGGATGCGGATCACTGCCGACCTTGACCTTGATTCCGTCGCCGGCGCTCTCGATCACGGGGACATGCTTTTCCTTGCCCTTATCGGTGGTACTCTCATCGAACAATATCATGTCTTCGCCGCAGCAGACAAGTGTTCCATCGCCACCTTCGAGCACCTCGATAATGTTTCCGCAAGCTTCACATTTGTAAATCTGTTTTCTTTTAGCCATGCGTATCTCTCCAGTTTAAGGTTGTCACTAAAATCGGAGTACTGCACACCAGTTGTTCCGACAAAACCATTACTCCCTTGTAGCTAGCACAACACATGCCAGAATAACTTTTATTCTCCTATTCCTTTTAGTTCATGCGGCAACAACATTATTTCGACTTGTAATTTTTGCCATTGACGGCGATAAATACGCCTCCCCTCCTTATGCCGTTCCGGGTTTTGATCTGGCCATGTTATTTTCGACAACGGCGTAGTTATAAGATTCATATCAACTTGTCGTGATCGGCGACGATTTCACCGCGGTATGTCACGAAGGCGTGAGTAGTTTGTTAGGGTACCGCCAGTTCTGTCTGAGTGCAAAGGACTCTGTCCTGTACAACTGGACACGACGCCTTAAAACTGTATCCTTTTGATATTTTTCCTGAGCTGCAAACGCATTGGGGGAGAAATTGCCAAAGCACAGAAACAGGGAGCAAAACGAGTCTTTATTTGTCTTCGTCGGTTATCATCAAGCCCTGGCGCCCCTGCGGTGCATGGGTATCTTTTGCATAGGCTGTCAACAGATGGATGAAGGGACTTATGCAACCAAAGATTTTGTCCTGTCGCACAAGATAAGGAGGGAGTTTGCTTTCTAGCAAGTTGGCATAACATATGCTTCTAAACAATAGGGCTATCATAAATGGTGCCGTGTTGAGGCGGCCGCAATAAATTTTCTGATTACGTATGAAATTCAGCTATGATGTTCAGTGATCTACCTTAGCAAAGTATCAAGAAACGTTCTATTATCAAGGAGGTACATACATGGAATATTACACCATTCCCAATACCGATCTTACCGTTTCACGCGTCGCCCTGGGTACATGGGCCATAGGTGGCTGGATGTGGGGCGGCACAGATGAAAAGCGCTCGATTGAAACCATCCACGCTGCCCTGGATAAGGGTATAACGTTGATAGATACGGCACCTGTCTATGGTTTTGGCAAGTCGGAAGAAATTGTCGGGAAGGCGGTTGAGGAATACGGCAAGAGCAAGAGGATCTTTCTCTCAACCAAAGCAACACTGGACTGGACCGGTGGCGGCGGTGTTCGGCGCAATGGCTCGAGAGACAGGATCATGCAGGAAATTGAAGACTCGCTGAAGCGGCTCCGTACCGATACTATCGATATTTATTTTGTCCACTGGCCGGATTGCACCAGGTCTATCGCCGAGACGGCCGGAGCGATGAGAGAACTCCACGAGCAGTCGGTTATCAAAGCCGTGGGTGTAAGTAATTTTACCCAGGACCAGATGCAGACCTTTCGGAGCGAATGTCCGCTGCATCTGTGCCAGCCTCCTTTCAATATTTTCGAACGCGATATCGAGAAGGATATCAAACCGTATTGCGAGTGCAACGATATCGGCCTGATGACTTATGGCGCACTGTGTCGGGGCTTGCTGTCCGGCAAGATGTCCGAAGACCGGGTTTTCGAGGGAGATGACCTGCGCAACAACGACCCCAAGTTTAGGAAACCACGTTTCAGTAGCTATCTCGAGGCTGCCGGCAAATTGGAAAAACTGGCGGCAAAGCTTTACAACAGATCGATCCTGGCTTTCAGCCTGAGATGGATTTTTGAAAAAGGAATTCCTATAGCCATCTGGGGCGCCCGCAAACCTTCGCAAATGGATCCTGTTGATGAAATCATGGGATGGTCGATGGATCTTGCAACACTTTCGGCAGTGGATTCAATTCTGGCTGAAACCATCAGTCAACCTGTCGGGCCGGAATTCATGGCCCCGCCGACAGGGCTTACCGGCCGGTGACGGGAATATTTCCAGGTTTTGGCTTTGCTCGATTTTTTTTAACCCGCAGTGAATTAGTTGCAAACAGATGGATGGAGTTACTCTTGAACTCCTGGGAGATGCGCCTATGGTGATGAGAAACCTCAATCTTTTCTTTGTCCCGACGTCGATTGCCCTGATCGGAGCCGATTGGACACCGGGAACGGCTGCAGGCGTGTTGACCGCTAATGTGTTTGGTGGCGGATTCAAGGGAAAGATTTTTATTGTAGCCACCTCTGCCGATATTGCCGGTCTTCCCCAGGCACCGGATCTGGCGGTGATTGCCAGGCCACCGGAGGCGGTGCCGCAGCTGCTTGCCGAACTTGGTAAGCGGGGTACTAAAGCAGCGCTGGTCATTAGCCCCGGCTTTGGGCAAAGTCCCGCCGACCAAAGCCAAAACCAAAGCCTGCGCAGCGCCATATTGGCGGCGGCCAAACCGTATCTGCTGCGCATTATCGGCACAGACAGCCTTGGCATCATGGTCCCCAAAGTTGGTCTCAATGCCAGCACCAGCCATATCCAGCCCTTACCCGGAAATATTGCCTTTGTCTCCCAGTCAGGAGCCGTCCTGACGACCGTACTGGACTGGGCCACCGCCCGGAAAATCGGCTTTTCGCAGTGCGTGGCCCTGGGCGATATGGTCGATGTCGATTGCGGCGATATGCTCAATTATCTGGCCAATGATTACCAGACCCATGCCATCTTGCTGTATATCGAAACCATTACCGAAGCGAGAAAGTTCCTGTCTGCCGCCCGGGCTGCCGCCCGCAATAAACCGGTAATCGTCGTCAAGGCGGGCCGGTATGTCAAAACAATGCGGGCGTCGGCTGCCGGTGCCGATGGTGTCTATGATGCGGTCTTCAGGCGGGCCGGCATGCTGCGGGTCAGAGATCTGCAGGCCCTGTTCGATGCTGCCCAGACGCTCACCATGACCAGACAGGTGAACGGGGATCGCCTGGCCATTGTCACCAATGGCGGCGGCATCGGGGTGATGGCGGCGGACACCTTGATCGATCGGGAAGGGCGGCTGGCCGTGCTGGAGCAGCAGACTCTGGACAAACTCAAGCAGGTCCTGCCGTCCATCTTGTCCCATGGTAATCCGGTCGATATTGTCGGCGAAGCTCCGGACAGCTGCTATGGTGATGCCCTGCAGGTTCTTGACCATGACCAGCAAACGGATGCCGTCCTGCTGCTGCATTGTTCGACGCGGCTGATTTCATCGACCGCCGCTGCCCAGGCGGTAATCGATGCGCTTAAAACCAGAAAATCACCCCTTCGGCAAAAGATGGTGTTGACCTGCTGGCTCGGTGAGGAATCCGTCGAAGAAGCCAGGCGTATTTTCACTGAAAACCACATCCCCACCTATGAAACACCCACCGAAGCAGTGCGGGGCTTCATGCAGGTAGTGCGCTACCGAAAAAGTCAGGAAATGTTGATGGAAACACCGCACAGTATTCCCGAGACATTCACCCCAGATACGGCCAGGGCCAGGCAGCTGGTCGCCAAGGCCCTGGCGGACAATCGTCCCTGGCTGACAGGGGCGGAAAACAGAGCGCTCCTGAGTGCCTACGCCATTCCCTACGTAGAAGCTGATGCAGCGGCCGCCGTCAAGACCCACCGTCCCCATGGTCATGAACTGGCTGTCGGCATGACCGAGGATGCCCTGTTCGGCCCGCTGATCATGATTGGTCATGGCGGGGTTGCCGCAGAGGTGATCGGCGACGTGGCCTTTGCTTTGCCGCCACTGAATATGCTGCTGGCCCATGAGGTGCTGGCGCGATCCAGGATGTATACCCTTTTGCAGGATTACCCGGGAATGCCGGGGGCAGATCTGGACGCTATCGCCCTGACCCTGATAAAAATTTCGCAATTGGTCTGTGATATTGCCGAAATTGCCGAGCTGCGCATCAATCCGCTGCTGGCCGATGAACAGGGAGTGCTGGCTCTCGATGCCCGTGTCAGGGTGACCAAGGCCAGGGGTGCGGCGGTCGATCGCCTGGCAATCCGGCCCTATCCCAAAGAACTGGAGGAAACCCTGTCCCTGCCGGATGGGCAGACCCTGCTTATCCGTCCGGTCCGTCCGGAAGACGAACCAGGGTATCAGAAGATCTTTGCCGGCTTAACTGAGGAAGAGATCCGCCTGCGCTTTTTACATCCGATGAATACCATGTCGCATAGCCTGGCTGCCCGCCTGACGCAGATCGATTATGACCGGGAAATGTCCCTGGTGGTGGAAGGGAAAAATCAGGCAGGGGAAAAAGAACTGTACGGCGTGGTGCAGATCAGTGCCGACCCGGACAAAGAGCGGGCGGAATTTGCCATCCTGCTCCGCCACGATATGACCGGCCTGGGGCTCGGCCCCATGCTTCTGCGCCGCATCATTGATTATGCCCGCGGTCAGGGCATTGGTGAACTGTTCGGTGATGTTCTCAACGACAATAAAGCGATGCTCAAGCTGTGTCGTGTCTTTGGTTTTAAGGTCACCTCAGACCGAGAAGATCCCGAAATAAAGCAGGTTACCCTGGAACTCACCCCGGATGGATAATTATTTTTTCCCCAGGTAAGCAATGCAGCCGTTCATGGTCGTCAGTTGCGGGTAGTCGAGCTCCGGGATTTTAACCTGCAGAGCTGCCTGCAGCTGCTCAATGAAATTGACAAAGTCGACCGAATCCAGATCAAATTGATCGCGAAAGCGAATATCCGGCTGCAGATTTGCAAGATCCGCCTCGGGGGCGATTTTGCCGATGGTTTGCCGGACAATCTGTGCTATTTCCTCTTTTTCCGCAGGTTTCATGATTTTTCCTCTCAATACTGATGGGATCGCAAAGCTCTACCTAACGCGCATATCACCGCATTCCAAAAAACGCTGATGCATGAAAAACGCCTGCTCGAGGATATGCGGCTCATGTCCTCCACGCTCCCGGACCGCCCGTTGATAATAGTCCCATAACTGATCCCGGAAATCGGGATGGGCACATTTTTTTATAACCTGTTCGGCCACCTGACGCGGGGTCAGTGGACGGGTATCCACCAGGCCGTGTTCGGTGACCACCACATCCACCGAATGCTCGGAGTGATCGACATGGGAAACCATGGGCACGATGGCCGAAATCAAGCCGCCCTTGGCGGTAGAGGGGGTGACAATAATGCTCAGCGCCCCGTTGCGCAGGTAATCCCCGGAGCCGCCGATCCCGTTCATCAGCTGGGTGCCCATGACATGGGTGGAGTTGACCTGGCCGTACATGTCCACTTCGATGGCCGTATTGATGGCAATAACTCCCAGACGGCGGATCACCTCCGGCGAATTGGAAATTTCCACCGGCCGCAGGACAATTTTGTCACGGTAGCGGTAGATTTCGTTAAAGAACCGGTCCCTGGCCTTTTCCGATAAGGTCATGGCCGATCCGGAAGCCGCGCGAACTTTGCCCAGATCAATAAGGTCGAGCACGCTGTCCTGGAGTACCTCGGAATAAATATCGATGGACTCGAAGTTCTTGTCTTCGATGAAGCCGGATAAAACGGCATTGGCGACGTCGCCCACCCCCGCCTGCCAGGGCAGCGAAGCCGGCATACGCCCCTTGCTGATCTCATGGCGGACAAAGTCGAGGATATATTCGGCGATACGGCTGGAGACACCGTTTGGCGGCATGAATATTGGACAATGATCCTGCTCGGTGCTGAACAGGATGGCCACCACCCGGCTGGGATCCATTTCGATAAAGGGTTTGCCTATCCTATCCCCGGTCCGATAAATGGGGATAGGCATGCGGTACGGCGGATCCTCCGGTATGAAGATGTCGTGAATTCCCTCCAGCTGCGGGGAGTGCGCGGAAATTTCGATGATAATCTTGTCCGCTTCCTGCACATAGGTGGGCGTATTGCCGACGGACATGGTGGGGATCAAATGGCCTTTTTCGGTAATTGCCGCAGCCTCCACCACAGCCACGTCACAGCTGCCCCATTCGCCTGCCCGCACCTTGGCCGACAGTTGGGAAAGATGATCATCCTTGAAGGCGATCTTGCCCTGGTTGATTTTTTCCCGCATGAATTTATCACTCATGTAGGGACGCCGCGAGGCCACAAGGTCTGCCCGGGCCAATATGCCGTCGACCATGTCGCCGGTCGATGCCCCGGCAAACAGGTTGATCTTGAATTTTTCGCCCTGTTCGGCGCGCTTCACTAGTTCCTGAGGGATCAGCTTGGGATAGCCGGCGGTAAAACCGGAAATAAAAAGGTTGGTGCCGTCCTGAATATGCCTCGCGGCAGTAGCGGGATCGGTTATCTTGTCCTGCAACGGTTTGTAGCGCACCCGTTCGGTCAGCATTGCATTATCTCCTTGATTTCTCTTTATCTTCCAGAACGACTTAATTTATGGTCATTGTAGTGCCATGGAGAAGATTTCTCCATGTATGGTATAAATATTTCCAAGATTGTCACCATAAAATAGGGATGCATCCGATTAAAACAAACGATCGTATTGCAAAATTATCCCGCCAACCTCCGCCCTGATCTCCGCAGCAAGCTTTTCCGGCTCAAGCACCATCGCCTCCTTGCCCCAGGACAAAACCCAGCGCTTCAACTCGAGCATATGGTTGACTGTGAGCGAGAGGACAAGTGACTGGTCACCATTGTAGGCGATCTTCTGGCTGGGGTGCCATGTCCGTTCGAGAATATAAGGGGCCACCCTGGCTGAGAAGCGGATTTTGACCTGTTCTTCGGCCTTGCCCCAGTACACGCCAAAGCGGCTTCTGGTGATCTGATGAAAGTCGAAGGTCTCTGGAATGACAAATATTTCCTCAAGGAGAGCGGCCTGGTTTATTCTGGACAGGCTGAAGGTACGGATCGTGTCGCGCAGGTGGCAGTGGCCGATGACATACCAGTCGCCATCATAGCGGATGGCGTGATAGGGATCCAGTTCCCGGCTGGTCGGGCTCTGTCCGGGCGGCTGGTATTCGATCTTCAGTCTGTGCAGCGTCCGCAGACCTTTGAACACGGTTTGCCATATATCGTGGCGGATGGTCGTGCCGGCTCACCTCCCATTCTTCGGCCAGACTGGCGCAATTCGGGTACCGGCCTTCGCCGATTTTCCGGTCGATAAATAACAACCTGCTGTGCTGCGGCTTGTATTTGCTCATCGCTCCATCCCTGTTTTATGCTCGGTCATTATTTGTCCTATCAAGCATAGTATCTTAGAAAGGCAAGAAGAGTCAAAGAAACCTTCACCCTCTGGAGAACGATATGGAATTGTTCCTGTTTCTGGTAGTTGTCATCTCTCTTGTTTACCGGCTCTCCCGGCGCGACACGCATCAGCACGACCGGAGGAAGCAAGCTGTCAGCAAACAAGCTGCAGCCACGAATGAAAAAGATGATTTTGCCGGCGGCTCAATAGGGGCCTATTTCCTGCTGGAAGAGATCATTGACCAGGGTGCCGGTCGGCAGGAACCGCAAGCACATCAAGGGTTGGGGCAAACGGAACAATTCGAGGGTGACTGTTTCCAGGATGATTTTTTTGACTAAGGGGAAGACTATTCCGTTACTCTTTTATGATAACGTCCAGGATAAAAATTTAAACGTAGAAGATATGACCGCGAGTGTTCAGATAATGGCAGAAATGATCAGGCTGCGGCTAATCGTGTCGTTGTCCGAATGAGTTTGCCGGGCATCTCATGGTGTAAGCGCCAAATGATGGACATTGGCTTGTTTCCTGTGTGGCTTACATAACTTGCTGGACCCAGAAAGTGATATGGACAGGAAAGGTTATTTTTCTTTTTTGTCTCACGTACGAAGAGAAGAACGTGCGATCCTTGTTCTTGATGATGTATATATCGTTGCCCAGTTGGTGAAGTCTCACTTGTTGTGCTTTGCGATTGCCAGTGAAACAAGGTCTCGTCCAGCGCATAATCTTTGTACATCGTAGTTGGCGAGTAATCGTGCTCTGTTTTGTTTAATGTGATGAAGAACAGATCGGTATTGATATAAGGGAGGTACTTGACTCCTTCCCTCACTACCGAATGTTTTTCGAAGGTGTAAAAACCGAGACCGGATAATATTTCACTTAAGGTATAACTGGCATGCACCGATAAAGGGCAGGGATAAGGAAGCTGAGGCTTGTGGACCACAGAACTTGCCTTTTCAATGAGAATCTCTATAAGGCTAAGAGCCTCATGCAACAGCACTGAATTGTCTTTCAAAGATAAAATATTTTCTTCGAGGTTCTTTCCTGGCGGTCTGTTGTTCCAGATAGAAAAACAGAACATTGTTAACATCCTCCTTGTTTCTAGATCCAGATTGTTTAAGTTCGATGGAACTACATCTCCCGATAAGATATTTAAAAGCTTCTGTAATTTTGGGGTACTGTTGTTATGGCAGAAACGGCGTAAACCTTTGCTGATGATCTGTTCATCCGGTGCATGAAAGTCATCCATTCTACCGGCTAAAACACAGAGACGGGACCATGAAGCCTTTTTGTATATGTCATCAAAATTCAGATGATAGTAATCAATAAAGTTCGTCAAGCTCAGGTCTAGCCCAGTCTCCTCCTGAAATGTAGATATTCGTCCAATTATCTGATTCTGGTTGGCGTGGGTAAGAGATTGGCGGATATTTTCTAAAACATATTTTTGTGCCTCTTTCTCCATCTCGATTACACAGCCTGAGGGTAATGATGGAAAAGATGCTTGAATTTCATCTTCAACCTTGTTTTGTGTTGGTCCTAAGAGCGTCCGAAATCGTGCCTCAAAGTTGAATCTCCGATGTGCATGACCGATAAAATCGAGAACCGTTAAATAATCTTTATCTTCACAAAGACGAAGCCCTCGGCCGAACTGTTGCAGAAATACGGTTAGGCTCTCTGTAGGCCTGAGAAAAAGTACGGTATCAATTTCCGGGATATCGACACCTTCATTGAACAGGTTGACAACGCAAAGGAAATTAATATTAAAATCTCGAAGTTTTTTGATCGCATCTTTTCTGGTTTCATCGGGTGTTGTAGCTGTCAGAGCTAAGGCGGGAATATCGTATTTGTTCAACTGTTTGGCCATATAGCGGGCATGCTCTTGCGAAACGCAGAAACAAATTCCTCTCGCTTTGTTTACATCAAGCAGGAGGTCCCTCGCCTTTTGAATTATCAATTTTGCACGAATATCATTACCTGTGATGAAAATGTGCTCAAGTTCAGCCAGAACATATCCGCCTTTTTGCCATGTCAATTTTGAGTAATCAACCGTATCCGTGATACAGAAATACTGAAATGGTGAGAGGAGTTTCCTGTTAATGGCGTCAGGTAATCTAATTTCTGCACTGATACGATAATCGAAATAGCCAAGAATATCCTTTTCATCACCCCGTTCTGGGGTTGCTGTCAAGCCCAGCAGGACTGTTGGTCTAAAATGAGAAAAGAGTTTCTGGTAACTGGATGCCGCAGCATGATGGAATTCATCTATTATCACGTACTCGTAAAATTCCGGATCGAGCTGCTCCCATAGTTTCTTCGCATGAAATGTCTGTACTGAGACAAAAAGTTGTTCGAGGTGGTCTGGTACATTTGTTCCTACCCACAGCTCTCCAAAATTCTGATCTCTTAAAATGTTTCGAAAAACAGCTCTAGCCTGGCTGAGGATTTCTTCACGGTGGGCAACAAAAAGAAACCGCATATGTTTTTTTGGTTTCATGAATCGTTTGAAGTCAAAAGCAGCTATAACCGTTTTCCCTGTTCCTGTGGCTGCAACAACGAGATTCTTGGTCCTGTTGTGGATACTACGTTCTGCCTCGAGCGTGTCTAGAATTTCCTGTTGGTATGGATATGGCCTAATATCAAAAAATGCTAAATGATCAGCTTGATTACTATGACCTGTTTTTTTCTCAAACTTAAGGGCATTGGCAAGGCGAGGAATTTCCTCTGTGGTTATCTTTTCAAAATCTCTTGATTGCTTGTAGGTGTCAAATGTTGCAGTGATCTTCTCCCAAAGATGCTTGGTGTCATATTGGCAGATTTTCATGTTCCATTCCAAGCCGTCAGTCATGGCCGGATTGGATATATTTGAAGATCCAACATAGCAACTGCCAAAACCGCTTTTTCGATGAAAGATATAGGCCTTTGCATGAAGGCGTGTTCGTTGGGTGTCGAAGGACACCCATAACTCAGTATTAGGGAGAGCAAGGAGGTACTTAATAGCCTTCAAATCAGTGGCGCCGAGATAGGAAGTGGTAATGACGCGAAGATCACCTCGGCTGGTGAATTCTTCCAATTCATCCCTGATTATTCTGATACCGCTCCATTTAATGAATGATACCAAGAGGTCAACTTTATCGGCATGCAAAATTTCCTGCTTGAGTTGCGAGACCAACGAAGGATCGCCGGCCGTAGCCGTAAGGAGTGTGCCAGTCGACAGTGGAGTAGTGGGTATTGGGTGTTTGCGAAAAGAAGAATCTTGAATTTGAAGTAGGCGCTTGCCTACTTCATCAACTATGAACGGGGCGACGTTAAATTTTTCAACGCCAATAGACGAGTTCTCTATAATTTGGTTACATATTGAGATCTGATTTTTGATTTTATTCTCATCGCTTATCTGTGTGAATAGGTGTGCAAAATATAGCCCCAAGTATTGAGCAAGGATGGCGTGACTTTCACCTGCATCAATTTTCGATAAAATCGCTTTAAGATTAGGACTGAGCTGCTCTAGCTTTTCACTGAGTTGTGTCGTTACAATCTGCTCATACAATCCTCGTTCGATGGGCATAACTAATTAATATCCTTTTACGATTTTTCATTATTTGTAAACAACACGAGAAAATGTGCGAGCACAATAGCATATTCTCATTTTCCGCTTTTCCTGAATCGTTCTTTCCTGTGCCAACCAAAGTTTTCCTGGTCTGGACAGAATTTGCTTTCAAGCGGTAGGAACATTGCTCGATCTCTAAGCGTAAGTATATGTCCTGGCAAATTTGGATCATTTTTAACAGCTGGAGAAATTAGAACCTGATAGCTGTGTCCGACAGACATAAGCCCTTCATCAAAAGACCAATGGCAGAGTTTACATAACGCCATGCCATTGGTTGGTGAATCATCATGGCTTTCACTCCAGGGTTTAATATGAGCTGCATCCACTACCGTGTGACCTTCCAGCGTAAGCATTTTGATTCCACAAATGGCACAACGATGATCATACAACTGGACAATCGCCTTTCTGAATCCCTGATCACGAACTTTGTCGACAGGTGTGGACGGGGTAATCAACAGCTGATAATCGAGAGGCCGCTCTTGTGTTGCAAGGAGGTCTCTGGAATATAACGTTGATTGACAATTGATTGCCGAGTGCTCACGGATTGTCTGCCTGATTTCTGGAGCAAAGTATTTCTCAATAAGAACCATGCGAAGCTTTTCCCGCGAGCTTGGCATTTGCAGCAGCGGATACAGATTTTCGCTAAATCGCGCACCAAGATACAGTTGCCGCAGGCGTTTTACCGAACTTATCGATAACCCTCTTTGGTGTTGTTGTCCTGGCTGTGGTTTCAATTCCCAGATATTTGCGCTCTCCAGATGATAAAAAGGATAGGACATGCTTGCTTTCCGGTCAGGTGGCAGTATTAAGGCGCAATAATCCTGAAAGGTTTGTGCGAGTTCAAAGGATGGTTCAATAAAATTTCTTTTAATTATCCCGGATTCGATGAAATCCAGAACAGCTAAAAGCAAAAAGGGTTTGTAGGGTGACCGATAGTAGGTAAGGCTAGTCCAGTTTTTTTTGGATCCATCCGTTCGAAGTGTGGCAAACGAATGCAGGAAATCACCAAGTAGTCCGCACATCAAAAACTCCTTCTAGAAAAGCCATGTATTTGAAGAAATGAGTAACCTACTGTTGTATACCATTACATGCAAGATTTCTTGTGAAATCCTATCAATCTGGCCATAACGTGGATACTTATTGTCTATCCTCGAAAGAAATTGTGGTTTTTAATGCGGCGACGTTTGATTTTCAAATTCAAACAATTATTAGACGCATCTGGAACAAAAAAAATATAAATTAGACAAAGCGCGCGATTTGTCATAAGCTATGCCAACTATATGATTTTGTTTAACACTAGTGCTACAGTGTGGTGAAATTTTTCGTTTTAATAATGAATTCTACCTTGCTTACCTACTAATAATACGATGCTCGCTTTTGGCATAGCTTCACTCATCTTTTCAGTAATAGCCATTTTTGTACCAGTTTTTGGTATTATGATTTCGGGCTTGTCTGGGTTTTTGGCTTGGCTCTCAACGGGTAAAGGTACTCCTTTTGGTGCTGCGGCAATAATTATAAATTTTATAAATATTCTCTTTTTGTCTCCTGCTTATCTACTCGTCGCAGGTCTTGAAGCTTCCCAAAGGAATCAAGAGCAAGCTCATCTTTTTACCATTTGGGCAATCGTTCTATTTATTCAAATCGCTGCTGTTGTTGTGTTCATTTGTAAGATTTTATTAGATTATGTTCTTGAACATAGAGCAAATGGGACGAACAGCAATGATATTTGGCCATTCAATAAGGAGGATCCTGCAAAACATTTTTCTGAACTTGACGACCAGCAACCTCTTCTTTTCAAACCTCTCTCTTGCCAAGCAGAACAGGCCGCAGGAGAACGTTCGCAAGAGATATCAAAAGTCACAAAAGTACTGATCCATAAAGTCCACGGCGGCAGGAAAAAGGACAGTAAATTTTGGAAGAATCAAGTTGATCTAACCAAAGATAACGACGAAAAATTTTCCATTCCGATACCCAAGAGCGCGGCAAAATCGGCAAGACTGAGCAAATCACGGCAAATATCGATTTTCTCTGTTTCAGCCATCCTGTTTGTACTGATCGTCTTGATCTTCAGTAGACCGGACCTTTTTCCTTTCTTGGAGTATCATAAGATTTACAGTACCATCAGTGGGGTGCTTCCCGACAAAACCAATTTTCCTGTTGTCAGTGAAAACTACCCCGAAATTACCAAGGGT